>CBDUXT010000089.1:0-24255 GCA_965371245.1 uncultured bacterium | reverse complement strand
TTTGCGGGGGGTGTGTGACAGTTTGGGCGGGGCGTGCAAAGCCATCTTGACTGCGGCACGCCGGGTCAGAGCCGTGGGCGCAAGCCCACGGACACGATGCGAACAACCATGGGGCTTCTACGATACCAGATCGGCCACAGGGCTCGCGCCCTGTGCTCTGAAGACTGCCCGCCGATTCGGTCATGCACTCCACCCGGCCGGCGTAGTGACATCTCCGGCGGGGCGTGCAAAGCCATCTTGAGGGCGGCACGCCGGGTCAGAGCCGTGGGCGCTAGCCCGCGGACAGCCTGGTGGGACCGGCCGCTACCGCGCGCGTCGGCGAAGCGCCAAGGAAGCAGCCAGCGACGGCACGATGGCGGCACCCACCAGCCACAGGCTCAGGGCAATCAGCATGCCATCCTCGAAGCGGTGGAACTTCTCGAGCAGCACGTGGGCGATGGGGGTGAACGAAGGAACCCGAACCAGAGCGGAGGCGGCCACGTCAGCCACCGCGAGGGCGGCGATGGCGAGGACGCCGACAAGCAGCGTCGGCCACCCCCAGGCGAGATGGACACCACCAAGCACGGACATCGACCCGGCGCCGTCGGCGCGCGCCTGCTGGATGAGATCCGCCGGTGTCTGCCAGATGGTCAGCCGGACGGCCACGACACCGATCCACCCGAACCGCGCGATGTAGCTGAGCGTGAGGATCGGCCAATGATCGTAAAGAAGCGCGGTGGCGGCCCGGTTGTACCCCACCACCAGCGCTTCGCCGATCAGCGCACCGGGAAGCGCACCGAAGAGCAGCGCCCAAACCACGGCGGGTGTGCGAAGGCGCGGCGAGATCATCAGCCCGGCGCCCATTGCGACGCTCGCCAGCCCGGCGAGCAGCGCCGTTCCCAACGATGCTGCCAAGTCCGTGGCATAGGTTCGCGCGCCCAAGACCAAGACCGCCGGAGATTCGAGATCCAAGGTGAGCACAGTCAGCGGCACGAGCCATGAGACGGCGAAGATACCCAGGACAAGAAGAAACGGACCCGTCGCGCTGGCGGATGCGAAACCGCCGGAGTCATCGGTGTCATCGTCCACCGCGCACCGGCGACCCAAGAACAGCAGCACAATAAGAGCCACGGCCGTCGATGCCACGTTCATGCCGGCCGGCAAGACCGTGTCGATCGCCCGACTGGATTGTTGCGCGATACCCAGCAGTTCCGTCGAGAAAACGATGAGCCCGCAGGCGTGCGGCACACCGTAGTCATTGAGGCACAGAACGAAAACGATGAGGCCGCCAAGGGCGATGTATGGAATGAGTTGCGGCATGGCCACGCGAACGAAGGCGGCGGGCGCCGACAAAACCTGTAGCGATTCCTCAAACGCGCGACAGCCGATCCGCGACCAACCAACGGCCAAGAGCATGGCCGGAATAGGCCAGAGCCACAGCGACCACACACCAACGCAGCGGACGTAAGGTTCCCAGCTCTTGGAGCCCGCGGAAAATGGAACCGCGGGTTGCAGCGTGCGAGGACCTTCCGACGTTGCGGCGGATTCCCTCGTCGCCAAGGCGCCGGGATCGATCCGATCCGTCCCTACGGTGGCAGTGGCGTCGTCCGGCGCGCGGGTCAGCAGCGTGACCACCCGCTCCCAGCCAAAAGCGTAGACCATGGGCGGGCAGAGCAGCGTGGCCATCAGGCAGCCGGCCAAGAGCGGCCGGCGCGACATCCCGCGCAGGCGCCCCAGCGCATAGGCCGCGGGCAGCGAGACCAGTAACGTCGCCGCGACCGCCGCCCCGGAAAGCCACACGCTGCGCCAAAACAACCCGAGCTGACGCGGCGAAACGATCCACTGAGGCAGCGACGATGTGGATTCGTTCCAGCATCGGGCGAGCAGCGCCGCCGAAGGCCAGACGATGGCCAGCCCGAACAGCGTCCAGCCCAGACCGATGACGGCAGCCGATGGAACGCGCGGTCTCACCGGATGAGCACGTCCCGAACGATGTCCATCGCCTCGCTCATGGCGCCCGCCACCTTGCCGTAATCGATGCGTGTTTCCGCCGGCCACTCGAGACCGAGTTCGCTACGCAGGGCGGGGCGGACGGGAATGTTCCGCGAATCGCTCTTAGCCAACATCCGCTCCACTTCGGCGGAGACGAGATAATCAACGAGGGCCTTCGCGGCCGTTCCGCCGGCGCCGCCTTTCACCAACGCCACCGAGCAAGGGATCAACAGCGTCCCGCCGCCGCCCATGTCGGGATAGACCAAGTCCAGTGACGCCCCGCTCTTTTGTGCCAGCCACACGTCATCGGTGTCGGTGACCGCGAACGCCGCGCGACCGGCCATGACGGCGCGGACCGCGCTGCTGTTGCCATCGACGATCTGAATGCCGGCCTCACGAAGCCGCAACAGGAAGCCTCGACCCCGCTGGGATCCCCACAGGGCGAACATGGCCGACACGTGTCCGCGGGTCGTCCCGAAAAGTGGATTGGCCAGCGCGGTTCGGGTGGCCACCCGCGGGTCGGCGAGCCGCGCCCAGGTGGTCGGCACGTCGCTCTTTGAGACGCGCGTGGGGTCGAACGCCAACACGCGAGCGCGCACCGCGACCCCCGTCCAATGGTGTTCGGGACCTTTGAAGCGCTGAGGGATGTCGGCCGCGCTCGGCGGGTCGTAGGGCGTCAAGAGCCCCCCGCGCGCCAGGCTGATGGTATTGAACAGCTCGCTCGACCAGAACACGTCGGCCCGAGGGCGCCCGGACCGTGCCTCGCTGATGATCTTGTTGACCAACCCGGTGGTCTTGCCGGCCTCGGAGTCGAAGACAACGGCCAGCTCGGTGCCGGACCGGTCGCGGTAGACGTCGAGCACCTGGCGGGCGAAGGCTTCATCGACGCTGCAGTAGACGATCAGTGGGTCTGGGCGCCGGTCGCGTTTCGCTCGATCGCACGCGGGCGATGCGACGAGTGCGGCAAGCAGAAAAGTGCGTGTGAATCGATGCAGAAACAGCGTTCGGCGCAACAGCGTTCTCCCGGAAAGTCCGGAGATCATCGTACGGCAACCTTGGCGAAGAGGAAACGAACCCATCCCGACTGACCTCTGGCGATCCCGTCTTTCCGAGTCGCGACCGTAAGGCCGCGGACACCCCATACCGCCCCCAAAATCCGCGCGGGCTTTAGCCCTTTGCTTACCCACAACGTCTTGGCGAAGCCGGGGCGAGGAGTTCAGCGCGGTGAACCATAAACATCAACTCGTACCATCCCCGCCGGATCGTCATCCACCCGGGCTGACAGTGCCGCTTGCGGCCCATGAAACCGCCTCCTTGGCGAAGGTCACCCGAACCGTCCTCGGGGTTAGGGTCTCCGGAGCGCGCTTCGCCGGCCGGGCCACCGTCAACAGCCAGGTTCGGGGCGCCAGCGCCCGCAACGCGGCTGGCTGATTCACGGGCGAGGACGGGTCGTCCGGCGGAACGGGTTTCCACCAACGAACTGATACGGGTTCATCCCGTCGAGGTACTGTGCCTGTGCATCGATCGATGCCAGCGCCGCCGGCGTCTGCCCGGCCATCGCGAGTGCATTCGACAGCACCAACGCCTGCTCGTTCGGGTCGCGGCTTATGAACCGCCCCAGGTCGGCTCGGTAGTCTCGGCCTCGGGCGTGGTGTAGGCCCGGGCGGGTGGGGGTGGCCGTGGCGGGGTCGTACATCAGACCCTGGAACATGTGCCACGATTCGAGCGGGTCACCGGCCGACAGGGCGATACCGGCATAATCCTCGGCCGCGGTGATGGTGCCGTAGGGGTCGTATCGGAACTGGCGGATCAGCGTCGTGTCGCAATCGCGCACGATGCCGGTGACGTTGTAGTTCGCGTCCCGAAGCATGTAGCGAACCGAGTTGGGGTTCTCCACGGTGCTCGGCGTGATCTGCGCCACCGGCTCGTCGATGTAGTCCAGCCCGTAGACGAACCGCCGGATCGGGCGGGCCTCCATCGTGATGACGATGTTGGTGGTCGTGCTCTCCTTGTCGGCCGCGGCCTGTGCCTCGGGTGCGAGGTAGACGTCGTCCTTGCGAAGGATCGGCGGGTCGTCGGTGGTGGCCTTGTTGGACTGCCCATCCTTTGATCGCGGTGCCGTGACATTGGCACCCGCTCCCTTACGGTCGCGGCTCGGTTCGTCGAAGCCCTCCTTGTACGCGGTCTTGGTGACGCGCGTCTGCGCGTCGGCTATCTCGATGCGTTTTTCTTCGGATGGCTCACCACCCCCACCGCCGCCGCCGATGGGACACTCGTCGAGCGTGTAGAAACCCGGGGTCGGGGCGTTGTCGGCCATCCAGTGGTAAATCTCGACCACGCGGTTGCCGTCGTAGTAGTAGTATTCCGTCGGGGTTTGGCCGGGCGCTCCGGCCCCGAAGTCCTTCTTGGAGATGCGCCGGCCGAGGGCGTCATAGGTGTACCAGACGAGTGCGTTGCCCGCGCTGTCCTCGACGGAGACGAGCTGGTTCCAGGCGTTGTAGACGTACTGGTGCGTGCCGTCGGTGGTCAGGTTGCCGGCGTCGTTATGCGTGACGGACGCGGAAAAAAGATCGAGAGGTCGCGGCCATCGACTATGTGCGTGATGCGGGCGTTAGTCGCGTCGTGGTGTCGAGCATAGGCGGGAATCTGGCAGCGGCTTGCGTCAACGTGTAATCAACGTTCTGGAGGCGGTGACTCGCGAATTGGAACTGTCTACATGGGGAATCGCTAACTCAAGAGGGATCACCATACGCAAGTACCGTAAAGAACTCCTCCAACGAGGAACCAAGAACTTGTAGGTATTCAAGGTCCAAGTCGACGAACGGAACCGCAATGAATCGATAAGGCTCAACGCGTGTATCCACGCCGAATGCGTTGCCTCCGCCATCAGAACCAATGAGAACAATACCAGGGGCAAGTTCGCTGACACAATAGCCATCGTTGAATTCGCAGATCTTCTCTGCCCTCCACAGCATCAGGTAGCTGCCGTCCCTCATGAAGCCTTCCATCCCGTTGAATTGCGCGAGAAACTCCATGTAATCCGAAGGGAACCCCGACGGCAAACTCTGCCTTAGCTTGTCCAAATCACTGGGATTCGGTGGGCCATTCAGCTTACATTCGTGAACGAGTTCAGCAATTTCCGATCTCATGGAGTGGTTCCCGCTTGTAGCTTCCGCTGTAGCCTACCCCAGAAGACAGTATACTGCTGATGCTGCCCCGGTGTAAGCGCGATTTTGTTCATCGGGTCAGTCGGGCTCCCGCCGTATTTCACTGGTTGGATTTCGTGTATCTCTTTACCGGCATATTGTCCCGGATTCTGCCGGCGCAACCGCTTGTTCGCGCGATTCGCTGCTTTGCGCGCGTGGGCGTATTCGGCACCTTCAAGCAGCCGAAAGGGCCTGGACGGACGACGAACGCCTGACGGGTACCCCGCCCAGTCGCGAACTGAAAACGACCCAATCGGTAGCCTCTTACGGTATCGACGCTCAGCACCCTGTAAATGCGCTTTGAATAGATTATCGTCAATCTCGATTCCCAGGCCCGCGCTGCGTTTTTGCCCTTTTCTCAAGCGGACACCCAAGGCTCCACCAACATCCCTGGCGGCCTTTACGCCGTAGAGGGCCGCGGCCAGCCCGGCGGCGCCTCCCCAGCTGGCGCCGTGTTGCGCCATGAAGAGGGATGCCTCGAGTACGTCAAAGGCCGCAAATCCATACGGCGCCGGCTTCCAGATCGCCGTGGCGGCAACCTCTAGCGCCAGTCGCTCCGCCATGGCTCGGGCATAGGCCTGGACGCCGCGCATAAGGGCGCGAGCCTGCTCGATCACTTCGATCTGTGTCGCGGCACGGTCGGCATAATATGCGGCTGCGGCGTCGTTGATATCGACATCCCAAGCGAACAAGAGCCCGGAAGGATCGACGCCGCGCACTGGGTTGCCACCGACGAACTGATACGGGTTCATCCCGTCGATGTACTGCGCGCTCGCACTGATGGATGCCAGTGCAGCCAACGTCTGCCCGTTCATGGGCAGGCCGCTAGACAGCACGAGCCCCTGTCCGTTGGGGTCGCGCTGAAGCGGCCGACCCAGGT
This sequence comes from uncultured bacterium, assembly GCA_965371245.1. Taxonomy (GTDB): domain Bacteria; phylum Planctomycetota; class Phycisphaerae; order UBA1845; family UBA1845; genus CBDUXT01. The sequence continues at coordinate 18,198 of CBDUXT010000089.1, read as the reverse complement.
CGGCTCGGTAGTCTCGGCCCCGGGCGTGGTGTAGCCCCGTGCGGGTGGGGGTGGCCGTGGCGGGGTCGTACATCAGACCCTGGAACATGTGCCACGACTCGAGCGGGTCGGCGGCCGTCGGTGTCGGACCGGTGACATCCTCGGCCGCGGTGATCGTGCCGTAGGGGTCGTAGCGGAACTGGCGGATCAGCGTGGAATCGCAATCCCGCACGATGCCCGCGACGTTGTAGTTCGCATCGCGCAGCATGTAGCGAACCGAGTTGGGGTTGGCCACACTGCTGGGCGGGGGCGTGATCTGCGCCACCGGCTCGTCGATGTAGTCAAGCCCGTAGACGAACCGCCGGACCGGGCGGGCACCGGCGGACGCCCTCTTACAAGATTGAGGGTGCTCTCCTTGTCGGCCGCGCTCCCGGTTCCGTTGCGCCTGACGAGGGGTCCGAGAATGACCGCGAATTGGATCAGTGGCTTACGACCCCGTGGCGTCCGGATGGCGACTTGGTTTCTTGGTCGAGATGTGTTCCGAGCGTGCCGGGTGCAACGCCAATGCCCGCTTGGACCGCTCTTTGGGCGACGCTATAATCGGTGATAGCGAATTGGTTCACCGATGCCGGCCGCGATCGATCTGTCCCGGCCGGCGGGGTGGGATCATTGGGTTCGGTCACGGGGGTACGGTTTGGGGTGCGTCACGTCCAGTACGAGGATTGTGTGCGCCCGGATTGTGTCTGCGTCGGATGCAGGCGGTCGGGTGTCTTCGACGCGTATCCACGAAGCGCGCGGGCCAGTGGTCACTCGGGCGCGATATGCGCGTCGAAACGCGGGGAAAGTCTCCGCGTGCTCGCCGAGCCGCCTGGCAGCTTGGCCGTGGCGCCTGCGGGGCGTCAAGAAGATGGTGTGGACGCACCGGCGCCGTTTCATGCCGCTGGTCCTGATCGTGTGCGGAGGCTGTGCGTTATCCCCGCCGGACTCCGACACCGATCCTGATCCCGGTCGCACGACGACCGACGCCGTGGTCGTCACGGTGGAGGGGCAAGGGGCGGTACGGCAGACGTTGAATGACACGTCCGTGACCCTGACGGCCGCCGCAAGTGACGGTTGGCGATTCGCGGGCTGGTTCGGTTCGATCACGTCCACGGAGAACCCGGTAACCTTTTCGGCTGAGGAACATCCGCGCATCACCGTCCGTTTTGAGCCTGTCGATCTTCCCGGCGCGCGCGATGCGGACGGCGACGGCGTTGACGATGAAGCGGATTTCTGCCCGGGCACGCTTGTTGGGGATTCCACTGACGCAGCCGGCTGCTCGCCCGCGCAACGGGATGAAGACCAAGACGGCATCTTTGACGCCGCGGATGAATGCCCCGAAACCATGTCGGGCGAGCCCGCGAACGAGCAGGGCTGCGCGCCTGGCCAGCTTGATGCCGATGGGGATGGTACAACGGATGACCGCGACGCGTGTCCGGATACGCCGGTCGGTGTGGTCGTGGACGCCGCCGGCTGTGCGACGAGCCAGCTCGATTCCGACGGTGACGGCGTGTCCGACGACATCGATCTTTGTCCGAACACGGGGGCAAACGAGGCTCCGGACAACACCGGCTGCGCGCCGAGTCAGCGTGATGGCGACAACGACGGCGTCGTCGATAGCCTGGACCAGTGCCCCGGAACGGAGCCGGGAACACCCGTGGATGGCACGGGTTGCGCCGTGGTGACAATCGTGTGCGGCAACGGCATCGTTGAAACCGGTGAGACCTGTGATCCTCCGTGCAATCGCTGTAACGAACAGTGCCAACTTTCCGGCACAACGGGTCAGCCGAAGTGGGAGGTCGCGTTCGACACGTCGAGCACCGGCGCGCTCTCCGGCGTGTGGGGTTCGGGTCCCTCGGACGTGTTCGTCGTAGGCGGAACGGGTACCCAGGGAGAGGTATACCACTTCGACGGATCGGTCTGGGCGCCGATGGCCGTGCCCGAGGTGCCGCTGTTGGTTTGGGTGTTCGGCTTTGCCCCGGACGACGTGTATGCAGTCGGCTTGGGGGGCGGCGCGCTGCACTACGACGGCTTGACCTGGGAGGCACTCGACGCCGAAACGACGACCAATCTCTGGGGGGTCTGGGGTAACGCCCCGAACGATCTTTGGATCGTCGGGGGCGATGCGTTCGACGGTGCGCCCTTGATCCTGCACTACGACGGCGAGACGTTCACGTCGGTTGACCCGCCCTCGATCGACCGCCCGGGCGCGCACGCGCTGTTCAAGGTTTGGGGCATCGGATCAAAGACATTCGCCGTGGGTCAAGCCGGTCTGATCCTGGAATACGCGGCGGGGGCGTGGTCTCAACAAGAGAGCGGCACGGAGGAGGACCTGATCTCGCTGTGGGGCACCGGCGAGGACAACATCGTCGCCGTCGGCGGCCGCTTCTTTGCCAACATCGTCCATTACAACGGCGCGGCCTGGTCGATAGAGCAGCCTTTCGCCGTGGGGGCGCTCAACGCCGTCTTCATGAGCGAGCCGGACCAGGCGCTGGTGGCCGGTGCCAACGGGGCGGCATTGACGTTCGACCCCGCGACCAACGGTGTGTCACTCGAACTGACGGGAACGTTCCACACGATCCATGCCATATGGTCGGACTGTACCGGCCGACACTACGCCGTCGGTGGGTTGTTCAACCCGCCGTTTACGGGCGTGGCGCTGGTGCGAACCATTGAGGAATAGCGTGAATCCTAAACGACAGAAGGTTGTTACCGATACGTCTGAGCCGTTTTTCCGGGCGCGGGTCGCTCGATCCGGTCGTCGCGGACACGGCTTGCCGGGTATGGGATTATGGTGGCTCGCGCTGTGGTCATCACGACGTTGGTTCCGATGGCGGACGCGGGGAAAGCCTCGGATCCGCGGAGCGCCCGAGCCCCCGCGCGGCCACGGCGCGGCCACGATCCAGCAAGCGGGACCATAGCCGGTGGGAGACGCGATGTGCTGGTCGAGGCGGTCGATGTTGCTGACTGTATCTCGGGCGATGGCAACGCGCCCGATCCGGTAGGAGCGACACCGGCGGAATGCCTCGCGAAGTTTGATTACGACAGGGACCTGGACTTCGACCTGGGAGACTACGCGAACTACCTGACGGCTTTGCCGCGGGGGGACCCGCCCAGGCTTGAGATCGGGTACGCGGTCAACCAGCCCTATGCCAGGATCGATGACGGCGACCTGGTGTTCGTGTTCCACGGGTTCCAAGGCGGTATGCACATGTTCATCACGTTTCGCGGCGTCGGGTTTGCACCAACCGGGTTCGTCTTTTTATCACGCGCCGGCTTCCTGACCGAAACGGACGAGGTGTTGATCCCCGCGGCCACCTTCAGTTCCGTGTTCAACGAGGTGGGTTTGGGGATCAATGAAATCTACAACCTGCGTGTTCCCGTCGCTCTGCCACGCGATGAGGCCGACGGAAAAGATGCCGAGATTAGCTTCATCGTCACGGACGTCAACAATGAGAACATCACGGCCACGGTGACGCGCCGGGTGCGGCTGGTCGAGATCGAGTGACCGGATCGCCGCTCCTATCGGCAGCGGCACCGTTCGACCCTACCGGTCATTGGCGTCGGATTGCCTATTCCACGACGACCACGATCGTTTCTTCATCGATATCGACGATTTCGAGGCGCTCCACGAGTTCGCCCAACCCCAACGCTCGCAGCAGGAACGGCGGGAACGCCCGGAACCGCAGCCGAACTCGAATCGTGATTGGGCCGACGGTGGTTGGTTGCGTCGGAATGAAGAACGTCGAGGTTCGTTCGAACAGTGGAGAGAGCGAGTTGGAGATGTGCTCGGTGGCCTTCCAGGGGAAGACGGTCAGGTTCCCCGAGGCGTCCACGAACTTCGAGGAAAAGGTAACCAAGTCGTTGTCGCCGTAGGGCTCCAGTTCGCTGAAGTGGCCCCGAAGATCGCCGTTGGCGTCGAGGTTTCCCGTTTGGAACAAGATCATCCCGTTCGCATCGGTGGCCGTCACTTCTATCCACAGCTCCCGGTTGAACGTTGCCCCGGTGGGAAGATTGTGTGCATCGATCAGGTTGCGAACGGTGACGTGAAAGTCCAACTGCCGGCCGGCCGAGACGCTGCTTGCGGCGGCGAGTTCGAGTTCCGCCGCGCTTTGCAGCAGCGCGACCACTTCCTGTCGAATCTCCTCCCGCCGCGCTGGATCGGCAATGAAATCTTCGGTCAGCGGCATGTCCACACCGATGAAACGATGAATGTGAAGGTTCTCGCGTTCGGGCATGCCCGGAAGCACGGCGGCCTGACCGGTGTACGTCGGCATGTGGCAACTCTGGCAGTTTCGTCCCTCCTCGGCGGCGAGCGACGTGGCCCATTCCTCGAAGGGTCGCTCCAGATTCAACCCCTGTTGCTCGACTACGTCGTGGCAGCCGCCGCAAAACCGGGAGGTGTCGTGAAGCGGCGAGTACGTTGACTCGTGGTAGGAGTTCTCCACCGGGTCGGCGATGGGGCCGTGAATGGCGGCCTGGTCGTCGAGCCGATGACCGCTGTTGTAGACTCGCTCCAGTCCGACCACTTTGTGGCAGGCTTCGCAGGTCACACCCTCGAGCGTGATCGGTGAGAGTTCCTCGAACGTGAAGCCGGGAACGATTTCTCCACCGCGGGTTCCGATGGCCGAATGGCACTGGGTGCAGAACTGGTCTCGAGCGCCGTCGAAGTCCTGCTGCCTAATGGCGACCAGTTTGTGGTACACCGGATCCTTCATCGCATAGGCGTGCATCGACGTTTGCCACTCGGAAAAATGCCGCGGGTGGCAGGCGGCGCATTCGCCGGCCTGTCGAAACCGAGTAACATCGACCGTCGGCTCGGCGGGCATGGACAGCGCATCGTGCAGCACGCCGTCGTCGGTCCCGGTGCCGTCTCCACCCCCCGGCGCGGGCGGCGGCGAAAGATCGCAACCCACCGAGAACACACAGCCAAGGCAGAGGGCGGCCCCGAGCCCCATGCGGAGGCCCACGTTTGCAACCCGATCGGGCTCGATCATATCCCATCTCCTCATGTCGTCGCGGCGCGTCCGCTCGCGCAAAGCGATGCCGGCTCCGTGCCCGCATTACAGCGTGTCGAGGAAGGCCAACAGCGCCGCCCGGGACGCCTCATCCAATGCCAGGTAGGCCGCGCGCGAAGCCGTTCCTTCTCCGTCGTGCAACCGAATCGCCTCATCGATCGTGTCCGCCTCGCCGCTGTGGAAATAGGGAGCGGTCTGGCTGAGCCCCCAAAGCGGCGCGGTGCGAAACTCTCGTACGCTCGCGGAGGTGTCTTCGATTCCGACCGCGTCGGCCGGAAGGATCTCGTGGAGCAGCAAATCTGAGAACAGCGGCACGGGGCCGTCCGCGCCCGCCAGCGACGGCACGTGGCACGCCGTGCAGCCGACCTGCTCGAACACGACCTCACCCGTTGCCACCAACGCGGCATCCGCGCCGGTCTGGCGCGGCGGCGGCGCCAACATGGCAATGAAGAACGCAAGATCCTCGGCCTCGGCGACGGACAACTCCGGATCCTCGATCTCATCGTTGTCGTCGATCCGCCCGAAGGTCAGGCCCGCCTGAGGCGCGACGGTGATGCCCAATTCCGCGGCCATGGCGTCGCGAACGAACTCCGCGATGGATGGCACCTGGGCCTTCCAACCAAACCGACCGATCCGACCCCCGTCGGTCACCGACGCGCGACCGGTGATGCCGTCGCCGTCTTTGGCATCGTCGGGGTCGGCGCCTGCCAGGATCGTCGCTTCGGGGATGCTCTCGATCAATCCGAGTCCCAAGGTGTGCGGGGGCTGGCGAGGCTCGAAGACGGTGACACCGTCCTGGGGACGAACGGCGTTTGTCAGTTCGATCGTGTGCTTGTGCAGGATCGTGCCGGCCGCCGGCGGCGTGAAGGCGCCGTCGGGGTTGAGGATCCCGTGCCGCATCACGTTGACGCCGAGAGGCCCCGCGCCGCCGATCACGGGGTCGAAGTGGCACGCGCGGCACGAATCTCCATTGAACCGCGGCGACCCGACACCGGTGTCATGTCCGAAATCCCGGTCGTACAACTCGCGGCCACGAAGGAAGCGATCCGTTTCGTCGTCTATGAGAGTTCGAAACGGCCCGCCATACTCCGCAACCGCCGGGATGGGCGCGCCCGGTTCCAGAAGCCCGGCGCTGAGTTGGTCGCGCCCGCCAAGCGACAGGAGGAACTCGACCAGGTCTTGACGCTGCACTTCGTTTAGGGCGACGAACGCTTCCCGTGATGCTTCCGCCTCGCCGCCGTGTTCGATGATCGACCGCTCGATCGTCTCCGCACGGCCGTCGTGCAGATAGGGTCCGGTGGATGCGATCCCCCATAGCGGCTGTGTTCGAAACTCCGACCCACCGGCCTCGCCTTGGACGATTCCGTCAGCGAGCCCCGGTCCCATGTCGTGAAGGAGCAAATCTGAATAGACCGGAAGCGGGCCGCGCGGACCGCTGAGCCGCGGGGTGTGGCAGTCAGCGCAGCCGCTCTGGTGAAACAGCAACCGACCGCGGTTCGTCTGCTCCGTCAGCTCTTCGAGCGTCGGCGCCGCGAGCAACATGGTGAAGCTGATAAGGTCGAACAGATCCTGCCCAATAAGCTCAGGGTCGGCGGCCGCATCGTCGTCAAACGTCGGCCCGTCGGGGGCGGCCGCCTGAAGATGCGGTCCGTTCTTGCCGGGGCCGTTGGAAGCGGGAAAGATGCGTACTTTGGACGTCGTGGAGCTGTCAACCGGCAGGCTGGCGCGTTGATCCTCAGTCAGCGGATCCGTCGTGATGCCCAGATGGTTGAAGAGGGGGCCGCGAATGAAACCCTCGATGGAAACGGTCTGCGATTTGCGTCCGAAGCGCCCCACGAAGCCGTGGTCGAAGTTGGCCTTTCCGCTGATTCCATCGTTGTCGCTGTCGTCGGGATCGGCCCGCGACAGAATCTCCGCGTCATCGAGTTCCGCCAGCAGACCGGTGCCGAACAGGGGGATCGGGTTCCGCTGCGCGAGGATGGACGCGTCGTCCGTAACCACGGGGCGAAACGGGTCCGCCGGGTCCAGGCTGAACGAGCGCAGCACGCCGCCGGCTTCGCCCGCCGAGGTGGCCGGGAGGAAGGCGCCGTCCACGGTCAGCCCGCCGGCCAACACGAAGTTGCGGTACAACCCCGCACTGCCGCCGGCAACCGGGCGCTCGTGGCACGCGCCGCAGAACGTGACGTTGAAGGCCGGGCCCACGCCGTCGGCAGCGTCGAACCGCTTACCAAAAACGGCCTTGCCTCGCTCGAACGTTTCGCGTTGCTGCGCCGTGGCCGACGGGAGCACCTCGCCCAGCCGACCGGAGATGCCGGTCGCGACGGGTCCGTCATCCAGCCCCACCCCGTCGGGCACAGCCGGACACCCCGTAAGCACGATCAACACCAGCGCCCAACTCGCCCGGGTCACGGCAGCCCGTTCGATCTTTCCCGCGACCCAACCAACCGATCTGTTTCCATCCATAAGAACCTTCCCTGGGGCCGCGCTCGTCGGCCGTGCTGTAGACCGTGATATTCACCATCTAAACATTATCATGGGCCGATGACAACTAGCCGTACGGTCGCTTCCAAAGATGCGGAACGAGAAGCGTCATCGGGATCCGTCATCGTCATCGAGACGACGGCGTCGCGACCGTCGAGTCCGGCGGCCGTGGCGTTGTCGAACGGGATGAAGAGCCCGGCGGCCTCGTTGAACCCCTCGGGCGTTTCCGTCAACACGACGTTCAGCGTTCGCTCCGTGGCGACCACGCTTCCGCCGGGTGTCAGCGCAATTGCGACGGTAAAGAGAACCGGGGAGCCGGGCTCGAACCCGGCCGCCCGGATCGTCATGAAGGTGTGAATGCCCCCCTGAAACCCGCGAAACACGGGGATGTCGCCTCCCGGCGGTACCGGGGTCGATCCAGTCGCGGTGTCTACCCGGTACTCGATGGTCGGACCGTCGGCCAGCACGCAAACGTCGTCCGCAGAAGTTTCCCCCAAGGGACAATCCACGGAGGTCAGGCAGGATCGGTCGGGCGGTGGCGGGTTATCGTTCATGCCCGCGCTGCCGATCGTCCGAACGAGGGCAACGCCCGCGAAGGGCTCGGAGAATCGCCCACCCACCGCATAGAACCGCCCGGCGCCGTCTCCCCACATTCCGTGAATGCACAGGTTGCTGCCGGTCATCTCGGCGTCGAGAACGCCCGGGGAGGGATCGAACCGGGCGCCGAAGCCGTTTGCGCCCCCGACAATGGCCTCACCCGCTTCCACCATGAAAACCGCGTTAAGCCCCGGCGTGCCGCTGAAAGCCCGGGTCGTCCAGTCGGTGCCGTCATACTGCGCGACGCGCGCCGTACCGCGTCCACCGACCGCAACGATGTTGTCCTGACTCGTACCCCACAGTGCCACGAAATCGTCATCGGCGGCTGACCCAGCCGGCACCTGTGCCCAGGCACCGGCGGTATGTTCGAGGATCAACCCATGCTCCCCGACGGCGAAGACCTTGCCGTCGATGCCCCACACCTTGAACAGCGACGTGGCCCGGCGGTCGTTCGGCGGTACGGGCACAGGCGCAAACGCGCTTCCGTTGAAGTGGAGAATTACCGGATCACCTTCTCCGACGTTGCCACCGACCAGCCAAAGATCATCCGGCGTAGCTCCCCAGATGCCCCAGAGATCTTGAGTGGTACCCGTGCTCCAACTCGTCCAGGACGTGCCGTCGAAACGAATCCCGCCCCCTCCCGCGCCGACGGCATACACGTCGCCCGGTCCGAATCCGAAGACCCAGACCAGCAGCGGAACGTCCGGAATCGGCATCATGCGCCACTGTGAACCGTCGAAGTGATACACCTCTCCCACGCCCGGCGTGCCGCCCACCACGAAGACGTCGTTCGGAGCCGAGCCCCAGACGGCCGACAAGGCGCCGACGCTAGCGGTGTCGAAAGCCGCCTTCCAAACAGGGGTTTGCTCGCCGCCGGGTGACACGGGTGTGCAGCCGAGTAGCGTAAGAAGGAGCGCCGCAGCGCAGGCGCTGTAGATGCGCCCACCGCCAGGATCCACTTTCTCGGTACGATGATCCAAGGATGAAAGCAACTTCGCACGGGGATGTTCTGTCATCGCTGTTTGGTGTCCATCGGGTCGGGGCCCGCCCGGATCGGGTTCGGCGCCACCGCTTTTCTCGAAACCATGCCCACTGCGCGGATTGAATCCCTGGCGCGCGTCTGGCGTTTCATCCTGACGACAGGCCGAAGCGAACGCCCAACCGCGCCAAGCCAAGCCGGCGCTCATCGAACGCTCAACTGCTCTTATCCGTCAATGGGGGCGTGAAGACGCCTCACGCACCGTGCCGCACACCGCTGCGGGATTGTAGCACGAGCTAGCGATCCTGCGAAGCGAAACATGGCACGTAGACCCGCATGGAGGCGTTCGGAGCGCGGCGCAGCGCCCAACAGCGCCCGGGCACCGGGGGACCAGCAATCGACGTGTTCGCGGTCGGATGAAATCGTGCCCGGTCGAGTCGATCCGCCGTTGGGCCACCGTTCTCGTGTGGCGACCGCCGCGCTGATAGCCTCTTCAGCAAGTGGTTCCGTTTCCAGAAAGGTGCTGATACGTTTTCAGCCGGCGCGCTTCCACCAGGGATCTCTTTCCGAGCCGCGACCGTAAGGGAGCGGGTGGCTCGAAACAGCGCCGACCTTTTCGGAAGCGGCCCCAGTGCCTCTTCACGCCTAACTTTGTGGGTGGCATGGGTAAGCGCCGGCTTGCCCGTGCTGGTTTCGCAGCAACTCGGGCAAACAAGTTTGCCCATGCCGCCCCATCGCCAAGATGCCGGTGCCGCACGGGGCGGTGACTAACGGTTGGCATACCGTGTGGCCGCCGTGCTCTTGGCGACGCGCGTGAGATACCAGAGCCCGATGATGCAGTTGGGCATGAGCCAGCTCAACGCGGTTACGAGAATCCGGTTCACGCCGGTTAGGGTTTCAACGGCATCCGCCCACCCTTCCTTCTCAAAGAAGACGGTCGCTATCATGTTCGCTCCGGCGAACAGTACCCACGCCGTGAAGAACGCCGAGAGATAACACGAAACCTGGACTGCGCCCGATAGCAGATTTCGCTTCTCGCGGAGGGAATACACGCAGCCGATGACGCTGGCGGATAGCAGCGAGAGCCCGATCGTGAAAAAGCACGCGGCATAACCCGTCATGGGACCGGCGACGAATGCGAACTCCGGAGCGGTGACGAATGGGTTCATGCCCTCGTCGATCGCATAGAGGCTTAGTGGCGTCGCGGCTCCAATCAAGAAAACCACCGGGAGGTGCAGCGACAAGAAGACGCTGTGGTCTTTGCCGGGCGAGAAAAGGCGAATGCGCCTGCCAAGTGCATCGGGCCTATGCGGCGCCGTCCAGGCGGCATCCCACCACGCCTGCCAGCGGCCTATCAGACGGCGTCGCTGCCATGAGGTTCCAGGGCGCGCATCCGGTCCCAGCGAATGCTGGACGGCATCGCCGCACTCGGGACATCGACTGTCCATCGAGATGGTCAACAGGTTGTATCCGCAGGTGTCGCACATCGGATCACGCTGAATGGGGCGGTTTTCATGCCTGGCCCCGACGCCGCGGAGCAACGCCCACAGGAACCACGCGGTGCAGGCCATGACCACATGAGCTAAGACGAGCTCCTGCTGCACAAGATACCACGGCTCGTTCAGTCTCCGCTGTGCGTCCCATTCGGCGTACTCTCGTGAGTAATCCGCCCACTGCTGGTTGGTGGGAGGGGGGACGGATGGGCCGCCCACGACCCGCGACCCAGCCTGGGGCGCCGTCGGTGGGGTTGGAGGGTACACACGCAGCCACTGTCGCTCCCGTCGCGCGAGCGAAACCGCAACCGTCGCGATGCACAGGGCGATCAGTGCGGCATGTACCGTTCGAAGCAGTACGGTCCGAAGAGAGTGCCTGTAGGTCTCTCGCAATGGCTCGTCCCGCGCGCCCCAGCTCATGATGGTCAAGGCCAGCAGGGCCACGAATGCCTCGATGCCGACCGAAATCACGACGATGTTGACCCATACCCACCCCGGGTACGCCGAGACCTCATGGGCGAACTTCGTCAGGCTGATTGAGAACTCATAGAGGATGCGCCCAACGGTCAGCGGGCCGGTTATCCCATAGAGGGGTTCTGCCCCGAAGATGATCGCGACGATAAGAAGCACGCCCACGACGTGGACGGCAAATGCCGTCGCTAGTGAGAGATGGGTGGTGCGCCGCGCCGTGGTGGCCGGCAGGAACAGGGCGGCGAGGATCGCACGCCACACGGACCAACGTCGTTCAGCCGATGGTTCGGCTTCGGCAGGTGCGGCTTCGATAGCGGTGGTTTCGGTCACGGCCAGGGTCGGTTTCCGTTATGGTGTTCAGCGCCAGTGCTTCGGGTGCCGTTTCGGAGACGGTTGACATCGTTTGGAGTCAACCGCTTCCTCACGGTCGCGGCTCGGAAAGACAGCCGCGGGGTGCGTCCCAAAGAGGAATCGCTCTCACAAGCAGCCTCCGACGTTCCTCTAACTTATCGGCCGGGTCGGCCTTTCGTATCCTACTACGTATCCCGAGGCGCGGAAGCCGAAGGCTTCTGACGCTCGCGCAAACGCAGCCGTTTACATCGACCGGACCCGATGACATAGTGCATCCCGCCAGTTGTGTACCTGGTATGGCCTGGGCGGAGGTGCCCCGGATCCGTCGGGTTGGCCCCGGCAACTGTGAGAACCTGCATGCTTTCGATTCGCAACATCGCGGAGTTGGTCGTTGTCCCGCCCGGTCCGATCGGTGGCCGGTCGATGAACTCCGCTGCGACCATCCTGGGCGCTGCGATGCTGATCGAGGGTGAGCGGATCTACTGGTTCGGCAAAGAGGTTGATCTCAAAGCACCGGCCGGCTGCCGCGTGATCGACGCCGACGGCGGATGCGTGATCCCCGGCCTGATCGACTGCCACACCCACACCGTCTTCGCCGGCACGCGCGAGCGGGAGTTCGTGCAACGGCTTGAGGGACGCTCGTACGCCGAGATCGCCGGGTCCGGCGGTGGGATTCGCGTAACGGTCGAGGCCGTCCGGGCCGCTACGTGCGACGAGTTGGTCGAGCTGGCGCTGCCGCGCCTTCGGCGCATGCTGGGTCGCGGAGTGACAACCGTCGAGATTAAGAGCGGCTACGGTTTGACCGTGGCCGACGAGCTGAAGATGCTTGAAGCGGTCAAGCGGCTGCGATCTTGCGTTCCGATGGAACTCGTCGGCACCTACCTGGCCGCCCACACCACCCCGAAAGAGTTCGCCGATCGACCGGACGCCTACCTCGATACGGTTCTCGATGACGCGGTTCTGGCACGCGTGCGTGATGAGGAACTGGCCGAGTTCTGCGACGTGTTCTGCGAGAAAACCGCCTTCGACGTGGATCAGTCGCGCCGCGTCCTTGAGGCGGCAAAGAAGTTCGGGCTAGCGCCCAAGTTGCACGCCGATCAGATCACGCAGATCGGTGCCACGCGGCTGGCGGGGGCGGTGGGGGCGATCTCGGCCGATCACCTGGAGACCATCGACGACGACGGCATCGCCGCGATGAAACAGGCCGGCTGCGTCGCCGTGCTGCTACCCGGTTGTTCGTTCTTTCTCAGCGTCGATCAGGCCCCGGCCCGGCGGATCATGGAGGCCGACCTGCCGGTCGCGCTGGCCACCGACTACAACCCCGGCTCATCCATGATCGAATCGTTGCCGTTGGTCATGGGGATCGCGTGTACGCAGATGCGTATGACGCCGACCGAAGCCCTGGTGGCGGTCACGGCGAACGCGGCGGCGGCGATCAACCGGCACGATCGCTTGGGCGCCATCAAGGTCGGCATGCAGGCGGATCTGGTGATCCTCGACGTGCCCAACCACGCCCGCTGGATGTACGAGCTTGGCCGGAACTGCGTTCGCACCGTGCTGACGCGCGGAACGGTGGTCGTTCCGGGTGGTTGATTCGATCGCCAGCAACTCGCGGCCGCAAGAGAAACGTCGCCGGTCGTCTCGCTTTCGCGTCCTCGCCGTGCGCGCGTGCCTCTCTGTTTACGTGGTCTGGTTGATCGTCAATCCGCCGAGGTGGTTGGATCCTTCGATACGAACACTGTGGCGGGATCCGCAGTTGTGGGTTCATCGTGTCGTCGGGCGCGGGCTGGAGGCGCTGGGGCTTGACGCGCCGTCGCGATTTCTACGCAGCGGCGCCTTCTACGTAGTTCTGTCCCTGCTCGTACCCGTGGTGGGCTGTCTGTTGCTTGGCCGAGGTCGACCCGCCGACACCGGCTGGCGTCGGCCCAACCGGCTTTTCTTACGGATCGTGGGGGGCAGCTTTCTGTTCTCCATACCGTTTGTGTTTTGGATGGTTCGTAGCCCTGAGTTCTCGCCATACTACAGCACGTATCTCGAGGCCGGTCCGCCAACGGTCCTCACCTACTACGTCGTGGTCTTGTTCTGCGAGCATTTCTTTTTCGAGGGCGTGATGCTCGCGGCGTTCAGGATCGATGGGTGCTGGCCTGAGCCCGCGACGGTCGTTCAGGATGCACAATCGGGATGGCGACGGGTCGCTCAATGGTTCGGCGTGGCCCAGCCGACCGGATCGACCAGTGGATCCCTTCGCGTGACGCGCTGGTTGGGCATCCCCGACGGTTGCCTCGGGGCGATTATCCTGTCCGGGGCGCTCTTCGGGCTGATTCACTGGGGCAAGGCCGGCCGAGAGTTCTTGCTCGCGTTCCCAGGTGGGGTATTCCTGGCGGCGCTGGCGTATCGTTGCAACTCCTGGCACGCTCCGTATCTGCTACACGCCGGGACTGTCACGGCGGCCGCAGTGATGTTCCTGGTGACACGCGAGTGACGGCGATCAGAGAATAACCACCCGGGAAGCGCGGTAGCGCCTATCTCCACAACCGATGTTCGTATGCTTATGCAGGAAGCCGGTGCCCTGAGCAAGCAACAGCCGCTTGCGGCGGGCTCCTACGGTTGCGTTTGCACTGAGATGTTCTGCAGTGCCGCATTGCGCTGCAGCGCTCCGAACGGATCAAACGCGTTCTGAATATTGGTTCCACCTCCGAGACCCTGTTGCGACCTTCCGCCGTGGTTGAAGTTCTCGAAGCCCGAGATGCTGTAGTTGAGAGAGACGCCGGCACGCATGAAGACGTTCCGGGAAATGAACTCCTGAATCGTCGTTTCCAGGGTATGCGGCACCCAGAGGATGTCGCCGGCAGCGAGCATGAGGTTCGGATCCTCTCCCATGGCAATCCGTTCAAGGTCGAGCTTTACGTGCGCGTCGGTGCCGTCCGGCATGCGCCGCGTTAGGGTCGCTTCCTTGGGTGTGACGTCCGTTCGCAGCCCAACCGCGGCGGCAATCGTCTGGAGCACGTTCATCTCAGTTCCGGCCGCGTAGGCTTGCGGGCCGGGGCGGTTGACCAGTCCGCCGACGAAGATCGTGTTGGGCTTCGCGGCGCGAACCGTCACGATGTCGCCATTCTCCAGCGCGTCCAGCGAAAGGGCGGCCCGTAGCTCATTCGGGTCCCGAAGATTGAGCGTAACCTCTTCTCTGGGGCGGCGGAGTCGTCGCAGCATCACCTCGCCGGATGCCGTCACGGACGCTCCACCGGCCGCGTGGATGGCGAAGAGAAGGTTGCGCTCGGTGCGTCGGAGCTGAACCAACCCAGGGACGGTCACCGCACCGATGACCATTACACTCGTCGGCTCGATCGAGCTGACTTCGACGTGGCATACGGCGTCGAGGTAGACGTTGGGTACGTAGGCACCGCGGACGACCTTCTCGACGTCTTCGAGTTCCATGTCGGTGACGTGCAGCGAGCCTATCACCGGAAGGGCGATTTGCCCGTCGCGATCAACGCGAACCAACAGGTCCGGCATGAGTTGCACACCGTCCGCGCCGATCAAATCGATGTCAAGGACATCGCCGGGACCGACCAGGTAGGGACCCAGGTGGGTCTTCAGATCGATCACCTCGTCTTCCCGCGGAAGCCGCTCCCAGGCGGCGTTTTCCATCGCCCGTTGCTGATCGAGGAAGTCCGCCAGGCTGATCCGGGAATCGGGGGCGCAGCCCGCTGAGAGTATCCCCGCGAGGCACACGAGGAGAGACCCGCGGAGCAGAGACCGGCGTCGTTCGTGCGTGGAGAGATTGGCGGCGTGGTCCATCTTCTGTTGATCCTCACATGGGCCCGTAGGCACGGGTGCGATGATGACGTAACGATACCGCACGGACCAACTTCGACACATCCGCCGCGCCGCGTCCAGGATTTCTTGACATGCGCCCCAACCGGGGTCGGACAGCCGCTGCCGGCGGCCTCGGGGCGGCTGTCGGATGATTGGGAGTGGCCTGTCTCGCGAGGCGATGCGTCCATCGGGCAGGCCCTGCGACGGCGTTGAAGCCGGTCGGACGCCGACGCGTTCCCGCGCGCGGCGGTGGGGCGGGCATGGATGATCCTACTCGTCGACTTCCAACAACATTGGATCGATTTCGACTTCGGCCGATTGGCCGAGGAACTGTACGCTCAGAGAGACCCGCCAAGGACCCCGCCGCTTCAAGACGATGCCCTCAAGCCCGGCAAGGGGACCGCGAACGATCCGACAGCGACTTCCCTTTCGGAGGCGAGGGTAGAGATCGACCGGTAGGTCGCTCTCTACGACACGTTGGATCTGCCGCAGGTCGCTTCGGAGCCGATCCTGGTCGGCTACCTCCAACGCGTGGGCGACCCGGTTCGTGCGGAGCGCGGCGAGGCGGTCCTCCGGCCGGCCGCACAGAAACACATAGCCGGGAAAGAGCGGCATGGTGATCAGGCGCACGCGCCCGGCGTAGGTCCGCCGATACGCCACAAGCGGCAGGAAGAAATGTATATTCGCCCTGGCGAGTTCCCCGGTGAGCGCTTTTTCGTTTCGAGCTCGCGTGTGCAGCACCCACCACTGCCCGACCAACGTGTCCACCGGCACCGGGCGCACCGCTTTGTCTGAAGCCCGAGACGACCGGGTTGCTGAAAATGAGTTCATGTCCACGGAGGGTGGCCGCACGATGTCGTTCGATTCCGCCATTGACCAATTCGTGGCACTCTAATGGCCTCGCCCATCGCACGAGGCCGGGATAGCGCTGTCGGGGGATCGGACTCGTTCGGCCCGAATCGTCCGGTCGCCGAGACGATCGTATCGTCGCCGCGCGTCCAGCTCAAGCGCCCGGATGGGGCGGTCGATGGGGTTATCGGCTCAGCGCGCCTCTTGAACCTGCTGCGCCGGCCGCGCGATCGCTGTGACTCCCTCCCGCCCGCCGTCCACGGGCGCTGGGGAATCCCGACGGCGCTTATCGGTCGTGAGGGACCCGGGGCGACATGCCCGAAAACAGCGCTGCCCTTTGGAAAACCAGTCGTCGGCGTGCCTACAATCCTCTACGCGGGAGCGTGGCGGTCTTGTGCTGTGTCAACGCAGCGCATCCGTGACGTGGCCCGGTTCGCGAGGGGAAGCAAAATGTACAGGTCGTGCGCAGCCGCCTTCATCAGCTTGGGCGTAATCGCCTCCGTTTCGTCGCCGGCGTCGGCCGGTTTCCTCATGCAGATCGAGCAGGTCATCGGCGGCGTCAACGGTGACACGTCCGCCCAGGCCATTCAATTGCGCATGCGCCTCGGTGACGGCGACCTTTCGCAAGAGCGACTCCGCGCCTGGGATGCATCCGGTCAGAACCCGGTGACGCTGATCGACTTCACCGGCGGCGTCGGCAGTGCGGCCAATGGAGCCCGGGTCCTGATTGCTACCGAAGGATTTGCCGGCTACCTCGACAGCCCCGTCGAAGCCGATTTTCTCTTCGAAAACCCGATCCCGGAGTCCTACCTGGCCGCGGGTAGGCTAACCTTTGAGAGCGACGCCGGCGAAATCTACTGGTCGCTTGCCTTCGGCGGCTCCGGCTATACCGGGTCCACAGCGGGCACCTTATTCAATGACCCGGACGGTGATTTCGGCCCTGCTGTCACGGGTGGATTGCCGAGCGATGACTTGGCGGGGTTACGATTCCAGGGCGAGTTCTTCGCCTCAAGTACGTCGAACCTGGCTGACTACGGGCTGACCCAAGGCCCGGCCGTTTTCACCAACAACGGCGGTGCCAGCGGCGTCGTCGTACCAGAGCCCGCGGTCATCCTGCTACTCGCCGGCGGCGCCCCCTTTTTCCTACCGCGACGCCCCAGGCGACACGCCGATTCACATTGAATCGTCCCCCCCAAAACGGTACACTCTAGAAGACGATCGGACGCTGGTGGGCCGGGTGGCACTGTTCCCATCGTGGTAGTGCTCAAGGTGTTCCACTGCTCTTGAGCAACCGGAAGCGTGCCACTGCTCTTGGGCAATCGGAAGTGTACCACTGCTCTTGAGCAGTGTCTTGGGCGTGTGGCAAGGCGTCAGTGACGCACGGCACTGGGGGATGCTCGTCTTCCACGTGGCTGGCCCACGAGGGCAGTGGCGGGCGGTGAGAACCGGCTCGAAATTCGGTCCGATACGCTGAAGCCATGGAGCGCCCAGCTCGCACGGCTTCTCGTCCCGAGCCGCGGACGTCGATGCGCGGAGAGACGTGTGGTTGTCACAGCGCCACGGACATCGACGTACGGCGAGACGTTTGGTTGTTACCGAGCCGCGGGCTTGAAGCCCGCGCGGAGCCAGGGGAGCCTTTTTAACCGAGCCGCGACCGTAAGGGAGCGGAACCAGACGAGTGGGTCGCGCCGAGAAAAACCGCTCCCTCACGGTCGCGGCTCGGAAAGGAAAAACGCGGCTCGGAAAGAACGACGTTTCGAACGCGGGCTCAGCGCCGAGCGTGACGGGTGCCCCATCCCTCGCTTTTGGCGAAGGGTGGGGGACGGACGTGTCCGTCATCCCGAGCCGCGGGCTTTAGCCCGCGCGGACTCAGGCGGGATAGCTCCGCACGGATACACAACCATGCCCGATACGAAAGCGACCATCGGAATAGAGTTACCCTACAGGGTTCGGGGGCTTCGTCCATGCGAAGACTGACCCGTGCCATCATGTGTGTCGCTGCCCTTGCGTCCTGGGCAGTCGCCGACGACACGCTATATCGCTTCGAGGGCAACACGGTCCCGTTTGACGCCGCCGCTGGGTGGGTAGTGGCCGATCCGTGCATTCCGCCCTGCCACGAATCCAT
>CBDUXT010000088.1:0-24279 GCA_965371245.1 uncultured bacterium | reverse complement strand
CTGGCAACCTTGCTACACGCCGTTCAACAAGCGGCATAAGTGCGAAACTCGAACTAGGAGGATCCTCCAAATGCTCCCGCTACCGCCGACGACCACGGCCACCACAGCCATCAGCAGCGCGTGCATGCCCATTGTCGGCGTCATGTCGAGATCCAAGCAGACCAATACTCCGACGAGACCCGCGAGCATCGAACTTCCCACGAACGTCCAGAGAATTACGGCCTCCGTATCGACTCCGCAGATGCCTGCCAGTTCCGGTTCACTGGCAACTGCCCTCACAGCCCTGCCGATCCGTGTTCTTGCCAGCAACAGAGCGACGCAAGCGGCTAGTCCAGCGGTGGCGCAGATCAGCAGTACCTGTGGCTGAGTCACCTTGGCGCCAAACACATCGAATGACGTGGCAACTGCCCGCGATCGAAGCGTCTGCGCGCCATCGCCGAACGTCAGCGAGATCGAATTCTGGAGAGCGATGTACACGCCCAGCGACGCGAGGAGCAATACCACGGAGGAACTGCCCCTACGCCGCAGCCGGCGGTAGACAAGCAGTTCGATTACACCGCCCATCAGTCCGCAGAACAGTACGGCCAAGGCTGCAGCTAAGCCTAGGCTAAGCCCGAAGGCCGTTTTCAAGAGCAGTGTCACATACGGGCTGCACAGTAGACAGCTCCGTGCGCAAAGTGAATGAACCTAGCAACGCGCAGAACGAGCGCAAACCCCAGCCCCAGAAGAGCATATGCCGACCCGGCAATGATGGCGTTGATGACGTATTGCATATACGTAGCGCCGCAAATGCGCCGCGCTCCGGCGGCACCACACCGCTGAAGGCACGGGATGCGCTCCTCAGATGACGGCGCTGGCCGAGTATTCGGCAGCTTCCTGCCGGGTGTAGGCCCCGGCTTACGGTTCGCTGACTATCCGTTGGCCTGCCCTCAGCGACGCCGCCCAGCGCGTCAGGGCGCCGCAGCGCCCCGCAGGGCCTTGTCGTCCTCGTCCAGGCGCACCCACCAGTTAAGCAGTTCCAGAAACTGCTTTACCGACCTACGCTTGTCTTCAACGTCGCTAGTGGGAAAAAGGCTCGCGTTCTTTAGGGTCTCTTCACATTCGCGCATAAGCTTGCGAATAGCCTCAATCTCCTTGTAATCCGTCTGGTTCGGTTTCTTGGCCATGTAGGTTACTCCTCATTACGCGTCACTGCTCGAAACATCGGGCCGCGGGAAAGCGGGAAAACGCTTCTGCAACACCTTTTCAACCATCCTCCGTTCCACGCGAACGATTGGCCCCTTCGGACTCTGACGACACGCCTCCACTGCTACATCGCGGGCGACCTTCTGAACTTGCCGGATATTCCCCGGCCAATCGAGATCAGGTCGCATCAGTAGTTCGTATGCCTTTAAGTCAACCAGGATACCCACGCTCTCCCCCTCCGGGGCGCCACCTTGCTGCGATGCGAGGTCAGTGGCTTCTCCGCCCGCGCGTCTGCTCCTGAGCTCCGCTTCCACAGCCTCAAGACACGGCCTGTAAAAGAGGATGGGGATATCCTCTCTACGATCACGTAGCGGGGGCAGCTTGACGTACAGGGTCCGCGAAAAGCGGTAATAGAGATCCGGCCTGAGACGCCGTCCTCGATTTAGCCCCTCGGAGAGGAAAACCCCGACCAAGCTGCCGAGGAGATCCTTCGTCCTTTGGAGGCTGCGCGCCTCATGCTCGCGCGTCAGGGCCTCTGGATCCTCATTGACGACACCGATGATCAGGTGTCGGACATCGGGCGGCTCGGCTCCGAACAGCGGCAGCACCTCGCCTTGTTCAAGGACACGCAATAGGATCCCTTGAAGATTGACATCCATGCTGTTCAATTCGTCTAGGATGAAGCCGCTGGGACAGTCTCAGTGTCGCCTCCCTGCTCAGAATCGCCGCCCGCGGCCGTGCCTCTGGCGGTGATGTTCCGCGCTAGAATCCCTGTGACGCTCCCAGCCGCGCCTGTCGCGGGCGTCTCTAGCTCAGTGCCCAGCAGCAAAGGACCAACTAGGGCGTTGGGCTTGAGGGCGGCCAAGTTAACGACCCGCAATTCTGCACCGAAGTAGCCCAACTCGTCGCTGGGAGTGCTTTCGTGAGTGAAGAACGGCGTGAACAAAGGGATCAGTCTTGCCATTGTTTCCTTGCCGGAACCTGCCTCGCCAAAGACGAGGGCGCACGGTAGCGAAGCATCGAGCCTTGCTGGCTGAGTCAACCGGCTCCCCTTCTCCATGATCTCTCTGATCTGCTCCACCATACCTGGGGAGCCTATATCGTAGCGCGCGAACAGCAGAGTTTTTGCGAGCCTGTCCCGTGCATGTTCCAGACTACGCTCAGAATCTTTCTCGAAAAGGCGATGCCTTTCCAGCCAAAGGTGCCCCAAGCCACGCTCTACCGAGTCCCTACAGTTTTCGCCCCAGATCCCTTGCGCTTTGCTGATGTGGTCCTTGATTATGTGGTCCTCGACTGGCCCTCGATTCGACCGCGGGTTGAGCAGATCCCCCAGCTCCCGTTCGTGAAAGCCATTGTGGCAGGCGCTAGTACTGGTTGATAGTACCTCTCCACCAGGTCGCGCAAGAGTTGAGCCAGCTTGCGATTGGCGTCGTCGCTCAGCGGTTTGTCCGGCCGCTGCACGATGAAGTGTCCATAGTAGACGTCTCCTGAAGCAATAGGATACCCTACAAGCAGGCAAGGTGAAGCCGGCGCGCAGTACATCCAGGCACGCATCAGGATGTCGAACTCCAGCTGCAGCTGTTCCAGCTCGACGCCAGCGAGACCTTTATTCTTTACCGTTGTGACGTACCGTCGTCGGCCCTTGTTCGCCGATGGCGACGCGCGAAAACTGCTGAGCCGCGCGTTCGTTCACGCCCGACGCACCAATCCCTTCGATATGTTCGCGTGTGTGCTGCTGCCGGACCATCTACATTGCATCTGGTCGCTTCCCGAATGTGACGATGCCTTTCCGGCGCGGTGGGCGTCCATCAAACGGTTCTTCACGCATCACTACTTGCTCGGCGGCGGGAAAGAGTTGCCCGTTACTGCAAGTCGGGATCGACAGCGCGGGCGGGGCGTCTGGCAACCGCGCTATTGGGAGCATCGTGTCAGGGATGAAGACGATTGGTATCGATTACGCGATTACATTCACCTGGACCCGATTAAGCACGGGTATGTGAAGCGTCCGGAAGATTGGCCGTGGTCGAGCTTTCATCGACACGTCCGGCTCGGATGGTTGGACGCATCGTGGCCGGGATCGACGCCCATCGATATGCCCGACATGCCGGGAGAGTGATCGCCGAGGCGGCAGGCAATACCCTGGCCTACCTGGCTACCTGGCTATTGCCCGACGAAGGGATGGCCACACGTTCGGGGAAATGGCAGTGCGTAGGGCATGCTATTGCATGCCATCCCCCCCGGAATCATGGTGGGCTCGAGTCGATGCCGTCAAGATACCCGACATGCCGGCAGAGTGCTCGGTGGAGGGTTACGGCAGGCAATAGCCTGCCCTACCTGGCTTGGATGGTTCGAGCGTACCGGACGTTGTTTTTTTCACAACCCGCCCCGCCGAGTTACTCACAGCCGAGCGTCGCTTGCTCCCTTCGGGCTGCGCCACTCGTCTATGACTAACATCGGGGAGGATATCAGGATGGGCCACCGGGCGAACGGGCTTGGCCATGCTTCACCGCTTGCGAATCCGTTGCGTGCTGAAGTAGGATGGGAACGTATGACGCACGCGATGATCGTTGGAGTGAGTAGATCGCTTTGGTAGCACACTCGGTAAAGGTCTCCCAATTGGAAAATGTCCGACCAAGCCTCAGGCACCGGTTGCTTGCCGTCGGCCTCCATCTCGGACTCGCCAACCTCTGTCCGGCCTCCCGAATCTCCAGCCAGTCGGCCTTTCTTGAATGGCACTACCGCCGCGCTCTGGCCGCGCACGTCGTGTTGATTGCGATGTCCATCTTCTATGCTGCGATTGGCTTGCTTGATCTGTACGTGATGATCTACCATAGACCTCTTTACGAAGCCCTGCCTGTCACCGTCCTCGGCTATGTTTGGCTTTTCTTGGCAATAGGAGTGATCTCCTTTACTTGGGGCGCTAACGTGTGTCGTGCGCTCGTCGGGTGTTGCGGCCGAGCCCGGTTGACGAGACGCATCGCAGCGAGTGAATGGCTGTTGTTGGTCGGAAGAATCGGCGGGATCGTAGCCGGCATCTGCGTTTCTGTGCTGATCGTCGTGGCAATCCACGCAAACACGCTCACCACAAGGGGCGGTAACCCCGCCAAGGCCTACATGCTGTACGACAACGAAGGGGTGTTTCCCCGTTGGCTGTTCAATCTGGGTTTCTACCGTATGTCTCTCGCTGCGACGCAGAAATGGGGCGAAGGGAGCGTCGTCGTTGACCGGCTCAGCCTGTCGAGCCTTGCAGAGGCTATGCGCAACGGAAAGTTTCTCTTTGTTGCCTCCCACGGCGAGTCGGGTCACGTTCGCATCGGCCGTTGGGCGCTCGAACCCGAGGTAGCCTTGATGATCTACGAAGGGATCGTCGCCGAACAAGAACTCCGCTTGGTATATCTCGCGGCATGCGAGGCCGGCGTGAAGGCCGGGCAGTGGAGCCAGGTGTTTCCATCGGCTCAGGTCAAGAGTTTCGATCGCCTCTCGGCGGTGCCCGAACACATCTGGTGGCTGTGGATCACCGGCCCGAGAGAGTTTCGGACGCGTTTTCCCGTCGACTGAGCGCCCCGGTCGCCCAAGGCGCCGCAGCATTGACGGCAGCGGATGTCCCGGCTTCCAGCACTACCAGACCGGGCACGTCCCATAAACGATTCAAGCTTCTCAGGGCTGATATCCGATACGTCGGCTTGAGGGGTCATTGACCCCTGGTGGGGGCGTAGGCGTGCCCCGCCGGTTCGGCGAGTCGGACCGGGCTGCTCGCCGTACGCCGACAGGACCGCCGATGGAGGAAATGGCGGTCTCACCCCCTCCGTTCAGACCGTGCGTTGAGCAGCAGGAGGCGGCTCTTCGAAGCGGAAAGGTTTCCCCGCCTCCCTCAACAATCTGAGGGCATATCCCGTGCGTACCGTCACCATCGCGAATCAAAAGGGCGGCTGTGGCAAGACCACCGTCGCGATCAATCTGTCGGCCACACTCGCCCGCGAAGGACGCCGCGTCCTGCTGGTCGATCTCGACCCGCAGGGCCACTGCGCGCTCGGGCTCGCCGTCCCGGAGGAGCAGATCGATCTGTCGATCCTCGATTGCCTGCTTCGGCAGATCGAGGGCGAGCCGCTGGAACTCTCGCGCATCACCTGGCAGATCGCGCCGAACCTGGATCTCGCCCCGTCTCGGGCGAACCTGGCGACGCTGGAGCCGAAGCTGGACGCGTCGGACGACGGCGACATGCTGCTTCGCACCCTCGTTGAGAGCAACGCGGGAAGGTACGACTATTGCGTCGTGGACTGCCCGCCGCATCTGGGGCTGTTGATGCGGAACGGGTTGCGGGCGGCCGACGATGTCCTGATTCCGGTGGACACGGGGTATTTTTCGCTCTACGGATTGACCCAGCAGCTCGCTACCGTTGAGCAACTGGGCGAGCGGACCGGGACGCGGCCGGCGGTTCGGATTGTCCCGAACCAGTACGACGTTCGAACGAAGCTGGCCCGCGAAATCCTCGCGGAAGTCCGAAAGAAGTTCAAAGGCGCCGTGATGGACACCATCATCAACTTCAACACAAAGCTCAAGGAGGGAGCCAGCTTCGGGCAACCGATTACCGAGTTCGCACCCAGCAGCATGGGGGCTCGTGATTTCCAGGCCCTGGCCCGGGAGTTGATCGCCGTTGAGCCGGTGAACGTTCCAACGACCGAGTTGCTCGAGCACGTGGAGAAGCTGGCGGCCGACGCCGACCGCCTGCTGGCCACGACGGCGACCCTTGTGGGTGGCGAGTTCGACGCGATGGATGAGCCCGCGGCCCAGCGCCACGAAGTCGCGGCGGAGCTTCCACCGGCTCGGCCCGGTAGACCTGCTACGCCTGCACGGGCGAAAACGGCGAAACGGAAGACATCGCCGACGGCGCAGCCGGCCCCGGCTTGCGACGTCCCCGTCTCTGCATCCGCGTCCACCTCACCGCCTCGACCGAGCGCGATCGAGCGAACCGCGGAGCCGGTCCACGCCGCCGACGACAAGGCGGGGACATCGACCCGGATCGATAAGCCTGCTACGAGACCGTCGGATGAACAGCGCGCCGAGCCTGGCTCCGCTCCGGCGACTTCGAGCCAGCCGTCCACGCCCGCGCCGGCCTTGCATGAGGAGATCGGTCGCAAGATCGATCAGATTTACGGCGTCCACCAGGAGAAGGATACGGTGGTCTTTAGGAATCGAAACACGGATGCGGGGGAGATTCAGCTAGCCGGCGACTTCAACGACTGGATGCCGCACACCACACCCATGCGACGGCTGCCCGAGGGAGATTTCGAGGCCCGACTGCGCTTGCCGCGGGGTCGCTACCGCTATCGTCTGGTGATTGACGGGCGCTGGGTGCATGATCAAAACAACCCAACCGTCGAGACGAACGAGTATGGCGAGCTGAACTCCATCGTCGAGGTGACAAAGTAGCGTCACCACATCGCCGTCGGCCGCGTTCCGGGCGTCGTGCGGCGCCACACCTGTTCTTGCGGGTTATCCGAGCCGCGCCCGTAAAAAAGCGGTCAGCCGCGAGCGGTTCGTTCGAGGCATTTCGGTTCCCTCACGGTCGCGGCTCGGTTAAGAAGCAACCGCCGAGTGGCGCGTATCCAAGCGATGGTCGGCGGGTGGCACGGGCAGACCTCTTTGCCCGTGATCATCGGACCAACACTGCGGGCAAGCTATCGCTTGCCCATGCCACCCGTCGCCTGAAATGGGCACACCATGGGCGCCCCGTCATCCTCGCTGACCCACTGCCCGGTTTGCCGATACGACCTGAGGGGCCTGCCGCGGGAGCATCGCTGCCCGGAGTGCGGCTTTTGTTACGATGAAACGACCCGCGTTTGGCGTGTGCCCGTGGTTCCCAAGTGGGCGCTTGTGGTCGTTTGGCTCACCTGTGTGATCACGTTCCAAGCGACCTTGATTCGGCTAGCCATGTTCGTCATAGGCATCAACGGCCGAGAGGCGTCGGCCGTTCTGTTTGTCCTCGGGGGGGCCTTGCCGTTGGTTTTGTATCATTACCCCCGCGGGTTCGTCGCGGTCAGTCGTGTCGGGCTGAGCTTCCGCTTTCCGCTGCGGTCCGCGGTTTCGTTGCCGTGGTCGGCGTTTCGCGTTTCAAGCGACGCACGTTCCTTCTACCGAATCCGGCATGGGCTCCATGTTCCGATCATTCTTCCAACGATCGGACTCCTGTGGAAGCATCGCCGTCCGCTTCACGCCGAGATCGCTCGCCGGTGGCATGAGGCCACGGCCGATCCGGCCGCTAAAACGTGATCGGTAGAGCGTTCGCTTGACACCCGGCCTCTCCTGCCTGAAATACCATCAGCCTTGGTACACGCGATCGGAAGGAAAACAGACACGCATGCTGGACATCAAGTTCATCAGAGAGAACGTCGATCGGATCAAGAAAGCCGCCATCGACAAACGCATGACGTGTGACGTCGACCGACTCATCGACGTCGATCGGCGCCGCCGCGAGTTGCAGGTTGGGCTCGACGCTCTGCGTACCAAGACCAAAGAGAGTGGCCAGCTCGTGGGTCTGCTGCGCAACCCCAAGTCAGCCGGCTATCGCCGCGCGGTTGAGCAGGGAAAGACCGCCGATGAGATCAAGGCCCAGGCCGAGGAGGTTCAGGCCGAGCTGGCGGAACTCAAACCGAAGATCAAGCAACTCGAGGAAGACGAAGGCCCGATCCTCGAAGAGTTCGAGCGGTTGATGTTGACGATTCCGCAGCCGCCCGCCTCGGGTGTTCCCGTCGGCAAGGACGACACCGAGAACGTCGAGCTACGCAAGGTCGGCGAGCCCCGCCGATTCGAGTTTGCGCCCAAGGACCACGTCACCCTCGGGACGGACCTGGGCATCATCGACCTCGAGCGCGGCGTCAAGCTGTCCGGTACGCGTAACTACGTTCTCAGAGGCGACGGAGCCCTTTTGCACCAGGCCGTCCTGCGCCTGGCACAAGACATGATGGTTGCGCGCGGCTTTACGCTGATGACCGTGCCGGTGCTTGTGAAAGAGGACGTCATGTACGGCACCGGCTATTTCCCCGGCGGACGCGATCAGGCGTATCTTTGCGAACGCGACGAGAAGTCGCTGGTCGGGACGGCCGAGGTGCCGCTGACCGCCTATCACAGCGAAGAGATCCTCACGGAAGCCGACCTACCCATTAAGCTCTGTGCGACCAGCCCGTGCTTCCGGCGAGAGGCCGGCGCCGCCGGCAAGGACACGCGCGGGCTCTACCGCATTCATTTGTTCGAGAAGGTGGAGCAGGTCATCGTTTGCCGCAACGACGCCGAGGTGAGCAAGCAGTTCCACGCGGAGATCCTCACCAACGCCGAAGACGTCGTCCAGGCGATCGGCCTTGCGTATCGCATCGTCAATGTCTGCACGGGCGACCTGGGGTTGGGGCAGGTTCAGAAATTCGATATCGAAACGTGGATGCCCTCGCGCGATAGCTACAGCGAGACCCACTCGGCCTCGCGGTTCCATGAGTTCCAGGCGCGGCGGCTGAGGCTACGGTATCGCGACGGGGCCAAGAAGATCCACTTTTGCCACACGCTCAACAACACGGTGATCGCCTCGCCGCGCGTGCTGATTCCGATACTCGAGGTCTACCAGAATCAGGACGGCACGGTGACGATTCCCGAGGCGCTCCGACCCTACATGGGTGGCAAAGAGCGGATCGAAAAGCAGTAGCCGAATGGTAAGAAGCCGCAACTTGTCCTCGAAGGCGGTGTCCAAGTAGGTGGGCGGAGCGTCCCTCGGTAGAGCGTTTTTTTCTCGCGTCCCGAGCCGCGGGCTTTGGCCCGCGCGGACTCTCGTCGTAGGATGCATCGCCAAGGTTGACGAACCCGGTACACCGAGACGGGAAACGCCTTGTACAACTACCGAAACTGCCGTGCTCGAAAGACGATTCAAGAAATGAGGGGTCTCACGATGAAACGACATTTGGAACGCTGCTGGTTGCCGTCGGGCGGTTCGTTCATGGTTTGGTGGTCGCTGAGCCGGCGGTGTCCGCGCGGGCTAAAGCCCGCGGCTCGGCTCGCGTTTGTCTGCGTTCTGAGCGTGTTTGGAACCATCGCGCATGCGGCGGACGGTGATGACGCCACCGCGTTGACCATCTACAGCACCGCGCGCCCCGGGGCCATCCAGCCGGAGTTGTACCGCCCCATCGCCGGGGTGAACTATCGCCCCGGTCAACTCGCGGCCCGCATCCCCGGCTACGCCATCGTCAAGCACGAGACGTCGATCAAGCTCGCGGAACAGCGAAGCCGCGTGCGCTTCACCGACGTGGCCGCCCACATCGACCCGACGACGGTGTCGTTCGTCTCGTTGACCGACCCCACCGGTACGCACGTGCTGGAACAGAACTACGAGTTCGATCTGGTGAGCACCGAGAAGCTCATGCAGCGCTATCTGGATCGGCCGATCACAGTGGACCAGGTCCAGGGCGACCACATCGAGACCTTCACCGGCACGCTGCTCAGCACGGCCGGTGGGCTGGTCCTGCAAACCACGGGCGGCGGCGTGCTGGTCGTGACGAACTATGCCAACGTTCGATTCCCCGAATTGCCCGGGGGGCTTATTACCAAGCCGACGCTGGTGTGGGACGTCGTTACGCAAAAGCCGGGCGACCATCGTGCCCGCGTCACGTATGAAACCAAGGCGATCACGTGGTGGACGGACTACAACGTCGTGTTCTCGCCCGGCGAGACCGCCAACGCGGGGCTGCTCGACATCAGCGCGTGGGTGAGCATTATCAACCAGTCCGGGGCCGCGTATGCGGATGCCAAGCTCAAGCTGATCGCCGGTGACGTCGGCCGGGCGCCGCAGCCGCAGATCCCCCGAGCGATGGAGATGCGGGCGGGAATTGCGGCCACGTCGAAGCGCATCCCCGGTTTTCAGGAGAAGGCCTTCTTCGAGTATCACCTGTACACGCTTGGTCGATCCACCACGCTGCCGAACAACTCAACCAAGCAGATCGAGCTCTTCCCGACAGCCCGGGCGGTGCCGTGCGAGAAGACGATGGTGTATTATGGTCTCGCTTCCCGCTTCGGGGCCTTTGGCCGGGCAATGACCGACCGCAACTACGGCATCCAGTCGAACAAGAAGGTCGATGTCTACCTGCGATTCAAGAACGAGGCGGCGATCGGGCTGGGCATGCCGTTGCCCTCGGGGCGAATTCGCATCAGCCAGCGAGACCCGGCGGACGACACGCTGGAGTTCGTCGGCGAGGACGTCATCGACCACACGCCGAGAGACGAAGAGGTTCTCATCAAGATGGGCAGCGCGTTCGACGTGGTGGGCGAGCGGACGCAGGTCGACTTCAAGCTGGACTCCCGGCGCAAGACCATGGACGAAACCATCGAGATCAAGGTGCGTAACCACAAAGTGCAGCCGGTCCGGGTCGTGGTCAAGGAAAGCCTCTACCGATGGAGCAACTGGAAGCTCACCCAATCGACGCACGCGCGCGAGAAGGTGGATGCCCGCACGATACACTTCCCCATCGACGTACCACAAGGCGGCGAGGTCGTGATCCGGTACACGGTACACTACAGTTGGTGAGGCGCTCGTCGGTTACGACTTGTTTGGCAGGGCCGCATCGACCTTGGCGGCCAGGACAAAGTCGCTCTCGGTCAGCCCGTCGATCTTGTGGGTCCAGATGTCGATGCGCACCTCTCCCCAGGTCAGATAGATGTTGGGGTGGTGGTTCTGCGCTTCGGCGATCGCGCCGACTCGGTTGACAAACGACAGCGCCGACGCGAAATCCGGAAACTTGAAGGTTCGTGAAATGTGATGATTCCGCTCGGCCGACCACCCGTCGATTTGGCCGAGCAGCACGGTCACACGCTCCGCCTCGAGCGGCGGAACGCCGCCGCGACAGGGCACGCACTGTTTCTCGGCGAGTTGCGACATGTCGATACTCCTTCGGTTGCTATCGATTGAGTCCCGTGGTTGATCGACGCGCGCCCCGCACGCCTCGGGGACGTTCGGCGGGCACCAGTCGCCCTGGAACCAGTGGCATCGAAAGGCCCGCGCTTGTCAAGCCCTGTAGGCGAAGGGGTCCGTGACAGGGCGCGCGACAGAATGAGCCTTGCGCTTGTCAGAGCACCGGGCGCGAGCCCGGTGACATGATGACGCAGGGGTCCGCAGGCTGGCGCCCGCCGGCAAGCCGGTTTTACCGGTGCTCTGAGCGCTGCCAACGTCGATTCCGTCACTCACCCAGCACGCCATGGCGCAGCCCCGCACCGTGGACATATTCCGTCCGCGTCTATATCGTCCGCGACATGGCCCCGGACATGTCCCCAGCCCAGTTCATCGCAAAGTGGTCACCCGTCAAGCTGTCCGAACGCGCGGCCAGCCAAGAGCACTTCATCGACCTGTGCCGATTGCTCGGGCAGCCGACTCCGGCCGAGCACGACGCCACCGGGGCCGAATACACGTTTGAAAAGGGGGTCATACCGGCGGCTGGGGCGTCCCGCGGCGCGGCCGGGCAATACGGATTCGCCGACGTCTGGTGGCGCGGCAAGTTCGGTTGGGAATACAAACGCAAAGGCAAGTACCGCGACCTGACCGAGGCCTACCGCCAGCTCTGCCAATACCGCGAGGCGCTCGACAACCCGCCGCTACTCATCGTCTCTGACATCGCCCACACCGAGATTCACACCAACTTCACCGGCACGGCCAAGCAGGTCCACGCGATCGAGCTGGCCAGCCTCGACGATCCGCAGTCGCTCGATCTGCTCCGCCGCGTGTTTACCGACCCCCTTTCGTTCAAGCCCACCATAACACCAGAAAACGTCACCGAAGACATCGCCAAACAGTTTTCCGCGCTCGCTCAGTCGCTACGCCAGTTCGGGCACGACGCCCAAACCGTCGCCCATTTCCTGATGAAGTGCATGTTCTGCCTGTTCGCCGAAGACGTGGACCTGTTGCCCCGTGATCTGTTCACCAAGCTGCTCGAACGCTATGGGAAAGACCCGGCCAAGCTTGCCGATCGCATGACCGAGCTGTTCGCCGTCATGCGCACCGGCGGGGACTTCGGCGTAGACCCGGTCGTCCATTTCAACGGTGGCCTGTTCGCCGAGGCGCCGGCGCTGCGCCTGACGGCCGCCGACATCGCCACCATGCTAACGGCCGCCCGGTCCGACTGGGGCAGCGTCGAGCCCGCCGTCTTCGGCACCCTGTTCGAGCGATCGCTGGACCCGAACACACGAGCGAAGATCGGGGCACACTACACCAGCCGCGAAGATATCATGCTGGTGGTCGAGCCGGTCATACTGGCCCCGCTGCGTAAGGAATGGGAGGCGGTCAGGGCCGAGGTCGATAAGCAGCTCGCCCGCAGGCGCAAAGGCAAGGGCGACACCAAGAAAAAGGCCGACCGGGCGATCCAGGCTGCGCTGCAAGCGTTTGTCCATCGCCTTTCCACCGTGCGCATTCTGGATCCGGCCTGCGGCTCGGGCAACTTTTTGTACGTGGCCATTCAACAGCTCTTGGGTTTGGAAAAGGAAGTCATCACGTTCGCCGCGCAGCCGGAGATCGCCGAGGGTCTGTTCCCCCAGATCAGGCCGACGCAACTGCACGGGATCGAGATCAACACCTACGCGGCCGAGCTGGCGCAGGTGGTCATCTGGATCGGGTATCTGCAATGGATGCGCGACAACGGCTACATCGACGGGATTCGCACGCCGATTCTCGAACCGCTGCAAACGGTCGAATGCCGCGATGCGATCCTCGACCTGTCCGACCCGGACAAGCCCAAGCCCGCCACTTGGCCCGAAGCGGATTTCATCATCGGGAATCCGCCGTTCTTGTATTCACGTTGGTTTCGGCGCGAAGGCCTGCAGGAAAGCTACATCAACGCGCTGTATTCTTGTTACGATATCGCCAACGGGTCGGATCTGTGTTGCTACTGGTTCGCCCTCGCGCACGATGTAATGTGTTCGCAATCGAAGAATGATTCGCCGAGAGTGCGCATCGGTCTCTTGGCAACGCAAGGCATTCGAGGGCAAAACAACCGGGAGGTCTTAGTGCGCATCGTACGCGATGGCGCGATTTTCTCAGCACATAGCGATTTGCATTGGGCACTTGATGGCGCGAATGTCCATGTTTCAATCGTTTGCTTTTCGGCGGAGAGTCCAGAACGCTTCATCCTTGACGGGGCAATCGTAGACAAGATAAGGGCCGATTTGTCTGCTTCCGGCGTAGCGACATGCGCAAAACCCTTGGCTGAAGACGATGCGATCTGTTTTCGCGGGTCGCAAAAACGAGGACCCTTTGACGTCAGCTGGTCAACGGCGCGCCAGTGGTTGGCCTTGCCCAATGCGCACGGCCATTCCAACTGCAGCGTATTGCGCCCCTCCGTGAACGGCGCCGACATTGCAGGTCGATGGCGTGCAAAATGGATCGTCGATTTTGGTGCATTTGCGGGCCTAGGTGACGCGGCCTGTTTTGAGACACCATTTGCTCACGTCGAGAGAAACGTCAAACCGGGCCGGGATTCCAACAATGATCCGACCCTGCGCAAATTCTGGTGGCGACACGGTCGCACGCAACCAGAAATGCGTGATGCAATTGCAGGTAATCCCAAGGAGTTCATCGCTTCTCCGCGCGTTGCAAAGTTTCGACTGTTTACGAGGCTCGACAAACAGATTCTTCCTGACGATGCGATCATCGTCTTCGCACGTTCGGACGACTATTTCTTCGGCGTGCTGCACAGCTCGATTCACGAGCTGTGGGCGCGGCGGATGGGTACGCAACTTCGTGAGGCCGAATCGGGCTTTCGCTACACGCCGACCACCTGTTTCGAGACGTTCCCGATGCCGTGGGCGCCGGGGAGCGAGCCGACCGAGAATGAGGCGTATCAACGCATCGCCGAGGCCGCCAAAGAGATCAACGAGCAGCGCGAGCGTTGGCTCAACCCGCCGGAGTGGGTCGAGCCCATCGCTCAGGCCGTCGATGCCGAAGACGACTTCGCCGACGTGCCGGAAGAGGCCCGCGCGTTGATCCGTCAGTCGGCCATCATGGCCCGCGCCGCCAAAGACCCCAAGCTGAAAAAACGCACGCTGACGAATCTCTACAACGAACGGCCCACGTGGCTGAAGCTGGCCCACGACAAGCTCGACCGAGCGGTGCTGGCGGCCTATGCCGCGATCGATCCCGCCGGCGACTGGTCCCAGGATTGGGCCGAGGCGTGGCTCGACACAGGCGCGGGCATCCCCCTTCCCGAGGATCATGCCCTGTCCGCTCGCCGCAAGGAAGTAGACCAACTGGTGCTGGCGAACCTGCTACGAATCAACCTGGAAAGATCAGACGGCACCTGACGTGCGCTCCTGAACGAGGGGTGGCATGGGCAAACTCGTTTGCCCGTGCAGCATGAACGGCGACAGCTCACGGGTAAGCTACGCTTACGCATGGCACCCGGCGCTCTTTCCGAGCCGCGACCGTGAGGGAGCGGGCGTGTTTCGCGTATCAACAAACGCTCCCTTACGGTCGCGGCTCGGTTTGTCTGAACCCTTCCGATGCACGCACTCAGAGAGCGGCCGCGGCGTGCTGGACCGCCTTGGGTTTGGGTATGTTGATGTGGGTGAACACTTCGTCGTATTGGCGCAAGAGATAGTCGGTCGGGGCGCCGCCGTGCAGGTGGTTCCACGGGAAGATTTCGTCGGGGGCGCGTTCGCGGTGGGCGTACCACGCGGGGTCGATGCCCGTTGCGTCGAACGCTTTTCGCCAGTGGTTTACGTTGAAACACTCGTCCCAGCCGTCGAACCGGGCGCCGGAGCGGAACGCATGCTCGACCACGTCGGCCAGCCGCCGGTCGCCACGGGCGAACACCGCTTCGAGCACCGATCGCTCGACCGAGTGCGTCTTGATTCGCACCGCGCCGCGTTTGGGCTTGCGCCGACGGTCGTTGTCTCCGTACAGCAGGTGGTTTAGCCGCCGGCGCGCTTCGTGGAAGTAGTCGGCCGTGGGTTGGGCGGCCCACTGGAACGGGGTGTAGGGCTTGGGCACCAGCCAGCCGACGGAGGCGTTGACCTTCGCGGGTCCGTTGGCGATTTCGCGCCTAGCTTCGCTGACCTCGCGGGCCACGCGCACGATGCCATCGATGTCGTCGGGGCGCTCGCCGGGGAAGCCGCACATGAAATAGAGCTTCACCGTTCGCCAACCGGCCCGGTAGGCCTCGCGAACACCGTCGAGAAGGTTCCCGTCGGTGACGAGCTTGCGGATGGCGGCGCGCATGTCGTCGTTGGCGGCCTCGACCGCCAGGGTCAGCCCGCTCTTACGGACCGAGCTGGCCATCCACGGGATGTTCTGGAGCATCTTGTCCACGCGAAGCGAGGGCATGGAGATGTTGACCCGGCGTTCGGCAAACTGCTCGTTCGCTCGTTGGGCGAGTTCGCGTAGGTCGGGGTAGTCGGCGGTGGAGAGCGACAACAGCCCGAACTCGTTCATGCCCGTGGCCCCATACATCTCCTCGGCCATCTGGAGTATGCGATCGACGCTGCGCGTGCGCAGCGGACGTTTGGTATAGCCGGCATGACAGAAGCGGCATCGCTGCGGGCAGCCGCGCATGATCTCTACGGCGAACCGGTCGTGTACGACCTCGACGTGGGGGACGAGCGGTCTGACCGGGAAAGGCGCCTCGTCAAAGTCAAGCGTCTGGCATCGCTGGATATTGGATGGAATCGTCGGGTCGGTCGGCGCGATGGATCGAACCGTTCCGTCGTCGTGGTACGCGATATCGTACAGCGACGGCGCGTAGATCCATTCGAATCGTTGGGCCATGGCACGGATCATGTCGCGTCGTCGCATGCCGCCGGCCTTGAGTTCTTTGTAGGTATCGAGGATGGCGGCCATGGAGGTCTCGCCGTCGCCTAATACCACGAGGTCGAGAAACGGCGCCATGGGCTCGGGGTTGTCCGCCTGAGGCCCGCCGGCGATGACAAGTGGATGGCAGTCGTCGCGGTCGGCCGACCGTAGCGGAATGCCGGAGAGGTCGAGCAGTTGCAACACCGAGGTGAACGACATCTCGTACTGCAACGAGACGGCGACGAGGTCGGCGGAGGCAACGGGCTGTCGCGTGTCCCAGGTGAACAGCGGGATGTGTTTGTCGCGCAGGATTCGTTCGGCATCGCCCCAGGGGCAAAAGACTCGTTCGGCGCAGCAGCCGTCGGTGTGGTTGATGAGCCAGTAAAGAATCTGGCAGCCCAGGTGGCTCATTCCGATCGTGTAGGTATCGGGGAAGGCGACGGCGACGCGGGCTTCGGCGGATTCCCAGGCTCCGGGAGCGGCGAGTTGGTTTATTTCTCCGCCAATGTATTGCCCGGGCCTTTCGACGTAAGGCAACAGCTCGTCGCTGATTCTGTCCCGTAGGGGCGTCATGGTTGCATTCCCGCTGTATTTGTGGGTGCTAGGAGCTTCTGACGAGGGTATTGTACCGTCATCCCCGGGCTTCGGGGAGACCCCGCGCTTGGGCCGGCATCGATAATATGGGCTCTCCGAGCGCAAAAGCGGCCGATGCGGCCCACATGGCCGAAAAAACCATTGCAAAACATATCGATACCGGATAATCTTACGATGGCGATGCGTCTAAAACATGCCAACTTGGTGGGGGGCTGCGCGCACTGGCGACGCAAAGGAGCGACGCTCCTCGAGTTGCTGGTGGTGATGTCGTTGATTTCGCTGCTCGTGGTCTCGTTGGTGCCATCACTTTCGCGTTCCATGCGGACGGCCAAGGACACGGTCTGCAAGAACCATCTCCGCGAAGTCGGGCGCGCGCTCTTCATGTACGAGTTGGAAAACGACGGTGCCCTACCGTCTTTGGATCAGACGGGCGAGGGGATTCAGGCGCTGCGAGAGCGCAAGCCATGGTTTTCCAAGCTGTTCCCGACGTATCTTCAGGATCCGATGATCCTGACCTGTCCCGAGGATCCGTTGGCCTATCGGATGGCGAAGGCGGGCAGTGATATGGAAAACCCGCGCGTCGCCGACTATGCCAGCTATGGCATTAACGGTTTCATGATGACGGCCGCCGGCGGGTCGTTGGCCGACGTGGCGCGTCGCGGGCCGCGGCAACCGCTCGAAACGATCATGCTCGCCGATCTGGGTCCGGATTCCGTGCGCGCGGCGTCCAGTGTTCGTGGCGTGGCCGGTGCCTATCGCAACGCCAGTCTCTTGAGTTGGGACGACGGGTTTGACCCCTTTGCCGGCGAGGGCTCGCGAAGTTGGCTGACCGACCGCCACATTTCGGGCATGAACGTCCGAACACTGTCGGGTGACGTTCGGGCAGCGCGAACGGACCGAGTGCGCCGTACGCCCATCCGGCGGTATTACGGGAATTGTGCGGCGGGCGGCTGCACCTTCTGCAACGACCTGCGAGCGTTCCACTACTCCTTCGCCAAGGATCGTTTGTTCTGGTGGACCGGAAAGGTCTCATCTGAGTTCTAAGCTCATGCCCCCGGCCGACTCGTTCCAACACCGGCCTGATCCCAAACGCCGTCGTACGGTTCGAATCGTCGGTTCAAGGTCCGCCACTCGCAGCGCCTTGGTGAGTCTTTCGCTGGCGATCGTCGTCGCGCTCCTGGTGTTTTCCGTGTGGCGCGTCTTGCGCGAGGACGACACACGGCCCACCGCCCCACGAACACTCGAGCAGCTCACGCTGGAATGGAAATGCGATCAGGGGCACGTCTTCGATGCCGCGGGTCAGGTTGGCCCACGAGAATGTTGGATTTGTGACCACGAAGCCTACCCCATCAGCCGCCAATACGCGTGCCCGGTGCATGGCGCGCACGAGGTGGCGGTGCGGTTTACGATCGGGGATCACGGTGTTCCCCGACCGTTGGAGCTGCGGCTGCCGGAGTTGGGTTGGATGCCGGTCGAAGAGGGCGTGCCGTGCCCGCGATGCGCGCGACCGCTGGTGTACATGGGTCGAGATCTACTGAGCCGCGCGAAGGGTCGGCCGGACCGCCCTGGCGGGTGAGCATGCGTTCGATCGTGGGTTTGTTGGCGGGATTCGCTTCCCTTAGAGCGTGTCTAAGAAGGGTCATGACAAACCGAGCCGCGACCGTGAGGGACCGGTTTCGTGTGCGAAACCGGACCGCTGCCTTACGGGCGCGGCACTGAAAGAGCCCTCTTAAACACGCTCCCAGGCCGGAGAACACCGATGAGCGAATCTCCCCCGCGGGCATTGCCAACGTTCGACTGTCCCATCTGTTCCCGGGAGCTGACCAAGCCGGGGAAGGCGAAGACGCTGAACGGCTTTGGGGTGTGCCGTCGCTGTCGCAACGGTTTTGCGAACCGGCGTCAACTGGCGTACATCATCGACTACGTGGCGTGGACGATACTTGCGTCGCTCGGGGTGTATGCTTACGCCATGTTGCCCTTGCAGGCGGCGGTACCGTCAGGCGGAGGCGCCTTCCTCAATTGGCCCATCATGGAGCGAGCAGTCAACTGGTTGCTGCTTCCGCTTATCTTCAGCCTCAAGGACGGATTCAGCGGCATGTCCCTGGGGAAATGGATGACGGGGGTTCAGGTGGTGGATGTCCACTCGCGCGAGCCGATCGGTTTTCGCCAGAGCTTCAAGCGGAACCTCGTCTTGTTGGTCCCCTTTTCAATCCTGATCGTTGCGCTAACGATGATGAAGGGTCGGCGGTGGGGCGACGCTTGGGCGGACACGGTCGTGGTGTGGCGCAAGTTCGGGCACAAACGTCCGTTCGATCCTCGCGGCTTTATGTGTACGGGGTGCGGATACAACCTGACCGGCAACATGTCGGGTCGATGTCCGGAGTGCTTCACTCCGGTGCCGTCAGGCGGGCAACGCCCGGAGGTGACGACGGCATCGGCGTCATGATCGTGTCACCGGAACTTCGCGGGTAGGGTAAAATCGGCGATGAAGATCTGTGGTTCCGCCAGTTGGCCTCGCTTGCTCGTCCACATCAGCCGTTTCGCGTTGGGGCTGAAGACCGGCAGGCCGTCGAACGCGGCATCGAACGTGATCCGTGTCATATCCTGGCCGTCCGTTGTCATCATGAAGAGATCATAATTGGGTC
Organism: uncultured bacterium; assembly: GCA_965371245.1. Lineage (GTDB taxonomy): Bacteria > Planctomycetota > Phycisphaerae > UBA1845 > UBA1845 > CBDUXT01. Next base: position 5,052 of record CBDUXT010000088.1, on the reverse strand, counting down.
GTCCTCGGTGGTCGGCCTGTGTGAAAATGAAGCTCTTGGCGGAGGGGTGCCAATAGGGGCACCAGTTGAAGATGGGGTTGTCCGTGAGCGCCCGGTCGTCGGTGCCGTCGCTGCCGACGATGCGTAGTTGCAGGTTCATCTCGCCGTCGTTTCGGCGGTCGCCGCGATAGAGAATGTGCTTTCCGTCGGCCGAAAAGAAAGGCCCGCCATCGTAGCCCTTGCCGTTGGTGATGCGTCGCTGGTTCGAGCCGTCGGCATTCATCACGTAAATCTCGAGGTCGCCGTCGCGCTCTGACGTAAAGACGATGTGCCGGCCGTCGGACGAGTAGCTGCCCTCCGCGTCGTAGCCCGGCGCGTTGGTCAATCGGCGCAGGTGGGAGCCGTCGGGGTCGGCCTCATAGATGTCCATGTGCCGATCGAACGACCACTGGTAGCCGTCGGACTCGTCTGGTTTCTTGGTCTGCTCGTCGGCGGGCGCGTGGTGCGTTGCCGCGAAGATGATCTTACGTCCGTCCGGACGAAAAAAGGCACATGTACACGCGCCGCGGCCCGTGCTGACCATGGTGACCGCGCGGGTTTCCAGCTTCATGGTATAGATCTGGTAGTCGCTCTTACCTGTGGGCGTTGCCTGGAAGATGATGGTGCGACCGTCGGGGGAGAAATAGGCTTCGCCGGCGTTGAACAGGCCCATCGACGGTTCGGTTAGCTGAACAAGGTTGGAAAGGAACGGCGCCTCGGCCTCGGAGACGAGGTTGCCGCGTTTGGCGCCGTCGTCGGCGAAGCCGCTCGCTGCGGCGCTGGCCAGCGCGGTAGCCATCAGAACGGGCCGTCCCAAGCTCGTCTTTTTTTTCACCTGTTTGTTCTCCACCTCTATTATTTGGCGTCTGTCGCCGCACGCCGCGTGCCACCCTCGCACCGGGCCTCTCCGGGAGTCCCACCCTGCGCGGTTGAACTCCGCGTGGACGCGTTTGAACCACCGAGTGCGCAGGTTATTCCATCGGCGCTTGGCGATCAAGGAACTTTTGGATCGGTTGCCGCGGGCGTCGTTCCGGGGTCATTCCACGCCTCTTGGCCGATGAGCTTCACGAACCGGCACGGGATCCATGACGTCTTGATCGTGCGCGCGTCTCGTCGCTCGATACGGATAATCGTTTGCTCCTTTCGTCCGCCGACCGGCACCACCAGTACGCCTTCCGGAGTGAGTTGATCCACAAGCGGCGCGGGCACGTTGGGCGCACCGGCCGTGACTATGATGCGGTCGAACGGGGCGTGCTCGCGCAGTCCGAGGCTCCCGTCGCCGCTGGACATCGTGACGTTGGAGATGCCCAGGTCTGACAGGGCGTCCTCCGCCTCTTGCCGCAGTGCTGAAATGCGTTCGATCGTGTAGACGTGCCGCGCAAGCGCAGCCAGGACGGCGGTCTGGTATCCGCTGCCGGTACCGACTTCAAGGACGACGCTGCGAGGACGCAGCGCCAGTTTTTCGGTCATGTAGGCGACGATGAAGGGTTGGCTGATCGTCTGAGCGTGGCCGATGGGTATCGCGCGGTCGTCGTAGGCGGCGTGACGGACGGAGGCCGGTACGAAGCGTTCCCGCGGCACGGAGGCCATGACGCCGAGGATTCGCTCATCGCGCAGGCCCCGCTTGCGAAGCTGCTCGGCCACCATCTTCGACCGCAACGCTTGCCACTCTTGCGAACCGGTTTCGTTTTCCGCCATGGTTGGACCGTTTCCCGCGACGGCCGAGTAAGACCGACCGGCCTGCCTAAGGGCATATCAAGTTTATGCGGGTGCGCCCTGCTCTGCGAGCTGTTTCGCCGCGCCGGGCTCATCGTGAACGACCTGACCGGCGGATCGACCAAGGGAGGCGATTCGGGGGAGCAGAGGTTGAATCCGCGCGGACAAGCCCGGGGCTCATTGTTGTGGAGGCGCAGGAGCAGGACAGGCACGAAGCACGGCGGGCAGGGTCGTTTCACTTTGAGACGGGTAGGTCGAGTGGGTACGATGGCGGCTTGAGGCGTGATGAGCGGCCAATGTCGGATTACAAGAATCGAGCGCCTTTGTAATCGCATCTTGCGCGATAGCGGCTACTCTGTCTAACGCACCGCGCCCGCGGCAGCGCGAGTAGGTCCGAGCCGACGCCGGAGCCGCGCCGGCCCCTGATGTGTGAAGAAGGAAAACCTATGTCGTCACGTCCACCTGCCCGGCTGTATTCCCACGAGCCTTGCTCTCGCCGCCGCGCCCTTTGGCGGTCAATCGTCCTCTCCTTTAGCGTCCTTTCGGTGGGGCTGGTGTCGCTCGCCCCGGCGGTCGCTCAGCAGGACGCGCTTACGCCGCGGCTCGACCGGTTATGTGCCCAGCTCGAAGAGCAGCGCCGGGAACTCCACATTCCGGGCATGGCGATTGCGATCGTCAAGGAAGACAAGGTGGTGTTGGCGCGCGGCTTCGGCCTGCGGGACATCGAAGGCAAAAAGCCGGTCACCGAGGACACGCTGTTTGCGATCGGATCGTCGTCGAAGGCCTTCACGGCGACGCTGATCGGCATGCTGGTGGACGATGGCAAGTTGAACTGGGACGACAAGGTTTCCCGCCACCTGCCGTACTTCAAGCTCAAGGACGAAACCGCCAACGAAGAGGCGACGATCCGCGACCTGTTGTGCCATCGGACTGGTCTGACGCGCATGGGGATGTTGTGGGCCGGGAACAACGTCGATCGCGAGAGCATCATTCGGCAGGCCGCTCAAGCGGAGCCACTGAACGCCTTCCGAGAGAAGTTCAACTACAACAACATCATGTTCCTGACCGCGGGCGTGGCTTCGGCCAAGGCCGCCGGCGCCGAGAGCTGGGACGCACTGCTGAAGGAACGGATTCTCGATCCGTTGGACATGCGCCGATCACACACGGACGCGGCGAAGTTTCCGGACGATCCGAACGCGTCGGAGGGTTATTACTGGGACGAAGACAAGAACGACTACATCAACCCGCCGATGCGCGTGCTCCACGCGATCGGACCGGCCGGCGCGATCAACTCCAACGTCCGCGACATGGCGCAGTGGCTGCGGTTCCAGCTCGGCGGCGGAGAATACGAGGGTAAGCGGTTGATCACGCTCGCATCGCTCGTCGAAACGCGAACGCCGCAGATCGCCATGGCGCCGAACGCAAACTACGGGCTCGGGTGGATGCTCCAGGATTGGAAGGGACATTCCGACGTTCACCATGGAGGTAGCATCGACGGCTTCGGGGCGATGGTCGCCTTGATGCCGGATGACAACATCGGTTTCGTGCTCTTGACCAACGTGACGGTCACGCCGCTGCAGGACATAGCGCGCGAACTCGTCTGGCAGGCAATGCTGGGCGAGACCGTCGAGGGCGATGAGGTCGCGCGGACGACGAAACCCGGCAAGCCCATGTCGGCCGCCGAGTTGGAGCCGTATCTGGGCTGCTACCGGCTTGAGGCGTTGGGCGTGGATGCGACTGTGCAGATCAAGGACGACAAGCTAGCGGTCGATATTCCCGGCCAAACGATCTTTACGCTGAAATGGCCGGATGAGCGCGGCCGATGGGTCTTCGATTTTACGGCGGATATCGAGGTCGCGTTCATCGCGCCGGTCGACGGCGAAGTTCCATCCATGACGCTCTATCAGAAAGTTAAGCTGAATCTGCCCAGGACCGACGCGAACAAAGCCACGGTGGATGTGGCCAAGCTTCCCGCCGCGGGCGTAGAATGGAGCGCCCGGCAGCTCGAGCCACTGGTCGGCACTTATCGATTCGCGGCGGAGAACGTCGATTTCGTGGTTTCGATCGATGGGGGTCGGTTGCGCTTTGAAAAGCCCGGATCACCGCCTAGAGCGCTCGAATGGCCCGGAGAGAGCGGGCTTTGGGCGTTCGAGGGACAGTCCAACCGCTCGTTCCAGTTCAACTTCGATGAGACCGGAAGCGTCAACTCGGCCGATCTCCACGTCAGAGTCAGGAGACACATGCCGCGCATCAAAGCCGCGTCTGACATCGACATCACGATCGGTGATCTTCTCAAGCGCCGCGGCCACGACCGCAACGCAGGTTGGACCGACGCGAAGCTGCGCATCACTCGTACGGTCAATTACGTGAATCAAGGCGTGCGCGGCAAAGTCACGGAGATCGTGGATGGTCCGGGCCGTTTCATGATGCGCATCGACCTCTCGCCCTTCGGCTACATCAAGACCGTCATCGATGGTGATTCGGGATGGGTCGAATCCGACATCGACTTCAACCGCGCGGTCCTTGGAAAGGAGCTCGAACTCTTGCAGCTCGGGCACCCGTGTCGGATCTTCGGTGACTGGCCAACCGCGTTCAAGAAAGTCGAGATCGTGAAGAAGGACGAGCTGGATGGAGAGGAAGTCTACGTGGTGCGATGCGCGCCGAACAGCGCCCCGGCGATCGTGCGGTACGTCAGCGCGAAGACCGGGCTTGTGTTGAAAGAGGAGTCGGTTGTGATCGCCAAGGGGATCGGCTCGATTCCCTTGACGGTGCGGCACTCCGATTATCGCGACGTGCACGGGATTCAGATGCCGGCTCGCTCCATCAGCGAAATGAGATTCGCCGGAAAAGTCATCTTTCGACTTGAGGGCGTGGAAACGGATTTTGAAATCCCCGCCAACGCGTTCAAACGGCCCAGACATCTGAAGTAGCCGAAAGGGTCGGTGACGCACCGTTGTCCATGCAGGGCAACGAAGGTTAGCAGAGGACCAAGATGAAAACGATCACTTTCTATCATTCCCTGCTCTGACCTCGGTGTCACGTGGCAGGTCTGTCACTCTCGCGACTTCTCCATGGCTTCACTGACGTTTCAGTGAACAAGGTGGAATTTCTGACAAACCGCCGTCAGGCACGAAAAGATGGTGTCCATGCTATCCCTACCTTGGTATCGGGAGAGAAAACACTAAGCGGTTTCCTCTTAACCAAGAAGAGAATTCGTCAGTTTCTTGAATCTCTATGAGCAATTCGCTTTTCCAGGCACGCCGCGGAGATATCACCAAATCTTGTGGATGAGGATTTTTCAAGCGGCGTTTTTTCTTA
>CBDUXT010000087.1:0-24395 GCA_965371245.1 uncultured bacterium | reverse complement strand
GTTAAGAACAAGAAGATAGGATAACCCGAATGCTTAGCTGTGACAAAGCACTAGTGACCGTCATTGGGGACGACTTCGATGATGTCGATGTCGATGGCCCCGATTTTGGAGAGCAGCGGCAGGCTGAGATCGGCGAGGCCGCTGTTTTTTAGCGAGGAGGCCGCGAAGGCGATCCGGGTCGGGCTGCACACCGATTCGCGAAGGGCCGCGTCCACGTCGATCCACCGTCCGTCGATGTAGAACTGCGTCCACATGTGATATCCGAAGATGTCCTTTTTTCCAGCGAACGAAGGCACATACGCCAGCCCGACCGCCACCCGTGACGGAAGCCCATTGAGCCGACCCAGCGCCGCGAGCAGCACGCCATGTTCGCTGCAATCGCCCTCGCGCCGGCGGCACACCTCGCTGGCGGTGGCAAAGCCGATGTTCAGGTTCTTGTCTGTGATGTAGTCGGTGACGAACCGGCGCAGCCGATCCGCCAGCGCATAGGGTTCCTTCTCTTGGCCCGCGGCGCGCTTGGCCAACGCGATCAACTCGGGATCCGACGTGTTGATCGCCAGGTTGGATCCCAGGTATTCGGCAAGCTGCGCCCGAGAGAGCACCTTCGCGTGTTTCGCCGGGTGTTTGTGTTGCTGGCGCGAGACGACCAGATCCACGACCCCATCCTTGTTCGCGACCAGACGCTGCATGCCCGCCGACGGCAGGTCGGCGAGTCCAGCGTTGGGGCTTGTGCTGCGGATGCGATAGGTCACGCGCCGAGTCTCTCTCGGCTTGATCGGCCGGCTTGCCTTGATGGTCGTCTTCAAGAAGAGCTCGGGCGCGGCAAAGTCCGCCATCGCGGTCGCCTGGTCCGTCGTGATCATCACGATGTTGCCGAGCCCCGGCATGGGGACTGTCATCTTCAGAGGGTTGAGGTTCTCATCCAACCAGACATCCGTTTCGATGACCCCGGCCGGCGCCTCCACGCTCAGACGGACCTTCTGCCCTTTGGTTCTCTTGCCTTTGTGCTCGAAGCTCGACCACTCGCCCACCGTGGTGACGGCCTTGACTGGCCCGTCGAGGCGCAACTCCGGCGAGTAGACGTTGAGCGCATAGATCGTCCCCGGCTCGGCTCCGCGCAGCAGGCTCTGGCGGTATTGTCCCCACGTCAGAAGCCAGTCTTTCTCGAAGTCGAAGGTTTGGGTCTGCTCCATCCCGTACTGCGAGCTGACGATGGTGATGCGGTTACCCTCGACCCGGCCGCGAATCGAAGTCTTCATCGCCGACATGTTCATGCCGGACCGGAAACTTATCGCCACGCCGGCGAGTGTTTCCTCCGTGGCCATGACCGTCGAGATCTCAACGGGGCTTTCCACGCGTCCCATTCTCATCGTCGTGACGATCTTCGTCCGAATCAGGTCGCCTTCGCGACTCGTGGTGGAGTGAACGAATCCGATCTTGCCCCCGCCCATGTAGACCTCCGCCCATTCGTCCAGGAACCGCCCCTCCGGCGGATTCTTCGGATCGATCGGGCCGGCAAATGCCGTCGCCACGGCAGCGTGCCAGGTGGCCGGTAAAGTCAAGCATAGGCATGCAAGAGCGATTTGCATTCTGCCACGGCGGGTGCGGAGACTTGGACGGCGCGGAGATCGCGGGCAAGCCGGAATCCGGTTCATCGCGGACTCAACATACCAAGACGATAACGCCACTGGTGTCATACAGGTGTCTCCTGCCGGAAGGGTCGATCACGGCGAACCGGACGCTGAAGGTACGTCGAGCAAGTCCCAAGACTCGAAAAATGCCCTCCAGCGCATCGCTTCATCCTACAGCACCTATCGCCCGAACCACTGTCGTATCTTGTATAAAGTGGTATCACGCCCGGCCTTGGCGATCGAGTCCGTCAGGGGGATGTCCTTCGGACAGACCTTCACGCAGTTTTGGCTGTTGCCGCAGTCGGCGATACCCCCTACGTCGGCGAGCACGGCCAGTCGATCGTCGCGGTCCACGCTTCCGGTCGGATGCGTATTGAACAGGATGGCCTGAGAGATGGCGGCGGGGCCGATGAAATCGGAACCATCGTTAAACTGTGGACAAGCCTCGACACAACAGCCACAGGTCATGCACCGCGACAACGGATAGGCCTCTTCCTGACCGTGCGCGGTCATCTTCGGGCCTGAGCCAAGATCGTGGTAGCCATCGACCCGGACCCATGCCTTGACCTTCTTGAGCGATTGGAACATCCGGCGGCGGTCCACCAGCAGGTCGCGGACGACCGCGAACTTGGTCATCGGCTTCATTTCGATCTCTTCCGCCGACTCGGCCAGGAGCGGGTCGATCAGCGCCGAACACGCCTGGCGCACGCGACCGTTGATCAACATGGAACACGCGCCGCACACCTCTTCGAGACAACAAGCGTCATAGGCGATGGGTGTCGTGGTCTGGTGGTCGGCCGTGACCGGGTCGGCCGCAATGCGCTGAAGCACCGTGGTCATGTTCATCCCCGCTTCGTAGGGGACGTCGAAGACTTCCCATCGCGATCCACTGCTCGGGTCCGCCTGCCTCAACACCTTGACTTTGAACGTTCTTGCCATCGATATCCCTGTTCGCGCGCGACTGGCGATTCGTGACGCGATCGCGCCTTGAACCAGTGGACCATCAGTCGGACGTGGCCGCCGGCTCCACCCGCGCGGCGTCCCCGGTCACCAGCATCGTGCGCCATACTTGTTCGATAATCTCCGCCCCCTTCAGGCCATAGGTACGAGGCCGGGGAGGAATCAAGCTGGTGTCCACCGCCTCATAGGTCAGCGCCGGTCCGTCCGGCGTGTGCCGAGCGACGGTTGTCTTGAGCCACTTGTCCATCTTCTTCTTGAATGATTCGCACCAACGTGAAGCCTGCTGTTGCAACTCGCCTGGTTCGTCGGCATCCGGTGCGGGGATCTGGAACTCCGGCTTGTAGTGGGCGCCCCGACACTCGTCGCGTGCCAACGCGCCCTTCACGATCACGCGGGCAAGCAGAACCATATCGGCCACCGCTCGGGCGAAGCTGAGGTTCTGGTTCGTCCAGCTCGATTTGTCGGACAACGAGAGCTTCGTGGACCTGGCGTCGAACTCGTCCAGCTTCATCAACATGCCCGCGAGATCCTTGTTGTTCCGAACCACGGTGCAGGCTCGCGTCATGCACTCGCCCAACTCCGCGTGGAGCTTGTAGGGGTTCTCGTCGCCCTGCCCGGCGATCAAGTCGTCGGCTTGGCGGGTGTGTGACGCGACCGCGTCGTGGAAAAGAGACGACGGCTGATCCGCCGCCGCGCCGTCGCCGAGCGAGTTGAGCCGGTTCTCCACCGTCGGCGCGACCAGCAGCCCCGAGAACACACAGCTCAACAGTGAGTTCGCCCCGAGTCGGTTCGCGCCGTGATACTGATAGTCGGCCTCGCCGATCACAAACAGACCCGGCACACTGCTTTGCTGGTTGCGCGGCGAGCCAGAGACCAACCCACCCGTCTCGTCGTTCCGCTCATAATCCACCCACAGTCCACCCATCGAGTAGTGGACCCCGGGGAAAATCTTCATCGGCACCTTACGCGGATCGGCCCCCTGGAACTTTTCGTAGATCTCGAGGATCCCCTCGAGCTTTTTCTGCGTGGCGGCCGAAAGCTCGGTCACGTCAAGGTAGACGCACATCTTCCCTTGTTCCACGCTGAGGTCGAGGTTCACGCAGACGTCAAAAATCTCGCGCGTGGCAATGTCGCGCGGCACGAGGTTCCCGTATGCGGGATAGCGCTCTTCGAGAAAGTAAAAACGCTCCGACGCGGGAATCGACTGCGCGTCGCGTTCGTCCTGCGGCTTCTTCGGCACCCAGACCCGGCCTCCCTCGCCGCGAGCGCTTTCGCTCATCAGCCGAAGCTTGTCGGTTCCGGGGATGGCCGTCGGGTGAACCTGCAGGAACTCACCGTTGGCGTAATGGGCGCCGGCCCGATAGACCCTGGCCGCCGCACCCCCGGTGCAGATCATGGACATGGTGCTTCGCCCGAAGATCAGCCCGCAGCCGCCGGTCGCCAGGATGACGGCGTCGGCGGGAAAGGCGCGAATCTCCATGCTGAACATGTCCTGCGCGACCACGCCGCGGCAGACGCCGTTGTCATCGACGATGGGACCGAGGAACTCCCAGTACTCGTACTTATCGATGAGCCCTTCCGCCTCCCAGCGGCGGACCTGCTCATCAAGCGCATAAAGCATCTGCTGCCCGGTGGTCGCGCCGGCGAAGGCGGTGCGCTTGAAGAGCGTGCCACCGAAACGTCGCTGGTCGCGATAACCCTCCGGCGTGCGGTTGAAGGGCACGCCGAGTCGATCGAGCAGATCGATCACCCGCGGGGCCCAGTCGCACATCTCCTTGACCGGGGGCTGGTGCTGTAGGAAATCACCGCCGTAGAGGGTGTCGTCGAAATGCTTCCACTCGGTGTCGCCGTGCTGCCGGGTGTAGTCGTTGACCGAGTTGATCCCGCCTTGGGCGCACACACTGTGCGAACGCTTGACGGGCACCATGCTGATGAGCGAGACCCCGAGGCCCGCCTCGGCCAGCTTCATGGCGGCCGCCAGACCCGCGAGCCCGCCGCCGACGATGACAACCTGTTGCTTGGCCATGAAAACACCTTACGAAGCTTACGTATCAAGTAGCGACGTCACGCTCACCGAAGCGCGTGCAGACTTCTTTGGCCGGGTGGCATGCCCACGCTTGCCTGGGCACATTACAGCGACCAGAACATCAACACATTGCCGACCAACATGGCCACGCCTCAACCCTCTGGAAACATCAGCATCTATCAATGCGTGGCCATGCCACCCCAAGCCGTGAACGCAGCGAATTGGGTGCCCCATTCTTCGCCTTTTGCGAAGGGTGGGGGACGGACGGAAGCGAGGTAGACTCGGAGAGAGCATTTCCCGTGTTCGCATGTCGGGTCCACGATCCTTCGCGCGCCAACATTCGTCGAGAGACCGCGCGGGCTGAAGCCCGCGGCTCGGTGTCAGATATCCGATCTCATACATACGTTTATGGTACATGTGTCGTCGTGGCCGCTGAATGCTGTGCCGCGCCCACCGGACCGGTCTCGAAGGTTTTGAACCCGCGTAGCGCACCGAGCCCCACCACGCAAAGAACGATTCCAAACGTCGCACAAACGTAGCCGGCCGCGCGCTGCGACTGCGGCTTGATCGTGATGCCCCAAGTAATGAGCGACGTCCAGATGCCGTTGGCCAAGTGAAACACAGCGGATACAACGCCCAGGGCGTAGATCGGAGCAACCCACCAGGATCGCAGCGCCATGGCCGTCGTCATCGCCCCGGTCGCGGCGCCGCTGGCATCGTGCAACTCAAAGGCACCTCCGCCGAACGACTTGCCCAGCCAGTGCATCTGCCAGATGTGGTAGATGACGAAGCCGAACGTGATGATCCCCGTGGTGCGCTGGAGCGTGTAGCGCACGTTCGACGAGTATCGATACTGCATCGGGTTGGGCGTGCTGCTGAGCCAAATCTTTACGCCCAACAACGCGTGAAACGCCAGGGGGAGGAAGATAAACACGATCTCCACCGGCACGAGCAACGGACCCAGGGAATGGATTCGCTCCACCGCCTTTTGGAACTCCGAGCCGTCCGACGCGGCCAGAATCGACGCGTTGGTCACGAGGTGAACACAAACAAACAAACCCACCGGCACCAGACCGGTCAGTGAGTGCAGCCGACGAACGAGGAAATGGTGTCGTTCGGCCGGCGTCAAAGACGCGGTTTGCTCCGCCACAACAGACTCCTGGTGAAGGTCTCGATGCGAAATCCGGCGCTCAGGGCACGTGCCGCTCGTCCCCGCGCAAGGATAAGCCGCGGACACTGCCCCAGCACCGCGATCGGGATTATACTGAGCCCCATGTACGGAGCAATCACCGTGCCGCACGAACTCAAGTACCCGGGCGGGCCGGCGACGCCTGGCGACCCGCCACGGTTGACCGGCGTACCCGGCCGTTCTATGCTACCTCTTCGCCGGAAACCCGCGCGTGGCGCGATGGATGATAGAACCCTCGCTTGTGGCTGACTCCATACCTGCCAACTCGAACGAAACGCGACCGGGCGCCGCGCCGCATCCACTGGGCCCGCTGATTCATCGGGTCGCGCCGCACCGAACCAACAGCCTTCGCGCTCTGGCGGCCGGTGTCTTCGCCGCGAGCGCGACGATACTGGCCGTAGCGGGTACCCTGGTGCCCGATCGCTCCGGGATGGGATCGCACCGCCAGCTCGGGCTGCCGCCGTGTACCTCGGTCGTCCTGTTCGGCTATCCCTGCCCCACCTGCGGCATGACCACCGCCTTCGCCCACACCGTACGCGGGCAACTCGTGGCCGCGTTCCGCGCTCAACCGGCCGGCCTTATACTTGCGCTGGCCACCATCGCGTCCGCCATCGGGTCGCTCGGCGCGTTGCTGACCGGAAGAACCTGGACCGTAAACTGGTACCGCGTGTCGCCCACGCGGGTGGTGATCGTAGCCGTCGTCTTGATCCTGGGCGGCTGGCTGTACAAGGTCGTAAGCGGCGTGACGTCGGGCGTGTTTCCCACGTTCGGATAGTCAATCGCCGCGGGATGGTTGCCCGGCTTCGGCAACCCGACGGCTTGGTTTCAGTGTGGCGGCGCGGAACCCGGGTCAACGGGACTGACCGCACAATCGGCAATTGGAGAACGTTTACATGGCGTCCAAGTTGACTCGCCCGGAGCCTTCTCCGTGCTTCCCGACCGAACCGCGCTCCTGCCCCGGTCGTCGCCACCTCGCCAAGGCCTCGGCCCGCGCAGGCCTGCGAGCCGCGACCAAGCCGGCGAGTTCGCCGCGCCGCCCGGCAAGAATGCTATCCGCTCTGGGCGTCGCCGCTGGGCTTTGGCTAACGACCGGCTGCAACCTGTTGACTCCGCTCGCCTTCGTCATTCCGTACAAGAAAACCATAGCGCCCGAGTTTGACAAGCTGCCCAGCCACCGCGTCGTCGTCCTCGTCTGGACCGACCCATCGACGCTCTTCGACTATCCTCATGCCCGCTTCGAGCTTTCCGCATACGTCGGTGACAAGCTCCAGACCGAGCTGGACAAACGCCGGTCGAGCATCGACGTCGTCGATCCGCGAGACCTTGAGGACTATCTGGGCAGAAACGCCGGGGCCGACGTGGACCCGCTCGGAGTCGGGCGCGCGTTCGAGGCCGACTATGTGATCTACCTGGAGGTGCTCCGCTTCCAATTCCGCGACCCTACGCGTCCACAGTTTCTACGCGGGCGAATCGACGCGGCCATCTCCGTCCATGACGTCCGCGCGGAGCCGGATGAACTTCGGCGCTACGAGCTGACACCGCTCAAGTGTGCCTACCCGGAGGCGGCACCCGTTCCCTTGACCGCGACCAACGCGGCCCCGCTACGACAGGCCACCTACTACAAGTTCGCCGAACTGGTCGCCAGGAAGTTCTATGAATACACGCTGGATTTCTAGCGCCTCTCCGGGTTCCTTCTTCCGAGCCGCGCCCGTAAGGAAGCGGTTGCCCGCGACAGGACCGGTTTTCATGCATCCGCTCCCTCACGCTCGCGGCTCCGTTTCTTCCGGCCGATCGAATGAGCCGTGTCCAAGCACGAGCACCGCGCCACCACATGACGCCGTGTTGCCGGCTCGCCGGTCGCGCGGCTCGAAGATCCATTCTCCGCTGGCGCTGCTACTCTTCGTGCCGGTCCTGGCCTCCACTGGATGCGGACATTCCCAGGGCGCGCTGTTGTACATGCTTGGATTCGGGCAGGGAAAGAAGATACCGGCCAAGTTCGTCCTCACCGAAACGCCCATCATGATCCTGGTCGATGACGTCACGCACCGAATCAATTCTCCGTTGGTGCGCCGCCAATTGGTGAACGATCTCTCGCAAGAACTGCTTCGCAACGAAGCGGCCAAACGAATCGTCCCGCTGGCGACGGTCGAGCACCTTCGCCAGACTCTGCCGAGATTCGAACAGCGCGGCGGTCGGGAAATCGGTGAACTCGGTGGGGCGGAACAGGTCATCTGGATTCAGGTTCAGGACTTTCGGGCGCTTGAGCAGATCGAGGAAGTGACCGCGGCCGCCTTCTTCTCGGTCACGATCAAGGTACTCAACGTGCTCGAAAAGAAAAACCGCAGTCGTGTTCGGCTCTGGCCGACGAGCCCGAACGGACACCCCATCATCGTCTCGATGACCGGCAGCGAGGTCGCCATCGAAGGCACTCGCGCCAGAATCGGGAAGGAACTCACCAAACGGTTGGCGACCAACATCGCCAAGCTCTTCTACGAACACCGCCTCGGCGATTTCGAACGCGAACAATGACGAAGATCTGTCACTTGTTCGACGGACGCACCGGCTGGGAGCAACGAGTCGGCGTGTCTTTTCTGGTGGATCGGTTCCCTTCGGATCGCTACGAGCACCGCCTCGTCGCCATCACACCGCAGGCGCAGGCTGAGCTGGAACCCCTCCACCGACCGATCGACCGAATTCGCGCCTACGGCTCGCTGGCGATGACCAGGGCGCCCGGCGTCGCCCGCCTGTTCGCCGGTCAACGCGTGGACATGGTCCACGCCTGGGGAGTTCGCGCCGCGGTGACCGCGCGGACGGCAAGCAATCGGGCGCTCATCGTTCATCTGTTCGACCCGGTGACGGCCGCCGAGGACGCCAAACGCCTGCGCTCGCTCGCCACGCCCACGGGCTTCGCCGTCGCGTGTAGCTGCCAGATCGTTCGCCGCCGGCTCGTGGAGGCCGGCCTGGACCCGGCATTGACCGTTGTCATCCGCCCCGGCGTGGACCTCCAGCTCATCAACCGCTGTCAGCGCAGCGCCATCCGCGCGTCGCTGGGCCTGACCGACGACCATTTTCTGATCCTTTTGCCCGGACCGATCATACCGGGCGGCGGTCAGGGCGAGGCATTCCAGGCCATCGCGATGCTCGCCACCATTTCAGACGAGTACCGCGTCTTGATCCCCGGCCCATCCTTCGAACAGCGGCGCATCGTCCGGGCGTGCGCTCCGATTCCCAGCGACACGGGCGTGGTCGTGCCGCGCGATCGGCACCCATTCGAGCAACTCGTCGCGATCGCCGATGCGCTGTTGATTACGCCTCGCGGCGACATCGCCACGACGTCCATCGCCTGGGCCATGGCCGCCCGCACCGCCGTCATCGGTACAGCCGTCCACGCCGTGGCCGAAATGATCTCACACAAGGTCAACGGGCTGTTGTTCAAGCAGGTTGCCGGCCGGTGCATGGCCGCGCCGATCCTGGCATGCCTGGGGGACCGGGCGTCCCAGGCGGCGGCGAAGGAGGTTGCCCAGGGGCAGGCCTACGAAGTGTTCTCCGTGCGCCGCTACGTCGAGCAGTGCATGCGTCTTTCTGAAAACGTCCTGCACGGCAAGGCCCCCGGAGACGGCATCCAGGATTCCGCAAAGATGTAGCAGCGCGTGACGGGGCTCCATCCGCCCTCACGACCGCTCAGCACGGACCTTTGCGGGACTTGCGCAAGAGTCCTTTGTAGGAGCGCTCCAGTTCGATGATTTGCGACCGCAGCGTCTCGTCCCGGCCGGTATAGGGCCGCGGCGCGCGCGCCAGCTCGACGAACCATTTCACCACGTTATCGAAGTCGTCCAGATCGACGTACTCAGGCCCCAGCTTTTTTCGCGCCGCGTTCACGTTGTGGTAGTTTCCCAGGGCGATGCACAGCCCGGTCGCTTCATAGCCCAGCGTGCAATAGGCCGACGACTCGCACGTGCCCGCGTCCATCAGCTTGCGCTGGTAGTGGAACCCGTCGTCCGCCGCCGCCAACTCGCGGGCCACCCGATGACAGTAAGCCGTCACCTCGGGGGTGAATGCGCTGGCCCGATCGCCGACGCGAAGAATCGGACCGTCACCCATCTTCGCGTTCGGCAGTTGGGCGCTCGTCTCCATCGCCACCAGGTAGCACCGAGCGGGAATCGTTTTCAGTCGTGCCGCCGCGATGGCACCCACGAAGCCCACTTCCTCGGCCCGGGTAAACAGGAAATAGGCGTTGCAGGCGCGTCGCGACCGCACGAGTTCGTCGATCGCACAGAGCATGGCCGCCGCGCCCGCAAGGTCGTCGCAGGCCCGCGCGTAGATTCTAGAGCCGCGGATCACCGGATCGGGAAAATCCCACATGCCGATGGATCCCGTCGGGATCACCTCGGAAACGTCGATCAACGCGGTGTCCACGCGCTCGCGACCCTGCTTGATCGCCGTTGAGACGCTGCGCACCCGCCCTCGCGTCCATCGTCCGTCCACGAAGAAGCGGACCGCGCTACCCTGGAAGTACTCGGTGGGAACGCCGCCTCGCCAGAACGCTCGGACGCGCCCCTTCGACACCATGCGATCGGTGACAAAACCCGGATGGTCGAGGTGCGCCGTGATGCACACGGGTCGGG
Source organism: uncultured bacterium (assembly GCA_965371245.1). Classification (GTDB taxonomy): domain Bacteria; phylum Planctomycetota; class Phycisphaerae; order UBA1845; family UBA1845; genus CBDUXT01. The sequence goes on along the minus strand of CBDUXT010000087.1, from coordinate 13,964 downwards.
CGATGCGCCGCTTACCCTTGCACACATGAACGAGCATGTTCCCTGCCGCATCCCGCGACAACCGTACGCCGCGGCGCCGGCAGAAGGCCTCGATGTAATCGATCACCCGGTGCTCGGCGAACGGTGCCGTCGGCAACGACAACAGGCCGCGAAGCAGTTGCCGGTGAATGGAGGTATCGGCGCGACGCGCCATGGGCAGCCCCTGTTCCCAAGCGTTCTTAGTTTCTTCGTCCCGAGCCGCGGGCTTCAGCCCGCGCGGTCTCTTGGGGTCGAGGATGGGTGGCCCATGGCTTTAGCCGTGGTGGACGCGAATCAGGAGACCATTCGAGTCCCCCACCTCTGAAGAAGAGGCGGGCCACCCACCGAGCAACCCCCACAGATTCAGGCGCTGCATTAGTAATGCGTCGCTAGCTGCTGGATGGCGTGATGGAGTTTGTCCGCATTGGCGGGATCGACCGTCTGTTTCGTCTTCATCGCGGCGGCCATGACGGCGTGGTGATCGCCCAGCTTCTTGAGGTAGCCTTCGTAGCCGCCGGCGCCGGGCGCCACCACCTTGACCTTTTGAGTCAGGAAGTACTCCGCCACCAGTTCGATAATATGCGAAGCGTGCAACTCCTTCGTGTTGATCCACCGGACGGCCTGGTTGACCGAAGCGGCGCCATGTTGTCCGGCCAGCTCGTTGATCTGACCGATGGCCTTGGCAATGGTCGCCGTGTCTTCCAACATACGCGTGATGCGCGCCTTGTCGTCGTAGATTCCACAAGGCACCTGGCAATGGGCGTCCGCTTTTTCGACCCGTGCCGTCCAAACCACGGCCGTGGTCCCGATCGTTAGTGCCACAAGGGATAACCCGGCTAGAAATCGTCGGTTCATTTCAAGTCTCCGTTTGAGTAGGTGTGGTAGCAATCGACTCTTTCCCCCGACACGGCAGGGACGAGCGCCGATTCTGGTTTCACAGGCCGTGCTGTCAAGCAACTGCCGCGTAACGCCGGCGGACCGGGCCATGCTGGTCGATGAAGCGGCGTCCGGAGCGCCCCTCAAGCGGACGAGACACGCTGGTTTATCCGTACGTTTCAGCCAACCTGGATCCACGGCGAAGATCCGCTGACCGGCGATGGCTAGTGCTTTGACACGGCTCAATGGATGAATGCCGTCCGACCGGGACGATCCCGGACTCAGATCCGACGCCGGAATGGAGACGCGCGCCATACATGGCCGCGCTTCGCTTGGCCATGCCACCAAGCAAACAAGCTGCGTCGGAGCACTACGATGTGAGCGCGTTACAGGCCAAAAAACGCTCGGGTGTTACGAAGGGTTTGCGCGGACAGGTCCTCAAACGAAACGCCGCGCAGGGCGGCCAGAAACCGAGCGGTATGCACGACATGCGCCGGCTCGTTCGGTCGTTTCCCGCGAACCGGCTCGGGCGAGAGGTACGGAGAGTCGGTCTCGACCATCAGTTGGTCGGCCGGGTAGTCCCGTGCGATCGTCTGGAGCTCCGTCGATCGTTTGAATGTGACGATGCCGGTGAAGGAAATCCGCCAGCCACGCTCGGCGATCCGCGCGGCCTCGTCAGCGGTGCCCGTGAAGCAGTGAAACACGACGGGCCGGCCCTCGTAACCGTGCTCCTCCAGGATCGCCGCGACGTCCTCGAACGCCTCGCGACAATGAATGATCAGCGGCTTGCCTGGTCCCGTCGCCATGCCGAGCTGCCGGGCGAAGACGGCGCGCTGCGTCGGGCGATCGGAGTAGTCGTAATGATAGTCGAGCCCCATCTCGCCGCACGCTACGACGTCGGATTGGTTCCACAGATCGGCGATCGCCTGGAGGTCCTCTTGGGTGGCCTTGCCCGCTTCGTGTGGATGGACGCCAACGGCTGCGTGGACGCGTAAGGGAAATCGCCGGGCAAGTTCGACGGCAGCCTGCGCATCCGCGAGATCCGTACCAATGGTGATGACCGCATCGACCCCGACCTCGGCACAGCCATCCAGGATGTCGTCCACGCGCTCGCGAAGCTCGGGGAACGTCAAGTGGGCATGCGAGTCGATCAAACCCATAACAGAGTCGCATCCGGGCGCCTGGCGAGATCATCTATCTCATTGCGTGGGCATCGGGCTGAAAGGCATCTGGAAAGTGCTCGATCCGCGGCGAGCCCCGAGCCGGCCAAACCACTGTCACCACGTCGAATCGGCAAGGCCGATCCTGAGCGGATCGCTCTATCAGAAAACAGCGCGCGGCGTTTTGGACCCGTCTCCATTGCGATAGGCGGATCGCTTCAAACGGATCCTGGGCGTCGTCGCTTGAGCGGGTCTTGACCTCGACGAAGACGATTGTGTCATCGTCCGTGCTGATCAGGTCGATCTCACCGGCGGGGCAGCGGTAGTTGCGGGCCACGATACGGTGGCGGAGCTTGCGCAGGTGCCGGGCGGCGGCACGCTCCCCGCGAGCCCCAAGCCGGTGTCTGGGATCACGCGACGGAGGCGGCCAACACAGGTTCCGCAGCTTTTTTCTTATGGACGCGAAGCTCACGGATCTTACGCGCCTTGCCAACGCGTTTGCGAAGGTAGTAGAGCTTGGCCCGGCGCACCTTGCCCCGTCGCCGCACCCTCACGTCAAGCACGTTGGGAGAGTGGATGAGAAAGGTCCGTTCGACGCCCTCATCGCCGACAAGGCGACGGACGGTGAAGGCCTCGTTGATCCCAGCCCCTCGCCGCGCGATGACCGCTCCGTTGAAGATCTGAACACGCTCTTTCTGGCCCTCGACGATGCGACAGCGAACGTCCACGGTGTCACCGATGTGAAACTCGGGCGGGTTCGCCTTCAGGTAGGGCTTCTCGACCAGTTCGATCAATGGAGTTCTCATCACGCTGCTCCCAAACTTCGGCCTGCCCAGGCCTGAGCCGGGCGGGCCGCTTCAAGTTTCATTCTCGCGCGAGTTCCGGACCGCGACGGTCACCGGTCCTCAGACGCTTCCAACATGTCCGGCCGCCGGAGCCTCGTCCGCAAGAACGCCTGTTCTTTGCGCCACGCTTCGATGCGCCCATGGTCACCCGAGAGAAGTACCTCGGGAACCTGGTGGCCGCGAAACACCCGCGGTCTGGTGTATTGCGGGTACTCCAGAAGGCCGCTGGCAAACGAGTCGTTCGCGGCGGACGATTCATCGCCCAGCGCCCCGGGCAACAGCCGAGTCACGACGTCGATCAACACCATCGCCGCCGGCTCACCCCCGGAGAGAACGTAGTCGCCCACCGAGACCTCGCGACAGCGAATCCCGGTGCGGATGCGTTCGTCAAACCCTTCGTACCGTCCGCAGAGGAGCACCAGCCACGGGACCGTGGCCAACTCGGCGGCCATCTTCTGGGTCAACCGCTCGCCTTGCGGAGTCAGCAACACGCGAACCGGCTCGCCATCGCCTTGCGACTCGACGTATTCAAGCGTATCGAAGACGGGTCCGCACATGAGCACCATGCCCGGTCCGCCGCCAAACGGTTTGTCATCGACGGTTCGGTGCTTGTCCCGTGCGAAGTTTCTGTAGGACTCGCAACGAACGGAAAGAAGCCCGGACGAGATCGCCCGGCCGACAATGCTCGAGGCAACGTACGGCTCGATGACCTCCGGAAAGAGTGTCAGCACATCGATCCGCATCGCCCACCGCGTGCGCTAGGAACGCGACCCTACCGCAATCCCGCTCTTTTTCAGCAAGGCCCTGACCGTGTCGCTCGGCTGAGCCCCAACACTGAGCCAGTGCTCGATTCGTTCGCGATTGAGAACCAAACGGCGGCTCTCGTCGGCGGTCACGGGATCATACGATCCCAGCTCTTCCAGAACCCTACTGTCCCTGGCCTTGCGCTTGTCATTCACAGTCAGCCGGTACGACGGCCGATGCCGCCTACCCACTCGTTTCAATCGCATTCGGACGGACACGCTCTGCTCCCATCATCCGGTAAGGCACCGGGGTCCATTCGTACACCGCGGTTCTCTGACTCTACAAACCCAGAGTCGCGTAAGTATACCGATGTTTCTCGGTGCGGCAAGTCCGAGGCGCGACCGGTCCCGCCTGGCAAGACTTCCAGCTTCGGCGGACCGGGGTGTCGCTCCGGGAGACGGCCTGTTTGGTGCACCAAGAAAGAAAGCACCGCTCACCCGAAGGCGAAACGGTGCTTTCCGGAGGGGAAAGAAGCCGGGTTGATCGGTACGCTATCGGCCTGACGGCCACCTCCGATATAAGTCCTAATACATTCTACGTCGCCCGACGCGCCAGGTTCCACCCGGCTGGACGCCGTTCAACGAACTCTATCGACACAAAGAGGCATCGATCTTTCGCTCCACACCAGAATATTGTAACCGACCAAATCAAAAAGTCAGCAAGAAACCAAGATTTTACAGGACCTTACGCGAAATCAGCATTTTGAGAACCCGCAGGCATCGCAAGTTACGCAGCCTTCACTGAATCGCAGCGATCCGTGGCAATCTGGGCAAACTACCTTGTATTGGGTCTGCTGCCACTGTATCCCGAGCGCATCGCCCCGCAAAGGCGCGGGCAAGCCCGCTTCCGCGGTCACGACCGCCGCCTTGTGGCCGTTCGCGCCGTTTCCGTTTCGACCGTTCCCCTCCTCGTTCGCCCGAGCCTCCGGCTGGTTTCCGCCCTCCGCATTGGACTGGCCTGTCAGCAGCGCTGTCAGTCCGCGCTCTGCCCGGGCCTGTACGAACTTCCGAAGCCCCCTGGCGATCCCGTCGCCCAGGCTCATGATCTTGCCTTCTTTGGTGTGGACCTGAAGGCTCGATCCGATCAGGCTAAGCTGGCGGATCACGTGATCGAGACGCCCCCCGGCACGAAGCCAGAGGCTGATCAAACGGCAGATCGCCTCCAGATCGCTGTTGGCCAGATCACCGCCTTTGCCGAGTTGGGCGAACACCTCCAGCGCCCGCCCGCTCTTGACGTCCACAGTGATGTTGATGTGCATGTTGCCAAAGGGGGTCAACTGGCGGATACGAATCGCGCTGAGGATTTCGGGCAACTGAGCCGGCGTGAGCGGCTTGGGCGCCTCGTCGGGCGCCGCGTCTTGGGCCATGTCCGTCTTGGTACTCGGCTTCAAGGCCATGGGCTGGTGATCGCGGCAGCCGTTGCGGTAAACCGTGACCCCCTTGCAGCGCAGCTCGTACGCGAGGCGATAAATCTCCTCGACGTTCTGGACCGTTGCGCTCTCGGGGAAGTTGATGGTCTTGGAGATGGACGAGTCGCAGTGGCGTTGGAAACCCGCCTGCATGCGCATATGCCAACTCGGGGCGACATCGTGCGCGCAAACGAAAACACGCTTGACCGGCTCGGGTACGTCAGGAAATGAGGCGAGGGTGCCATCCGTGGCAAGTCGTTCCATCAAGCCCTCGCTCAAAAAATCCTGTTCTTTCGCTACCTCCGCGAAGATCGGGTTGATCTCCACCATCGGCGTTTTACCTTCGTCCTGCTCGCGCAACACGTTGCGGTAGAACGCCAGACTGTACATCGGCTCGATCCCGCCCGAGCAGGCGGCGATGATGCTGATCGTGCCCGTCGGGGCCACCGTCGTACAGGTGGCGTTCCGCATGGGCCGATGATGTTTCGTATCCCAGATGCTGCCCTCCCAATTGGGAAAACAGCCCCGCTCTTCGGCGAGTTTCTCACAGTAGGCGTGCGATTCGTCGTTGACAAACCGCATGAACCGCTCACCCCACTCGACCCCTTCCTCACGATCGTACGGCACGCCGAGTTTGTACAGCGCATCCGCGAAGCCCATGACGCCCAGTCCGATCTTGCGGTTGGCCTTGCAGATCGCGTCGATCTCGGGCAGCGGATAACGATTCGCATCAATCACGTTGTCGAGGAACCGCGTCGATTCGTGCACGGTCTCGCGCAAGGCGTCCCAGTCGATGGTCGGCTCGCCCGTGCGGTCCCGGTGGACAAACTCGGCGAGATTGACGCTGCCGAGGTTACAGGCCTCGTAGGGCAGCAGCGGCTGTTCGCCACAAGGGTTGGTCGCCTCGATCCGTCCCACGTGCGGCGTGGGGTTGTCCTCATTGATCCGATCGATGAACGCCACGCCGGGCTCTCCGGTGCGGTGCGCATTGGTGATGATGATGTTCCAGATGTCTTGCCGCGTATGGAACTCGCCCGGCGGGACGGCTCCGTCGTCGCCGAGTTCGACGAGCCCGCGAATGCCGTACGTTGGGATGTCCAAATCCTTGGGCAGCACGTACTTCCGCTTGGTCCGCGGGTTCGTGACCACGTGGGCGCCGTCCGCATCGGCGAGGTATCCTTCCATCCACTCGTCGGTGACCTTGACGGAGATGTTGTAGTTCGTGAACTGCTCGAGGTCTTCCTTGGCGTGGAGGAACTTGAGGATGTCGGGATGATGGATGTACATCATGCCCATGTTGGCGCCGCGACGGAACGCGCCCTGTTGAATGGCGTTGGTCGCCTCGCTGAAGGCCCGCCAAAACGAGATCGGACCGCTCGTGGTGCCGCCCGAGCTGCTGATATAGTCACCGGTGGGGCGCAGTTCGTCGAAAGCGAAGCCGGTTCCACCACCGGCTTTTTGAATCAGGGCGGTGTGCTTGATGGAATCGAAGATCTCGTCGATGCTGTCGCCGACGGGGAGCACGAAACACGCACTCAGCATGCCCATCTCACGGCCCGCGTTCATCAACGTGGGACTGTTGGGCAGGAACCGCCGATCGACCATCAGCGAGTAGAAGCGTTCCTCCCACTCGCTGCGGATTTCAGGGTCGTCGTCGTACGCTCGTTCGGCATCGGCAATCGCCTTGGCGACCCGCCGAAACAGATCTCTGGGCGATTCCGTTACCCGACCCGATTCATCCTTCTTGAGGTACCGCGCGTGGAGCACTCGCTCGGCATTCTCAGACCATCCAAGATCCGATTTCCGCGCGTCATCCCTGACCCGTACGTCCCGCCCTGCAACCAACGCTTCCGTCATTAACCACCGCGCCTCCACCGGCGTGTCTGCCGGCTCCGAACCTACCGATTTGGATCACCCAACCCCTCGCCCAGAGGACGGATGGGGCTTTTCCGCTTGAACCGCACTCGACGTGGCCGCTGGAGGAACCAGCGCGAAGCCGGAAAGAAATCCTCAGCGGACCGCTCGCCCCTCAGGTCCGATAGCAACGTATCGTTAGGGGGCAATTCAAACTATACCCCATATATCGGCGGTTGTCAAACTCTTTATGCTATATCTTGTGGGCCAACTTGTTCAGAACACGACGGAACGCGTTATCGGCCCAACCTCCTTCCAAACCCGAGGTTGCGCGTCTTTTGCGGTTGTTAGTCACATGTTGGGTAGCGCGACGCGCCACTGATCCGAGACATCCCACCGCCGAGCGGGATCGTCTTGGACGGGTCGAATCCCCGGGCGTTGCGACCTTACGGTTTGACGGCCCTTCGGAAGCCAGAGATAGTCCCGTCTCGTTGCAGACGGCGTATCCGTGGTCGGGTGAGCTTCCGGTGCCAAATCCCGTGCAGGACAGGACGACAACCCTCGACGTTTCGCGGCCCTTTTCACTCAAAGCGACCGCGCTGAGCCACGGCTGGCATGAATGTGCCCCGATGACCTGGTCCGAGGGCGGGCAATGTTTTCAGGTGATCGAGCGCGACGAGGACCAGGTGCTTCGTGTCTCGGTCGTGGACAGCGGGCACCGAAAACGTGCTGCGGGACTTCGGATCACGGTGGAGGGTCGGCATGTCGATGCCCGGATCATGGCACGAATGCGCGACCGGATCCGCGTGATGCTCAGCCTTGACACCGACCTGAGCGAGTTCTACGCCCTATGCGAGCGGCATCCGGTGTTGCATGTCGTACCGCTTATCGGCGCGGGCCGGTCGCTACGATCGGTCTGCATGACCGAGAACATCATCAAGGCTCTCTGTGGAACGAACGTCACCTGGGCGCAGGCCGTGAAGATGATCCATCGCATCGGACAGCTAGGCCCTTCTCTGCCGGACTTTCGAAACCTGACAGCCTGGCCGACGCCGCGGGAGATCCTCAAGGCCGGCGAGGGTTACCTCAGGGAGGTCTGCCGCGTGGGCTACCGCGCCGAATCCATCTTGACCCTGTGCCGTGACGTCTGTGAAGGGCGATTCGACCCGGACGAACTGGACGCGATGGCCGCCTCGGACGACGTCACGAGTGCCGATCTCTTGGCACGCCTGAGGTCTGTTCGAGGCATCGGGCCGGCGAGCGCGGCCTATCTGCTCTCTTTCCTCGGGCGCCACGACCATCTGTCCATTGACAGCGCGACGATCGCTCACGTTGCCCGCACCCACACCAAGGGGCGCAAGCCCACCAACAAGCAGATCGAGCGAATCTACGGGCGGTATGGTCGTTGGAAGAACAAGGTGTGGTGGTTCGAGTCCTGGCTGGGATGGGGCACGGCGCGGAAGATGCTCCGTGACGCCGGCCTCACCAGCCAAACCAAGCCCTGAGGCAGCCCGCCGAGCGGGGTCAGGTGCCTGTGACCGGGCTCGCGCCCGGTGCTCTGGGAGCGGGCCAACACCGATGCTGCTACGCATCGGTCGGTCGGTCACGTCGCCGGCTTCGGCGGCGTCCAACGGGGCGGGGCACTTAGGTATGGGTTGAGGGTCGGTCGCCTTTGCCCTTCTCATCCGCCGCTGGCGATGACGGCATCTTGTCAAAACCCAAGCGCATCCGCGACTGGAGCATGCGGAGTCGCTCGATCTGTGACGCGACGACGTCCCAGCGCTCATCCCCCAGCGCGGTTTGCAGATCGTCCGCCACGTCCGAGACACACATGTACCCGTTGATTCCGCCGGAGCCTCGGAGCCGATGGGCAAGCTCGCCAAGCAGATCGATGTCGCGCTGAGCCAGCGCGTGGCCGAGGGCTTCCAGTTCGGTTGCAAGCGAGCCGCAAAAAGCCTGGGCGGCCGCCGCCAACGCCGGCGACTTGGTCGCGAGCGTGGAATAGATCGGGCGTGTGATGTCCCGGCTTGCCCCTGGAGGACGCGCCGGCAATCGAAGCGCCTCTACCGGGATCATCCGGTCGGCGGACCGCCCATTGCCTTGCCTGGCGAGGCGGCCGATACCGGCGAGGAAGTCCGTGTTCTCGAACGGTTTGGCGACATACGCGTCGAATCCGGCTTCGAGACATCGGCGCCTGGTCTCCTCGGTGGCGTCCGCGGTGATGGCCATCAGCGGCGTATCGACGCCGCGCGTACGCAGCTCGCGCAAGACCGCAATGCCATCGAGATCGGGCATGTGAACGTCCAAGATCACCACCTCGAACGTGCCATGGGTTGCACACTCAACAGCCTCACGCCCACTGCCGACGCCCTGGACCTCGGCCCCCGCTCCTTCGAGAATGATCTCCAGGACGCGACGGATGTCCCGGCAATCGTCGGCCACGAGCACGCGGAGGCCACTGAGCGTACCCGCGCTTTGGATGGCGTCCTCGTAGGTTTTTGCGGGATCGAGCACGCCGGGTCGGGCAATGTCAACGGGCAAGGTGAAAGTGAAGGTGCTGCCCCGACCGACCTGGGAGGACAGTGTCAACCCGCCGCCGAGTAGTTCGGCCAACGAACGGGCGATCGTCAGCCCAAGGCCCGTTCCGCCGTAGCGGCGCGTGATCGAGGAATCCGCTTGCCCGAACGCGTCAAACACCGCCTGTTGCTTGTCGGCGGAGATTCCCGCGCCGGTATCGACCACATCGAATCGCAGAGACGGCTTGGCGTCCGTCGCATGCTCGTCGGACGAGACGTGGAGGCGGACGTGCCCTGTGTCCGTGAACTTGACGGCGTTGTCCAGCAGGTTGATGAGCACCTGCCGCAACCTGGTCGGGTCGGTCACGACATAACGCGGAACGGATTGGTCCAGTTGAAGCTCGACCGACACCGGCTTGCCGGACGCCCGATGGACGGCAAAGGAGTGAACGTCGGTGACAAGTGAGGCGAGGTCGCACGGAATCCGTTCCATGACCATGTCGCCCGCGCCGGTTTTGGCAATGTCCAGGACGTCGTTGACGACGTGAAGCAAGTGGCGCCCGTTGCGGATGATCGTCTCGGCACATTCCTCCTTCTTGCCGTCGGAGAGACGCGAATCGCCGAGGTTGTCGGCGCAGGAGAGGATCACCGTCAGCGGCGTACGGATCTCGTGGCTCATGCGCGAGACGAACTTGGTCTTGGCCTTCGAGGCCGTCTCCGCCACCAGCAAGAGCTGTTGGCACTTGCGATAGGCCGTGACCATGACAAACACGATGGTACCCAGGATGGCGACGATCGACGAGAAGAACCATGCCTGCTGCCAATACGGCGACAGAACCGTAAACGGAAGCTCGGCGATGGCGCTCTCAATACCGCGTTCGTTGACGACCTTGGCTTGGAAAGTGTATCGACCAGGCGCCAGATCGGTGAACTGGCGTATGCGATGTGGCGTCGGCGGTGACCACCGGTCGTCCCGACCGACCAGCCGGAACTGAAACCGTGCCCCCTGAAGGCTACGCCAACCAAGGTGCGAGGTGCGGAACATGAGGTCGTGTTGGGCGTAGGGAATCTCGAACGATGATGCCCACCCGGCGGTCATTGTGCGACCGCCCGCCGCCACGCCGTCGATCACGACGCACGGTTTCGCATCACATGGCTGAAGCCCTTGAGCTTCGATTCGGACCAAGCCGTCAGCCGTACCCACGTACAGATGACGCCGTCCATCGACGAGCAAGCACCGTAGATCATCTGTCGGTAGACCGTCCTCGCGCGTGAACCGCTCAACTTTATCGCCGCGGATCTGCAACAAACCGACATCCGTTGCGGCCCACACGGTTCCGTGGTTCCCACGAACCATCGCACGTACTTCAAAGTCCAACGGCAGACGAGCATCGAATCGCGTGAGCAAGCGACCCTGAATCCTCCACAACCCCGTTGACGTTCCAACCAGCAATCGACGGTCGTAGTCAAGGCAAACACTGCGGACAGCGTGTCCGGTCAGAAGGACATCCCATCGGCCGTCGCGGAAGCGAGCGAGTCCACGCTCCGTTGCGATGTCGAGAACCCCGTTGTCGTGAAGCACGATGGCATTTGCGCGTGCGGCAATCCCAGCCGGAATGTCCAAGGGATCGCCATGGCCATCGACCAGGCGCCAAACCCCGAGCTCCGCCCCCAAAAGGAGATTCCCGGACACATCCTCCCCAAGGCAAGTCAAATGCCCTGACGAGACGGAGCTCCCGTCGCTCAGCCGGAACGTGCCGGCATAGTTGCTCATCCATCCCTCGCCGGATCGATCGACATACAGTTGCTGGGTCGGGATCCGCGGAGGGTCATCGAGCCCCCGCTCGGTCGTGAGGTCAAAACGGGTCATGCCGCCGATGGTGCCAACTAGGATCTCACCTTCAGTCGATGCGGCCAGTGCGGTGATCATCCGGTGCGGCAGCCCGTCGCTCGCGCCAAAGACCACCATGTGGGGGGAGCGCAGCCGGTACGCTCCGCCACCGAAGGTGCCGATCCAAAGTTGATTTTCACGGTCGATGAAAAGACTGTGAACGTCGCTGTTGAGGAGACCGTTGGGCCGCCCAATCTGCACGAACCGTGCCCCGGTCCAGCGTGAGAGACCACGTTCGGAGCCGACCCAAACGCCGGCGGTTGGGTGCTCGACAATGACGTTCACGTCGGTGCAGCCAAGCCCGTCCGTTCTCCCAAAAAACCGGACATCCTCGCCGACGGCGCGGAAGAGCTTCCCGGGGTTACGCATCCCCACCCACAGCGAACCGTCGCGCGCATACTCCAGGGCGGTCACGTTACTTTCGCCAATCTGCTCCTGGAAACGCGGTTGGACGCGGCCGGCGGCAAGGTGTAGCACCTTCCCCCGTACCCCCAACCAAAGTGCGCCATCGGCACCACCGGTCACGGCAAAAACAGCGGTGTCCTCGAGACCGGGAAACGGGCGGGCCACATCGGAATTACCTTCACGCACGAGCTGAAACAGCCCAAGTTCTGAGGCGATCCACAGCGCCCCCTTATCGTCTCGATGAAGCCCGGAGATGCGCACGCCGGGTAGGAGGGGGGAATCGTCCATCAAGGCCAGCGTGTAGATATCCAAGCGGTAGAGCCCGCCCGTCGTACCCACCCAGAGCGTGCGATCGTCGGTCTGGATCAGGCAGGCGCATTCCGATGACGACGGAATACCCACCTGGAGCCGGGTGAATTCGCCGTGGTCCCATCGCCACAAGCCGGTGTCCGTGGCCAGCCACAGAAAACCACGTCCGTCCTCGATCATGTCGCGAACGATGGCCCCTTGAAGCACCTCGAAGCGACTCAGGGGAAACTCGGATGCGGAAGCGTGGGCAGCGCAGACCAAGATCGTTGCGATCAGGGCGATGCGCGGCACGCTTCGTGGCATTCGTGGGCTCCAGCGACCTTCCGGGGGCTCAGAGAATAAAGCCGATCGAATTGTAGCAAATATGGGGCGCACAGCCAAGATCGTGGTGGGCGAATGACCGTAGAGGGCTGTCAACCTCGGTCGTGGTGTAGAGTATCGGATTCAAGAGGATGCGTCCGCGCGCCGAATCGCTCCAGTAGGATTCCGCTCGATGGAGTCCGGACGTTGTCGTGCCCGCGAGCACGCCTCATCGACCGTTCGGTCGTGGCACACCAGAGTGTTCCCCAGTAGGCTCCACATGATGCTATGCGGCGGCGTAGGCGATCTCTGGTCAGCCGGCGACCCGCGAACAGCGCCGCATCGCGCAGCCGTCACGGCCGTGTCACCCAAGCAGAGAAAGGACATCGTATCCCATGAGCTGGGGGCTTCTTCTTGTGAACCTCGGCACGCCCACGAGCCCGGCCACAGGTGACGTGCGCCGGTATTTGCGTGAGTTCCTTTCGGACCCCCGCGTGTTGGACATCCCCGCGCTGCGGCGATGGCTCCTGCTGAACCTCGTCATCCTGCCCTTTCGCCCGAAGGTGTCGGCCGAGGCCTATTGCAAGATCTGGTCCCGCCGCGGATCGCCACTGCTCTTTCACGGACAGAACCTTGCGCGAAAGGTTGCCGAGGAACTGGGCGGCGCGGTGCCGGTCGTGCTGGCCATGCGCTACCAGACTCCCTCGATCGCAGCGGCCCTGTCCGAACTCCGGGCAGCGGGCGTTGATCGGATCGTCTTGTTGCCGCTTTTTCCGCAATACTCGTCGGCCGCGTGGGGCTCCGCCGTCGAGAAGGTATACGTGGAAGTCAACCGGATGTGGAACGTCCCGGCGATCAGCGTGGTTCCGCCGTTCTACGACCATCCGGCGTTTCTCGACGCGTTCGCCGCCGTCGCCAGGCCGGTGCTTGACGACCTTCGACCGGACATGGTTTTGATGAGCTTCCACGGATTGCCCGAGCGCCACGTGCTCAAGAGCGACGACAGCGACGGGCGGCATTGCCTTGCCAGTTCGGCTTGCTGTGACAAGATCGTGTCGGCCAACCGGAATTGCTATCGCGCTCAGTGCTTCGCCACGGCCAGGGGAATCGCATCGGCCGTCGGGGTTTCGCCGGACGACTACGAGGTCGCGTTCCAATCGCGCCTCGGCCGGTCGCCCTGGATCAAGCCCTACACCGACATTCGCCTCCGCGAGCTAGCAGAAGATGGGGTCAAGCGTGTGGCCGTCTTGTCGCCCGCCTTTGTGGCCGACTGCCTTGAAACGCTGGAGGAGATCGCCATTCGCGGAAAGGCCGACTTTCTCGCACACGGTGGCGAGGCGCTTCGCCTGGTGCCCTCGCTGAACAGCGAGGACGTCTGGGTGCGCGGCATCGTGCGGATTCTTTGTGAAGCGGCGCCCACCTTTCCGATGCCCGCGCCGGCCATCGCCGTTTCCTAAGTATGGCGCGCTCTCGTTCGTCCCAGATCGCCCCCGGCGTTACCGGGAACCCGTCGCCATCCTATCTTCGAGTTTCGCACATATGCCGCTTGTTGAACGGCGTGTAGCAAGGTTGCCAGAA
>CBDUXT010000086.1:0-24477 GCA_965371245.1 uncultured bacterium | reverse complement strand
CTCGAACTTAGAGGGTGTATAAGAAGGGTCATGACGAACCGAGCCGCGACCGTGAGAGAGCGGTTTCGAGTGCGAAACCGGACCGCTTCCTTACGGGCGCGGCTCTGAAAGAGGCTTCTTAAACACGCTCTTAGCGTCCGGGCCGGGTTCCCGAGGCCGTCCTGGAGCAGTCGGCCAGACGCAGCCGGCGTCGCCGACGTGAAGCCGCGCCCAAGTCTCTAATGCGGTCGAGATGGGCAAACCCAAACCCCGTCATACCTGCCCTCGGCGCAGAGTAGCTTTCGGAAATCGGATTACGTGGAGTGCAGGCAAGCGACTCCGAAGGGGGCCTGGGCTACCCCGTCCGGGTAGCTGTTGGCGGCGGGGACCGGGGTAGGGGGCATCGCATCGCTGGAGCGCTATACCCCAGACCAGCGTGGGCAGCACGCGGGTTTTCTCACGGAATTGGGGGATTTCATCGAGAAAAAACCAAGCCGACGATTGCCCCTATAGGCACCATGATTCACGGTTGCTCGAATCGGCTGCGTGGCGTGGCGTCCGCATGCTACCCAGCCTCGGGGGGCGAAGCTGGCCGCGGTTCGACCTTCCAGCCGCGCTCCGCCCGCCAGACCTTCCGGCGGTTGGGTCACAGGTCGTAGGGGGACTTTCGCGGTTGCTCTTCGGCGAAGCGAGCGAGCGCCTTGCGAATCTCTACAGCCATCTCTTGCTTGAGAGTACGTCGCTCTCGCCTCGTCGAAGCGGCCTTAATCCGAGCCCGGTACCGTTTCCGAATCGCGCGCTCAATCTTTTGCTCTTCCCACCATCGCCACCAGGGACTACGCGCAATGACCGAGTTCACATCATTCCTCCATCCGCGCCGCGCTCTTCAACCATCACGCCGCACTCCGAACACACGCCGGTCACGTTGCCCGTAAGGTCGTAGCCGCAGTCGAGGCATAGGCCTTGTTCTCTACGTCGGCGGCGACGGCGCGCGGGAGACCTCACGAGCGAGTAGAACGGGTAGGAACCGAAAATGGCGCACGGGACCCAAGCGCGCACCCACGCGGCCATGTGGTCCTGCTTGCCCCACACCCCTGGTCTCTTGAACCAGTAAGATGCCAAGTAGAGCCGTGTCCTTCGATGCCTGGTGGGTGTTTCATCTGGGGGGCCAACGTAGCGAACAAGGCCACATCGCCCTTTCGTAGCTACAAACCCGAGGGACGTACGACCCGAATCGAACTCGCCCGAGTCAAACTCGCGCCAAACATTGAAGCCACCGTAGCTAGCAATCCACACCCATACCGACGCAACCGTTGCGAGCGTGAAAACGGCGATGATGGCCTTGCGTATCATGGCTGTTCAACCTCGCTCCCGCACTCCGAACACACGCCGGACACGTTGCCGGTGAGGTCGTAGCCACAATCGATGCAAAGGCCCTTTCGTCGGCGACGCCAACGTCGCAACGGGCCGCGGATGAAGGCGAGGGTGGGGTAGGTTCCGAAGAGGACGCACGGAACCCAGGCGGGGAAGTCGTCCCCGACGTCCCAAAAGTGGAAGAACTCGGCTGCGTCTACCGGTACATGGCGAAGGAAAAAACATCGACCGTCCCACGATATAGCCCAGGCCTTTGTACCGCCCAACTCGCGCCAAACGATGTGGCCACCGTAGCTAGCCATCCACACATACGCCGACGCAACCGTTGCGAGCGTGAGGACGACGATGATGGACTTGCGTATCATGGCTGTTCAACCTCGGTTCCGCACTCCGAACACACGCCGGTCACGTTGCCCGTCAGGTCGTAGCCGCAATCGACGCAAAGGCCGTCTTCTCTTCGTTGTTCCCGGCGGTAGCGGCGAAGTAGCGCCGGAAGCCTCCCGAACCCAAGAAACAGGAAGGCCCCGTACGAGGCAACCGCCACCCAAGGGTGGAACAATCCGACACCGGGGTAAGTGAACCATGCATACACATACCCAACCGTCGCCACTGTCACCATCACGAAAAGGGCGACGACTAACAGCAAGCGCGCGACGAGTAACAGCGGACGCGTATGGTCTTCGCTGGTTGGCTGGTTCATCCCTACATTCTACGCATAAGGCATCGGCCGGTCGAAGCGGACCGGGTCACCCAGCAGTGGGCTAGGGCAAGCGATTCATCCCTGCGCAAGCCAAGGAACCCGAGCAATTCCGGACAGAGGGCATCGAATCGCAAGCGCCTCACATCCCAGACCAGCGTGGGTAGAGCACGCCTTTTTGTGACAATTTGATACTTTTTGTGTAGAAAGCTTGGTCCACTTCCGGCGAAGGTCGGGCGGGCGAAAAACGGCTCTGCCGGTGCCTGAAGCCGTATCACACGCTCCCCGCCGCCGTTAGTGCGCACGGAGTTAACGGTGTTCCGCGCTGCGATGGTCCCGGCGTCCGGGTGGCGCGTGATTCACGCCCGATGACGGGGATCCCCTTGCCCGTCGCCCGCCGAAGACCGAATCGCCCGAGGTACGGTTCGAGGGCGTACCGGGCGAGTTCAGTCAGCACGACTTCGGCAGTGTGAAGGTCAGCTATGCTGACGGTTCTTCCGAAAGGGTTCACTTCTTCGCATCGCGGCTGAAGTACTCGCGGTGGACCCACGTGGTCACCATGCCCAATGAGAAGGTGGAACCGCTGATTCGTTCCTTACTGTTGGCCTTCGAGTCCTTCCGCGGCGTTGCGTTACGGTGCGTGTTCGACAACCCCAAGACGATCGTGATCAACCGGACGAAGGGAGCCATCGAATGGAACCCCACGTTCGCCCACGTACCGGTGGACTACGGGTTCGGCGTCGAACGCTGTTGGCCCCGCCGCGCCAACCAGAAGGGTTCCGTCGAGAACCTGGTCGGCTGGGTGAAAGGGAGCTTGTTCAAGGTCCGGCGTTTCCATGATGGCGAGGACCTTGAGCGACAGCTCGTCGCATGGCTCGAAGAGGTGAACACCCAACGACCTAGCCGGGCTACGAACGAGGTCCCCGCCGACAGGATGCAGGCGGAACGGGAGCGCCTCTCGCCCATGGCGATCCCGGCGGCCGAGTATCCGCTGCGGATGACGACGATGGTGCGCACGACCGGCTTCGTGGAGTAGCGGAATGAGGAGACCTCGTATCCAGCGATTCCAGGGCATCTGTGTGTGACGGAGACCGCCGGATCTACGCTGATCTGTGCTGATGGAGGCACGGTCGGAAGGGCTCGTCACGAGCCATTCGGATACTATAAGGCGGAATGCCACTGCTCGGCACCTCCGGGAGATAGCCGGCCGCTTCGCGGCCGTCTTCCGAAGCAGGAGCCGAACGGCTGAGCGGCCGCACCGTCGCGGACCTGGCCGGGCTCAAAGGATGCTTCGACGCGTGACCCACGTGGAACGGCTCACCAGGTCACCGCGTTGGAACAAATCCTCTCTGACGCATGGAAGGTTTCCCCTGCTACGCTGCCTCCAACCTCTCCTCTGCCACCGCCGGAGCTGCCAAACGTACACACAAACACAAATGGAGAGCGGGTCGGAGCCCTCGAACGGCTTCCTTCTCCCGAGGCTACTCAGGTCAGTCGCCTATAATGGCGTAAGGGGGAGCAAGCATGAGATGGCTGGCAGGATTGTTCAAGCATCTCGGCGAGCGCCTCGAACGGGGCCCGTGCGACAACACCATGCGTTTCGCCACCGAATTCCTACTGGAGTCCGACGATTGTGATGATTGCGAAGAAGCACTCGAATGGCTGGCGGAGCGCGGCGGGTTCTGCGACTGCGAGGTGCTGCTCAACGTGGAGCCGGCCGACGACGGCGACGCCATCACAGGCATCGACCAGGGCGTTTGAGCGGATCATCGAGGCGGTGGACGAGTACGAGAAGGCCAATAGGCGGATGGGATAAGGACAATAGAAGAGTCGCGTAAGACGGGCCTACTTGCGTGTGTCGATCTATCGGACATCGCATCGGACATCCAATAGAGTTCTTCGGTGGGCCACTTGGGTGCGCTTGGTCATCGGGTGTCTGGGTCCGCGAGAACACCCACAGATGAACGCAACAACATGAAGAGGAGCAGATACGCCGATGATTCTGGCGAGTTTGGCGGGTTTCCGAATCTTGCCCGCGACGGAACAGGAACATGTCCGAAAGGAAGGCAGCGCCCATGAAGGTGAAGAAGGCCACGCCGACAAAAGCAATGGAGATCTCCTCAATCCGCGACAAGGGCTACAAGACCGGGTTGAGGTGGCGGTGGACAACAGATGCGTGAAAGTATGAGAAAAAAACCTCTTCCCGAAGTGGCCGGGGTGTACAACAAGTCCAGTGGTTCTTACACCTATGCCGTCTTGCCAGGGTGGTCTGTTCACGAAGACGGTCGTATCTGCGATGAGCAGGGCCAGGAGCCTGAGGTTTATGAAATACCGCTTGGCTTTCTCTACGCCCGGCTTCCGATGACGCGCAGCGACTACCCGGCAGGCACCCGGGTCACGTGGTCCATACCGATCGCCTGGGCTGTATGCACCGCGTTCCACGGCGAGAAGGAAGGTTCCGCGCCCTTCAGCGGTCCGCCCCAATGGGTGACGAGGCACAAGAACGGCGACGTGTCAGACAACCGCGCCGAAAACCTCTATTGGGTACGGGTGAACGACTCAGGATGATGAAGGCAGAGGTAGTCCGCCACGCGAATCCGCTTTCCGAAACGCGCCGCTATAATGGGGGATGCCGGACGGCCTCTCGGACACTGCGATAGAATTCTACGGGTCGGCGTTCTGCCGCGACCTTCTTGACGCAGCCCACCCCACGCGGTTCTCGAAGGAGCGGATCACCTACGGCGGCGACGTCTTCGACGGCTTCCGTGGCCACGTCTGGCCGGCCAACACCAACGACGAGATCGCCGAAGGCCGAAGATTGGTCGGGGGATCACGCATCCCGCTCGCCGGGCTCAAGGACGGCTCCCGCCCGTACGGCAGGATCATCGACAACATGCTCAGGCCGTTCGGGCGGCGCGAGTGCAAGGACCACTACCTGACGACCTACCCCGACAACAGGCCCCTGGCCTTCACCATCCTTGATTTCGACAGGCATCCGCCGAAAGGACGTAGGGAACCGCTCCCCGTCGAGTCCGACGAGTGGCTCGCGATCGCCGACGCCTTCTGGGAGCGAATCGCCGCCTTCCAGGGCCTCGCGGCCCGCCTCGACCTCGACGTCATGTGGGTGCAGTCGCCGGGAAGGTGGCTCGTCGATGGCCACGATCTTCCCTACCGCATGTTCGGCCTCTACGCGGTCATCCGACACGGACCGCGCACGCCGTCGGAGCTTGGCCCCATGCTCGCCGCGTTCAAGGAACGCATCGGGTTGGACGTCGAGACCTCGTGGGACACGCGGCACCGGAACATACGGATTGCCGCACCCCGTTGGAATGGCCGTGGAATCGTGGCTGTTCCGAGTGCGAGTGGACGAACCCGTATGTGTTGCGGGAATCCCTGGCGACCGGCAGGGTGAACGCCATGTGGATCCACGCCTACGAGCGGGTGGCCACGCTGGTGGGTCGCGGCATAGCGCTGAACGACGCCGTCTTGTGCGTCGTGATGAACATGGACGCGGCGAGAGCCGCGCTGCAACACCGTTTCCCCCGCGTCGGCGGCCCTCCCGCATCCGCCAACCAACCCGTCGCCGTGCCCGATCACCGATTACTTGCGGGACGGCGTTCATGAGCTAAGGGTCCGGCATGGACGCGTGAACTACCGGATTCTGTATTTCTTGCACGGGCAGGACATGGCTATTTTGGCCCACGCCCTGACCAGGGAAGCCAAGCTGCCGGACGCAGATATCGAGCGAGCGATCCAACGAAAGGAAGCGTTCGAGAAGAACCCGAAACAGCACACATACGAAGAGGAGGCCGAGAATGCCTAAGACAAGGAACGCCCTGGAGATCATCGACCGCATCACCCGGGATGACACCGAACTCCGCGACATGATCGCCGAGGAGACGGTGAACGTTCGTGTCGCCCGGCTCATTTACGAGGCGAGAACGACGGCCAACCTCACTCAGCAGGAACTCGCCGACCTCATACACTCGAAGCAGCCCGTCGTCGCCCGCCTTGAGGACGCCGATTACGAGGGCCATTCACTCTCGATGCTCGACCGCATCGCCGCTGCGCTCGGCAAGCGCGTGGAAATCCATTTCGTGTCAAAGGACGAGCGAGACCTCCAGTCCGCGTAGCCGCGCACGTTCATGTTTGCCATCAAGCCCGGCTCGACTTTCCCCCCGTCTGTGAGCCGACCGCTCGAAACTCGTCTCAGGTGACATTGACCGGCCATTCCCGACGGCTCAAACATGGCGCATCCGTTCCGAGGGCGTCTTGTGTTGGTCCCGGCCTATTGCACAGCGCCGGCCCGCCGCCGCACGGTGTTATGTTGTTCCACTTATCCTGCAATACGAGACGTGCCGTGCCGAACCACGACATGAGACGGGTCTTTTGCTACTTAAAGACACCGCTCAAGCCGTGGGAGGACCGTTCGAACCTCGTGAACGGCCTGCTATCCACCTCTGTGAGAACCATGTTACCAGATGGAAACCGGCATTACAACAACCAATTATCAAGGATGGTCACGCGAACACCGGTGCCGGGGCACACTGTCCATCGCGCGGGCGCTTACGCATATGTATTAGGGTGTGAGTTGACGAACGATCCGGGATTAGACCGGGTATCGTGCGTCGTGGGCGAACAGGAGGAGTTCATCGACGGGAACGTTGTGTCGAGTCTCTTCCGCGCCGTCCGGCCAGACGATGCGAAGCGTATCGACCTTCGTCGCGCCGCCGACACCGAAGTGAAGCGTTTGATCGTCCTGCGAAAGATACGAGGCGCTGCTGCCCACCTCGGCCATCTGCGTCAGGTCGCCGACCGTGACGTAGACTCGTCCGCCGACCGCCATCCGATTGCCGCCGGTTTGCCGAAGCCGCACCGTGAGCCAGTGGCCGACCCCTTGTGAGACGTTGCGAAGCAGAATCGGCTCGCCTCCGTGGACGAGGAAAACGAGATCGACGCGTCCGTCCTGATCGAAATCGGCGGCCGCACCGCCGCGACCGACGAAGGGTTCCGTCAGCCGCTTGGAGGAAAGACCGGCGACATCGCGAAAGTGGGTATCGCCGCGATTCCAGAACACGAACGGGCGCTGCGGCACGAGGCGACGATGGTCTTTAACGATCTCGAACGTGCTTCCGTTGACCACCCATAGATCGCGGCGCGTGTCGTTGTCGAAATCCACGAAGCCCGTTCCCCATCCGACGGCGTCCAACGAGATCTGCCCGAGCCCCACCTCGTCAGCCGAGTCGAGAAACCAAAGCCGTGTGGCCGCCTCGGCGTCGAACATGGGGTCGATGAACATGTTGCGAAACAGGGCGTTTTCCTGGGCGATCCAGTGGGTGACAAGCAGGTCGTGATCGAGATCATGATCGAAGTCGCCCGCGGCGATCCCCATTGCGCCGCGATAGTCGGCGGCCAGTGACGACGGACCCACGTCCTGGAACGTCCCGTCGCCCTTGTTGACGAAGACGCCGTTGTTGGACACATCGTTGGCCACGTACAGGTCGGGCAGGGCATCGTTGTTCATATCGACCCAACTCACCGAGAGACTTCGACCGGTAGGATCGGACACGCCCGCGGCGGCGGCGATCTCTTCGAACGTTCCGTCTCCGTTGTTACGGAACAGTGAGTTGGCCTGTGGCTGATAGGCCGATGGATTGAGCGTGTAGGGCTGCTCGGAGCCGTACTGTCGAGAGGTTACGCCGCGGTCGGCGTCGCGCAGGACGAAGGCGACGTAGTTGCTCACGTAAAGATCCAGGTCGCCGTCACGATCGAAGTCGGCCCACGCACAGCCCGTGCTGAAACGCGAATCGTTCGTCCCGCTGCGCCGGGTGACATCGACGAACGTTCCGTCGCCTTGGTTCTCGAACAGGGTGTTGTTCCCGAAGGTCGTGACGTACAGGTCCACGTCCCCATCGCCGTCGTAGTCTCCCCAGGCAGCACCCATTCCGAACGCGACGAGCCCCAGACCGCTGGCGTCGGTCGCGTCCACAAAGTGCATGTCACCGGTGTTGCGATAGAGACGACAGCGCGAGGCCGGCTTGTCGGTGGGTAGCGGCGCGAGGATCGAGCCGGCGAAGTTGACGAAGAAAATGTCGATGAGGCCGTCACCATCGAAATCGGCACAGGCCACCCCGGAGCCCATGTCCTCCGGTAGCATCGACGCCCGCGTGGTCGGGAAGTGTCGAAAGTCGATGCCCGACGCGGATGTCACGTCGGCGAAGTGGATCGGCGAAGCACTCGGCGCGTCGTCCGGTTCGAGGATCGCGGTCAAGCCCTCGACCTGGTCGCCGGGCAGGACGGCCTCCTCCTTATCGGTTCGGGTCAGCACGCCCCAGACTAGAACGACGGCAAGCACGACGCCGCTGCGCACGCTCCAGGTGATCAGCAACCGATGTCGTTTGTTGAGTGCGGCCATACCGATCTATCGGTCCACGCGGACTTTTAATACATCCCGTGAGATCGCTGTGATCGGTGTACGAATCCCGGCTTCGGCCCCGAACAGCTTGTCGAGGAACGCCGCGTCGGCCTTTTGGTAGTTCAGGACGGCCTCGATGGTCAGTTCGCCGGCGCCTTGGGGCGCGTTGAACGCCAGCGCCTGTGTGTCGCCATCGACCTCCTTGCTGGAGGGGCCGACAAAGCCGGGACACGCGAAGGTGTACGTCCCGGTGTCGCTGGTGCCGGGGAACATGGACCGCTTGAAGCGTGCGCCCACCATCTCCCAGAGGTTGTGGCGATCGATGTCGTTGCCGTAGCGGTCGATGCCCTCGGCCTTGAACACGATGGTGCCCTCGGTCATGTTCCCTTGCTCGTCCGGTTGGCCGGTCTTGTAAACGACTTCGCCGGTTTCGTCTTTGACCACCAGCTCGACCCAGCTTCGGATGATGTCGAGCGGCCCCGTCGGGAACCCGTGACCCGTCTTGCTGTTCGTAAGGATCACCTGCACGTTGACGGGGTCGCCGGGGTTGACGGACTCGGGACCGTTCAGCTCGAGGCGAATCACGGGGCCGGCCGTCCATTTGTCCGCGATCTCGGGTATCTCGATCTCGCCCCTGAGCCACGCCTCGGTCAGCGCCACGTGTTCCTTGGCCCCGGGCAGGTCCATCAGCAGCGGCATCACCTGGTTGGCGGCCAGGAAGCGGTGCGAGCGATGCTTGCCGTCGTCGGCCTGTCGGTTGTAGTCGGCCGTGTCGCCGGAGGCAGGGTCGGTGGATGGCGCGAGCGCCATGTGGCACTCACGACACGTGATCGTCTTGGTCGCATCTCCCTCGTGATACCAACGGCTCTTGCGCCAGTTGTCGTACTGGTTCTGGAGCTGGACCCAGCCGATCTGGTTGACTTCCTCGTCGATGAACTGCTTGTGGCACGCGCCGCAGTACTCGGCCGTTTTGTACAGCGGTCGTGCGAAGGTCTCTTTGTGTTGGCGGGGGTAGACCCGAATGAGGAAGTCGCTGACCCACTTGTTCACCGCGCCGTCTTTCAACTCGCCGACATAGCGCACTGGTTGCGACACCGTGTAGTCGGCGTTGCCGCGTACATCGGTCTGTACGATCGAGTGACAGACCACGCATGACACGCCTTCGTCGGCGCCGACGGAGGTCAAGCCCTCGACGTTGACGTTCTTGTTCCCCGACAGCAACGCGACCGGATCGTGGCACCCCGCGCAGTACCGTGTCGATTCCGCACCGGTGTCATCCAGCATGATCCGCTGTACGGCCTGGAACGCGACATCGGAAGAGGCGTAGCGATGCGCGCTCGGCTCCCATTCGTGCAGAATGTCGGAGTGACACCCGCTCGTGCCGCATCCGGCCGAGCCCGACAAGGTGGCCGGGTCGTACGCCCAGTTACTCACCGTCCGCACAAGCGACGGCGCGAACGGGCGGTCTTCCCCAAACTTCCAACTGTAGTCGGAGGGGAACTCGTTGTTGACGGCAACCTCGCGGTGGGCCGATGCCAAGGCGAAGTGAGCCACCAACAGCACGACCGTCCCCACGCCCAGCCGACCGAGGAAGACCCGCTTCGCGCTGCGAAGGGGTATCGCCACCTCCGGCGCATTCACCTTTCGCACCCACACGACCACGATGTGAGCAACCACGACGAAGATCAGGCCGAGGCCGGTGACCAGATGGACGAGATCCCACGTGTAGCTGATTCGCGTCCGGAAGGAAGCCTGGAACGTCAGCACGATGCCCGTCACCACGCATCCGGCGATGAGCGCGAACCCGGCGTACCCGAGAAGCTGCACGTGGTTGAACTTGCCGCGGAACCGCCGCAACCAATGAACCCAAGAGTACCACGCGAACAGCGGCGTCCAGATGAGCCCCACGACGGTGTGCAACAGGACCGAATACTGGCTGAACACGCTGAACGGAGCCAGGTAGGCCACCAACCCGCTGACCGCCTCGAACGCGAGGGCGACCATGGTGATTGTCATCAGCCATGCCCGCCATTCCGTCACCGCCTCCGCTGGCCCCATGGGTCGATACTTGCTCTCGAGATTCATGCTTGGACCTCCATCCCCTGTTTCCTGCGAAGTGCGGGCTCCTACCGCCCGACGACCGCAGGGCGCCCAAAATACCATCTTTCCACCAAGATTATAGCTAATAGAACGCCGCGGCACGTCAGATCTGCTTCGCCTGCCTCCCCCACCCCGCGCCAGCTCAACCCACCTGCCGCCGATAAAACCGTTGTCCGCGCGGGCGTGTTCATGCCTGGACGGACCTTTCCCTGCTTCCACCCGGCAACTGGCGTGCCTGGATCGGCCCTGGGCTTGAAACATTTCACTTGGCGGGGCAGACCGACGGACACGGCGACTCGCGGACGGCGAAGGGCGACCCGCCTCGACAGGCGGCCCGAAACATCGATCATTCGCTCCGTGAGGATCGGATTCGGCCTCCGCGGAACCATGGGCTGGCTATCTCGGTGTCCAAGCGTCGTGTGGCATGCCCTAGTGCAGCGCGGGCATGGCACCCGACGTTCGCTCACCGTCGCGGCTCGGAAAAAAGGGCTGGTCAAACAGGCTATTGGATCATGCTGAAACAATACCTATCTCTCTCCCGCACCGTTCAGCTTCTCTGCGCGGGTGCGCTGGTCAACCGGGCCGGGGCCTTTCTGGTCCCGTTTCTGGCGCTCTACCTGCGCGAATCGCTCGGCCTCGGGGTCGGCTTTGCGACGATGGCCATGGGCGTCTACGGCGCCGGGGCGCTAGTGGCTGCGCTGGTCGGCGGACACCTGGCCGACCTGATCGGCCGCAAGGCGGTCATGCTGATCAGCCTGTTCGGCGGCGCGGGCGTTCTCCTGGTCTTCGGGTCGCTATCGACTCCGTGGATGATTCTCGCCGCGATCCTCGCCTTCTCCTTGCTCTCAGAGATGTACCGCCCGGCCGCGTCGGCCATGGTCACCGACGTGACGCAGCCCGAGCAGCGTGCCCACGCGTTCGGACTTATGTACGTGGCGATCAATCTGGGGTTTGCGGTGGCCGCCGCGGTCGGCGGAATCCTGGCCGAGTCGTCGTTCCAGTGGCTGTTCTGGGGTGACGCCCTGACGGCCGCGGCCTTCGGACTGCTCATCGCGTTGTGGATAGGGGAAACGTTGCCCAAACGCGCGCGGCAGCCGGCGCATGAGCCGTCCGGGTTGGCTCCGGCGGGGGCTGCCGGCGCGAACCCGAACGACGCGACCCTTTCCGCGGCCTTGCGCCACATATTGAAAGACGGCGTCTTTCTCGCGTTCTGCGGGGGCACGTTCGTTCTGGCGGTGATGTTCATGCAGTCGTTCACAGCGTTTCCGATCTTTCTCGGTGAACGTGGCATCGGCCCGCGGACCTACGGGCTGATCATGTCGCTGAACGGCGTCTTGATCGTGTGTCTACAGCTACCGATCACGTCCCTCGTGACGCGCCTCCACCGCGGTTGGATGCTCACGCTGTCGGCCGCCATCACGGGAGCCGGCTTTGCGCTCTTTGGGGTTGCGACGGCGCCGTGGCACTTCGCCATGGCCGTCGCCGTGTGGACCGCGGGTGAGATGATGGGGTCTCCGTTGTCGTCTGCGATCGTGAGTGATCTTGCGCCGCAGCGCTTTCGCGGACGGTACATGGGCGTGTTCACGATGAGCTTCTCATCGTCGATGATGGTAGGCGCACCATTGGGCGGGTTGATTCTGCGAGAACTTGGCGGCGGATATCTTTGGGGAATCTGCGGCCTGCTTGGCTTGGCGTCTGCTTTGGTGTTCGCCATGCTGCGGAACCGGCTGCTGCCACCGGCCAAAGCGGCGTAGGCGACGACGGCAGCCTTCGCGCCGAGAATCGCCGACGACACCGTGCCGGACCTGTGGCATGCCCAAGCGTAGGACGGGCCACTGCCCGCGTCTGCCCTGAACAGCGCCCGCCAACGGTACGTTCCACCGGTGAACAAACAGGATGCGCGCTCTTATCGCCGTCGAACGTCGCTTGGCGCTCGAGCATGTCAAACACCCGCTCGCGGCGGGCAATAGCCCGCGCTACTTTGCTGGAAACGAACAGGCGCGGCGGTCGCGGAGTTCGATACGAGACGCAACGGCAAATCGCGCAGATCGCGACGGCGATCACCGAGCGGTATCCGGGGCTCGTCAGCCAGGGGATCCGTGCGGGCTACGTCATCGGCGACCTTTCAACCGTGCTGATCGAGATGGATTCGAACAAGCGACATCCTGCTCCACAGGCAAGATGTCATCTCTCTGACACCCTGCCCCGACCTCAGAAACCGCGTTCTTGAAGCCGTCAATCCGGGTCGCCTCGTGGTCTTGGACTCGCGTTGCCGTGGTCTTGGTATGGCATTGCAGGCCCGTTGCACTGGCGCGGGCAGGCGGGTCGGTCCGGAGGGTTGCGGAGGATCGCACGAAACTGTATGGCTTTTTCCGAGAAGCCGGGCGTTTCCAGCAGACGGACGAGATCCTTGACTACTTGGACTTTCCTTTTGTCCCACAGACCTTGGAAAGCGCGTCCGATCGGGCGAGCACTTTCCCGTGGGTAGGATGATCTTCGTCGCGCGCAGCCAGGATCACGGGCGCACTCGCTTGAAGCAGTCGCGCCGCCTCCGCGCACTGGCCCAACGACGTAAGGCACCCGCCAAGTGCATTCTCCGCAAGAGCCAACTTCAGCCCAACTTCGGGGAAAGCGTCACGCCTTAGCGAGTGACATTCGCGAAGAACCGGCTCCGCGTCGCTATGCCGTCCGAGCGCCATGAGTATGGAAGCTTCGATCCCGAGTGCATCGGCCAAGTCACTCTTACCGGCAGGGAGCCGACTGCGGTAGAACGCAACCGCCTTGCCTACGAACGGAACTGCATCGGTCGGCCTCCCGTACTTCAGCAGCAAGACGGCGAGGTTGTAGTTGCCGAGCGCGACCTTCGGGTGGTTGCTTCCGAGAAGCTCCTGCCAAAGCGTCAATGCTTGTCTCTGCAATGCCTCGGCACGGTCATGATCACCTTTAAGGTCCAGTATGCCGGCAAGTCCGTTTAGCGTCGCGGCGATGTCCGGGTGGGTCGGGCCGAGCAGACTTCGGCGCATGGCTAGTCCTTCTTCCAGCAATGCCTCCGCTTCATCGAGGTCACCCTGGTGTGCGCGGAGCATTCCGAGGTTGTGCAGGTTGGTTGCAACTTCAACATGATTGTTTCCGAGAATCCTTCGGTTGAGGTCGAGCGACTGAATGTAGGCCTCTTCCGCCGCCGGGAAGTCTCCTTTCTTGCGCAACGCGACCGCGAGATTGTTCAGGCCCTTGGCGACCTCCGCGTGGTCCTCACCGACGATTCCGCGCCGAAGCGCGAGTACGTTACGGAAGCGCCGCTCAGCTTCGTCATACTCCTGCCTCCGCAGGTTGATCACGCCGAGATCGTTCATCACGACGGCCATCTGCATGGTGTTGTCGAGCGAAAGCGAACGATAAAGGGCCATGGCCTCGAGAAACGCGGCTTCGCCGTCGGCAAGATTGCCCTGCTCCATCAAGGCGTCGCCCATCAACACCAGACGCTTTGCCGTCAGCGCATCGGGAGCCGTTTGGTCCCCGCGATGTAAGCGGACGGACTCGCGCAACTGTTGCTCGGCCGCAGCGTACCGTCCCAGCGAGAGATACGTGATGCCCAACGTTTCGCGGATCGATGCCTCGACGTCCGGCATTTGGTTGAAAGAGTCCCCATCGATTCCTCGCGCCGCCTCGTCGAGGACTTCGCGAACCGTGACCTCCGGGTTCGGCGTATGGCTCGGGTCCGCCGAAGCGAGCATCTCCTGAAGGAATCGCGTGACCGCTTCGGCCTTGGCCGTTTCGTGTTTCGCCCGGGTGGCGCTAAGCTCAGCTGCCTTACGATCTGCCAGTGACTGCTCACTGGCTGCGCGCTCGATCCGTGCCAAACGGCCGTACCGGCCGGCCTGCACGCCGGCGTAGACCGCGAACGCGCCGAGACCGACGACAAAGGCCGAGCCGATCGCCACCGCCCAGCGATGCCGACGCAGGTTCTTGCCTAGCACGTACAGCGTCGAATCGCGCTTGGCGTCGATCGGTTGACCTTTCAAGTACCGACGAATATCCGCTTCCAAATCAGACGCGGACTGATAGCGTCGCGTCTTGTCCTTCTCCAAGGCGCGCATGACAATCGTCTCAACATCGCCGCGAAACGACTTGACGAGTGACGCGAGCGATGGCGGCTCGTCATCCCGGATCTTTCTGGCCGCCTCGGGAATTGGCGCGTCGCGAACATCGAACGGAAGTTGTCCGCTAAGCAGCTCGTACAGAATCACGCCCAGGGCGTACACGTCGGAACGCGTATCCAACCGCTTGGGATCCCCCGTGACTTGCTCGGGACTCATATAGGGTATCGTCCCGACAAGTTGACCGAACTGGGTCTGCAACGTCATCGTCCGCACGTCCGCATCGGTCAGCCGAGCCACGCCAAAGTCGAGGATCTTGGGTTGGCCGGTTTCGTCGATGAGGATGTTCTCGGGCTTGAGGTCGCGGTGAATCACGCCTTTTTGATGCGCATGGTGCACCGCCACACAGATCTTGGCGACGAGTTCAAGACGCTCGCGGGTGCTCAACTCGTTTTCCGCAGCGTACTTGGTGAGCGGCCGGCCGCGGATAAGCTCCATGGCAAAGAACGGCTGGACACGACCCCCACGTTCACCACCGTCTTCCGCGACACCCGCCTCGTAGATGCAGGCGATCCCCGGGTGCTGGAGTTGACCCAGCGCCTCCGCCTCGTGTTGGAAACGACGTAGCATGCTCGTCGAAGGAAAACCCGATCGGATCACCTTCAAGGCCACCGTTCTGTGTGGGTTTTCCTGCCGTGCCTCGAATACGACACCCATTCCGCCCTCGCCCAGCTTGCGGATGATGGCGTAACCTCCGACGCGCTGCGGCAGGGCCTGTTCGACATCCGCCGATTCTTCCAGCACTGGGGTGAACACCGGTTGGCACAGAAAACCGCCCATGCCGGCGGCATCGTGCGATAGGAGCTGCTCGACGAATCCGCGCAAATCGTTGTCGCCGGAACAGCTGGCCGCAAGAAACGATTCCCGCTCTTTGTCCGGAAGATCAGCCACCGCCTGGAAGATCTCGTTTGCTCTCTTGATTTTCGCTGCGTCCATGTTACGAGCCACACTATGCGCGGGATTCGGGTCTTGAAAGCTGGTCAAACAGGAAGGCCCGAATGAAACGCCAATCTCTTTCGATTGTGCGAATGGAAACTCCAAGGGCGGCGGCCGTCTCGTCGTTGGTGAATCCTGCAAAGTAACGCAGCATCACGATCTTGCCCTGGCGCGGTTCGGCCGCCTCGAGTTGCTTCAGCGCTGCGTCAAGGGCGAGAAGATCCTGCGACGGCGGTTCTATCGTCGGTTCCACATCCGCGACGTCGTGGCGCCGATGATCGCCTCCGTGCTTCTTGCTGCCTTTTCGGCGGGCCTGCTCGACCAGGATCTGTCGCATCGCCTGGGCGGCGGCTCCGAAGAAGTGCCCGCGACTGTGCCAGCCCACGTCATCCTTTCCGACCAGACGCAGGTACGCCTCGTGGACAAGTGCCGTCGGTTGGAGCGTGTTGCCGGGTGACAGGTGGGCCATTCGCGCTTTCGCCAGCTTGCGCAACTCGGAGTAGACCAACGGCATCAGGTCTGTGGCAGCCTTCAGGTCTCCGTCCCCGGCGGCTCTGAGCATTCGCGTGACGGCTCCAGCTTGTGGCTCTTCTGCCATCGGAAAAAAACTTTCGATTCCCTTGCGGGTGATGGTGCCCAATTTCGTACTGACAAACGCCGGGATGTCGGTCGTGCCGAATCGTCCCGAGATCCGGGTGCGCTGGGAGTGATTATATCCGATTCCGCGGTTTGTTTCACGAAGTTCAATCACAAGAGAGCTATCGGTCAGCGATCGTCTCCAGGTGTCCGTGGCACGGGACAGCCAGCCGGGACAATCTGCTACGCGAAATCGAGGACGGGTAATGGGTTGCGCCTCAGCGCCGAAGCTCGCCGCTGACTCGAAGCGCCCGACTTCGACAGGAGTTCAATGGACCAGAACCGGAGGTAACACCGCCATGAACGTACCCAAGACGACGTTGATCATTCTCGCCCTGGCGATGTGTCCGTGGGCTCAGCAAGCCCGCGGGGAGCCGTTGAGCACCGCCATCAGCTATCAGGGCCAACTCAAGCAGAACGGTCAGCCGGTTTCCGGAGCCACGGCCCTGAGGTTCTCGCTCTTTGATGCCGCCACGGAAGGAAACCTGGTCGCGGGGCCACTGGTCTTCGACGGTTCGGCCGGCGGTCTTGCGTTGGTGCAGGTAACCGGCGGTCTGTTCAATGTGGAGCTTGACTTCGGGCCGGGCGCGTTCAGCGGCGGCGCCCGCTGGCTGGAGGTCGCTGTCCCAGCGCCTGACGGTAGCGGCGACACGGTGCTTTCGCCACGACAGCCCGTGACGGCCGCGCCGTATGCCCTGAATGTCCGCGGGCTCAACATGGACGAGAGCGGCGGGCTACAAATGGCCGGCGATATTCAAACAAGCGGAAAAGTGTCCGCCAGTGCGTTCGCAAGCAACAGCCCGCTCATCCTGGAGGCACCCAAACACACGGAGCGAGCCCGGATCGACGATATCACCGGTCACTTCGGAATCGGCACACCGACGCCGCTGGCCCGCCTGCACATCGGCGGAACGCCCGGAACGGACGGCCTCATGTTTCCCGACGGAACCCTGCAGACGACCGCGGCGACCGGCGGCGGGAGCGGATTTTGGGCCGCCAATGGGAGTCATATTTCCAACACAAACACCGGGAACGTCGGCATCGGCGCGACCAATCCCCGGGCGCGATTGCACGTTACCGAGACATTCCTGGGCGTCTTGAACAGCGGCTTGGCCGGCGACCTCATCGTTGTCGAAGACGGTGACGCCGTACTCGGGCTGTACAGCGACGCCAGCGGGATCTCCGGCTCGGCCATCAGTCTGGGCGAGGTGTCCGGGTTCGGCACCCTGACAGACAAATGGACCATGGGACGCAACACCGCGCTGGGCGGCAAGAAGCTGTTCTTCTCCTTTGGCCCCAACGCGGACTACTTGCAGAATGCGAACGTGATGATGCTAGGCCAAGGCATAGGATCCACCGTCGAAATCGTGAACAACTCGGTTTTTGGTGGACGTCTTGATCTCGTGACCACCTATACCGGCAAGCTGGAGGGATCACTTGGAGCAGTGGCGTTCAAGGACGCCAGCGGCGTTCGGCACGGAGGGATGAGCTACCGGGTTCCGTCTGCCGGGGATGGGCGCCTGATCCTATCCGCCGGCGGCGCGGATCACGTGTCCATCCTCTCGAACGGCAATGTCGGCATCGGCGTAACCGCCCCATCTGCAAAGCTGCAGGTTGCTGGCGACAGTCCCACTCCAGTGGTGAGTGCATTCAACAACCACAACGGAGGATCGGGTACCGCCCACGCCATTTCCGGATCGATCGGCCTGTTCATGCAAAACGCCTCGTCCGCCGCGGTTGTCGGAGAGAATCTCAGCTCGGGTGCGTCGGGATACGGTGTATGGGGCATTCACGCCGGCGGTGGCGCAGGCGTCTATGGCACGACCTTCGGTGGCGCGGGCGTGCGCGGGAAGACCCTTGGGAGCGGAAAGGCCGTGGAGGGCGTCGTGGCGGATGGAGCAAGCGGGTTTGCGGGGTACTTCGCGGGACGCAGCTATTTCAGCGAGAACGTCGGCATCGGCACGACAAATCCAGGCGCGCGACTCGCGGTCACGGAACTGGGCACCGAGGGGCTGGCTTTGTTCACCCAGTTGGGGAACGGCCCCGGCGTTACGATCAGTATAGCAAATTCCGGCAGCAACAACGCCGCGCTCCAAGTCAGCACGACCGGCTTGGCTCCGGCGTTGCGCGTTGCTGGTGGGGCCGAAATCGATCTGCTTCAGATCACCGGCGCGGACTTGGCCGAAAAGTTCCCCGCCAGCGAGGAGATGAAGCCAGGAATTGTTGCGGAGATCGACACGGACAATCCGGGCATGCTACGCATCGCACGCGGCGCGTACAACCGGCGCGTGGCGGGCGTGGTAAGCGGCGCGAATGGCTTGTCGGCCGGTGCGGTGCTCGGAAACCTTCCGGGCAGTGAGAGCGCTCCGCCTATTGCGCTGAGCGGGCGCGTATGGGTCTCTTGTGACGCCTCACAGAGCGCGATTGACGTGGGCGATCTGCTGACCACGTCCGACACCCCCGGCCACGCAATGAAAGTCACGGATTACGCTCGCGCTCAGGGCGCGATCCTCGGTAAAGCGATGACGGCGCTTTCTGGAGGTGCTGGGATGGTTCTGGTGTTGGTGACGCTCCAGTAGGTTGGACGGTCAAGAAAGGAGGAGCAATCGATGACATCACATAGACTAGCATCTTTGATAGCCTTCATGGCCACGATGAACCCCGCGATCGCTCAAACTGAACCCGGCAAATCGGTTCCGGCTGAGGAGGCGAGCATCATCCACGAAGCGCTCCCCACCTTCGTTCCGTTTGGCGCAGCGGTGTCGGGACGCACCGAAGGACCCTCACCGACCTCGGCGGAGATTTCCGATGCATTTCGGGAGGGAGTGACCCTCTTCGATCTTGGTGTGCTTACGCTGGACGAAATCATCCGAAACGTGGGCGAAGAAGTGGCGCTCTCGCCGGATCCCGATCGCGTGGGATGGGTGCGGCCGGTGGGCGTCCAACCCATCCGGGCCGACACCCTGCGTCTCCTTCCGTTCACCTTGGAAGACGGTTCCATCCTCCAAACCGTGGCAGTGCGGTCGCCCGGCGCCCACGGACTCCGCATCCACTTCCAGGGGTTTGACGTTGCTGTCGGCGAGGTGGTTCTCTTTGCCGCCGAGCCTGCAGGAGTGACTACGGTCGGTCCGTACTCGGGAAAGGGACCGATAGGCAACGGTGATTTCTGGACCGCCATCCTTCCCGGCGACACGGTATTCATTGAGGTGCGTGGAACGCGCAGGGTTCACTTTGAAATCACCGAGGTAGTGCATCTCGATCGTGCGCTCGACCCACCGCAGGCTGATGCGGATGTCGCCGGTGGTCCCCTCGCCTGCCATCTGGATGCGATGTGCTCTAGCGACATCAGCAATGCTGCCCGGTTGGCGACCGGGCGAATGAGCTTCGTGGTGGGGGGAACAGCGAAGAGATGTACCGGCACACTGCTCGCCGACCTGGACGACGAAACGGTTGCGCCCTTTTTTCTTACGGCCTACCACTGTATCAGCACCCAATCCGTGGCGAACACGTTGCAGGTCACATTCTTCTGGGAACGAGCATCCTGTGGAGGAACGATTCCTACGTTCTCAACCTTGCCCAGCACGATAGGGGCAACGCTGCTGGAGACTGACAACACGGATGACGGGAACGATATGAGCTTCTTTCGACTAAACGGACCGCTGCCCGGCGGACTAGCCCTAGCCGGATGGACGACGGCGCATCCCAACCTTGCCTACGGTATTCATCATCCGGCCGGCTCATGGAAGCGGGTTACGTACCTGAGCGCCGTCGGAACCTGCGGCGGATGCACGTTCTGCGGGGACCCTTTCGACTACGATTACTATGACATGGACAATGGGATCATCGAGGGAGGGTCAAGTGGATCGGGCATCTTCAATTTTTCCGGTCAGCTGTTCGGCCAGCTCTTCGGCCACTGCTGTCTCTTCGCCTCCTGCGAGGGTGAAGACATATCCTGCGGAAACGTCGATCAACACGTGGCTATGTACGGCGAGTTCGAAACGACGCACCCGATCATTCGTCGTTGGCTTGAGATCGGTGGGACGATCAACGTAGACGGGAATAACGGGTGCGTCCCCGGGAACGGTACGCCCGGTTGCCCCTTCCAGACGGTTGGTGAGGCCAATGACTTTGCCTGGAACGGGGCCCGGATCAAAATCGCCGCCGGTTCCTATCCCGAATTGGTGACATTCAGTAAGCAACTGACGGTAGTGGCAAGTGGTGGAACGGTGACCATTGGCGGTCCGTAGCATCCGGACAAGACCTTGATATTGTCGGCGAACCGAGGTGTATGTTGAGAGACCGGAAGAGCGCTGAACCAGGTGCAGCAATCATGGCGAAGTCCGCGAGGTTACTCTTGAGGGAGTCCCCGCGAACGCTGATAGGCCACGTTCGCGCGCTCTCTGTTCCTTGCCGCAAGATTATCGCGGTCCGTACCGCGCGATGAGGCGGGGCAATGCCCGGGTTTGGAATGGTGCGCAAATCAGTCTTTGGGCGGGAACCTATCCAGAAGCACTGACGGTTTCGAAGAAGCCGCAGGTGCTCGCACTGGGTGGTGTCGCCACGATTGGACAGTGACCGCAAGATGGCGTCTCCGCACTTGTCTTGCGAGTCGTGGGCACTCACACGGAGAAACATGATGGCCATGCGAACAAACCCTGTCGGGTGGGCGATTCTGCTGATGATGCCAGCGGCCACGGCTTTCGCTCAGGAGTTTGAATTAAGCTGGCACAAGGTGGCCGCCGGTGGGGGGCAAAGTCTTAGCCCCGCCGGGGATATCGAGCTACTGGGCACGATCGGCCAACCGGACGCCGGCGCGATGACCGGCGGCACGTATGCGATAACGGGCGGGTTTTGGGCTGTCGTCGCGACGGATACGCTTTGTCCCTTTTCGAGTTCGCCCCTCCCGGACCTCATCGGCGTTGAGGTGAGTACGAAGAACCGCTTCTTGTCCTTCCGGGTCGGGGATACAGGTCAGACGCAGGCCATCCGTGTGACATTCACGGAACTCTTGGCGCCGTTCGCCACCTGGAACGGCGCGACACTTTGGGTCGGAGCACCCTTCGACGTCAGCGAGGTGGGCGGTAAGGACGACATCACTCCGCCGACCTTTAGGGCCGCGTTACTCCAGTGTGATCCGTTCGTCATGGACTGGAGCAGACTCGGCGTCGTCCACGTGCTTCACGAGGGCATCGTCCCAAACAGCGTGTACGGAGTCCAGGTGATCAACAGCGCCTGTGCGCTCGGTGCGGAGGAAGGCTTTTCGGAGGCCTTGGTGCTCCCGACAACGGCCTGGGGCGATGCCGTCGGAGTGTTCGACGCGGGGACCGGGAACTGGACCGTACCCAATGGAACCGTGGACGTCGCGTTCGATGTGGTGGCGCTGCTGGACAAATTCGCGAACCGACCCGGAGCCCCGATCAAGTCGCGGGCCGACATCGAACCGGCGATGATCGACTTCAAGATCAACATCACCGACGTCACGCGCGCTTTGGACGCTTTCGCGGGACTGCCGTTCCCCTTCCTGCCGGGCTCCGTGCCCTGCGCCGACTAGGCGAAATCGTAGCCATCTGAGGGTGATGGCCGCGCTGCCGACGCCGAACTTGGCAAAGGCGGACGCGCGTTGATCCGTGCGCTGAGGAGAGCAGGATGCTAGTGTACGGCCAACCTTGAATCTGCGGGTCTTGCTCGGTGGGTGGCCCACCTCTTCAGAGTTGGGGGACTCGAATAGTGGCCGGATTCGCGTCCCCCACGGATAAAGCCATGGGCCACCCAACTCGCGAGTCTACGCGTGGCGATGCACTGGTGCCGTTTCCAGCAAGGTGCTGTTGCGTCGTCGGCAGGCGCGCGTCTGCCGAGACTGTCTTTCCGAGCCGCGACCATGAGGGAGCGGTCGGCTCGAAACAGCATCGAGCTTCTTGGAAACGGTACTGGGTCGCGCCACCCGACATTCCATAACAGCCTGTTGAACAAAGCTGGCTCTCTTGTGTGGCACCGGCTTCCAGCCGGTGCAAATGGGCTGTGTCCTCGTCACGGAGGGCGAGCCGTAGCGGGACCACAGGCTGGAAGCCGCTGCCACACTTTTTCAACAGGCGTAAGAGGTCAGCCGTTTGCAATGTCGCCTTCGGGTAGCGGCGGGAGTTGGGGGGTGGTGAGGTAGCTTTTCAAGGCATCGACAATGGATCGGGTGGGGTCGAGGCCACGGAGCCGGAGGGTGCGGTAGACGCTCATCAGAACGGCCTGGGTGGCGGCGCCGCGGTCACTGCGATTGGACTGGTTGTTTTTCCGCAGGATCACGGCTGGCCGGATCTGCCGTTCCCCGAAGTTGTTGTCGTGCGGCACGTAGAGGTAATCCAGGAACGTGAAGATCGATTCCCCATAGCGGCGAAGACGTTTCGTCAATCGTCGCGTGTCGGCATCCCCGTGCTCTTCCATGGCCATGACGCCCAACCGCTGATTCAGCCGGTCGATCCGGCCCGGATACCGCTTCGGCGCGAAGTCCGGACGCTTGCGAAGCCGGATGCCGTCGCGCAGCAGTCGGCGCAGCTTCTTGGTGAACGCCTGCCACTCGGCACTGTCGTTGCGCAGATCCCCTTTTCCAGTTCACGCAGCAGATGGGGGGTGCACTTTTGCCGATCGGCCGCATCGACTGAATCGTACGCGGCCCGGAAGTCGGTGATCAACACAGTGGAGTTTTGGCAGGATAATAGCTTTTCACATCGAGGATTTCAGGAGGACGTAGGGCAGGTCGATGACCTGCCGTTACCATGGGCGAACGTGAATCCAGTGGATTCCAAACGAACTCGGATACGATCGGCATCGTGGTTGTATCCACCTCAATCCGGTCAAACACGCACGCGTCGATCGGGCGGAATCGTGGCGTTGGTAGAGCTTTCGTCGTCACGTCAAGCCGGGCTGGCTTGATCCGAATTGGCCGGGGTCCAGTGCGATGGACCTTCCGGACATCGACGATGCAGCATGGATCATAGTAGAGGCAGGTCATCGACCTGCCCTACGTGGCTCTCACGCATCCGCACTTTCGCGAACCCAGCCGGAAACAAGTGCGAGACGGATCAGTGCGATCACGTACCACGCACCCACCGCAGGGCCAAGGTCGATCAAACCTGCGGAGGCGGGTGCCGTCGGGAACGTGTATAGGTTGAACGCCAGCGTGCAGATCCCCACAGCCACCCCTGGGACTGCAAAGAGCATGCCGAATCGCGGATGCCGCGCCAGCGCAAGGGCGAGCAGCGCCGTCCCCGTACTCACGAAAATGTCCCAAGAAACATCGAGCCCGGATTGGACCACGTTGACGCCCCAAAAAATGTGCGTCAATACTTCTTTCGACGCCTCGTCTGATGCCTCCCGGATCTTTCCCCGGAGCACCGTGAATTGCGTGTCCTGCACCACGGCCATGATGTTCACGATAGCACCCGCGATGACGTTGAATACGGTGCCGATGAACAACGGGATGCTATCGGCGTGAGGGCGAACAGCGAAATAAAAGCCAACGGTCGATGCCGCGGACAGCGGCCCAACAGCAAAAAACAGCGTCCGGCTAATGGCGCGGGGAAACAGGTGGAAAACGGCTGATCCGAAGTAGCTCGCACAAGCCAGCAATCCGACAATCGCAGCAAAACGCGCCCAAGTGGCTGTTGGGATGGATCGATGGGGATCAGGCATCGCTTTTTTCCTTAGCAATTTGTCTTATGTATTGCTCGATCACTATCGACCAACTTCTTCTCGTCACCCTCAGCAAAGCCGGTCTGCCGGTGTACCACTCGCCCATCCGGACCGATGATCATCACGGTCGGAATCTTGGACACACCCATACGCTTGGCCACGGTCAGGCCGTCGTCAAGGACTGTAAAGGTATAGCCATTCCGTTTCGTGTATCGCTTAGGATCGCCTTGGTCGTCATAATGTACCGCAAGCACGACTACGCTCCGTTCCGCATACGCTTCGTGGATCTTCTGCATATGCGGGCTGACCATCATGCAGGGAGCGCACCAAGTCGCCCAGAAGTCGAGCACAACGACTTTCCCAACATAATCAGACATGCTGTGCGCTCGACCTGACAGATCGCGCAGAGTCCAGTTGGGCGCACGGTCGCCAACGCGTACGGCACAACCGGGAGATATCACCAAATCTTGTGGATGAGGATTTTTCAAGCGGCGTTTTTTCTT
>CBDUXT010000085.1:0-24631 GCA_965371245.1 uncultured bacterium | reverse complement strand
TCGTAGCTCAGTCGGATAGAGCACCGGTTTCCTAAACCGGGGGTCGCAGGTTCGAATCCTGCCGGGCGCAGTCGCTTGCCACCCGCCAGCGCGGACAAAATCCTACAGACCGACACCGGCGACCGAAACATCTTCGGCGTATCGCGGCGGCTCCGTACCCATCACCATTTGATGCGGGAGCCCAAGCGTCAGTGCGTGCCGCCGTGCGAACAGGAAGGAGTGAAACGATCTGAACAGCAAAAACGCGGGGCAAGTGATGAAACCTGCCCCGCGTTCTCTTTGTTCTCTACGTACATCCGACCCACCGACCCAGGACACCATCGCGCCCCGAGGCGCGACCCGAGGGTTCTACGTGCAGGTCGAACGAAGTGTAGCGGTACTACGGCGTGGCCGCGGCGGCGAGACCGAACGGATCCGCGCCCACGAGCGGGCTCACGATCCACGAGAACGCAATCTCGTCGAGTATGCCAAAAGCGGCTCTGCCGATGCCTCCGCCGATGCAGCCGCCGAACTGCAGCATAGTTCCGGCCACCACAATGATCGCGCTAAGCTTCAAAGATCTCATTTTCATCTGGGATTCTCCTTGCAGGTTCTAAAAACCCTTTACCGCATCCGCTCCGAGCGGACCTGTCGAAAACGAATGAATACTATCCGCCGGGACCCAATGCCCCGACGACGTCCGAGCCAACCAATGCACCGGCTTGCGGCAGCGCCGCTTCGTCGAACACGGCTGGAGGATCCTGAACAACAAACTGCAACGGCGTGGACAGACACCCTACCTGCAGGAGCAGACAAAAGGCTCCACCCTTGATCCTCAAGAGAACACCGCGTCTGCAAACCAAGACGCCATCTCCAAAGGGGCTAACTCAAGTGGAACCCCCACCTGAGCAGTTCAGCGATTGGTCGAAGAGCGAGGAGCGACGTCCATGGCTCGCCGCAACCGTTCCCGACCATGTTCCATAGGGCAAGCACGGATGCCTCCGCGCTCGACCCAACCGCTTCATCCTGTTTAGTCGAATCGCCAACAGCAAAGTCGCCGCGCCGCTCGGTCTTCCGCGCCACCGAGCCGATGGCTTCGCTTTGGCATGTCCTTCGCCTTTACGACCCTGGCTTCTCCGGGCCTTGTCCCGTCCACCTGAGCCCACGCCGATGATTCAGGCGCGGAATTATGCCACCGGGGCGATGGGCGAGCAAGAACATTCTCGAAAAATCTTCGGTTTCAAGAAACCGGAGAAAGATCAGCCGCAACTGACCGCGACTTGTTCCGCCTTATCGGGTAGCCGCGGAACTTTGCATCACAGTTTTCCGTCGCCCGCGTCATTCGCCGGGCAGCTCGCAAAGCCCGACCGAACTAGATCGAATCGCCGATGACGATCGCAACGTTACGGGAAAGGCGGGGAAGATCGCACACGGCCTAAGCCCTGTCAACCCCGTGGCTCAGGAAATTTCGGGCTTCATGCCAAGTACGAGCCCGACCGCCGGAATCGCCTCGGACGCAACAATATCCGCTTCAACGCCGCCCACCGTCTCCGGGGGCTCTCTTCTTGCTATAGGTTCCTCAGTTTACCAGATCAACGATATGAAAAATAACCCACTTGTCGCGGTTGGGACGTAAAGTTCCTGGAACCCAAGACCTCATCCGTTCAGACCGTAGGAGGAGGCGCTACTCATCCGTTCCCGTTCGGTCTACCCCGGATCGTTGAGCTGCCTCGTTGCACGCGAAGCGTGAGCGAGCCGATGCAGGTTCGCTGCCCCCAAGAAAACGCACCTCGGGCTGAATCGCCGTGAACGCACTCGGTCGTGGTCACGGCCTCGCCTTCGAAAACTGTCTCGTCACGCGCGGCCCCAACACGGTGCCGACGCCGAAGCGGTTACTCTGGGTTCCGACCAGGTGAACGGTCATCCCGGCGCTGCTGGTGGTCACCCGTGTTCCGTTGGGCGCGGCCGATCCATCCAAGAACCCTGCCGTTCAGCGCGGTCATCCACCGACATCTGTTTTGAATCGTGTCTACCAAGGGGCACGGGGTGCGTGACAGAATCGGCGTTGGGCAGTTTTCAGAGCACCGGTAGAACCGGCTTGCCGGCGGGCGCGAGCCCGGTGACATGATGACGCAGGGGACCGCGGGCTGGCGCCAGCGGCTCTGACTCATCGTCCCCGTTCCGCCCGAAGTGTCACGGACCCAGGGGCACGAGGCCCAAACTGGAAACGACGCATGACCGCCGTAAGATGGCATCATGGCGGGCCATGTACCGATCAGCAAACGGCTGGTAGCAGTCAATTCGGCCAGCGCCGTGATGGCCAAGTTGCTGAACCTGTCCGTCTTGGTTTGGCTGAATCAGTTCCTGTTACGCCGAATCGACGCGGACGAGTACAGCCTCTACCCGGTCATCATCGCCGTGATGGTGTTCCTCCCCCTTCTGACCAGCGTTCTGACGGCCGGCCAAGCCAGGTTCATCGTCGAGGCCTATGCGAAGGGCGATGAACGCGAGGTCACCGGGATCGTCTCGACGATGTTCCCGCTGTTGCTCGTCGCGGCAGCGGTCCTACTGTTCGCGGGGTGGCTTCTGGCCTGGAACCTCGATCACATCCTTACGATCAGCCCGGACCGGCTGTGGGACGCCCGAATCATGCTTGGGTCGCTCGTCCTTATCGCGGCGATTCGCCTCCCCAGCGGGCTGTTCTGCGTAGGGTTCGAGGTTCGCCAGAAATTTGTGATGAGAAACGCCATCGTGCTCGCGCGCGAAGTGCTTCGGATCACGATCCTCTTTGTGTTGCTGTTCGGCGTGTCCACGCGCGTGTTGTGGGTGGTCGTCGCGACCGTGTCGGCCGGCTTGGTGGAGCTGACCGTACTTCTTCTTGTCTCGCGCCGGCTGCTTCCGTGTCTGCGCTTTCGCCGCAAGGAAATCCGGTGGAGTATCGCCAGAGAGCTGACGTCCTTCGGTTGGTGGAACTCGTTGGCTCAGCTCGCCAACGCGATCCGCACGAGCGCCGACCCCATTATCCTTAAGATGCTGGCGACCTCGGTCGATGTGACCGCTTTCTATGTCGGCTCCTTGGCTCTTACGCAAATCCAACAGGGCTCCCGGGTGGCATCCGCGCCGCTCCAACCAGCCCTGACGGCGATGCACGCGACCGGCAGCAAGCATGGCCTGCGAAGCGCCTACCTGCGCGGGGGACGGTACGCTCTGTGGGCATCCTTGCTGCTTGTAATCCCGTTGATGGTGTTTCGCCATGAGGTGTTGCGTCTGTATCTTCGCGAGACGTACGACAAGTACCCCTCGGCCGCCACGGTCATGATGCTGTTGCTGGCCGCGTTCCCCGTTGCCTACGGGAACGTGATGTTGCCGAAGATCGCGCAAGCCACCGCCCAACTGCGACCGCTGGCGATTCGGACGGTCTTCATGCAGGCGCTCAATCTCGCACTAACGCTTTATTTTGTCTGGGGCCGGGGCATGGGTGCGGTTGGCTCGGCCTGGGCAACGTTCCTGGTCGTGACGTTCGTCTATCCGGCGATGAATTGGCCGCTGGGGTGGCGACTCGCGGGGGTCGGCTGGCGGGAGTGGCTCCGCGAGACGGTCGGGCCTGGGCTTCTGCCGGGCGCGGGAGCCACCATCGTCTGTTTGGGGTTGCAAGAGATGGCGCCTCCGCAGACGTGGCTCTCCTTGGGCGCATATGTCACGGCCGGTGCCGCGTGTTATGTTATGCTGTTGTTCGTGTTTTGCCTTCAGCCTGTTGATCGGCAGGATCTTGGCACCGTGTGGGTCAAGGTCCGTGGCTACGGAAGGCCCAGCCGTTCGTAGTCGTACATGCGGCGGGACGCGCAGCGCCGAGCGTTGGCTGCTGCCGGGATAACGACGTTGGACGTGCCGGACCGGTGATCCGAAGTGACGAACATGACCAAACCTCGGATTCGGGCAGGCATCGGCGACCGGATTCTGCTGCGCATTTCTCGCGGGCTCCTGCGATGTCAGGCGCGGATCCGCGACCATCAGAACCGAATGATACTGTCACGTCTGGCGTCATGCGGGGATGGTACGGCGCTGTACGGGCGGGCGTACATCACAGGACTGGATCAGGTTCGGCTCGGTCGCAACGTGCATATAGGCGACAACGCCTTCATCCGGGGCGAGGGGGGCTTGAACATCGGGGACAACACCCACGTCAGCCGGAATCTCGTGTTGTATACGGTCAACCATCGGTACGAAGGCGAGCGGTTGCCGTACGACGAGGAACTGGTAGAAAAACCTGTAGACATCG
Source organism: uncultured bacterium (assembly GCA_965371245.1). GTDB lineage: Bacteria > Planctomycetota > Phycisphaerae > UBA1845 > UBA1845 > CBDUXT01. Next base: position 20,373 of record CBDUXT010000085.1, on the reverse strand, counting down.
GGCGGAACGTTTGGATCGGCATGAACGTCTGCATCGCTCCTGGAACGACGATTGGCGACGGGGCGATTGTGGCGATGGGGGCGGTCGTCTTCGGTGACGTCCCGCCGTTAACAATTGTGGGTGGGCCGGCGTGGCGCGCCCTGGGGGAACGCGACCAGAATCGATACCAAGCCCTTTGCGAGACAGGGGCTTATGGAGGCGCGGACGGTCGGGCGATGTAGCGCGTCAGAATCAAGACCATTGCGTAAGACGTTGAACACTGAATCGCCACCCATGAGCCTTACCCAACTCGCGCTCCGATACATCCGGAAGAAATTCACGCGCAAGAAGGTCCGTTACGTCGTCCTGGGGCACCTTCCGAATGTTGTCAACGTCGGCCCTCGTGCGGTGTGCAAACGTATCTCGATTCACGGAAAGCCCTGTCTGAAAAAAACGTTCTTGGATACACCGGTCGGGCGGGCCTGTTTCGAACGTGAGTTGGCCGCACAAGACGTCTTCGGGGGGCGACCCTGGATGGCGCCGGTCATCAAGAAGGGACCTTGCTGGTTGATTGTGCCGTGGTATCCAGAGGAAGATCGACTAGACCGCTTGGCAGCGGCACTGAATCGGAACGATCGCGCGACGATCGCGGCGCAAGCGGTTGAGATTCTGTTTGAGATGTTCCTGCGGGGCTATGCTCACCGCGACTTCCACTCCAAGAACCTCTTCTTTGTGAGCGATCAACTCATCGTCATCGATTTTGAGGTTCTGGGCGCATACCCGCCGGACCGTCGGCCCGCGTTTCCTGTCTCCTACGATCTCGTGGGGCGGGGGCTCGAATCGCCCTTCGAGACAAAGCAAATGTGCTACAACGCCGAGGACGGAGAGAAGGCTTCTTTGAAACAGGTTCTGGGGATCCCGAGTGAAGGTGTACTGGAGAAGATGGCAGAGGATCTAAAGGAGGAACTTCGCATCGCCTCCACCACCTTCAAGACGAAGCGTGAGCGACACACGTGCCGCGCCGAGCGAATCTATAGCTCGTTCGATCTTCCACATCTTGCGGTGACCAACCGCGAGGCGCAGCGCGACAGCGCGCGCCGCTTCGCGAACTTCGGCATGAATGACGAATCGCTTCGCAACAAGACCATCCTCGACTTGGGCTCCAACATCGGCGGTATGCTCTTTGAGGCGCAAAGATTCCAACCCGGTCGCTGCCTGGGTATCGAGTACGACCAAGACAAGGTGGAACTGGCCGCCAGGGTCGCCGCGTACAACGGACTGACCAGCGTCTCCTTCCAGCACGCAAACATCGACAGGCTAACAACCCATGAGCTCGGAGAGCCGTTCGACGTCGTTTTCTGCCTGGCCATCGAATCTCACGTCAAGCGACTGAATCATCTGTACGCACTACTCGCCCAGGTGACCTGCGAAACCGTCTATTTCGAAGGCAATGCCTCCACCGACCCGGCCGACGCAGAAGCGCGGCTGCTTAGAGCTGGCTTCGCAACGGTCGAACATCTCGGCCTCTCCGACGACGATTGCCTGGCGAGCAATAATTGTCGATCCTTGTTGGTAGCACGAAAATGACCAAAATGCCCCCCACGGGCCTTCCTGGATTCCAGCGGTTCCCGGTATCGACAGAAGCTCACTCAAGAGATCAAGCGGCGTAGCTTGATTCTGATATCCTACTCGACTCATTGTTCGGATTCGTTCGGCGACAACGCCTCTGGGAAATGTCGGTGGATTCCGTAAGGAAGCGACTCAGCAGATTCGGGCCCGCACGGGCGGCTTGGCGGTGCTGGAGGCATGCGAGGCGCTGCGGGCGGTACGCCATGCGCTCCCTCGATCGTTCGTGGAGGCTGAACCGTCTCTATGACATATGCACAGTCCGGATCATGTCCAAGGTGTTGACGAAGACCTCGAACTGTGTGGATGCGGGTTGTCACGCCGGAGAGATATTGAAGCACATGCTGCGATTCGCCCCGGACGGCACGCACTTCGCCTTTGAGCCGCTGCCGAATTTCGCCGCGCAGCTCCGGCGAGACTTCCCCGGCGTCAACGTCTTCGAGGTCGCATTGAGTGATGTGCATGGAACAGCCGAGTTTCGAAACGTCGTCAACCACCCTGCGTACAGTGGCTTACGTGAGCGCCAATACCCCACCAAGAATGAGCAGATCGAACTGATCGACGTGCCAACCCGCCGGCTCGACGATCTTCTACCGGACGGGACCCGGATCGACCTCATCAAAGCGGACATCGAGGGCGCGGAACTCAAGATGTTCCGAGGCGCGATCCGGACGATCAGCTCGCAAAAACCCTACATCGTCTTTGAGCTCGGGCTCGGCGGTGCCGCATACTATGGGACCAAACCAGAGGTGGTGTACGATCTTCTGGTCGGTCAGTGCGGGCTCCGGATTTCTCTCCTGCAGGACTGGCTTGCGGGCCGAGGACCGCTAGAGCGAGAAGGGCTGATGGAGCAGTTTAATCGGCATCTGAACTATTACTTCCTCGCTCACCCGTAGATGCGGTAATCGTCCTTGATGGTAGTCTCGGGTATGAATCGATGCGAACAAACTTGGGGCCTATCGTATCGAAGGAGCGGCTGCGCATTTTCGTCGATCTGGCGGTCATGGGGCTGTTGGTGGTGGCCGAGTCCCCTCAGGAAGAACGAAGCTTCAGCTTCCGCCTATAGCGGTAGCGCGGGCCGTGTCCGCCCTGCCTCCGAATGTGCGAGTAGCGCACCTGCCGTTCGACCGAACTCCCTCAAATGACCGCAGAACTAGACATCTCCGTCCTGATCGCCACGCATGATCGCGCCGCCGTTCTCGCGGAGACGCTGGAGGCGATGGAGCGGGTGCGGCGCGACTCGCTGGTGGTCGAGTTTGTGGTCATCGACAACAACAGCCGGGACAACACAAAGGAAGTCGTGGATTCATTCTCCACGCGGCTGCCCGTTCGCTATCTCCATGAAGCGCGGCCCGGCAAGAACTGCGCCTTGAATCACGCCCTCAACGTTGGCCGCCTCGGTGCGATCGTTGTCTTCACCGATGACGACGTGACCCCACACGAAGACTGGCTGCTCGCCATCCTGGCCGTGACCGCGCGATTTCCGGACATCAGCGTCTTCGGCGGGAGAATCGATATCGCGTGGCCGAACGTACCGATCCCCGCTTGGGCGAAGAGCCCCCGGATCCAGGGATTCGCATTCGGAGCCCACGATCAGCCGTGGGGCGAGGGTCTCTATCAAGGAAACGTGCTTCCGTTCGGTGGGAACCTTTGGGTTCGCCGGGGCATACTCGATGGCAAGCGGCGCTTTGACGAGTCGGTCGGACCTAGGCCAACCAACCGCATCATGGGAAGCGAGACGACGTTCCTGCGGCGCTTGTCCGATGATGGCTTCGGCATGGTATATGCCCCGGACGCTATCGTAGAGCATCGTATCGGGCCTGAAATGCTCAAGGCGAGCGCCGTTCGGAGGAGGGCCTATCGTCAGGGGCGCGGGATTGCCCACTGGAAGGGCCTGGCCTCCGCAGAGATGTTCCGCAGGAATCCGAGGCTTTGGTACTTCACGTGTCTTGTGAGTATCGTGAAACTATCCCTGCACTGTGTATGGTATCTAACCGCTCGATCGCCGACGGATCGCGTCGAGCCCAGTGTCCATGCCATCCGTCGCATCGCCCACCGCGTCGAATCGTTAAGACTGGCACGAGCGGTCAGGAGGAAGACATAACTCAGCGCGTACGTATCCTGCTTGTCACCCACACGCCGCCCTGGCCCACATCGAACGGGGGACATCAGCGCACCAACCTGATTCTTCGGGCGCTGCGCCAATGTGGCGAGGTTGATCTCGTCCTGCTTCCGCGAAGCACGAAACGGTTCTCGTCGGAGGATCTTGAGCGGCTGCGGAGTGAATTCAATCTCTTGGCGTTCCTTGAGCCGTACCCGCGCGGTCGTTACGGCCTTTGGCGGTTTCTTCGACCGCTCAGCCCTGGCTTCGTGGACACGTACGCAAGGATTCTTGGCCGAGCGAACGTGCTGTTCGCACCCGACCCACTCCTTTCAGCTTGGCTTGCCGATCATCTGGCGAAGTCCCGCTACGACCTGATCGTGGGACGCTACCTTCAACCGACGGCATATTCGGGAGCGCTCGCCCACGCCCCCGTGATTCTCGATATCGATGACCTCGATACGGATCGCTGTCGAACGGAGCTGGCGATGCCCGGCCAGCGCCCGTGGACGCGGTGGCTGTTGAAGCGCCGCCTCCGGCAGCTTGCGCGTCTGGAGCCCGGTCTTCTGCGTCGTCCCGACCACTTATGGGTCTGTAGCGAGGACGACCGGACCGTTGTGGGTGAAGATCGCTCGACGGTTCTGCCGAACATTCCATACACGCCGCCGGATGGACCCCGGCGCGAGGCGCTGGCGTCCGACTCGGAAAGTCAGCGCGTGCTGATCGTCGGCTCGCTGGCGTTCCCGGTGAATGTCCGTGGCATCGACCGATTCCTCGAACGCGCTTGGCCGGCGATCCGAAAGAGCCGCCCCTCCGCCAGGTTTCGAATCGTGGGGGCAGGCCTGTCGCCAAAGCAGGCGGCGCGGTGGTCGCGTGTGCCGGGCGTGGAGCCCGTCGGGTTTGTAGACGATCTTACGGAAGAGTATGCACGGGCTGCGATCACGGTCGCGCCGCTGTTCGAGGGAGGCGGAACAAAGATCAAAGTCTTGGAATCGCTCGCGTACGGCCGGACATGCGTACTGGCTCGGCACGCTCTGCGCGGCTTCGACCATGTCCTGCGGCACCGCGAGTCGCTCTGGGTGGCAGGCGAGGATGCCGAGATGGCCAACGGTTGTATCACGCTTCTGCGGGAGAAGTCGCTGCGCGAGGATCTCGCTCATATAGGACACCAGCTGGTGATGGAGCACTTTACGTTCGAGCGGTTCGCGGAAACGGTATCGCAGACCGTTGAAACGGTCTTGGCAAGCGCAGCGGTCGGGCTTCAAGCAATTCGGGGCCATGACCACCCTTCCAGCGCGGCCGATGATGACTGACTCCCCGTCGAATGACACTGGAAGGGCGGCCACGCCGATCTTCATTCTGGGTGTGTTCCCACGTTGCGGCACCAACTTCCTGCATGATCTGCTTCAGGTGCATCCGGATTGCGGGAACCCAGCTCCCATCTGGGAGGATTACTTCGTCGCCCATGTCGATCAGTTGCTTCGGTACTTTCACGACGTCTCGTATCATTGGGCGCCCGGCCACAGCCTGAAACCGGGAACGATGGAGGCCCTCCATGAATCGTTCGGCGGTGCGATCGTCTCGTTTCTCGCGTCGCGCGATCCGGGTCATCGGGTTGTCACCAAGACCCCTCGCGTTGACAACCTGTCCGAGTTTCCCCGTCTGTTCCCCAACGTCCCATTGCTGATCCTCGTTCGAGACGGGCGGAACGTCGTGGAGTCCGGCATCAAGACCTTCGGCTGGCACCGCGGGTGGGCGGTACGCGAGTGGGCTCGCGCCGCCCAAACCATCCTGGCGTTCGACCAAGCGCATCGCGGCCCAGAAGCCCGGCACATGATCGTGCGCTACGAGGACTTGTGGAACTCGCTCGAAGAGGAGTTGCGTCGGATCCTTGGTTTTCTCGGATTGGACGCGGGTCGCTACGATTTCGAAGCGGCCGAACGTCTACCCATCAGGGGGTCTTCGACGATGAGCGACCACGGCGCCAAGCCGGTTCACTGGAAGCCCGTGGCGAAGACGCCTGCCTTCGATCCCATGTCACGATGGCGCCATTGGAATCGAGCGCGGCATGAGCGCTTCAACTGGATCGCCGGAGAACCCATGCGTCAGTTCGGCTACCCCTTGCAAGAGTGCGACACCAGTCGGCGGGCGTGGACGATGTGGAACCGCATCCTCGACTTGCCGACGTTGCTGCTGGAGCCGCTCAGGCCCATCCTAGGGCCGGCATGGGGGCGGTTCGTCGCTGGACGACGGCGCAAGCGGAGCCGTCAACCTCGTCCGTGATAGCCAATGGATACGACAGCAAGAGACAACCGTACCCGGTCCGAGAAGGCGGCGGCGCTGCGCGTGGTTTTCCTGCCGCAGTGGTACGGCAATCCCTATCAACGCTTGCTGGATGAGAACCTGCGCGCGCTAGGCGTTCACGTCGGGCGGTTCCGCCAAACGGTTGGCTCTATTTTCGTGGGGCTGCTGCGAACAAGGCCACACATCCTGCATCTGCATTGGCTTCACGCGTTCCACGAGACACCGAGGAAGAAACACTCCTGGCTGCGGCTCGGTTTCTCACTCAGTGCGGTCACGCTGCTCCGACTGCTGGGCTGCAGAATTGTCTGGACGGCCCACAACCTTGGACACCATGAAGCCACGAACCAGGCGATCGATCGGTTTTGTACGCGCTGGATCGCGCGACGGGCGCATGCGATCATCGTACACGGCGAATCGGCACGAGAGCGTCTCGCGGCTCGATTCGCGTTGCACAAGGGCGGGCATCTCGCCGTCATCCCTCATGGCCACTACATCGGCTGCTATCCCAATGAGCTAAGCCGGTCGGCGGCGCGGGAACGCCTGTCGCTACCGGAAGACGGCTTGGTCTTCCTCTTTTTCGGTCAGATACGTCCGTACAAAGGCGTGCTCGAACTGGTCCGCGCGTTTCGCCGCCTTGGGCGCGCCGACCTCTTCCTTCTGGTCGCGGGCAAGCCGCTGACCGGGGAATCCGAGGAGGTCATCCGAGAGGCGGTTTCGGGCGAGCCCAACATCAGGTTCACGCCGGGGTACGTGCCCGACGAAGCGATTCAGCTCTACATGAACGCGAGCGACGCGGTGGTCCTTCCCTATCGCGACAACCTGACCTCCGGGGCGGCGCTCCTGGCCATGTCGTTTGGCCGCGCGTGCCTCGCTCCGCGAGTCGGACACTTCGCCGAACTGCTTGATGAGAAGGGCGCGTTTCTCTACGACCCCGATGGGCCGGACGCCTTGCTGGAATGTATGCGAACGGTCGCCGCGCGACGCGATGAGCTGGCGGAGATGGGGACACACAATCTTCAACTCGCCGAGGCGTACGATTGGAGCCGCATCGCGGAGAAGACACTCGCCGTCTACACCCGCGCACGCCGTGGCGGTTGACACCTCAGCCACTGGAAACATGTAACGGCGCGAGGGCTACGACCGCGGTTCAATCGCGAAAATCTCGACGCGCCGGTTGGCCGCCCGATTCGCCGGCGAGTTGTTGGGCGCCCGCGGGCGCTGATTCCCGCAGCCGCCGCCGATGATTCGTTCAAGCGAAACGCCTCGTTCACCGAGGTAGCGCACCACGGCGAGGGCCCGTTCGGCACTGAGCTGAAGGTTGTCGTCCCATCCGCTCTTGCGAATGGGTTGATCGTCCGTATGCCCGACGACCAGGATGTCCTTGTCGGCGTACTCACCCCGAAGCGTGCTTGCCACCGCATCCAACGTGCGGCTGGCCTCCGAGCGAATGGTGGCGTTCCCCGGCACAAACAGCACGCTACCCTCAATGGCGATCATCGCCCCGCCGGGTACGTTGGTCCATCCCGTCGGAGCGATCGGTTCGGCCAACTGTTGTTCCAATTGGGCGCGAAGTGCCGCCGCCTCCGCATGTACTGTTTGGAGGCGACGGTTCAGCTCGCCTTGGTCCCTGGCGGCGGCATCCAGTTCGCCGGCGATCTGATTGAATCGAGCGGTAAGCTGTGCATTGTTCTTCTCGAGCAAGGCGATCCGCCGTTGCCCGGGAGATGCGCACCCGGTCACGGCCACCCCCAGCAGCACAGCCGGAATCCATCGATAGTCCATGCGATACTTCACGATCGTGCTCATCACGGCTCTCCCTCTATTACACGAACCATTCTGGCCTGGAGAAAACTCTGCTCGCGGGTAGCCGGCGAATCCGGATTCTTCACGAGAGATCGTCTGGGAACAGTGTGACGCAACATGCGAAAACGTCTAATCGTCCGCCGATGGCTCTTCATCCGAGATCGCCTGGTGAAGCTTGAGATCGACACGCCGCTCGCGCTGTTCCAACTCGACTTCGCGCTGATCCAACTCCTGTGCCGCGTGGCTGATCTTCTGCAACCGCTTGATCTCGCGCATATCCGTCCACACCCCCCAGCCGAGCGAAAACGTCCACCACGAACCGAGCGTGGCCACGGCGGTCCAAAGAATCAACCAGAGTACGTTCACGGACTTGTTCGGGTCGGTCAGCCCGAAGAACCAGAACGACACGGAGTTGGCACGATTCTCGAACAACGCAATGCCGATCGCGACCGAGACCAGGGCGATCAGGCTCCCGCGAAGATAGACGCGGAGCTGCTTGAAGACAACACTCATCGGAAACTCTCGAAAGGAAGAACCTGTGAGTTATCCAGAATCAACACATCGACAACTGTGATCAAGCGCTCGATGAAAGGCCACCGAAGGATCGAATCATGGAAGAGCGCAACCGTCAGGAACGAAAGCGAGAGCCACGGACCCAGGGGCAGCGCGTGGGAGCGCTTGAACGGCAACGCCAACACCCAACCCAGCAGTGCGAGCACGACGGTCAGGAAAAAACCCAGGAGCACCACCGGCCAGCCCGCGACACAGCCGGCCGCCGCCATCAGGTGAATGTCGCCCGAACCAAACGCCTCTTTGCCAAAAAGAAGCGTAAACGCGATCCGAACGAACCAGCCCAGCGCGCCGGAAATCAGGTAGCCGCTGGCGGCCGTCGCCAATCCGAAGACGGGGCTCCAGCCGCGTAGAAGCGGTGCGTCCCCAAGGCGAACCTGAAAGTGCACGGCTGCACTGAGCCCGTCGGCTACCCCGGTCGTGCGGTTCATGACCCACCAGCCGATAGCGCCGGCCGCAATACAGGGCAAGAAGACCGCCAGCTCGCCGAGGACCATGCGTCGCGCCAGCGGTTTCTCGCTGTCGAGGGCATCGACAATTTCCTGGTCGGCCGGTCGATTCACCGTGCTCTCCCACACCACGAGCGCAAAGAAGAAGAACAGAGGCAGGAGCCCGCGTCCCGGGTGCCGTAGATTCACGCCGAACCCGGCATCGAGCATGAGGGCCGTCAGCAGCGCGATCATCAACGAAATCGCGAGCCAGCCGGCAAGACGAGACGGCGAGGCGAGCGAGGGCGGCTGCCGCCGGAACCCGACGGGGCCGGGAGGCTCGACAGGCGGCGGGGTCGTCGGCTCTTCAAGCTTTTCGGGTTCCACGTGCGGCTGGCAGATCAACCAAATCCAGGTTATGCCAAGACCCGCGAGGGCGAAGAGCGACACCATGGCGGTTGAGTCGTCCGGACGAATCCATGCCCTTGCGTGGCGTGGCGTCCAAATCGCGTGAAGGCCAAAGCCGGCGAGGGTGGCGAAATTCGTGAACCGGATGTCCACCCAATAATGCTCGAGGTCGATCACCGACATCGGAAGCAGGCAGGCGAACAGAATGATGTGCGCGAGCAGGATGGGCCAATCCGCGGCCAGAACGTCGGTCAGCCCGAACGGGCTATCAAGCAGTCCTTCGCGAACGTGCCCGACGAAGAACGCATCCAGCAACATCAGGACGATCAAGGCCATCGCCGCTTCGATCACGACATACCGCGTGGATATGGGCACGCGGCAGTTGCGACACCGACCTCGTAGAAGAATGAAGCTGATCAGCGGAATGTTGTCGTACCAGAAGATGCGATGTTTACAGGAGGGACACGCCGACCAGCGCGGCTCGCGTATCGTCTGGTTTCGCGGAAGGCGATGGATGATGGCGTTGAGGAAGCTGCCCACGCAGAGCCCCAGCGCGGTCCAGAAGAAGAGCCACCACAGAGTCGGCAGGATGAGCAAGGCCGTACACCTTCCTGTCGTTGGTCAAGCCGCTCGACGGCCACCGTCCGGAGCGTTCTATCCAAGCAGCCCATCTTTTCTCACCGGCTAAGAGCCGGTACCACACCTAGCGCATGGTCACACATCATTTTGCGGGTTCAGATCCACCCCGTACCGTGTGCCACTGCTCTTGAGCCGTGCCGACGGCAGCTCTGGTGGAATCCCTGCACTGCTCAAGAGCAGTGGCACACCCGCGGATTCAGGCGTGACCCATGAACCAGGTGTCGGTCGGTCTCAACGGGCCGCCAAAGGTCCGCGGCTTGGAACAACGAAACGGCGAATGCTCTACGATCGGCTATGGGTACCGTCACACCAGGGCAGGTTGCCACTCCGGTGGCACTGACAGACCGCCTTCTTGCCGGCCTCGGCAACCTCCACGACGACCGGCGCCAGCGTCGTTCCCTCGCGACTGTGCGCGCCGTCACAGTAGGGCAACTTGGCGGATAGCCCGCACTGGCAATAGGCCTTTTTCCCGGCCGTTTCCTCCACCACCAACGGCGCGTTACCGTGTTTTGGTTCAGCCATTTGAACTCCTCGATTTCTCGCTCACCGCGTCGTTGAGAAACCTCTTTCCAGACGCGACCGTCACAGACCCTCGAGGCCCCGCACGAACTCCGAGATGACCGTCTCGGGAGTCGAGGCACCGGCCGTCACGCCCGCGGTTTTCTTGCCCGCCGCCATGGCCGGCTCGAACTGATCCCACGTTTCCAGGTGATACGTCTCGCACTCTTCTTCGCGGCACAGCCGCGCCAGCTCTCGTGTGTTGGCCGAGTGCAAGCCGCCGAGCACGAACATCACATCCACCTCGTGTGCCAGGGCGATGGCTGCCTCCTGCCTCCGCGTCACCTCGAGACAAAGCGTGTTGACGATTTTCACCTCTCGATACGGACGCTTGAGTATCTCGGCGATCATGTCGGCTACGTGCTCGGGCGAGTGGGTGGTTTGCGCCACGATGCCGAGGCGCTCCCGATAGGGAAGTGCCTCCTCGAGGTTGGCGCCGCGATCGATGACCGTCACGTTCGGAGCATAGCCGATGACGCCGCGGACCTCCGGGTGGTCGGGGTCGCCGATCATAAGGACGTGGTAACCCTCTTCGTGGAGCTGCCGTACGACGTTCTGTGCTCGCTTCACGAGAACGCACGTCGCATCAACCACCTCCAGCCCGCGATCCGCGGCCCGCTGGAATGTCTCGGGGTCGGCCCCGTGCGATCGAATCAGGAGAACTTTCGCCGGATCGATCGTTTCGAGGTCGGCGGTCTGGTCGAGGCCCTGTTGTTGAAGCCGATCGACAACCTGCTTGTTGTGGATCACCGGTCCCAGGGCGACGACTTTGCCGGATCCATTGGCTTGAAGGGCGCCTTCAGCGGCTTCGATCGCGTCTTCCACGCCGAAACAAAAACCCCGCGATTCGGCCAATCGGACTTTCATTCGGACGGGTTCCTGAATCCCAACGCAAGCTCCGGCCACACCGGCGTGTGTGCGAAATCGCAGCAGCGTTCTCGAAGCTATTGTATACGCAAGAATCGTGCGGGACTACCTCCACCCAGCCGGCGGGCGCGAGCCCGGTGACATGATGACGCCGGGGTCCGCGGGCTGGCGCCTGCGGCTCTGACTCAGCGTACCCGTCCCGCCGGAAGCCCCACGGACCCGGGGGCCCCGGCTCAAAAGAGCGTCGATTGCCCACTCGAATCGCTGTCACGGGGTTCGTAGCGCAACGACAGGTGTTCGTAGGCGCTGCGCGTGGCCTGTCGACCCTGCCGGGTTCGCACGACAAACCCGATCTGAAGCAGGTAGGGCTCCACCATGTCTTCGAGCGTGTCGCGTTCCTGCCCCATGGTGGCGGCGATGGCTTCGATGCCCGCCGGACCCCCACCGTAGACCGAGATCAGCGCCCGTAGGAACTGGCGATCCAACTCGTCCAGACCGAGCGAGTCGATCTGCTGAATCTCAAGCGCCTCTACGACGAGGCGTTCGTTCAACGTGCCGTCCCCGCGGACCTGGGCGTAGTCTCGCACCCGTCGGAGCAGCCGGTTGGCCACGCGCGGCGTGCCGCGGCTTCGACCCGCAATCAGCTCGAGCGTGCCGGGCGCGGCCGACAGCTCCAGCCGCCCGGCCGAGCGGTGAAGGATGGTCGTCAACTCGTCCGTCGAATAGAAGTCCAAATGATAGTGATGCCCGAACCGGTCACGCATCGCGCCGCTGAGCATGCCCGCGCGTGTGGTCGCCCCGATCAGCGTAAACCGCTTCAGGGCGAAGTTGACCACGCGACCGCTGAGACCCCCTTCGATCGTGAAATCGACGCGGAAGTCCTCCATGGCCGGATAGAGAAACTCCTCGACCACCGTCGGCAATCGATGGATTTCATCGATGAACAGCACGTCGCCGGTTTCCAGGTTGGTCAAGAGCGACATCAGGTCGGCCTGTTTGGCGAGCGAGGGACCGGAGGTGATACGTGGGGCTCGCTCGCTCATCTCGGCGGCGATGACGTGAGCGAGCGTCGTCTTACCCAAGCCCGGCGGGCCGTCGAGAAGAATGTGTTCCAGCGGCTCGCCGCGGATCGTGGCCGCCCGCATGGCGATCTCGAGTTTCTCGAGCACCGGGCGCTGCCCGACCATCTCGTCCATGCGCTTCGGCCGAAGCGCCACATCGACGATCTGGTCGCCGGGGCGTTCCTTGCCGGATAGCAGTCGATCACGTGCCATCGTGTGTCACCAACAGGTCCCTATCCTTCCGCGCCGGTCTTCACCCGATAGGCCGCCCGGACCCACTCGTCGGCGGCCACCGTGTCGGGGTGAAGCTGCGCCGCCCGTTCCAGCCATCGCTGGGCATCGCCGCGCGGGTCGCCCCATGCCACCAGAACCTCGATGGCATCACGTTGCGCGTCGGAAAGATGCGTGGCCTCCGCGGTACGCACATCCGCCGAGCCGGTGGCCAGATGCCCGAGTGTTCCTTTGAGGGAGGCGACGATCAGGTCGGCCGACCGCGCGCCGATTCCGCTCAGTCTCTTGAGTGACTGAACGTCGCCGGATTCGATCCACGTGGCGATTCTTCGCGCTGGTTCGCTAAGCGCCTTCAACGCCTTGCGCGGGCCGATACCCTTGACGTTGACGAACTTCGTGAAAAACTCCCGGTCTTCCGTGTGAAGGAACCCGAGCATGCGCGGCACCAGGTTTCCCGACGCCTGGTTGCCCTCAAGGAACTCGCACGTATGCAGCGTGACGACCTGTCCACGATGAGCGGCCAACTCCGCAATCGCGTAGCGCGGAACCAGCACCTCACGCGCCAGACCCTGCCGCTCGATCACGATCGACTCTTCGTACACGTCCACAAGCGTGCCGCTGATCCGAACGATCATGAGAGCACCTCGGTCGCCCGCGTCGCTTGCCGGTCGGACACGCAGCACATCGCGATCGCCAGCGCATCGGCCACATCGTGCGGCTCGGGGAGTTCGCCAAGCCCCAACGTGCTTTGAATAGCCCGTTGCATCTGTGCCTTGGTCGCCTGCCCGTTGCCCGTCAAATGTCGCTTGATTCTTGTGGCCGCGTAGCTTCTTAGCTCGATGCCCAGCCGAGCCGCGGCCAACAGGATGACCCCCCGCGCGTGCCCCATGAGGATCGCGGTTCGTGGGTGCCGGTAGTGGGCGTACAGCTCTTCAACCGCAACGACGTCGGGCATGTGCTCGGTGAGGACCGCGGAGAGGTCGCGGTCAAGATCGACAAGACGAGACGCGAGGGGAAGGCGGTCGCCGGCCCGGCAGATGCCGGCGTCCACAACACAAAGGGCTCCACCGGTGATCTTCAAGACGGCGTAGCCCGTCACGCCCAAGCCGGGATCGATACCGCACACCACCGCGTCCGTACGGTTCATACAATCCGTTTCCATGCGCCGGCTGGCGGGGCTTTGGCAAGACTCGGCTCGGCTACCGGTTCGTTCAAAAAGTGGGGCACCGGCTTCCAGCCCGTGCTCTCACCGGCTAGCCGGCCCGACCGTCCCCGGGGCGAGCGCGAGTTCGACTACTGCATGCAAGGGTGGAGTGTTGCGCGTGGGATGTCAAGCCCGACCGGGGAGGCAACACGAGAGATCGAGATCGAATGCGCGGTCTTCCAGTAGCGCGGCCACAACTTCCGCCGTCACCGGTGCCAGCGTCAAGCCGGTACGGAAGTGTCCGGTGGCGGCGATCAGCCCGTCGAAACCGGGTACAGGACCGATGTAGGGTCGTCCATCCGGCGTGGCCGGGCGCAACCCGGACCACAGGGCCTCGACCGAAGCCCCCGCAAGCGACGGCACCATCTTCAGGGCCGTTTCCATGAGCGCGGACACGCCCTGCGGCGTGTTTCGTTTCTGGAAGCCCGCGTCGGGCTCCTCGGTGGACCCCAGTAGAATCCGCCCGTCACGCCGCGCGACGAGGTAGCTTTTTCCACTGCTGATGACGGGTCGGAAGGGGCGCTCCGGCTGTTGAAGTAAGATCATCTGCCCGCGGACCGGGCTGACCGGGACAAGTGTTTCAAGCTGAGGCGAGAGCTGAGACGACCACGCCCCGGCCGCCAGGATGACCACGTCCGAGGCGAGTGCCTCGTCCGCCACCTTCACGCCAGTCACGCGCGATCCGTCCATCACAAGCTGCTCAACCGGCGTGTGCTCTTTGATGACCGCCCCGGCGCCCAGACACGACGCCCGCAGCGCTTGCAACAGGCGGGGGTTTCGCACCTGAGCCGTCTGGCGGCACTCCAGCGCCCCAACCGCCTCGGCGCCGACGAAAGGCGCGACCGCGCGGAGCGAATCCGCGTCGTGGATGTTGTACACGGGGCACCCGTCGGGCATGAGCGTGCCGGCGGCCACCCGCTCGTCCGATCGCGCGATGCTCAGCGTGTTCTCGGTGAAGAGCAGGCTCAGCTCGCCGCACGGGTCGTACTCGGGATCGATGCCGGTTTCATCGTGCAAGGCTGGGCAAAGATCGGCGTAGAGATCGAGGCTTCGATCTTGTAGATGGGATAAGGGATCTTGGCGATGCGGGTTGCACGGCGAGAGGATGCCCGCGCCGGCCCATGATGCCTCTCGGCCGCATTCGGCGCGGTCGATCAACATGACTCGGCGCCCATCGCGGGATAGCTTCCGCGCGATCGTCAGCCCCACGATCCCGCCGCCGACGATGATGCAATCCAAAGAGCTGGACAAGAGCCTGCGAATCCTTCGCCGGCAGCAGCGGGAGGCCGCCCGGCATCGCCGATCAGGCGTTGTCGAAACCGACACAAACGCCGCGCATGGTTCGAACGTCCGCGCCGAGTGCTTGAACACGCGCCATTCGAGGGGTTGTTCTTAACCGAGCCGCGACCGTGAGGGAGCGGAAGTTCCTCGAATGTCCCGTGTCATGGCTTTAGCCGTGGCGGACGCGAATCGGGTGGCCATTCGAATCCACCCCCTCTGAAGAGGTGGGCCACCCACCGAGAACCGCAGACACATGGTTGACCGTACAGTACCGCGGCGGGCGGGGTCAACCGGACGCGGACCGCTAGAACCGGATCGTCCAGCGACCCTCGATGTGTGCGTGCCCGCAGCCGGCGCCGTGGACGTGTCCGCGCTTGACCTTGAGCCACTTGTGCCCGTTGCGCTTGTAGACGTGCCCACAGGACGGACCATGCACGTGCCTGACCTTGGCAACCCGCGCGGGACCGCTGACGCGGACCTTCTGCCCACCCCGGCGGGAGCCGCGACCGACCTCTGTCACGCGTGCTGGACCGCGGTGCCGGTCGTTGGCCCTACGCCTGGCTTGCCGGATTTTGGATGCGATCCAGAACCGACCGTCCCAGTGATGTCCGCAGTTGCGCCCGTGCCGGTGGCCGCTTCTGAGAACGACCACCCGGCTGCCGTCATAGTAGTGATCGTGACAATCGTACGTGCAAACATGGCTCACGTGCGGCTCCACGTAGGTCACGCGCGCCGGTCGATGGTCATATGTATCTTCATGGTAGTTGAGCGAAAGCGTGCTGAGCCGACAGCCGGCGAAAACCAAGACCAAACCGGCGGCGGCGAACAGCGTGTTAGGGCGCGTTGACATTCGTATTCCTCTCTCGAGTGCATGTAACCGTACCTAACCTAGGGTATATGATTCGACACTCGACCACGCCAACCGTTAGCCCGGTTTCAACCGGAGTCGGGCGAATATCGCCCGCTTCGCGTCAGGCCCGATAAGCCGCGTCTACCGCCTGGGAGACCGCCGCAACGGGCGCCTGTCTTACTGCGGCAATGCGGTTACAACGGCCTTGACCTCCGTGTAGTTCGACAGGGCGTACTCGCCCAGCTCCCGTCCAATACCGCTCATCTTGAACCCGCCGAACGGGACGGCGGCGTCGAACACGTCGTAGCAGTTGATCCAGACCGTCCCCGCCTTCAGCGACGCGGCCAGGTGATTCGCCTTGTCGATGTCCTTCGTCCAAACCGCCGCGGCCAAGCCGTACATGCTGCGATTTCCCCGCCGGATGACCTCGTCCGCGCCGTCGAATTTCATCATGCAAAGGACCGGGCCGAAGATTTCTTCCTGGGCGATGGTCATGTCGTCCTTGACCGCGTCGAACACGGTCGGCTCGACGAAGTAACCGGCGCGATCGAGCTTGCCGCCGCCGGTCACACAGCGGGCCCCCGCCGCTTTGCCCGCGTCGATGTAGCCGAGGATCTTGTCGAACTGCTCCTTTGACACCTGCGGCCCCTGCGTCGTCTCCCGCGCGAACGGGTCACCGATGCGCTGCTTTTTCGCTCTTTCGGTGATGATCTCCAGGACCTGATCGTAGACCCCGGCTTCGACGAACAGTCGCGAGCCGGCGCAGCAACACTGCCCCATGTTGAAAAACAGCGCGTTGTAGGCGAACTTGGCGGCCTTCTCGACGTCGGCATCGGCGAAGATGATGTTCGGACTCTTTCCGCCGAGTTCCAGCGTGACCCGCTTGAGATTCGTCTCGGCCGCCGTCTTCATGATCTCCTTGCCGACCTCCGTGCTGCCGGTAAAGGCGACTTTATCTACGTCGGGATGTGCCGCGATGGCGGCACCGGCCGTGGGGCCGAAACCCGGAATGACGTTCAACACGCCGTCCGGGAAGCCCGCCTCCATCGCCAGCTCGGCGATGCGCAGCGCGCTCAGCGGCGTCTGCTCCGCCGGTTTGAGGATCACCGTGCATCCGCACGCCAGGGCCGGAGCCCACTTCCACGCCTGCATCAACGCGGGAAAGTTCCACGGAATGATTTGCCCGACCACGCCAACCGGTTCGTGTCGCGTGTAGCACATGAACGGCCCGTTCACCGGGATCGTCTTGCCGTGAATCTTGTCCGCCCAGCCGGCGAAGTAGCGATACACGCCCACCACGGCCGGAATGTCAATGGCCAAGGAATCGCGGATCGGCTTGCCGTTGTCCAGCGTCTCCAGCGCCGCCAGTTCTTCGCCGTGCTGTTCGATGCGGTCCGCCAGCTTGTAGATCAGTCGTCCGCGATCGGCCGCCGTCATCCGCGACCACGTCTTCGACTCGAGCGCGCGGCGGGCGGACTTCACCGCAAGATCGACGTCGGCCTTGTCACCCTCGGCCACCTGGCAAATCGTGTCGCCGGTGGCGGGGTTGATCGTCTCGAACGTCTTGCCCGAGACACTGTCAACCCATTTGCCATCGATGAGCAGTTGCCGTTTCGAAACTCTGGGCGGTGAAACAATCGTAGTAGCAGTCATGAGTCCACTCCTTCCAGGCAGGCCCGTTCCCTCTTGAGCCGGGGTATGAAACCGTCGGCGCGTAGGCTACATCGCGCGGCCGCAGGCGGCAATCCGCGATGAGCAATACCCCTGCACGCGGGCGTGTGACAGTCTTGGCGGGTCGTGCGAAGCCATCTTGACGGCGGTACGCCGAGTGAGAGCCGTGGGCGCAAGCCCACGGACACGACGCGAACAAGCACACCGCTTCCGCGATACCAGACCGGTCACAGGGCTCGCGCCCTGTGCTCTGAAAAGTGTCCGCCGACTCGGTCATGCACCCCCTACACGCCGTGCGACCCGGGCCGCAACGCCCCAGATCAACCGCGACCTGGCCGCGGGTGGGACGGTCAAGGAGGGGTTCCTTGCATGAACCCTCGGGAAACTGACAATATCTTGCAGCCCGGATCATATTTCCCGGGCAGGCCGAGGACCGGGACGAACGCTTGTGAGTGTCTTTAGACGAATGGCTGCCCGTGCGGTGGATGTCGTGTTTCCGCCGCAGTGCTTCGTCTGTGGGGATCCTGGACAGGGCTCAAACAGGGGGCTGTGTACCGTTTGCGCGGGCGGCATTGACGCCCAGTTGCGGGAGCCGGCGTGCCCGACGTGCGCTTCGAGCGTCGCGCCCTTCGAGGTGTCGCGCGGGCGTTGTCGCCGGTGCCGCGGGGAACGCGAACGACTCTCGGGCATCGTTCGAGTCGGCGCCTACGAGCACGGCCTGCGCACCCTTCTCCGTGCGTACAAGTTCCACGATCGTCTCGAAATCGAAGCGGGGCTCGGTGCTTGGCTCGCGGAAGTGGCGGCAGCGGCCGCTTGGCGATCGCGGGTCGAGGCGATTGTCGCGGTGCCAACACATTGGCGGCGGCGCATCACGTGTCCCTCGTACCCCGCCGACGCTCTCTCTCGAAGCGTGGCGCGAGGGTTGGACCTGCCGTTGACGCGCATCCTGCGTCGCACACGCGCGGGTCCTCATCAGATCGGTCTGAGCTATACCGCCAGGGCCGCCAACGTACGCGGGGCCTTTGCACTGCGGCGAGGTGTCGAGCTATGCAACGCGCGTCTGCTGCTGATCGACGACGTGCGTACGACCGGCGCAACGATCAACGAGTGCGCGAAGGTGCTTCAAAAGAACGGGGCGGCGGAGGTCTATGCGGCGGTCGTGGTGGTCGTCGGTTTCGACGGACCCACCGGCGTGGCGATCAGGAGTATTTGAGGCCGCGCCGGAGCGTCGGACCGACAGGAACGCAGCACCTCGCGGCTGCCGGCGACCTTGCCGCGTGGCATGCCCAAGCGAAGCGCGGGCATGGAGGCTGGAGTGACTGATTCTGTGCATGGCGAAACATGCCCGCGCCTTGGGGCTTGGGCATGCCACCCGCCGTGCGGAGCATTTCGGTGGGCTAGGAGTCGATCCAAGAAACGGATTGAACCGACGAGACTGCGGTCGTGAAACGGGCCAATCCGCCGCGTGAGCAGCGGCATGGGCCTGTGGCCCGGCGGGATGACATTCAGTACGTCGCCATACGATCGCCGGAGCGATGAGGGCTCAACGATGCGTCCTCATTCGGTGTTGCAGACAGCTCTGGTTCCGCCCGCCCCCCTCGGTGTTGAACTGACCGGTGAACTGCGCTATCGTCCACCTTGGCCCGCTTCCACGGCATCGATCAAGCTTTGCATCGCGTCGAGGTACTCGGCGAATGCCTTGCGACCGGTGCGAGTGATCCGATAGGTGCTCTTGGGGCGGCGGCCAATGAAGGTCTTCTTGCAGGTTAAATAGCTACTCTCCTCCAGCTTGCGAAGGTGGAGTCCCAAGACGCCGTCGCCGACATCGAGCCGCTTCTTGAGCGTGGTGAAGTCCAGCGGTCCCCCCGTCTGTAAGGCGGTCAGCACACCCAGGCGAACAGGACCGTGCACTACCGTATCGAGGCCGTTGAAGTCAATCGGTGGCATGTTCGTCCACGCTTCGATGGATTTGCCAACCCATGATTCCCGCCGCGGAGAGGCCGCTCAGAATCAGCCAACCGCCCACAAGCGCCCCAAGATAACGCCGTCCGAGCAATGGAGCGGTAACGGCGAAAAGCATCGTGAAGACTGCCCACCCGAGGTAGAACAACCGCGTGCGATCAAAGATCGGAAGGATCAGCGCACCCAGCCCGGCCATGAACAGGGCGGTGACGGTCATGGCTTCCGGTGACATGCCCCAAAGAATGCTCCAAGCAACGAAGCCACCGAACACGGGCGTCAGCACGCCCGCCACGATCCACTGGAAGCGATGTTCTCGCCAGGGGGCCGGAGCCGTGCCTCGATGACAGTGGTACTTTTTGGCAACAAAGGCCGAGAGAAGCAACACGCCGATGCAGGGAATAACAAGCAACAGGCCGAAAGTGGGTTGTTCGGGGGGTGCGTACGGCGCCCATACCGCCAAGGGCACACCCGCGACCGCCCACGCGAGGCTCAGGCAGACATCTGACCGTCCGATGGGCAACCCAACGCCAGCGGCCCGCTTCATTGTTGCTAGATCGTCACGTACACGGTCCATCTCGGTTCGACTCATGGCTGTTACCTTCCAACACGCATCCAAGCATCGCCGTTACTCTGATTGCACGACTACTCGTATCATTAGAGTATACGCCGCGCTTACGCCCGTGTCAAGTCTTCTCGTCGAAAAACCGTGTGGCGTGGCGATCAGGAGTATTTGAGGCCGCGCGGGTACGTCGGACCGACAGGAACGCAGCACCTGGCGGCTGCCGGCGACCTTGCCGCGTGGCATGCCCAAGCGAAGCGCGGGCATGGAG
>CBDUXT010000084.1:0-24705 GCA_965371245.1 uncultured bacterium | reverse complement strand
CGCTGCACGGGCTCTTCGCGGCTACGGTTGTGGCCGTCTTGGCGCCGCTGCACGGGCTCTTGGCGGCTACGGTCGTGGCAGTCTTGGCGCCGTGGCACGGACTCTTGGCGGCTACGGTCTTGGCACTCTTGCTACATGGCGAGGACTTGTCAGCGACCGTCGTGGCGGTCTTGGCGCCGCTGCACGGGGTCTTGTCGGCTACGGTGGTGGCAGCTTGGGCGCCGCACGGCGCCTTACCAGAGACCGTCTTGGCGTCCTTGTCCTTCGGCGGGCAGGCCGACGCGGTCGAAATGACCGAACACAACGCAAGGGCCAATACACCGGCGATTAGTTTCTGTTTCATTCAAAGGCTCCTTTGGACTAACGGCGACCCGAACCCTTTCGCGTCACCTGCTTCTTATGTGTGCTCCGTCGTTCAACCACGCGGCTGACGGTTTCGCTTTCGCAAGAGCGGGATTCGCCCACTCATTCAACTCGCAAGGCGGTCGGAATATTCCGGTCTTGCGGGTTTTTCTATCCGCGGTACTCGCATCGGGCGCTGCATGTTTCGGCCACCGTCACCAGTGACAGAACCGGAAGCACGGGCTTGACGCGGTTCCATACCCAACGGGCGATGTTCTCGGCCGTTGGGTTTTCCAGCCCGGCCACCTCGTTGAGGTAGTGATGGTCGAGCTCTTCGAGGAACGCGGCAAACAGCCGCTTCACTTCCCCGAAGTCAATCAGCCAGCCCGTCTTCGCATCGACAGGCCCTTCGCAGACCAACTCGACACGGAAACTGTGACCGTGTAGCCGAGCACACTTGTGTCCAGCGGGCGCGTGGGGTAACCGATGGGCGGCCTCGAACGTAAACTCTCGAACAAGACGAACCCGGTCGGTCCGGGTCATACCCTGCGCCTCGTCCGTGGATTCTACCGTTTCCAGATCGCCAGGCCTTGGAATCATCTGTAACATTCGTGTCTCAAGTGCGCCTGAAGGGGTCCCGTGCCAGGGCGCATTCCGAACGGACCCCACGCCTTGACCCCTGTATTCTAGCACAGTCAGTGTCGAGATCGAAAGGGGCCAGCGCTCTTTCCGGCCATAACCCAAGCCTGGGAGCCCGGCGTGATGGGGCGGCGTGCTACTCCGGTTTCACCTCGAGCAACTCAATCTCGTAGACCAGCGTTGCGTTTGACGGGATGCGTCCGGGAATCCCGCCCGGTCCATACGCCAGCTTCGGGGGAATGATGAGCACGCGGCGTCCGCCCTCGGCCATCGTGCTGAGGCCCTCTCGGAGGCCGGGTATCAGGTTCCCCAGCGCAACCAGGGCCGGCTTCGTCTGATAAGTGCTCTCGAACTCGGTTCCGTCTACCAGCGTCCCACGATACTGGAACTCGACAAGATCGGACAAAAAAGGCACGGCGCCCGGCCCGACCAGAATGTCCGCGTACCGGAGCCCCGACTCGGTCGTTACCAAACCACCCTCAGCCAAGCGTTCAATTTCCTCGATGCGATCGGCCAACAGCGCGCCCTCGTCGGGCGGCGGTCGCGAGGCCAGCCGCCGGACCCGGTCCCTGTCGAACGGGGCGACAACGCGGGCCGACTTGATGACAATCGGCTCGACGGGCACCACAGCGCTTTGACCGGCCGCATACTTGGGATGGGCCGCGACGGCTGCGCCTCGAATGGTCTCGAGCGTGTCCAGCCCTTCGACCACGCGGCCGAAGACGGCGAAGCGTCCGCTGTGTCGGCCTCGATCGATGTCGGGGTTATCGACCACGTTGATGAAAAACCCCCCCATGCCGGCGCCGTCGTCGCGGAGCAGCGCGATCGTTGTCCGCTCACAGGTCAGTTCGTTCGTGGGCACGTCCCGAAACGGAACCTTGAGCTTGGTCACCTTGGGTTCCATGTCAGCGGTGTAAGCGCCGCCCTGGATCAACGACGCGCGTAGCACGCGATGAATCAGCGTCCCGTCGTAGTACCGGTTCTCCACGTAGTACACGAAGTTCAAGGACGTCGCTGGTGCGCGCTCCGTGTCGAGTTCGACGACGATATCGCCGAGGCTTGTCGAGAGAAGAACCCGCGGGCTTGCATCGGCCTGCAGGCTCGCGACGTTTTTGGGACCCGGCGCCTGGCAGCCTGTGAGTGCGCAAGCGAAGGGCCACACGGCGAGAAGTCGAAGCGATTTCATGGTCAACAAGAACCCCCAAAGGATTCCGGGGTGGGTGGCCCAGGGCTTTAGCCGTGGGGGACGCGTATCCGGAGACCATTCGAGTCCCCCACCTCTGAAGAGGTGGACCACACACCAAGCAAGACCCGCAGATTCAAGGATGCCCTTGCACCAGGGCTACTTGATCCCCAGAAGCTCGACGTCGAACACCAAGGGGGCGTTGGGCGGAATGGACCCTTTACCGCGGGCACCGTAGGCCAGCTCCGACGGGATGATGAGCTTTCGTTTTCCGCCGACTTTCATGGTCAAGAGCGCTTCCGTCCAACCACTGATGACCTGCGTGACGCCGAACGTGGCCGGTGCCCCTCGATCCACGGAGCTGTCGAACTTCGTTCCGTCGAGCAGCCAACCCGTGTAGTGAACCTCGACACTATCAGATCTCGTCGGCATGGCGCCCTCGCCGACCTTCAGTTCCATGTAGACCAGGCCGCTTGCCGTGGTCACGGCGGTCTTGCCGGTCTCTTTCTCGGCCTTGGTGATGAAATCCTTCATGCCTTGCAATGCCTTTCCTGCAGCCTGGGCCTGTGCCTCCTTTAGTTTCGCAGCGGCGGCATCGACCGCTGCCTGCACCTTGGTCCGGTCGAACTCGCTTATGAGTCGCACGGACTTTATCACGACGGGGGTGACGGGTACGACGGCGCTGCGACCTGCGCCATATTTCGGGTGCGTTGCGACCGCGGTGGCGCGGATTTTGTCTACGGTATCCATCCCTTCAACGACCTTACCGAAGACGCAATACGCGGCTCCGTCGCGCTGGGGCCGATTGAGGTTCGCGTTATCGACCACGTTGATGAAGAACTGCGATGTGCCGGAGTCGGGGTCTCCCCCGCGCCGTGCCATGGCGATCGTGCCGCGGTCGTTCTTCAGGCCGTTCTTCCACTCATTCTTGATCCCCGGACGCAGCCCGTCTGACTTGGTCTTGGTCTCAACCTCGACCGTGAATCCTCCGCCCTGAATCATGAAGGTGCTCATCACGCGGTGGAAGATCGTTCCGTCGAAGAACTTGTCCTCGGCGTATTGGAGGAAGTTCAGCACCGTGATGGGGGCCTTCTCGGCGTCGAGCTCCAGCACGATGCCGCCCAAGGTCGTCTCCATCTTCACCCGCGGATGCATCGAATCCGCCAAGACTTCCGCGTTACCAAATGCCAGAACCAGACCGATGACGGGCGCGACCACCGTTCCAAGGAAACGGATCATATTGCTATCCTTTCGAGCTTGAGCAAGACTCGGCCTACCGCACGACCGTTCGCACATGCGTTCCGGATGGGCTCCCAGAGGCCGTAAAAGAGCGGAAGGTAACCCCGCGCAGCCCTGACAGCAACCGCCCGACCGTACACCACGCACGAAGAGGGTGCGTGACAGTTTTTTCGGGGCATACAAAGCCATCTTGACGGCGGCACCCCGGCTCGGAGCCGTGGGCGCAAGCCCACGGACACGACGCGAACAAGCATGGCGCTTCCGCGATACCAGACCGGTCACAGGGCTCGCGCCCGCCGGCAAGCCGGTTCTACCGGTGCTCTGAAAACTGCGCGCCGATTCGGTTATGCACCCGGCGACGGAACCTGGATGGCTTGGCGACGCGTGCGGGTATTCCGTAAAAGCCGTACTGCACTAGGATAGCGGTTCTGAACGGCTCCCCACCGATGGGAGCCAAGCCAAGCACAAACGGGAGGATCATGACACAGAGCACGTCAGAGCAGGGCCGCAGGCGCTGGGCGCTACTCGGCAACGGCAACTTCATCCTGCTGTGGTGTGCCTACGGCGTCAGCGCGATGGGGGATCACTTGGCCGAGATGGCGATCCTCAAGACCCAGAACGTCGTCAGCGCGGACGTCGATGTCACGCCGCTGGATGCGCGGATGACCTTTCTTTTCTTCGTCCCGTTCCTCCTGCTCGCGCCCCTCACCGGTTTGATGGCCGACCGACTTCCGCGCCGAGGCCTGATGATCGTTGCCGACCTGGCTCGATGCCTGGTGCTCTTTCTCTTCGCGACGCTCATGGCGTTTTCGGAGCCGTGGGGTTCGTGGGGCAAGTTCCTGCCGCTGCTGTTGGTGGGTGCGTTCGCCACGTTGTTTTCGCCCGCTCGGTCGGCCCTTCTCCCAACGCTGATTCGCCGCGACCAGCTCATCCGAGCCAACGGGTTGATCGCGGGCCTGGGGGTGATTGCGACCATGTTCGCACTGCTCTTGGGCGGATACCTGGCCGACCACGACTACGCCCCTCGGTTCGTCTTCCGCATCGACGCCGTCACCTTCCTGGGTAGCGCGGTCCTGTTGATGATGCTGCGCGCGCCGCACAGAGCTTCCCGGACCGGCGTTTCGCCCGGGGCGTCAGGTTTTCTTCGAAACCTGGCCGCCGGGTTCCGCTATGCGCGGTGCCACCGGCGCGTCCTTGAGCTGTTGCTTGTTGGAGCGCTGGTGTGGTTCTGCGGTGCCCTGGTTAAGTGTGTCATGCCGGCCGTCGTACGCGACGTCTACGGGGGTAGTTACCAGGATATCGGCCTTTTTCGGGCGTTCTTGGGCATTGGCTTCATTCTCGGGGCAGCCGTCATCTCGACGCTGTCCGGTGCGCTTCGGAGCGAGATCGCCATCACCTGGGGATTGTTCGGGATCGCGGGGAGCATCGCCTTGTTTGCCGCATCCGCGTTCCTCCCGCTGCCAGGCGCAATGCTCTACGCCATCGGCGCCGTGGGAGTCGTCGGGGCCGGTCTGTTCGGCGTCTGGGTCATGGCGAGCTTCAACGCGCTGCTCCAGCGAATCGTGCCCGACCGATTTCGAGGGCGCGTCTTCGGCGTCAAGGACGTGGTTTGCACGGCCGCCCTCCTTTGTGCCACCGGGCTCTTGGGCATTCCCGCTTGGGCGCATATCGATCGGTGGGCCGGCTACATCCTGCTGGCGGTGGCTGCCATCACCGCGGTGGCCTGCTGTGTCACGTTCAGGATTCGACAGAGTCGAAGCGAGTTTACCGTGTTGCTGACCGCGGCCGCGAACCTCAACGAGTTTATCGCGAAGTCCTGGTGGCGGCTTCGGCGAATCGGGCGGTCCACCGTGCCGCACGACGGCCCGGTGATTGTCACGGCCAACCACCGATGCTCGATCGATCCGATGCTTCTCAGCGCCGCGGTGCGGTGCCGGCGGCTCGCCTTCATGGTGGCTGCCGAGTACACGAACTGGCCCATCGCCGGCCAGCTCATGCGCCTGGTGGACTGCATCCCCGTCCGCCGAGAGATGCACGACACGGCCGCAACGAAGCAGGCGCTTCGGCACCTTCGCCAGGGCAGAGCGCTCGGCGTGTTCATCGAAGGTCGGATTGTCCCGCCGGGCGAGGAGCCGGAACCCAAGGACGGTGTGGCGCTTCTGGCGCTAAGGACCGGCGCGGTGGTCATCCCGGCGTACATCAGTGGTACGGTATTCCGTGCCAACCTCGTCAAGGGGCTCTTCGTACGACATAACGCTCGGGTTCGTTTCGGTCCCCCCGTGGATCTGGACGAGTTCCGAGCGGGCAAGCCGGACCGCACGGCGATCCGGGCCGCCACGTTGAAAGTGTTCGCCGCGATCGCGGCGCTGGCGGAGCCGGACAACGACCGGTTGCATGCCGGCGCTGACCACGACGCACCACTCGAACGACAGGAGACGGAATATGGGACGGCAAACTGATCGCCCCCAAGCGACGGACGCCGCCGCCCTCTGGGCGCGATACAAGAAGTACGTCTGTCACGCGCCGACCATCGGCCTCGAACTCGACATCAGCCGGATGGGGTTCGACGACGCCTATCTGGATCGCATGGCCAAACCGATGGCCGCCGCGCTCGGCGCGATGGCGGAGTTGGAGTCCGGCAAGGCGGCGAACGTCGATGAGGACCGCCGGGTGGGACACTACTGGCTTCGAGCGCCCGCGCTGGCCCCGGAGCCCGCCGCCGGCAAGGAGATCGAGGAGGCCGTCCGGTCCGTCAAGCGATTCGCCGGCGAGATCCACGGCGGCGCGGTTCGTCCCGAGCGGGGTGATGCCTTCTACATCCTGCTGGTTCTTGGGGTTGGAGGGTCGGCACTGGGTCCCCAGTTGTTGGTGGACGCGCTGGGCACGAGCGACGATCCCATCCTCGTCCGCTTCCTCGACAACACCGACCCGGACGGCATCCGCCGAACACTCGCCGAGCTTGACGAAAGCCTCGCACAAACACTTACGCTGGTCGTCTCGAAATCAGGCGGGACGAAGGAGACTCGTAACACGATGCTGGAGGTTGCCGACGCGTACAAGCGCTACGGGCTGTCCTTCGCCAGGCATGCGGCGGCCGTCACCTGCCGCGGCAGCGAGCTTCACAACCAGGCTCAATCAGAGGGCTGGCTGCGAACGTTCCCCCTGTGGGAATGGGTCGGTGGCCGCACATCGGTGACCTCCTGCGTCGGCCTGCTGCCGGCCGCGCTGTTGGGCGCGGATATCGACGCTTTTCTTTCAGGGGCGGCGGAGGCGGACGTCGTGACGCGGGGAGCGGATGTCCTGAAGAACCCGGCCGCCCTTTTGGCCCTCATGTGGCACTACGCCGGCGAGGGGGTCGGGGCGCGCAACATGGTCGTGATGCCCTACCGCGACCGGCTGGGGCTGTTCGGGCGACATCTTCAGCAGCTCGTGATGGAATCCATCGGAAAAGGGCGCGACCGCGAAGGCAGGGAGGTCCTGCAAGGTCTCACCGTTTTCGGGAACAAGGGCAGCACCGACCAGCACGCCTACGTCCAACAACTTCGCGAGGGGCGAGACGATTTTTTCGTTACGTTCATCAACACCCGCCGGGACGGTGACTCGAAATCCCTTCATGTCGAGGAGAGCGTGACCACGGGCGACTATCTCGACGCGTTCCGGCTCGGCACGCGCGCGGCACTGACGGCCAACGGTCGTGAGTCGCTCACCATCACGCTGGATGAACTGACCGCCCATCGCATGGGCGCGTTGATCGCCCTGTTTGAGCGGGCGGTCGGGCTGTACGCCGAACTGATCAACGTCAATGCCTACGACCAACCCGGTGTGGAGGCAGGCAAAAAAGCCGCCGCCGCGGTGCTTGACCTTCAGCGCCGAATCCTCACCCACTTGCGCACAAGAATCGGGGAACCGCAAACGGTGGAGGCGGCGGCGGCGGCCGTTGGCGAGCCGGCGGAAGCGGAAACGATCTACCACATCCTCGCGCACATCGCCGCCAACCCGGATCATGGCGTGGATCGCGCCGACGGTGATTCGCCGGGCGACGCCAGGTTCTTGGCAAGATAGAGTAGAACCGCTGTTGTATCCCGAGCCGCGGGCTTCAGCCCGCGCGGATTCCCTGATGTTACCGGCGTGGCCATGTGGGCAACCGCACGCCAGAGCATGCGTGTCAACACACCAATGCCACGCCGCCTGATCTACGCGTGTGCCACTGCTCCATGAGCAGTGCCCCGGGGGCTATGATCGTGGGTCACATGGCTCGCGGAGCCGTGGCTCACGAACGCAGTCGATTCAACGATGGCGGAGCACTAGTGCATCTTCACTCCTGAATCCGCGGGTTTTCATTACCCGGAACGCCGCGACCGGTCGTGCTAATCAGAGCCTGCCGCGCTAGCGGCGGGACCAGTCCGCGGGCTAGCGCCCGCGGCTTTGACTCGGCAACGAACCCACAAGACGACGTGTGACCATGCACTAGGGCATGCTGCTGGCGGTCGGAGCGCGTTGCAGGGCTCGGCGCAATGACGCCAGCCGGAAGTACGGTCCGGGGCAGACGGTGGTCCCCTTCACGGCCGCATGGGTCGTCACCCGATTGGGGCCGATCGCGCATTCGTGGCTCAGGAACCGGACGAGACGCTCAAGAGCGGCGGTCTGCTTTTGTGTCGGCCGCGATCGGGTGAAATCACCCACCAAGCAGATGCCGATCCCGTGTTCGTTGTAGTAGTTGTTCGGCGTCTTGCAGTGCGCGCCGTGTTTTTGTTTGAGCCACCGGGTACCCACCTCAACGTGTCCGTCGGGTGTGTCAGACCCGTTGCCGATGACGAAGTGGTATCCCAGTTCGTCCCAGCCGTTGGCCTCGCGGTGATACTGGTCGAACGCCTTCGCTCCCCCGCGCCGCGTGGCGCTGTGATGAACAACGATGTAGGTCCAGCGAGAACTGATCCGCCCACCGATCGGGTGCCACGGTGAGTTCCACGGTTGAGTTGTCCGGGTTGGCGTGACGCTGACCAGGGGGCGCGGAATCGAAACCTGCCGAGGCCGCGGTGGTTCCAACTGAAAAATTGGGTAGGGGCGTGGGTCCAGGATCGCAGTGGAATCGCTCACGCACGCGCATCCGCAGAACGCGAGTATCAAGGCTGATAGAATCGATCGCCGCATGAACTGCTCCAGAGTGTTGATCACCGTACAAGCCCGTGACACGCCAACCGCTGCCTGAGATATCGGTTACGCGACGCCGGTGCGTCGAGGAGAATCCCTCGATGCCGGTCGATTGCCGCTTCGTCACAAACTACGCGGCGCGCGCGGGGCAGGTGGACGGACTATCGGAACGAATTCAACCTCGAAGATCCATCGTTCGATACCGTGAGTATTCGCGGACGCGCGTTGGCGCGTCCGTCTGCGTTACCGGATGCATGGAGGACCTGTTCATGTTGTACTCAGTCGTTCGAATCGAAGAAGCTAACAACAACAACGACCGCGTGGACGCAGGCGAAGAGCGTCATTGGCTGGACCTTATCGGAAAGATGCCCGATGTGCGCATCGAGAAAGTGAAATCAGCCCGCGACGCACTCGCACGCGGCGCGCGTCGGGAGGATGACAAGCTCATCGCCTGTGTTCATCTGATTCACGAAGACATGGAACTCAAAGAGGCGATCGACAACGCGCGCGCCTCTGGATAGCCAACGCCACCGGGACTCTCGCACCGTCGTCGCTGGCCCCGACGGAACTCGATGGGCGGCGCCCCCGTCCCATAGCGCCCTCGATGGGCTCCGGGCTAACCCGTTTCCCAGGGCGACCGACCTCCCAGCCGGTCTTCTTGGAGCACTTCCCGCTTCCTGGCGCCGCGCCGCGCGTTCCAGCCCGCGCGGTGCCCGCCGTCTTGGGTATACCGCAACGGGTAGGGAGCCGAACATGCGAAAACGGGGATTGCGTCAGTCACGCGGTACGGATCAACGTCGCGGAAAGCCTCTTTCGCATCGCTCGTGCCGCGGCCGCCCGTCAACGACCGACTACGTTCGCGAGCGCACGCCGGCTCGCTTCTCTTCCGGTGCCTCGATGAAGAGAACGCGTCCACAAGTCTTGCAGGTCTGAATCCGATCCTGGCATCGCAGAAGATTCACGACCTCGAGCGTGATCGTGATGTTGCAGCCGCCGCACACATAGTCCTCACGTTTCGGATGAATCCGGTGCAGAGCGACCATGGCCTCGCCGTCGTGGTGCTCGGCCACTCGGTTGAACGACTCGAGGATGGTTGGCTCCAACCCCTCGGCGCATTCGTTGCGCTTCGCTTCCAGCGCCGATCGCTCGGCCTTCGAGTCGGCGTCGAACTTGGCCAGAGCCTTCTCCGCTCGGGCGAGGTCCGCTTCGGCCTTGCCCCTCTCTTCTTCGATTTGAGACGCCTCGTCGTTCATGCTGCCGATATCCTCCATCAACTGGAGAATCTCGGTCTCGAACTTGGCGGTGTCGGCCTTTTCCGTGTTCATCGCCGTCAAAATGGCGGCGTATTCTTTGTTGGTCTTCGCGGCGTTGAGCGCCTGGCGGTGCTTGTCAGTGGCTTCTTCTCGCGTGGCGACTTCAAGCTGCGTGGCATCGAGACGGATCTGACGGCGACGCACGCTCAGTTTGCTTTCCTCAAGTCTGTCCTCGCTCCCCTTGACCTGGCGACGCTGCGTCTCAACGCGGCGCAGCTTGGCCCCGCGGGTCGATCGAATCTCGGCGAGTCGTAACTCCACCGATTGAAGCCGGTGCAACGCGTCCAACACTTTGCCCATACGTACCTCCGCAAGACGGGATAAGGCGCCGAACCCGCCTTGTGGCATCCCATGCGGGGTCGGACCACCCATTATGCCGTCGGCGACCGATACTTGCAAGAGGGCGGCCGATCGCGAGGGCTCAGGTTCCGGGTTGGCGTAAAAAAAGCACCGCCGACCCTGGAGAAGATCGGCGGTGCGGAACAGGTTGGTTTTGCGCGGGTTGCCCCGCTGGTCACGCCGGACGCGGGAACCTACCCGGCCGCGGGAACCTACCCCCCCTCTTCGACACAGTTTTCATACGAGGGTCGGCCGTTGCCGTCATGCACCAAGCCGGTCGGAATGTCCTCCGCGGGAAGGGTGTCCTTCTGCCAGCCGTCTCCACGGACAATCACGCAGCGGAACCCTTGGTTGAAGTCCGGGTTCTCCGGAAAGACGGCCTCGTTACGATAGTGCCGTGAGTAACCCTCCTGGTCTTCCGTGCCTTCGATGAGAATCTTCTGGGTTTCGGCGTGAGCATCGACGAACACGCGATTGAACGTCCAGTCGCGTCCGTGCCATCCGCTAACGACCTTGGTTGGTCCCGGGTCAACGCCCTCCAGAAAATCGCACTGCTCAAGCCAGCAGGACCACGCCCAACGACCGATGTTCTCCTCGTAATAAAGCGTGCGGGCCGGCGTGGGCACGCGAGAAACGGGACGCAGATACGGGGAGTTGGTCCGCATCTGGCCGCCGCCGGAATTGGCAATCATGAAGATGTTCGCCGCGTAGCTGGTGCCGAAGTGGTCGTACGAAGATCGCTCTGAGTTATCGGTCCAATCCCTGCAGTGTGCCCCGCGCGGCGGGCCGATGTCACCCGGACACCGGAAGAGGCCAAGCTCCAGTTTGGTGTCCTCCTCGGCCATCTTGCGATCGAAGCGCCCGCTACCGAGGGCGTCGGAAAACCCGCCGGAAAACAGAATGTCGTTCATCGGACGAGTGGACGGTCCGAAGCCCGCCCGCGTCCCGTACTTGCTGAAGAGCGGATTGCCACCCGACCCGGAATAGAAGTCGTCCTGCCCGATACCGCTCTTGCCGCCCCACTCGTAGGCGCCGACCATGATTGGGTTGTTGCAAAGGCCCTGGTTCTCCTCGCCGCACTGTGTGTACTGCCCCGGGTGAACCGGGATGCCCCAGCCGTTGGGGTCGTCGGCCTCGTACACGCGGCTACTGGTCCCGATGCTCTTGATGTGGGCCAGGCAGGCCGACTGCTTCGACTGCCGTCGGGCCGCTTCCAAGGAGGGCAGAAGGATCGAGATGAGCAACGCAATGATCGCAATCACCACGAGCAGTTCAATCAGCGTAAAGCCCGATCGTACATAACCCCGCCGGCCGCGGGCCGACATGCTTCGATTCGACATCATCATGATCTCCAGTTTTCTACGACCATAAAACATCAGGGCTGAAATAAGTTTACTTTCCCTTTCGTCTCACGTGAGTCCGCATGTTTTCGTAAGACGCTCTATAGTTCAAAACACCGCAAGACGCAAAGTGGCGGGAAAAAATCCTCGGAAATCTTCCGAAGCTGCTAAACTCATTACGGAGGGGGCCCTGCGAGAGCGTGAGACGAGGCACAACCGACAGGTGGTCTGACGTACGCGGCGGACTCCGAGACGCGTTTTCAGTGGCGCCGGCGGTGATATCCGGTGAAAGGGAGGCCGTGGTATCGATCGGCCGATGCCCAGACGCAGCCGGAGAGCAAGGAAGATAGGTAGCCTGGAACGGACGGGCATTACGGATAGGGTGAGCCCTTGCGAGGCCAGAACCAGAGTCGGCCAACGATGGTCTGCGATCTGACAGAAGAAGAGCTTTGGAGCGGAATCGACCGCGAGGCGCCCGAAGTCGAGGCTCACCTGTTGGAATGCCCGCGCTGTCGAGCCCGCGCGGACAGCTTTCGCGCCGGTATCGATCGCGTCACGGATGCGGTTCGCCCTCCAGAGCCGCCACTTCCCCTTGAGATCGGGGCCTACCGCATTCTCAGCAGGCTGGGCGTGGGGGGCATGGGGATCGTGTATGAGGCCGAACAGAAGACGCCCAAGCGGCTTGTCGCGGTGAAGGTCATTCGTGGTGGGCCCCTGGCGGACGACTACCGTGTTCGTCTCTTTCGCCGCGAAGCCCAGACGCTGGCGCGGCTCCGGCACCCATCGATCGCCGCCATCTATGAGGCCGGCGCCACCGGCGATGGGCAGCATTTCTTCGCGATGGAACTCGTTCGCGGCAAGCCGCTGAACGACTTTGTGCGCGAGTCGCAGGTGCCGCGCCGCGGGCGGCTCGAGTTGATGTGTAAGATTTGCGACGCGATCAACTACGCCCATCAACGGGGCGTCATTCATCGTGATCTGAAGCCGTCGAACATCATTGTCGGCTCGGACGGAACGCCCAAGGTCTTGGATTTCGGGCTGGCGCGCATGACCGACCCGGATGCGGCCCTGATGACAACGGTCACTGACGCGGGCCGTTTCATGGGGACGTTGCCCTACATGAGTCCGGAGGAGGCCCGCGGCTGCCCCGATGAGATCGATGTGCGAAGCGACGTCTATTCGCTCGGCGTCATCCTCTACGAAATCTTGACGGGGCATCTTCCGTACACAGTGGGCCGATCTCCGCTCCATGAGGCCGTCCGGGTCGTCTGCGAGGCGCCGCCTGAAAAGCCGACGGCGACCGATCGGTCACTTCGCGGCGACCTGGAAACGATCATGCTCAAGGCGCTTGAGAAGGAAAGAGGGCGTCGCTACCAGAGTGCGGCCGCTTTGTCGGAAGACATAGCGCGGCATCTGGCGGATGAGCCGATTCTGGCCAGGCGGGCCAGCGCGTTCTATCAGCTTCGCAAGTTCGTCGCCCGCCACGCGCTGTTCGTGCTTTTCTCGCTCGTCTCGGTCGGTGTGGTCTTGGGCGCACAAGTGTGGGTTGAGCGAGAGAACCGAATCAACCGTGAGCACCTCCGCGAAGAGTATTTCCGCACCGCGGAGCTTCAGGTGGCTATCTACAGGCATTTGTTGGCGCTGGAGCAGCATGCCCAAGGAAAGTACGAACCGGCCGACTCGAACTACAGCGCGGCCCTGCACACGTTCCAGCGGCTCGGCGAGGATGAGCGCGTCGGGCACGTCCTCGTCGGGTTGGGGCGCCTGCTGATCGAGCGGCACGACCCCGTGCCGGCGGGCGAGGGTCCGTCCGCAGATGTCGAGGAGCATTACGTGAAGGCCCAGCAACACCTGCTCAACGCGTTAACGATCTTCGAGGACCGAGAACTCGAGCGCAACGATGCCAGCCGTCGTGCGTTGGCGGGCCTGATCACGCTTTATGGATCGGATCGCTGGAACGAGCCTGAGCTTCTTGCAGCACGGCGGGCCGAGCTGGCTGGCTTGGATGTCGTGTTGCCCCGTCCGCCGCCCCCGGTTCAGTAGATCGTCGGATTCGCGGAGTTTTCCTACGCCCCTTTTCGTGGTCCCGGTCCCCTGCCTCAGTTGCAGATACTTCATTGGAATCCGCGATGGATGGACAATCCAAGGAATCAGACCCTCGATCGGACGCCGCCGTTTTGCTGTTGGCGTCGCACCTGCGCGAGGGCGACCCCGAAGCCGGCAGGCTTCTCGCCGATCTCTTCCGGGAGCCCTTGGTTCGTTTCTGCTGGGGCTACCTCGGCTCCATGGAAGAGGCCGAGGACGCCGTCCAGGAAGTGTGCTTCAAGGTGCTCAGCGCGACGGCCATACCGGACCTCCTGGTGCCTTGGCTCTATCGCATCGCGCGGAACCATTGCCTCAACGTTCTTCGAGGTCGCGCTCGCCGTAAAGAAACCGACCGCATGCCCGCCACATCGCAGATGCACCAACTCCTTACCGGTCATTTGACCCGTATGGTCCGCGCCGAACGGGATTCTCAACTCAGCGAGTTGGTCCGAACATTGCCGCCGGAGCAGTTGGAAGTTCTCCGTCTGCGGTACGTCGATGCTCTTTCACGCGGAGCGATCGCGGCGATTCTGGAGATCCCGGAATCGGCCGTGAAATCCCGCCTGTTCGAAGGGCTCAAACGACTACGCGAGCGCGGCGCGCCGCTCAACGACACGTAACCAGCAATGCCTCGCGCGTCGGCCGAGGCAGCGCCGCTCCCGAACAGCACTGCGCCTATAAACTCACTCGAGTTCCCGCCTGCAAAAAAATTTCGCGTTTTTTTTTGGTGACTCGTGGTGTCGAATGCCGCCGCTTCGCCGGGAATGATCCGCGTTCGACGTCTCCATGCCGAAGGCAAGATTGCCGAGAAAGGCTGTTTTTCGGCGTGGAAACGGCGATTTTGAATCGCGCACCGGCCGATCGTGCGGCCCGCGTGTCGGGCCGGGTACGGATGATCTCGTGTAGCGTGCAGGCTTGGAGTGTTGCCGGGGCACTTCAAGAGTCGCGCGCCTATCTCAAGCGAGCCCGCGCGCCGTCCGATGACGCCAACGTTAGGAAATTCCTGGGAACTCGTACCTTTTGGAGATGTGAACTATGCGAACGTACACTAGTGGACGTGGCGGATTCGGTACCCGAACCAGCGTCGCGAGTCAGGCCCGCCTCGGCGGAAGCACGATCAGCGGCAAAGTCAAGCCGACCGGCTACAAGGGCTGCTGCAACTGCTTCACCGGCAAGGTGCAGTCCTTCAAGACGCTCATCACTCAGACGACCGGAACGTCGGGTCGGTTCACTCGCCCCACCCCGGCGGTCCTGAACACCTTCGCCAATTGGATCAACAAGGGCGCCATCGTTCAGACGGTGTCCAAGGCGCAGGTTTCGCGCTGGGCGAAGTCGACGAACAAGAACTTCAACAGCCGGAACTGTACCCCGACCTCGTGCAAGACCATCCTCTGTGCGAAGTTCGGGAAGAGCGCGATCAAGGCCGTCGCCCGTACGAAGACCGGCTCGTTCATGGTCGTCACCCCGCCGCTGGTCAAGGGTCGTAACTTCTGCTTCCCCAAGTAGAAACCCAGGGCCCATCACAGCGCGTTTCGCGCCGTTGGCGGCCAAGCCGACACAAACAGGATGGGCAACCCCAAGCGGGGTTGCCCATCTCTTTACACGCGCCGAGTCCGACACGCCGGAGGCTTCACGAAGGCGTTGTACATGCCGCGCGATGTCGAAAGAACTCAAGGCACCATGTGTTCACTTCGAACCCGACAACATGGTTTGAGCCAGGTAGGGCAGGTCGTTGACCTGCCTCTATCATCCGGCTCCAAGTCGGGGGAATGTCAGATCGTGCGGCGGCGATATAGTGAAGGCAGGTGAATCACCTGCCCTACGCTTTGACGGGGGCCACGCCAGGAGTCGTTCCTCCCGCGCGGCACACAAGTTTGCCCATGGCACCCGCCGTCGAGTAAATTCGAGCACGAAGCGTCAATTTCGAATTTGGAAACGCTGTATGAGGCAAAGAGCCCGCAACGGCGTGCTAAGGCGTTTGTGCAAGATCAAGCGCGAGGATGTTCTTGCGGTCGCGTACGAAGAGCCTGGTCCCGACAAGCGTGGGGGCGGTCCACGATACGCGCTCGGTGATCTTGACGCTCCCGCGAACCTCGTGCCCCTCGGGTGACACCGTGATGAGCGAAAGCGTTCCGTCTTGATCGAGGATGATGATCTTCCCGTCCGCGTAAAGGCTCTGGGCCATGGGAAACCCACGCGTGCGCCAGGCGACTTCCCCGGTTCGCCAGTTGAACGCACCAAAGAAAGAGACTTTGTGTCCGCCGGCCGATCCGTAGATGTACTCGCCGATCTTGGTATGGGTCCAGCAGGAGGCTTGCAGCCTGGGCTCGAACCAGATTTCCTTGACGTTGAACTTACCGGTCTGCCTGGTGATGTTTAGAAGCCGTCCACCGCCGGAGCGGAACTGGCTGGCGACGTACAGGTTGTTGTCGTCGCATCTGACAACCGGCGTCAGGTGATTGCCATTGTCCACGGGGATCCGCCAGCGCCAAAGGTGCGTCCCGTCCGTGGGGTCGATCGCGACCACGCCCTCGGGTTCGAAGTAGATGAACTGATCTTGCCCCGCAAGCCTTATGATCGAGGCTGCTCCATAGCTGTTTCCGCCCGCTTCACTCTTCCATGCCAACGATCCGTCCTCGGGGCTGAATGCCACGACGGCGTGATCGTCGCCGCCAACGCGCACGATGATCTTGTCGTGATAGAGGAGCGGGCTGGTCGAATAACCGTACTCTTCAACGCGCTTACGACGGCCAAACTCTTTGGGCAGATCGTGTTGCCACAAGAGTTTTCCGGTTGCCAGGTCGAGGCAACGGACGTGACCCGCAATTCCGATCGAGAGGATTCGATCGCCCACAATGACGGGCGTTGCATTCGGACCCAGACCGAACCCGGCGTACATGTCGGCCCAGGTCTTGCGGGCGTAGCGGTGCTCCCAGTCCGTGGCCCCGGTGGCCGCATCGAGCGAAACCACGACTTCTTCGCCGGCGGTACTGAAGGTGGTGTAGAGCTTGTCGTCTTTGAACAGAATCGACGAATAACCCTCGCCGAGCGGCCGCTTCCAGAGCGGCTTGGGGCCATCAGCCGGCCACTTGTCGAGAAGCCCCTTGACGCTGACATTGAAGTCGCCGCTCGGTCCTCCCCATGTTGTCCAGTCCGCGCCCACGGAGTCTTTTGCGCTCAGGGCGAAAGCGGCAGGGGCATCACTTTTCGTCTTGTCTTGGCCGTATGCCGAGCCCGCCAAGAACGGCACGGCGAGGATCATCGAGAAAACGCGGACCATCGTCTCTTAACTCTAACGGCGGTGAAGGAAACTCGCCAGGCCCCGTCGCCTTGCTGGTGGGTGCGTGACAGTTTTGGCGGACCGTGCAACGCCATCTTGACTGCGCCACGCCGCGTCAGAGCCGTGGGCGCAAGCCCACGGACACGATACGAACAAGCACGGGGCTTCTTGGATACCAGACCAGTCACAGGGCTTGCGCCCCGTGCTCTGAGAACTGACCGCCGATTCGGTCATGCCCCCTTGCTGGTTGCTCGTACAAGCAGTTGTTGCCGACTATTCGACAGAGCCGTGGCAATGTTCTGGAACCCGCACCGTAGCCCAAGGCTGAACCGATGGCCACCCGCGGGAGGGCGGGATGAACCGTGACATGGGTGCCGTGGTAGGCGTGCCTTAGCCGGGGCAAGTCGTGACGAGGGTGCCGTGGTAGGCAAAGCTCACCCATCGGCTAGTCGCCGGTCATCTTGCACGGGCAAAGCCGCTTGCCCATAGGACCCATCCGATCGCTGCGACGCTCGGCGGCGTGGGAGCAGCCCCAGGAACCGACGGGGCGCTCGGCGCGCGCGTTCGATGCGCTAGTTCGGGAAGGTGCAGACGGAGTTACAAGGGTCCGGCGCGCTTGGCGCGAACGGATACGGAACCGAGCTGAATGCATCGAGCCCGCGCGTCACGTCGGTAATGTTGATTTTCAGGTCCAGGCATCCACCCGGCCCCTCGAGGTCTGCTCGGGCCTTACCCACGGCCGTGGCGCGCGACCCGAACTTGTCGAGCACCGCGACGATGTCGATGATGCCAACGGCTGACGGCCCACCGTTTGGCTGCGGGGGCGAGCAGGGATTGGTCACACAATCCGTCACCACGTCGCCCCACCGAGATTGGACGAACTCCAGGCGTCGTGAGAACCTTTGGTCGGCGGTCGGTGGACAGTCGAAATCGACCACCCGGATTTCATACGTGCCGCCGGGGATGATCCCCTCATGAAAGACATGGACTACACCGAGAGGGGTCCAATGCATGAAGACCGGTCCCTCGCAGGTCAGCATGGCCGCGTTGAAACTGGATGTTCCCGCGATCGGGGCCACCTTTGATCCGTTTTCACTTACCAACCGGGGCGTATCGACCCAGAGACTGGCGCCGTTCCAAACGTCGAACGGCGCCGGCAGATCCAGGAACGTGACCCGAATCGCCTGCGCCCGGGTGGGGGCGTCCTGCGTTCGGAAGGAGAGAAACCGGTTCTTCACGCTTTCGAGCGATTCGCCGCCCAACGTGATGCTGTCAAAGGCGGGTTGGTCGGCTATCCGGCACGTCGTGCAGCCGGCGATCTCCTCACGAATGCAGACCCCCGCGGTACAAGTACCCGTCACGCACCCGTTTCCATCGTCACAGTGAGCGTCCTCGGTACAGGGAACGCCGGCTCCCTCAACGAGCGTTGCGAACGTCCCGGCCGGGATGTTGACGAATCGATCGACGGTACCGGAAGGCCACTGCACGAGCACTTGGTCCGCTACGTCCTTGGTGCCCAACCCGAACGTCGGCCAGGGACTGTCCATCGAAAGAAAGCTGGAGCCCGCGTAGATCTCTTTGGTTTGGATCAAGTCTCCGCTTGTCACGAGGATGCGCGCGCCGACTCCATCGCGATTGCTGACGGTTCCCTCGAGCCGAAACGTGACGGAACGATTCTCGTTCCCGAGGTTGCGCAACAGGACGGGGTTTCCGGGGTTACCGCCGAAGGCGTCAGTGGTCACCAGGATGTCGGGGAAACCATCGCCGTCGAAGTCCCCGGCCGCGACGCCGGAGGCATCACGATTCGTTAGGTCCACCGGGAGCGTAGCGGTCATGTCGTTGAAAGCTCCGGCGCGATCATTGAACAACAGCCTCCCCGGATTCCCGATGACTCCGATGAAGGTGGGTGGACAATTGCCCGCATGGTAGATGTCGGCGAACCCGTCGTTATCGAAATCGGTCATGGTGGCCCCCCAGGAAAACGCCTGCCCGGCGACACCGGTTTCCGCCCCGATGTCGGTGTAGGTTTGATCCCCGTTGTTGCGATAGAGGGCGTGAAACGCGCTGAACGCGCTACCCAGATTCGTGACGAAGAAATCGATGTCGCCGTCATTGTCGAAGTCGCCGGGCGCGAGCCCCATCCAGTAGCCCATCTTCGCCAACCCTGCCTGCGGGGCGACATCGGTGAAGGTCAGGTCGTGATTGTTCCGGAACAGCTCGATCGGCCCACCCGTGGCAAACGGAACGCAGTCAGCCACAAACAGATCCGTAAACCCATCGCGATCAAAATCGGAAAAGAACGCGGCGCAGGCTCCAAGGTCCGTGTCAACGCCGGCCGACACGCTGATATCCGTGAAGGTCAGGTCGCCATTGTTCAGAAACAGCTTGTTCGGAGGACCGTCGCCCGACTGCTGCCCGTTTCCGGTGATGAACAGGTCCAGGAATCCGTCGTTGTTGATGTCACCGAACGCGGCGCTGAACGCTTCCGTTGGGCCGACAATGCCGGACACGGCCGTGATGTCGGTGAAGCTTCCCGTGCCGTCGTTATGGTAGAGGGTGGCTGGCGTCACGCAGGTTCCGAGGTATCCGCCCTCGCCGGTCAGGAAGATGTCCTTGAAGCCGTCATTGTCGATGTCCGCGGCCACGACGCCGTTGGCTCCGACGCCACCTTGGACACCAGCCTGGGCCGCCACGTTCGTGAACATTCCGGTGCCGTCGTTCTCAAAGAGCCCGTTGTTCCTTCCGCAGCCGTTTGCAAGGAAGAGGTCCAAGTCTCCGTCATTGTCGAAGTCAAACCAGGCCGCGCCCGTCTGGCTGTTTCCGCCCGCCTGCGCGCTGACTACCTCGAAGTCGATTCGATTGGATACGTCTTCGAACAGGACCGGTGCCTGTGCCATGCACACCGACGAAATCAAACTTGCGACGGGAGCCAGAGCCGAAGCGCCGGCGCGCAACCTGTTTCTCAAGATGCCGCCGTAGGGACGAGCTTGGAACATGAGGATCCTCCTAACGAGATTGAATTCAAACAGTCAGCCCACGCTCGCAAAGAGCGCGTTGGCACAGTCGCGGCCGTGCCATTGATCAACGCGGACGCTCGTGTGCGGCCCACGCGTTGCCCCCATTGCCTTCACGTAACACGACGATCTCCCCGCGCGACGCGCCCGTCGGGACTGTGACGGTGCCCTCCATGCCAGGGGACCACTGGAATATCCACAATAGACGAACTTCTCGCCCATTGTCTGTGGGGGTCGTGATGCCGAAGAACGTTGCCCCTCCGTTTTTCCCGGCAGTGCATTCCGGTTTTCTTCCCCAGTGTGAGTATGCGATTGCCGACAATCAGGGGCGTTGCGCGGAGCCCGCGCCTGCGAGCGCTACCTCCATTCGCTCCACGCCGCCCTCGCCGGTCAGTGTTTCCAAAACGGTTCGGGTTCCGGGATCAACGAGGGTGATGGCGCCGGTCTCGCGCAGTCGTCCCAGCGCCCACTCAACGTGCAGGGCGGAGGCCAGATCCTGCGCCGCCAGACGCCTTTCTTCGTCGGTGACATCCAACGTGACAAACAGGATCGGTTCGTCACGGTGTTTCTTGCGAAGTTCCGAGAAAATCCGAGTGACCGTCGGGCATCGCGGACACCATGCCGCATAGAGGTTCACGGCGATGAGTTCCGGAGAGGAGACGCCGCGGCGGAAGGGTTCACCTCTTTCGACTTCAACCGCGCCCACCACTTGTTTCGCCACAGGTCGGCTTGCATGGCCCATCCAATAGCCGGTGCCAAGGAGCAACGCGGCCACCACGAACGCAGCGACCAAAAAGATCGACGTGAATACTCCGCGACCGTTCGCGTGTGCGGGATGTGCGTCGGCGAGTTGGGGTGCGTCCGAGACCAACGACCGCAGCCGCATCAAGGCGTCGGGCGACAACGTCGCCTTACGATAGTGATCGTCCAACCGAGCGCGTAGGCTCTTTTCAATCACGATCCGTCTCCGGAGCGGTTGTGCGTGATATGCCGGCGCAGCTTCGCACGCGCTCGGCGTATCAAGCTCAACACGGTGCTACGTGGCCAGACCATCAACTCTGCGATCTCGCGGGCCGTGTATTGCTCAACCGCGGCGAGGTATAGCACTCCGCGCTCCTCCGGCCGCAGTTGCTTTAGCGCCTCGTCGAGAGCGCCGTTCAGCGCGGTCAACTCTTCGTCCCAGTCGCTGGGGGATTCCTCGGCCGAGGCAGGTAGCGCGTCGGCGTCTTCCAGCGGCCGAGCCATGCGAACGCCCTCGCGGCGGAATTGGTCCACGAAGCGATGCCGAATGATGGTAAAGAGATAGGCTCGACCCCAGGACGATCCGGCACCGATGGCGGCCACCAGCGCATCTTGCACCAGATCCTCGGCACGGACGGAGTCATGCGTCAGCGAGAGCGCAAAGCGATAACTACGGTGCAGAAGGTCGTCCAAGTCTTCGATGGGCATCGACAGGCGCCCCCACTGGAAACGCGAATCTGGGCCAAGCCAAGCTCGCGCTCGAACGCCCCCCCACAGGACATGTCGTGCGATACCGGCAGAGGCGACCACCCGGATCCGTCTGTGAGGCCAACCCCATGTAGTAAACGCAAACGGCGACCGTTTGATTTCACAAGAAAGCAGACCCTGCCGAAAAGGTCGGACGGCGATCTCCAAGACTCGAATTTTCGCACTGTTGGTGGACGAAATGGGCTTGACCAAGGAATCTCAGCCTCGGGAGCTTCAGGAATCGCAGCCGCGGGTGGCCGGGATAAGCCGTGACGTGGGTGCGGTGTAGGCGTAGCTTGTCCGTGAGTAGCCGCCGGTCATCCTGCAAGCGTAAACCAGTTTGCCCATGCCACGCGTCGGCCTCAAAATGATCAGAACCTGCTTTGAGGTGACACCATGTCCCAGCGACGACGGCAACTGACTGTATTCGGTGGTCTGCTCGCGACGAACGCGTTGTTGGTGTTCGTTGCCTTCGCCCTCGGGCTGATCGATGAGCTCCCGGGCGCCGCGGAACTGCCCGAACCACTCGCCTCCATGCCAACGTGGTTTCTTGGTTTGGCCAACGCCGGAATCGTGCTTGTGCTCTACGGGCTGCTCGGCCTGGCGGGCGTCTGGTTCGCGCGAAAACTATCGCTTCCAGGCATCTACCGCGAGGGCGCCGGCTGGTGTCATTGGTTTGTCGTTCCGATGGTGATTGGGGTGGCACTGGGCGTCGTGCTGATCGTTGGTGATAGCCTCTTCGCCCGGGCGTCCGAAGATTGGGCCGGGTTTCCGCACCCGCAGTTCCCGCTCTCGATCTTCGCGTCCGCAACCGCGGGGATCGGCGAGGAGATCCTCTTTCGGTTGTTCGTCATGGGGCTGTGGGCGTACCTTCTGGCTCTGGCCTTGCGACGGTGGAAAGCCGAGCGTCTCGCGCTTTGGATCGCTAACGTAGTCGCTTCTCTTGCGTTCGGCGCCGCGCACTTGCCGGCCACCATGGTGGCCTTGGGCGTCTCCACACCGGCCGATCTACCCTCGATCGTGATCGCCGAGGTGTTGGTGCTGAGCGGCATCGTCGGCATCGTGGCCGGGCAGCGGTACATGCGCGAAGGCCTGATCGCGGCCGTCGGGGTCCACTTCTGGACCGACGTCGTGTGGCACATCCTGTGGCCCGCGGTTCATGCGGGATAGCGTGATCGTTCGCGAGTGTGGTAGCATCTGTGACCAAGAGAGGAAGGTAGGGCAGGTCGATGACCTGCCGTTACCATGGGCGAACGTGAATCCAGTGGATTCCAAACGAACTCGGATACGATCGGCATCGTGGTTGTATCCACCTCAATCCGGTCAAACACGCACGCGTCGATCGGCCGGAGTGGTGGCGTTGGGCGATCTTTCATGACCGCGCCAGGCCGGGTTGGCCTGATCCGAATTGGCCGGGGTCCAGTGCGATAGACCTTCCGGACATCGACGATGGAGCATGGATCATAGTAGAGGCAGGTCATCGACCTGCCCTACTTGGCTTTGTTAGTTTTCTTCCGCACGTCGAGGAGCCAAATCAATTCATCACGCTTTCCCCAAAAGCAGTTCAACAACATCGGTCCATATCCCAGATTGAGAAGAGAGCCGCCAGAGACTCTCTCATCAACGTTGGCGGGCGACGCTACTACGGCGGCTATTAAACCGTAGACCAGAGACGATGGCAGCACTAGCGAGTCTTCGTCTACTCTGATTTGCCCTTCGCCTGTGAATCGAAGATTGCTTGGCAGGGTAGCTTCATGATAAAGACCGCAACGGACAGCATGGTAAAAAACATCCTCAACAGTGCAGCAACCCCGCTCATCCGTTTCAATGTTTGGATGCTTAAAGCGGAGATGAAGATTGAGAATGGACTTTCCGAAGGCAACATCCGTTATGAGCCCGAGGTTCTCATGGATGAAGTCTTTGTAGCAGGCACGACCCCCTTTTTCCGCTCTTTCTTTGCGGTTGCATCGATTGCACTGCTAATCTCGAATAGAGCCTCTTCAGGATCGTCGCCGTCCATCATATCGATCGCCTTTTCGACTTTTCTACCGACGCTCATTATCTAGACCTGCCACTGAAGTAGTACCGCTAGATGGCTTCACAAACAAACTGGACGATTCGTCTCACGTGATTCTCCTTGATCCTTGCCAAATGTCCAGCGTACCCGTTCCACACTCTCGCGGAGCAAGAACGAGGCACCCGCCAAGCATGGCCACGCGAG
The DNA here is from genome assembly GCA_965371245.1 of uncultured bacterium. GTDB lineage: Bacteria > Planctomycetota > Phycisphaerae > UBA1845 > UBA1845 > CBDUXT01. Next base: position 1,071 of record CBDUXT010000084.1, on the reverse strand, counting down.
CGTGGACCATGGCACCCGCGTGTCGCGCTTGGCGAGGGATTCATCGCCGGGAGTCCGCGCGGGCTGAAAGCCCGCGGCTCGGGACGGCGGAGCTGGGTAGGGCGGGCTATTGCCCGCCGCAAGTCTTGCTACTCTCCCACGGGTCGGCGTGGGCATGCTACCCGCCCCGCGGCGTACAAACGGGATTGCGGTATGAACCAGCCCGCTACTGCCCCTTCACGATCCCGGCGATCTCATCCAGGTCGAAAGGTAGGTCGGCCGAGAGTATTTCCGGTCCGCCGCTCTGGCGGATGGTGATGGTGTCTTCGATGCGGATGCCGCCGAAGTCTTGCTCCAACAGCTTCTCGATGGCCGGGCGGTTGACCACGTCGGCGAAGGGAGCGACGAACTCTTCCTGCTGCCAGACGGCCGGCACGAAGTAGATGCCCGGCTCGATGGTGACCGACATGCCCGGGGCCAGGTCGCGATCGAGGCGGAGGTATTTGTTGCCGAACTCCGGGCGGCGCGTTCGACCAGCGGCGTAGCCGGCCAGGTCGCCGAAGTCCTCCATGTCATGTACGTCCAGGCCGATGAGGTGCCCGACGCCGTGGGTCATAAAGAGGGTGTGTGCCGCCCGACCGGCCAGGTCGTCGATGTTTCCGCGTAAAAGACCCGCCTCGACGAGGCCCTCGCAGATCACACGGCCCGCCAGGTCGTGTACGTCGCGGTAGCGCTTGCCGGGCACGCAGGCATCGATGGCGGCGCGCTCGGCCCGCAGCACAGTGTCACACAGTTGACGCTGCATGGGCGAGTATTCGCCGGTCACCGGGTAGGTGCGGGTCATGTCGGAGGCGTACCCGCCCGGCTCCTCGGCCCCCGCATCGACCAATAGCAGTCGACCCGGTTCCAGGACGCCCCGGAACCCTTCGACGTGCAACACCTCTCCGTGGGTGGTGACGATCGGCGAGAAACTCGTCGTACACTCGTTGGCGACCACGACCGAGAGGAACGCGGCCGCCACGTCCGCCACGCGGCGCTCCGGTGCGGTTGCCTTCATCGCGGCCACATGAGCGGCCGCCCCGATCTTGGCGA
>CBDUXT010000083.1:0-24815 GCA_965371245.1 uncultured bacterium | reverse complement strand
GATACGCCGCTTTTTTATCCCGTCACGATCCACAACTTTCGGTTATATCTCGATGTCGATCGTGGCCAACTGGTTTTCGGGCAGGTCGATGAGCGCTTGGAGCGAAAGAGACTCTTCCAGGACGGGCGGCTGCGCCGTCGCGGGAAGCACCAGGGTTAGCGAAAGGATGAGCGGCAAGAGCGCGCCGTTAGCAAAGAATCGATATGGTCTGGGTCGCTTCACGAACGGGCCTCTCCGGGAGCCGAGGTCGTGTTACGGAAACGCGTGTCACCCGTTTATCGGAAAGAATCGTCCGTGGCTGGACGAGCGGATCGGATTGAGGCACGGGGTGCTTTCTTATCGGCCCGCGAACGCGATCTAAGGTTCCGGTCATGCCCGCTCACGCCTGTATGACTCAGGTTGACCGTGAAGGAGTGTCGGCGAGCACCGACCCGCTCGACTTCAAACGCCTCTTTCGTCGCGACCTCAAGAGACTGCTCGGCGCGGTCATCGAGCGAAGCCTCGTTATCGAACGAAGGATCGCGTCCCTTGTTGACGGCGTGAGCGGAACCTGAACGTACCCCGGAGTGCGGTCGGCTATTCGGGCGGCCGGGTGAGATCTTCGAAGATTTCCCGCGCGAGGTCCGGTATTCCAGGAATCCGGGATCGGCGCTCCGGCTCGATTCCAGGAGACGCTCGACGTCGGCACGAAGCGCCACGTCACCGCAGCCTTCCGAAACCAGGAACGTCATCCGGCGACTGGGAAAGAGCCTTTCGCTCGTCGTCTTGCACCTTTCTGCGTGTGAGCACACTTTTGCCCGAAACGCCCTTCTACGGGGGCAGGGTGAACAATCGCAAGCGATGCGTCACCGGATCTATCGTGAGAACTCTACGGCTTCCGGCTGCGGCAGGGGTTCTTCCGAGGCGGCCAGATACTCGACGGTCGCCGTTCCGGCGAACGGGACGAAGCTCCCGCTGACTCGGGCATCGACGATCGTTGTCGAGAACGTGATCTCGACTACGTCTCCCGATGGCATGGCCGCCTGAAGCGTGCTTTCGGGAATGGAAAACTCACCCGAGCCCGCGTTGAACGCTACTGTAGCGTTCCCGCGGATGGTTAGACCGCTGGCAGTGACCAGATTCAGGTTCACGGCAAAGTCGATCCCGGTGTCCACGGTGAAGAAACTACCCGCGATCCGCCCGGTCAGGGTTTGTCCATCGATCGCCAAATCCGTCATGGTGAACTCGAATCCGTTGACTGAGATAAACGCGGTTCCTGAGACCGTGCCCTCAAACACTGAGGTTGCCGCAACCCGAGCCGGCGTACAGCCATTGGCGTAGACTAACGAGAGCACGATGGACGCCCCTGAAGGATCGAGTTCGAGCGTTGGACATGTCGGAAGTGATTGGCCTTGTTCGAAGATGGCTTGCAGGTCCGTCACTGGCAGTATACTGGCAACAGCCTTGACCGCTGCCGCGGCAGTCTGTGACGCCACTTCGGCGGCCGAGAGGTTTCCGTCGGCATCGTCGCCGTCCATGCCATTCGGGGCCGATGAACCGGGCAGGCCACAACCGGCCACGAAAACGGACGAGTACAGGGCCGCCAAGACGACTGATGTATGTTTCATCGCAGTGGTTTCCGTAGTGTCTCCGACCGACTTCAAGGGTGCTCACTTGAGGAGGTCATACGCGTGCGCTCTTGTCGGCAAGTCCTGGGCTTCGCTTGAACGCGCCCAAGCATGGAGTGGGTTACACGGGAGCCTCAGAGGTCGATGCACGAGCCTGGATACCCTCCGAGGGCTCGCAATCCCCGCTCCATGCCGGCGGATGAAACAATCCTCCTTAGTCGGACAACTTGGTCGAGAAGGAGGTGCCATGCTTCTTGTGTCTTCCCAGCCGAAGGGCCTGTCCCCGTACCCAGGTATCCCATTGGCCGTCGCCGGGGACCGCCAGCAGCTTCTCAAACAGGGTTTTGACTCGATCGTCGTTACGGTTCGCCTTGACCAGTACTCTGGCCAAGTGTCGCATGGCGACGGTGTTTTGCGGGTCGATCTGAAGAGCCGCATCGTACGCCTCGATTGCAGAGTCGAGCCGGCCGAGTTTCTCATAAAGCAAACCGAGGTTGTTGCGGGGCTCGCCCGCGTGCGGCACTAACTTCGCCGCGTAATCGAACTCCCACGCGGCTTCGTAATGACGATCCGTGCGTAAGAGCACAAGACCAAGGTTGTTGTGCGCCGAGGCGTAGAACAAGTCATTCTCAAGTGCCTCACGGAACTTGGGTTCCGCCTCGTTCAGCTTGCCGGCCTCAATCAGCACCATGCCCTCGTCGTTGAGGCGCTCCGCGGCGCGTGAGTCGCGGTTCAGCGGCTTGGGAAGCGTCTGGTAGTGCCCTCGGTCAGGCTTGGTGGAGCAGCCGGCCAGAAGAAGAGAGATGCAGACCGCCGAGCAGAGGAGGAGACCGTCATATCTCGTGCGATGCGGTACAATCGGTGTGGGTGTTTCCATCTGACCTCCGGCCTGGAAGCTGTGTGACCGCATCAGGTGAATTAGCGCAGTATGGGCATCCTCGTCCTCTCATCGGCACAAAGAGCCTCCTGCACGAGATTCTCTGATCTCCGCGGCGCCAGATGCGTCCTCCACGGGTTCTCAACCGCCCACTGTCTGAAGGTCGGCTTTCTCGGGAAGGGGCACTTGAATGCCGATGTAACGAGCGTTCGCGAGACAGCTCCGCGGACAAATCGGGCTTTGACGGCCGTGTTGTCATGGCATGCATACGGAGTGTGCCCCAGTAAGGCAGAAACGCGACCGTCCCCACATTGTTCAGATCAGCGGCCGCGGCGGACGGCCTTGCCCGGTTGACTGTTCCGGCGTGGACATATGATATCGACGTGCTCCATTCCTCGCAATCGCAAATATCGGGTCGCAGCTGCGGTCGGTCTGGCTTGGGTCGTACACGCAGCGTGGGGGCCGCAGGCTCTGGCACAGAAGCGACCGCGCCCACCTCGCCGGGCCCATGCGCGACAGGTGAACGCTACACCGGACGACGTGATCGCTGTCAACTACCCGGACTCGGTGAACCTCTCCGCCTTCGTTGATTTCGTCAGCCAGAACCTGGACATCAAGATCATCTACGGAGACGAGGTTCGCAATCAAACGGTGGTCTTCCGGCCCGGTGAAGTGGAAGTACCGAAGGAACACCTCCTCGATCTCCTGCGAAGCATGTTACGCATGTCCGCCTTGGCCCTTGTCGAGGGAGACGTTGACGGGTGGTTGCGCATCGTGCGAACGAAGGAACTCCAGCGCCACGTGCGTGACATTCGGAAGGCAGCAGGCACGGAGGACCCGAGTTCCAACCGTATCGTGACCCAGGTGGTTCCGATCGCCTCCCGGAACATGGCGGGTATCGTCAAGCACCTTCGTGCTTTTCTTTCCTCGCCGCAGGCCTCTGTTATTGAGGTGCCGGATCGGGCGGTGGTCATCATCACGGACTACGAGTCGGCCATCGCCCGGGCGTTGGAGATCGTCAGTCTCCTCGACACGACCCCGGTACCGGTCGAGACGGAAACGGTGACGGTTCGCCATTATGATCCCAAGATCCTTGCCGAACGCGTCACGAAGCTCTTGACGGACAAGGCGAAACTAAACGGGGTACGGAAGCCACCTGCCACGATGTATCCGAACTCGGAGGCGGGCACGATAGTCCTGCTCGGTACGGATGCCACCGTCGGAGAGGCAAAGGAGTTGATCCAGCGCTTCGACGTGGAAACAAATGAAACGCGCATGTCCGTTACGTATACGCCCAAACACATGTCGGCCGATCGGCTCCGCAGACTGGTCGAGAAAGTTCTCGCCCCGGACCTCGCCGCCCAGGGTGCCTTGCGGCTGTTCCTCGATGAAGGGGCGAATCGGTTGTACGTCACGGCGCCGCAGGAAGTCCACGCGAAGATTGAGCGGCTGCTGTTGACGGAGGACGTGAAGTCGGCGGAATCGACGCGACCGATCCGCATCTACCGACCGAAGAACCGGCTGGCGAGTGACCTGATCGGTGTGCTATCCCAGATTCTGCCGAATGTGCTGGCCTCGACTTCAGTTGAAGCGAGGCGGCGGGCGTCCGGGCGGCGAGTTCCCCCCGGGCGCAATCGGCCACCTGGTCCGCGGGGTTCCGGCCAACCGCTGCCGATGCCACCGGCGCAGGTGCCGATTGAGTCGGAGGGGAGCCCCTCATCCCAGGTTACGCGCGTTGAGGGTCAGGACTTCGTCATGACCTATGACGAACACACCAATTCGATCATCGCCATCGGTCCGCGAGAGTTTCATTCCAGACTCGATGAACTGCTGAAGACACTCGACGTTCGCCAGCCGCAGGCGGTGATCGAGATGACATTGGTCGCTATCACGTTCAATGATTCGTTAAGTCTGGGCATCGAGCTGGCGAACGAGGAGAGCAACGGCGGCTTCCAATCGCTGCTCTTTTCGAGTTTCGGGCTATCAAGTATCAACCTGGCGACGGGATCGCGAACGTTAAATCCAGGTGGCGGACTCAACGGCATCATCACCGGCCCGTTTGAAACCCCGATTCTTCTGCGAGCCATCGCGGCACACGGAGATAGTCGGGTCATGGCCACACCAAAGACCATCGTCAGCAACAACACGGCCGCCACTATCAGCAGCGTGGAAGAGTCTCCGTTCACCAGTGTCAACGCCTCCGACACCGTTGCCACGACGTCCTTTGCGGGGTTTGCGTCGGCCGGCACAACGCTGACGGTGACGCCGCACATCGCGCAGGGCGATTATCTAACCTTGGACTACTCCCTGAATTTCAGCAACTTCACCGGGAGTGGGTCCGGCGGAGTCCCCCCACCAAGAACCACCAACACGTTCTCCGGTACGGTCGAGATCCCGGACGCCCACACGATCATCGTGGGTGGATTGGTCACAGAGAACGAAGCGGACTCGGTTACCGAGGTGCCGTTACTCGGGCGCATCCCGGGCGTTGGCGTGCTGTTTCAAAGCAGCGAGCGGGTACGGTCGAAGACGCGCATATACGCATTCATTCGCGCGACGATTCTCCGTGACGATCAGTTCGAGGATCTGAAGATCATCAGCCAAAACGAATTGAAGCGCGCATCAGTTGTGAATCGAGACTACCCGGATGACATCTACTTGTGGATGCGCTAACGACACAGACCGCTGTCGAGGCGGGGCAACGACTCGCCCCGCCAGGGACAGTCTCCGAGCAGCTCCTAGAAGGGCTTCAGGAGAAAGACGTCCCCACCGAACGAGTCTCGCAGGTCGAGGCGGCGCTGACGGCAGGATCGTGCTCACCCGCACACTTGCTCCGGGAGGTCTTTAGAGAAGGGCTGATTCGCGAGCCGGACTATCTGGCTCTGCTGGGAACGCTCATGTCCATGGAGGTCCGCACATCGATCGACGCCGATGAACTTGATCCGGCGTTCGTCGAGCGGATACCCATCGCGTTCGCCCGGCGCCATGGGATGGTCGGCCTGCGAGCCGTTGAGGGCGTCGCGACGATCATCACGAGTGCTCCTTTCGACTTAGCTATCGTTGACCATGTGGCCGCTAGGCTGCAGGTGCCCGTTGCGGTGGCCCTGGCCGCTCAGGCAACGGTCCAGGATAGCATCAATCATGCGTATGTCGAGAAGAGTTCAGACTTCGATTCGGTTCTCGGAGATGCTCCGAACAGCGGCGAAATCGCTGTGGATGTCATGCTGACCGAGGATGGCGATCTACTGGACACGTCTTCTCGCGCGCCCGTGATCAAGCTCGTCAACATGCTCCTGTTTGAGGCGGTCAAGCGGCGGGCGAGCGACGTGCATATTCAGCCGCTCGCCCAAAGCGTCCAGGCACGTCTTCGAATCGATGGGATCCTGTACGACTACCTGGACATTCCGAGCCATCTCCTCGACGAGGTGATCAGCCGAATCAAGGTCATCGGCCAGATGGACATTGCGGAAAAACGCGTTGCCCAGGACGGACGAACCACCGTCACCATCGGTGAGAAAGTCGTTGACCTGCGAATTAGCGTGATCCCGACAAGTCTCGGCGAACGAGCGGTGCTTCGACTGCTGGATAAGTCCGCGCGGCTCCTCGTTCTGTCGGAACTCGGCATGCCGTCAAGGGATCGAGACTTGTTCGAGCGGCTTATCGACCGCACACACGGGATCATTCTGGTGACCGGCCCCACCGGTTCCGGAAAATCCACGACGCTGTACGCCGCCCTACAACACCTCGACTGCCGGGCGAAGAACATACTAACGCTGGAGGATCCCATCGAATACCAGCTTCCGGGGATTAGTCAGACTCAGGTTGCCACCAAGAAGGGCATGAGCTTCGCCACTGGGCTGCGGGCGGTTCTGCGCCAGGATCCCGACATCATCATGGTGGGAGAGATTCGGGACGAGGAAACGGCGCGAATGGCCGTTCAGAGCTCACTGACCGGGCATCTCGTGTTCAGCACGTTGCACACGAATGACGCCGCCGGCGCGGTCGCCCGTTTGCTGGATCTGGGCATCGAGCCGTACCTCGTGGCGAGCAGTCTGGTCGCCTGTATCGCCCAGCGCCTGGTGCGCACGGTTTGTGTCAAGTGCAAGCGGCCCGCGATGCTGGGTCCGGCTGACATCGAACTCCTTCAACTGGATGCCACGTTGGAGGGCGCCACGATCAACGACGCCCAGGGCTGCGAACACTGTTCGATGACCGGGTATCGCGGCCGGGTGGGCGTGTTCGAACTTTTGCAGATCGACGAACAGATTCGCGAGTTGATCGTTCAGCGAACCAAGGCCAGCGCCATTCGAACGTGTGGCGCCAACGCCGGCATGGTCACGCTGCGGCAGAACGCCGTGGAGAAGCTCCTGGCTGGTGAGACGACCGTCGAGGAGGTCGCCCGGGTAACGCAACTCGACGTGCAGGAGGAGTCGTTATCGAGACAGAACCCCGACGGAGGTCAGGTGGCGATCGGAGAACGGAACTAGGACAGCCATGCCGGTATTCGCTTACAAAGCGCTGGGTGCGGACGGTCGTTCCCTGACCGGGTCGATCACCGCGGACACCCCGGCCACCGGTCGAGAGCTGCTGCGCGGTCAGGGGCTTCGCCTCATGGCCTTCGACCCGGTGCGACCTGGGGAGCGCACGGCCGCCGCATGGCCTGCGCGAAGGAAGCGTCGACAGGAGGCGACATCGGAATTCGCTCGTCAGCTCGCCATGCTGCTTCGAACGGGGATTTCGCTTGTGGAGGCGTTGAACGTGTTGATCCTCCAGCAGAAAGGGCCCTTCGTTCCGGTTCTTCACGACGTTCGTGACAGGATTGCGGGCGGGAGTTCGCTGAGCGAGGCCCTGGAGGTTCATCCCGGTTGGTTCGACACGGTCTTTTGCAGTGCGGTCAAGGTCGGACAAATGTCCGGGCAGCTCGATGTGTCCCTTGGTGAGTTAGCTGCATACATCCGCGAACAGCAGAGCACCAGAACCAAGCTGGTTACGGCTCTCGCATACCCCGTGATTCTGGCGATCCTCGGAACCGCGGTGTCCATCTTCTTGATGTCGTATGTCGTCCCGCAGTTGCTCACGGTTCTCGAAGCCTCGGGAAGGCCGCTTCCGTTCGCCACGATGGTCCTTAAGACGATCAGCGATCTGCTGATCGAGTACTGGTTGGGTATCGTCACGACGGCCGTGTTGTTGGCCATGGGCGTTCGGCTCTTTCTGCGTTGGAAGCCCGGTCGCCGGTGGATGCATGCATGGCAGCTTCGGTTGCCGCTGGCCGGTACCTTACTACGCAAGGCGATCATTGCGCAGTTCGCCCAGATCATGTCGCTTCTGCTCCGAAGCGGTATTCCGTTTCTCGAAGCGCTTCGCCTGACCCGATCGACGTCACGCAACTTGGTTCTGTATGAGGAGCTAGGCCGCCTTGAATCGGCGATTCAGCGCGGCAGCGACATCGGACCGGCCATGGAGGGTTCGCGCATCTTCCCGCCGTTGGTTGTCCACGTGGTTGGCGTCGGTCAAAAGGCAGGCGAGCTGACCGAGATGCTCACGCAGTTGAAGGACGGGTACGCCACGGAGGTTCGCCTCGCGATCGGGAAGTTCACGGCCGCGCTCGAACCGATTCTAATCATCATCATGTCCGCGGTGGTCGGCTTTATCGTGTTCGCCACGATGATGCCCATTCTGGAGGCCACGCGACTCATAGGCTAGACGAGGGACACTCATGAAACAACCTCTCAAGAAATCTGCGGTACGATCGGCGTTTACGCTAGTGGAGCTCATGGTGGTGGTCGTGATCATCGGGGTGCTGGCGACCGTGGTGACCATCTCCGTGACGGACTACCTGGTGACGGCGAAACAGAACGTGGCGCAGAGCGAGATCGCCACCATCCGCAACGCGCTGTCGTTGTTCTTCATGCAGCATGATCGATACCCGGCGAACGATGAAGGGCTGGCGATCCTCACGAAAAAGACGCCGCGCCATGCCAACGGCATTTTGACCAACAACCTGAAGGATCCTTGGAGCCGGGAATACATCTACATCTACCCCGGCATTCACGGTGTCTACGACATCGTGAGCTACGGGGCTGACGGCCAGGAGGGTGGCACGGGAGCGAACATGGATATCACCAGTTGGGAGCTGGAGGAGAATCAGGAGTGAGGCGTTCCCGAACTGGACGCGCGTTTACGTTGATCGAGATCACGGTGGTCGTCACGATCATGGCGCTTCTGCTGGGTGTCGTCACCCTCGGCGCACAGGCGCTTGACGACGAAGCCCGCGTCCAGTCGGCGATGTCGCAACTCGGATCGCTCCACAGGCTAGCGGTCGTCGAGGCGAACCGGACCGGCAGGCCGCACCTGATCCAGCTGTCGCCGCACGGCCTTTCCATGAGTAGGCCGGTTTTCGTTGAGGGAGCTTGGCGCTGGGTGGAGGTCGTAGCGATCCGGTTCCCCCGGCGAGTTTCGGTCACCTCCGTGTCGGCGCCTGAAAGGATGGACGGGGGCCGCGACACAGACGGACACTGGCTGTTACCGATCGCGCCCGGTCGAAGTCATCCGAGCTACGATATCGTGTTCGTTGCGTCGGCAGGCCCAGACATGTCGGTAACCTTGAATGGGGATACGAGCGAGGTGCGGAGCCTCGGCGAGGTTAATCATGGAACCCGCTGAAGCCAGATACGATAGAGAGGCCCAGCGGATCCTACGTACGCGCCGACGGGGCCTCACATTGATCGAGGTGGTTGCCGCCATCGTGATTCTAGGCAGTTCGGTCACAGCCATGCTGATGGCCAGGGCGAACAACCTCGGGCAACTTTCGGATGCCAGACGGCAGATGACTGCGCGGGCCATAGCACAGGAACTGATCGCGGAGTGGCGCCTCGCTAAGGTGGATCTGACTGCGCCCGCATCCGGCTCCGTGGAGGGCGAGCCGGGATGGTCGTGGCGCCGGTCCGTTGAGTCGGCGCGGTTGCCCGGGAACCTTCAAGGACAGGATGTTCGGCTGGAGATCATCCGGGTCAACGACGCCGCAAATATGGAACTGTGGAGCCGTAGTTTTCACTGGATCGTTCGACATGACGGTGCACCGTAAGGAACCAAGGTCGCTGTGGAAACCGTGCGGTTTCATTCCGCGCCCGGCGTTCACGCTTGTGGAGGTCATGCTCGCGACGCTTCTTGGTGGTGTGGTTCTTTCCGTCGCTTCGTTCATCGCCGTCGATACACTCCGGGCACGAGCGATCGTGACGGCCGAGCTCGCGGAACGACGGGCTCGGTCACTGCCTTTCGATCAGTTTCAGGAGGACATCAGTCTCGTGATCTCCTGGCTGCCCGGCGTCGGCTCGGCCATTGAGCTGCATCCAGCCAACGATCGATTGATATCCATCATCGCGCTTGCCGACGGGGCCACAACGGACAGCCTGTTTCGGCGGCGTCTTCCGGCAAAGATCAGCTATCTGGTGCGAGAGGATCCTGAGCTGCCAGGAAGCAAGCAGCTACTTCGTGAGGTCGTTTATCTAACCGACGCCGCTCGCCGCCCGAGCGTACACACGTTGGCCCGGCACCTGCATGCCGTGGCGGTCGAGATGTACCGCGACGCCAGCGGTTGGGTGTCAGAACCGACTCGGGACCAGAGGAGCGATGGGCCTCCCAAGGCCGTGCGGCTGCGTTGCGAATGGACGGGATCGAATCAGCGGCGAGGCGTGCGAACGGTGTTCGTTCCAGGCGCATGGCCGGAGGTCCAGTGATGCCGCAACGGCTCCACTACCAGCGACCCTCCGCTTTCGTGCTTGTTCTGACGCTTCTGCTGGTTTCGCTCTTGGCAACGACCGGGGTAGGGCTGGCGCTACTCACCGCAACCGAGTCGATGGCGGCCTCCGCGGACGCGCGTACGCTCGATCACGAGCTGGCCGTCGATAGCCTGCTGGTCTTGCTTCCGCAACTGCTGGCAAGGCGTGCCGCCAACGCGCCGTCGCCATCTACTGGCCAAGCGGATCGAATCCTCGTAGAGTTCGCCGACGTTCGCGTCGAGTGCGCGATCGTCAGGGAGAACAGCAAGAGACAACTGGCGACGGTCACGGCCTCCAGCGGTATCGACACGCAGCTTCGAGAACTGGCCCGAGCCAACGGGTTGCCTCCCCCTAACCTTCGCGTAACGCCCATCGTTTCCGAACCGGGTGAGGCGCCGTTGCCATCGTTTCTGTGGTTTGACCAGTTGATCGAACAACAGGCCTTCGAGGAGGTGTTTCGGTGGCGGTTCACCCAGGAATCGAACACCACGCAACCCAAGAAGGTATGGTCGGATCTGGTTTCCTTTTGGGGCACTGATGGCCGAACAGTGTATGCACTTGAGATCGAAACGTCGATCGCGGGCAGCGCACGCCGGTGGTACGTGATCGCGTCGGTCGATCAAGACAGGGCAAACGTCCTTCTCAGGTTGGCGGTGTAGCGATGACGCATGTACGAGTTCGCCATCTCGAAGCGTTGGGCGCTGTGGTCCAATGGGGCCTCGTCGCCAGCATCGTCTGGATCGTTGCGGAAGCCGTCTTTCTTCATGGGCCGCCTGAGGTGCCGCAGCCGCCCTCGGAGCTGCCGCTCAAGATGAGTGGACGTCAGGACGCGGGGCGCGCCCCGCTCGATGCGTTCGATGCAATCTGGAGCCGGAACCTTCGACAAACCCTGATCGAACGCAAGCGGAAAGCGGCCCCGCCGCCCAAGCCGGCACCACCGCCACCGCCGATCCGCTTGCCGAAGCTCTTGGCAACGTTCGTCGAGAGTGGCCGGTCCTGGGGCCTCTTTGTGGATCAGCGGGGCGCACAGCGCGTGCGATCCGCGTCGAGCCGGATTGATGGGTTCGACATTGTCAGTGTTTCAACAGGAACGGCCCGGCTGAGCCGAGGCGGAAAGACACACGACGTGAAGGTACCGGAACGCAAAGCAAGCCGCGGGAAACGCGCGAAGGGTAGATCGAGAAGATAGCGTTGGATGACAAACTCACCATTCTGTTGACCGATCGGGTGGCCTACGTAGCGCGCTACGAGCGCAGTGATCGGCGCTGGAGCCGCTCCGCTTTGTACGAATACGGCGTGGAGGCGCCGCACTCCCCCGACGACGCGGAGTCTCTCGTTCCGGTGGCGGAGAATCTGGGGCAACAGCTACGGTCCGACTACCCGGACGGCGCAGTCTGCCAATTGATCGTGCCGAGCAACTGGTGCTGCCCCCATCTTGTCGACAACCTCGCCGATCGCGGTGGCGATCAGGCGGTCGTGTTCGAGTATGAACAGTACGTTCCCTTTGAACTCGAAGACGTGACGTGCGTTAGGCAGGCGCTTGCCGGTGACGCCTCACTGGTCATGGGCGTACCGACCGAGGCAATGCGCCGGTTTCTGAATACCTTGGACGATCACTGCTTCCCTGCCGAAGTGGTTACGGTCGATGTCGCGCCGTTTCTGCCGAACACGGCTTGGCCGGAGACCGCATCCGGAACAAACACGATCCTCCTCGATGACAGGCGCCTCATAGTTCTGACGCCGGGCGCGGGAACCCAGGTCGCCGACCAAATTCGGATCATCTATCTCGGTCAAGACTCGGACCCGTTGGTGCCTCATCATCTGGCCACATGCTTGGCGTTGGCACCGCCGGGCAATGATCAATGGCGGTTGCTGGAGCTGGGCGAGGGCGCCGACACGCAAGCCGTGGAATCTGCGATTGAAAGCACCGGTGGAACCGTGATTCGGTGTCCACGCGAAACAGCTCCCGGGCTCCTGCTCGATGCGATGCAACAGGCGGATGGCTTGGTCGATCTTCGGCAGAATGAGCTGTCCTATTCCGGCCGATGGAAGAGCGTGACCCGGCGGCTGGTCAACTGTGCGGTCGCAACGGCTGTCCTGTTCGGCGTCCTGGCCGTTCGCATGCGGGTTGACATTGTATCGCACGCTCATGCCATGAACGAGCTGCGTGAGCTTCGAGCGGATATCTATCGGCAGGCGTTTCCAGACCAGCCGATTCCGCCGGGCGCATCACTCCGGCTTCAGTCGGAGCGCATCAAACTGGAAGGGCTCACCGAGACGGCCACGGGGCGCGGTAACTCAATCGATCTCAACGGGTTGGCGGCGTTTGAGCTTCTTCAGCAAGCGGTGGCACGGATTCCCTCGGGGCTTAAGCTTCACGTAACCGAGATCGGCGTAAACCATAGCGCGTTGCGCATCTCCGGTCAGACCACCAGCCACAGCGCCGCCGGTGAGCTGGTCCAGCAGCTCAACCAGATCCCCATGCTCGCCGTCGATCCACCTCGAACGAAGCTGCGCAAGGACCGTACCGTCGAGTTCAAGATCCATGCCAGGAGACTCACCGATGAGCAGCGCCCATAGTCTCACCCAAGGTGCATCGACGCGCCGGCGCGCGGTCATCGTCTCCGTTTGCCTGTCGCTCGGGCTCTGGTGTTGGCTGGAGGGCCGCGCGTTGGCGTCGGCCGAAAGCTCACATGGCAACCTCATCGCTCAGGTGGAACACATGGCCGTCGATGCGGGTGCTATTGCCGCCCTTCGAACAGCGCCGCGTCAGGCCACCGAGCAAAAACGCCCCAACGACGAACTGCTCGACGAAGTCCGCGACTCATTGAAGGCCGCGAGCATCCCCCTGGAGCGATGGGTGGGAAACGACCCGAGTCTCCCGGTGCGCGTACCCAAGACACCCTACAAGCGGTTCACCGTCCGCTTGATGTTCGAGGATGTCACCCTGCGCGACCTGGTACGATTCGCCCATCATCTCACGGCGGTCGATCCCGCGTTGAGCATCTCCAACCTACGCATCCATGCCCCACGGGAGAGCGACACACGAGTCTGGAACGTTGACATGAGTCTGAGCTACCTGATCTACGCTCCCTACCAGAATCCCCGTTCTCTTCGATAGCGGACCGGTTCTCCACTCCTCGGAGCTTCGCTGGAAAGCCCCTTCCGAAAGACCCCTACGCCATCTACTGAGAGCTAGGCTTTGCTCCAATACATTTTAATGGCGCAAGAATCGCCGCATTCCGTCAGTAGTGCAATTGTGCTTAAGGCGCTCGAAAGTGACGCCGATACTGTCTACGTGGGCTGGAGTTACCCTCCTTATCGAGGCGGACGCCTCGTCGTAGCTCCAGAAGTGTGTTCTTCATTCCGCGCGACAGCGCAAGGCCGCGTATTCGAAGGATGGCCATGTCCTCAAACCAAAAGAAAACGTGCATCGGTCTTCTCAGCATTGGTCTGGTAGCGGGGTTCCTAGCGACCGTCAAGTGGTCCGCCGACCTGCGGCCCACGCTCGCCATAGTCCCGCCAGACCCCCCGGTCGTATCGATCATGTTCGTGGTCGATAGCTCCGAGAGCATGTTCCCGCGGTTCGGCGAGAACTACTTCGACCTGGCGATCGAGGGGATCGCCGAGTTCATATCCCTACCGGGCTTGTTCGAGGACGGCAGCTACGAGATTGGGGTCGTCCAGTTCTCCGAGATTTCAGCGGACATCAACGGCGACTATTGGATCTCGCCAACGGTCATCCGCGAACCTCCCGGCTCCGATGAAACCAACAAGGCACAGCTTGTCGCCGACGTGCTCGCGCTTGAGCGAACGCGGCACTTTTCCGGAAGCCTGATGGAAATCGGCATTCGCGATGCCACGGCCCAGCTCGTCGCGTCCGCCGCCACCGAGAAACATATCATCTTGTTGACCACCGGGGAGTACCGTCTTCCGCCACCGTGCCCTCCGCCCTGCTATTCGCATCCGTCAGGATGTCCAACCGAAGGTTGGGATTGCGACGACCCGTCCGCGGAGTGCTTTTCCGGTGCGGAAGAACCGGGATTCGGGTTCTGCAACCGCACGTGCCACATCCGTTACTTCACGCAGCAAGCCAAGGCGGCCGGGATCCGCGTGTCCACGCTTCGGATGGGGCCTACCTGGAAGAACATCTTCCCGTGTGGGGACGATCACCTTGCCTACCAGGCCGTTCCTGACGGGCCTTTCAACTTCTGCACCCCTGATCCCATACCGACGGCTCCCGAGCGCGACCAGTTCATGCAAGAGCTGGCAGCGTGCTGTCCGCCATGCACTCCAGCCACGGCAGGCCGGACCGAGCGGCTCAATCCCTTCCTATGCTTCGACACTGAGGAATGCGATCCGGGTACAGCAGAGGACATAGCTGAGATAATTGCAGCTTGGTTCTGCGATCTGGCACCCTTGGATGACGACCTCGACCTAGTACCCAACCTCTGTGATAACTGCCCGGCCGCGTGCAACCCCCGGCAGCGCGACTGCGATCAAGACGGCATTGGCGATATTTGTCAGTTCTATCAGGCGCAACTAGACTGTGACCCCGACGAACATGACAATATCGTCCGTCTCGCGTGCCAACCGTCGCCACCCGATCAGGATTGCGACGGCATCCCGAACGAGTGGGACATCTGCGAGGGAGGGGACGACTGCCTCGTCACCGAGGCCCTTCTTGACTTCGGATGCGACCTCTCCTCGGCGGACCCTTTCGCCTGCGATTGCGATTGCGACCACGACGGCGAGATCGACTCTTGCGCGGCGGCAATGGCGCTGCGAGATACCATGCTTCCCGATCCCAACGACATCAACTTCGATACTTGGGCGGAATTCGACGCCGACAAGAACGGGATCGCGGACGCCTGCGAAACCGGTCAGACAGTCTGTGATGCGATTCCCGCTTTCTGCGAAGTGCCATCCGTCGGAGATTGGGTGGAGTCGTTCGAGACTTACCCAGGGGGAGATGTGGCGGCCTGGCTCGCCGGCCGTGGTTGGTGGATCAATCCGTCAAACGCGCAAGACGGTGTTAGCATCATCAATGGCGCGACGGGCAAAGACCTCGTTCTCGGTAAATCCACGACGACCTCGGCCGAATGGTTCGTGGAGGGCCCGGGACTTCACCTGCCTTCTCCCTCATGTGCAAAGGACGTGTGCCCCACACCGGATATGAGCAATTGGGGTGCTTACTCCATCGACATCAACCTAGTCGTATCCAACAACGGCGGAACCCTGTACGAACTCTTCATCATGGATCCCTGCCTCGAGACACAGGCGGATGCGGAGCGCATCCATCTTTGGTTTGAGGACGACCCAGATTCTACCGCGGACGGGGGTCTCATTAAGATACAGCGAAGATGGCCGGACTTCTTCGGGTCTGACCGGGATGTTATCGGGGCCTATGTACACGACACCCAGTTCAATCTGCAGTTGATGATCAACACCGGGATCTTATACGGCGCAAGAGAATGCGGCTGGACCGGGGATTCTAAAACGGTGCGCATCCATGGGGCCGCCAGTGGATTCCGCATGGATGAACTTGGACATATCGAGCCCGGCATCGCGCGCGGTGTCCAGCTTTTTTTGCAGACCGACAATAGCGGAACCGCAGCCGATGCCATGAAGCTGGGCGGCGTGACACTTCGCCAAATCAACCAATGCGAATGGTTCAATTCGGGATGCAGCGCGGAGGACCATTGTTGCTGTAGCTTCATAACGGGTGTCGGCAGCAACTGGAGTTGCTCGCCGAGCATGGGAGGCTGCGGAAACGACGAGCTGGATCCGGGCGAGGAATGCGAGCCGCCCGGTACGGAACACTGTGATTGCGATTGCCAGTGGTCTTGCGGCGACGGCGTTGTACAGGGCCCCACGGGATTCAGGCTTGGGGGTGGGATGGTGATACCACTCGATACCGACTTGCAACCGGGAGTATCGCAAGTATCGGACGTGTGTTCCCCTTTGGGCGCTACCTGGTGCGGTCCAGGAAAAGAACAGTGTGACGGTTTTTGGGATCCCGATGTGCCATGCCCCAGCGGAAGCATGTGCGGCTGTGATTGTGCGCCCACCTGCCAGGCGCTCTTGAACAGAGTGTGCATTGACTGTTTGAATCCGGTATGTGGCGACGGAATCTTGTGCCTATGTAGCGACGCAGGCTTGGTTGCATGCTCTGGCATCACGGATCCGGATGAAAGAGCCGCTTGTGAGTTGGCGTGTGAGGAATGTGACGACGGGAATACAGATCCAGGCGACGGCTGTGACGAAAACTGCAAGATCGAAGGTCCGCCCCGTTGAAAGTAACCGTCGTGCGGCGTGGCGATCGGCTGCCCCTAAAGCATTGTATTGGGCCTCACGGCGGACGCTCGGTCCGCCTACTATAGAACAACGATCCCGGGCTGGGATCCAAGCTTAAGGATGTACCCATGCGAGAGCGTAGAAGGTTGGTAGGACGCGGACTTCGTTTTGCCGTTGGGTTCCTGTTGATCCTATGTCTGGCTGCGGGCGGGCTACGGGTCGCGCGGGCGGGCGAGCTTGCCCCACAGGCGACACGCGAGTCGCTGTCACCGTTTATGAACTCCATCCCGCCCAGCAAGGACTACTTCTGCGTGGGCAACGGCCCGTCGAACCGGGCGCGCCATCCCGATCGTGCCCCGTTCACCCAGCTCGCCCATCAGGACGGCGTTGTCTTGTTCTCCGGCACGGCCCCGCAGCAGGGCGTGAACTTCACGCTGGTCGCCGGGTCACTGGTCTACCGAAACCAGATGAGCACGCTGGGCAGCGCCGAGCCGACGCCACAGGTCGGCACGGCCGGCACGCTTCAGCAGCGCGGGGCGGATTTCATGCTGCCGTGGTCCGAGGCACGCTGGCACCAGGGCGAGGACATCACCTGGCAGGGGTACCGGCAGAACCAGGACTGGCTCGGCGGTCTGCCACACTGGGACTATGGCACGGCGCCTAGCTCCGGTCACCTCCCGATCGACAACTATCTGTCACCGCCCCCCTACAATCCGGCAATCGCGGCCAAGGTGAACGGCGATTCTTGGAACCTCCACTCCGCCTTCAACCTTCAACTGGCACGTGGTCTCTATCAGGTCAGCAAGGTGCGGGCTTCTTGGAATGGCATGCTGCTGGACGAGCCGCCCTGGGCGTTTCGCGAGCCGTGGTTTCAGGGGCGCGGGCAAAACCCGGTCTTCAACCTGACGCTCAACACCGACCGCGACAACCCTACCGCTCTCACGGACGTACGGATTGCAGAGGACTACTTCCCGACGTTCCACAACCTCTACATGTTCGAGAACCTGGAGCTTGACGGCGGCCGGCTCAACGTCAAGTTCGAGCGATCGGCGACCTGGCCTCGTGATCCGGCGAAGGAAGCCGCCGGCGCGATGATGGCCCAGAGCGTGACCGACGAGTATGGGAACACCGTGGTGTTCGATCGTGTTCCCAAGTATGGATGGGAGACCGACTTCAAGGTCCCGCCCAAGAGCACGACACACGACTCCAGTGACGACTCGTTCAAGAAGCTGCCCCCCGAGTATCATCCGCTGACAAACGCATGGCGTCTTCCGCACAAGCGCCTTCGCACGGTCAAGCTTTATACGGCAGACGAGGCTGGCAAGGCTGAGGGCGTGCGAGAGGCTGAGTGGACCATCGCGTACGTCTACGAACACCCGGAGAGTGACAGGGTCGTGGAAACCGATCCCGTTGGTAACGTGACTTTGCGCTCGTTGTACTCTGACCTACCCCAGGCAGACTGGGATTTTGGGCGTCTCCCGGAGCTCAACGATCAAACCACCTTGCTGACCGTCCAGGCGTACAAGAAGGGCGTGTCGGGTGTGGATTCGATCAACGGGGCCCCGTTTGAGGATGATTATTCGGTTTGGTCCGAGGTGTCAGCGTTCGCCGGGCAACGGCTTCAAAACGGGGCCGAGACCCATTCGCCGAGCACGGATCCAATCGGCGACACTACAGAGGAAGCCACACCGGCACCCGGAAGGCTTGGCTTCGATGACGATAATGACTGTCTTATTGACGAGGACACGAGTGGAAATGAACGCTATATCGATGACGACGTCACCTGTTCCGTGTGTCGGCTAGAATACTTAACAAAAACGACTCCGACCTCAGTAACTAATGAGTGCTGGGAAACGCGTACCGGATGCCCCGGCGTGTTTCCTAAGACCAGGTATGATACTACCAACAAATGCAAGAATCCGCTGTACTGGAACGGAACTTGGAGCGACGAGGGTGGCACCCAGACGTGGAGCTGTGACACTGGCTGTGAACCGATGGATCCGTTTGCGTTCTGGGACGATGACGAGGACGGGATGATCGATGAGGACGGGGCCGAGGATCCGCTGCTGGTCAACCTGCGCGGACTCTCGGGCGACTGCGCCGGCGGCAAACACCCGTTTGTTCCCTCCGGCCCCTCCGGCGCTTCGCTTCCTGGGGCTCAGGCCGCCTGGACGGAGGACTGTCGGCCCATCGCCGATTCCACGACCGGTGCCACATCGGACCCCTGGACCCACCAGGTGCAATACGTCTACGCCCGAAGCAACCCCTTTTGGTTGCTGACGGATCTGGACGCTAACGGCACTGTGACGACCCGGTTGACCCCGAAATACGCCTACTATCCACCGTTTCACGAGCCCGGCAAGGACATGGATGGGGATGGTGACGTTGACGAATGGGCACAGTTCCCGCAAGCACCCGAAATCCTTGTACCAGAATTCCATGACATCAACGGGAATGGAACCTACGACGCGTTCGATATGACTTCCGCGACGGTACATCCGGACTGCGTTCCCCATCCGGATTTCCGTGGCGCCCAGGGAAGGGACAGGAATGACGCCGACGTTGCGCCCGTTGCCCCATCAGATATCCACCTGATCAAGAAGATCGTGCGCACACGCCCGGACGTGGCGGCCGACCCCGGAAACTACATCGAGCAGGTGTGGCTGTACCGCTACAACGACTTCGGGTTCCTCAAGGCGGTCTTCGATCCGGCCTCGGTTCAGGCGGTGCTGGAGGCCGGGGGAGCTACGACCGTCGATGGTATTCTGAAGCTGGCCGACACAGATGAAGTTGGGGGCAAGCCCCTGATCTCCTACGCGTCGCAGTGGTACACGTACTACAATCCCTACGTTTACAGTCTCAAACCGGGCAGCACACCGCAGGAAGGTATTCCGGCGTGTTATGAGAAGCCGCCGTTCGTGGGTGTTTGCAAACCGTTCCGTGGCTCGGATGGGTCCGCCGGTGAGGGCGTCGATGAGAACAACCCGTTCGAACATTTTCCCGGCAACTACTGCGATGGGCGGGCGCTGTGGACGTCGGAGTACTCCGACGAAATGCACATCGACCCCGATTGCAGCGAGCTGATGAAGCAGACCTGCGGATGGTGCTATGCGCGCTACGGCTGCGCGAAAACGGGGTTTGGTGACTGCAAGGCCTCGCTTTGTGATTGCAATGATGGCCAGGCAGCGGACCCGGCTCAGCTCAAACAGATGGGCATCCCCAACGCCCAGCCGCGGTTTCGCAAATACCTCATCAAGACAGCGAGAACGCGGGGCGGCGACGGCGAGATGCACACCTATCGCTTCGATTACCTGGGCGCGGCCTCAAGCGTGTACGACGACGACGACACGATCAAGTCGTTCGCCGATCCGCACAACATCACGATCGTCGATGAGCTGGTCGAGCAGACGGACGAAGAGATGGGGGCTTCCGGCGAGCGGAACGACTTCTATATCTATGAGGACGATTTCCGCTTCGTGCTTGATCCGCAGCCGGTCGGAAGCCGCCCGCCGTATCCGGAACCCTCGAAATTCACGGCCGATTCTCACTACCTCAACGTGCCGGTCAAGGTCAAGACGCGCCGCGTGGTCATCATGAACTACTACGGCATTGCCCTGAGCGACCGCCTGATCGTCACGCCCGGCTTCATCGGCGACCAAACGAGCCTGGTGGATGGGCAGCAGTACGAGTTGATCAACACCCGCGGCCAGACGAAGCACGTCTACGACCCGAGCTGGGTAGCCACGCTGCGGGAGCAAGGCGCCGCCGCCGTTGCGAACGCGGGACGGGTTGTGACCGAGCTGTTTGGCGGTGAAGGCGGCTGGTATTCGGTGCTTAGGGGCATCGCCTGGGGTTCGGACGGTGGGAATCTCTACCAGCAGCAATGTGACACGCCGGTCGTTTTGAACGAGGTTCCGGTGCAGCGCGTTACGCCCGGCAAGCTCACCGTTGTGAGTGCGACCCAGCACCTGACACGCTGCGACACTAACGGAGAGAACTGCAAGACGGACATGCCCGAAGTGGAGGCCGCCATCTATGACGTCAGTGGGTCCAGCGCGGGCGTTGATTTCGCGACTCCTTGCGCCGCCGGGATCTGCGTTGCGGACCCTGCTAAGACCATCGGCTCTGGCATTTGCGATGATCCAACAAGTATGCCGGACCTTACGAATCAGCTTCCGGTCGTAGTGACAATCGGCGGGACGGATGCGGAGGGCGACGGTGTTTCGAACACGCGATACGACTACCTTTTCTACGGCGACCCGAGCACCGGACAAGTCCAGTGGAAGTGGCGTTGGCAGGAGAAGGTGTCGCCGGCCAACGGCGGTCAAGGCGTTGAGCCCAATGCTTCAGATAAGGTTGCCCTTGAGGTCTGGTACTTCGACCAAAACGGTCGAATCCGGCTGTACGGGCGCGGCGCCGGGACGCCGGGTTCCGTGATGCCCGGGTCGCCGGGTGCGGATCCGCCGACCGTACATTCAGAGGGTCCGTTCTACACGACGTACTATGGCTACGACGGGTTCGGAAGGCTGGGTGTGCAGGTCGATGACGTTATCGCCACAGATGTGACGACGGCCAACGCGGACTTGTTCAATGTTGAAATGCCCGTTGATGTTACATCCTGGACCTTGGTCCTTCGTGCCGATCCGGATAATCCCACGCCCGCGCATTTCGTCACGCGCTTTGAGTACAACGACGCCGGCATGCTGACGTCTCGGACCGAGGGGTTTGATGGCTCATTAGGAGGATTTAGGCCAGACGTCGATGATGCCGCCGACGATGCCATCCGTACCGATTTCGCGGTCTTCACGGACGAGCGGATCAAGTACCAGGATACCAACGGCAAGTGGCAACAGGCGTGGCCGCCAGCCGGCGACGATCCGCTCATCTATCAGGTGGAGTACCAGTACGCCTCGGGAACGGCCGGAACGAGCAAGGTCCACGGCACGACGACCGTAAACATCCTCGACGCCGGCGGCCGCTTCCTGGAACAGAGGGTGATCGCCCGGACCACGGAGGCCCCAGTTGCGACCGCCAAGATCGAGGACTTCGGCTGGGGGATCAGGCTTACGGATTATGACTACGACGGCCGTATCGAGGAGACCTGGAACGTTACCAACGACATGCCAGATGATCTTTGGGACTGCCCTGCTACTGCCACGCGACCCTGCACAAGCGCCGTCGAGGGGACGGGCGAGGTCCTAATAGACCTCGTAGACAGCATTAGTCCAGCCTACCCCGGTCCGACCACCAACAATACCCAAGCTTCGGGCGTCTGGCCGCCGCCGGTCGAGGAACAGATCGTCACGCTTGCGCGCAGCTTCAAGAACTACTCCCAGGCATCGACGTTGAAGCCGACGGAGGACGTCGTCCTCAATGACTTTACGGCGGCCCCGCCGGAGGAGGGCGTCGAGGATCGGCGGCAGGTCATTCGCCAGTACACCTACGATCTCGAAGACCGCATCGCGCGACAGGTCGAGCCCGACGGAACGATCACGCGCTTCCTGTTCGATCCCAAGCGACGGCTCACCAAGACCTTCCGAGGCTCGGTCGATGGCTGTTTAGACTGGTTCCCCAACGTGGCTACCAGTACCGATGACGACATGCTCCTCGTCGAGCAGCACCTGTACAACGACGGCGACCTTAACTGCGAACACAGTCCGGCTTATGCCGGGGAGGGTTGCACCACCGTTGCATCAAACGACAACTTCCCGAACAACGCCGGCAAGCGCGTGCGCACGCGCCGGTTCAGCGCCGATGCGGAAGCATGCAACGGCGTCTTCGAAGCGGACACGGCCAGCCGAGACACGCAGTTCGTTTACGACAAGCGCGGCCGGCCCGTCCTGGTGAAGGAAGTCGTGGTGGGCAGTCTCTGGGGACCGGCCTCGGCTCCGGTTGTCGCGGCTGCTATATCCACGGTCTTCGATAATCTTGACCGTCCCGTCCTGATGGCCACCTGGGCGCCTGCCAATGTGCCCACGGTTGCGGACGTGGAAGGATGGAGCGCGTTGACCGCCGATGCGGCCACCACGGCGATCCTGGTCGCGGACCCGGAAACTCTCTCGCGCACGTTCTACGACGAGCGCGGCCGGCCCTTCGAGCAGCGAACCTACGATGTTATGTATGCAGCGGGCAACGTGCACACGCACACACGCACGTATCGCGATGATCTGGACCGGGTCGTGGCCGAACTCAGCCCGTCGGGCCTCGTTGTCAACACCTTCGACCCGCTCGGTCGTGTGACGGCGACGTCCCACTGGTCCGAGGAGGGCGCACCGGGCCAGACCGCCGGTGTAGAGCTCACGCGCACGGAGACGACCTACGACGCCTTCGGAAACGTGCTCACGCAGACCCACTTCGATCGTTTGGACACGAGCGTATCGGGTCCTATCGTCACAGGCCCCACAGGCAACTCCGTCGAAACCCACACCTACAACTGGTATGACGCCGCCAAGCGGCTGGCCGCCACGGCCAACTTCGGCACGGGCGATCACGGTGCTGGACCCGACGACGGCTTTACGAACGGCACCGTCCCCGCGTATGACCCGGCCATACCTCCGTCTTGGAACGCAACCACAAACGAGTACGAGGTCGGCACTTTCACGGGCATGCTCGTGACGCGGTTCGGGTATGACGCCGCCGGCCGGCGTATCTGGACGCAGGACGGCAAAGGCGTCGTCACGCGAACCTGGTATGACCTGCTCGGGCGGACGGTTCTTCAGGCCGAGAACTGGAAGGACACCGAGAACCTCTCGCCGGATAACCCGGGCACAAGCCTCACGCCCAATCATACCGGTCAAAGTCGCTACACCGCCACTCATTACACCCGCGGCGGGCTTCCGGACATGATGGTGGCCATCGTCGCGCCCGTTGGAACCGACCCGGCCACGTTCGCTCCGGACATTTCGCCTACGGACATCACGTGGATCGATGGCGACCCCACAACCGACTTCGCGGCCACCGCCGTTGTCGTGACCGGCGCGCTGGCAAAACAGGCGACGCGGTTCGTCTACGGCGCGGAGCTCGTCGATGGCGTCTTCATCCACACGGCTCTCCGCCAGCCTCCAGCCATCGCGAAGAACCTGGTCTCCGAGATCTGGTATCCCAGCACGAACGGAGATCCCTCCAGCTTGGCCGCCGACAAGGTTACGTTCAAGTACAACGTCGAGGGCCGGATCGTCGAGCGCACGGACCAGCGCAACGTTACGCTCAACTATGCCTACCATAACCAGTGGGGCAAGCTCAGCACGGTTGGGGCCACACTGCCGACCGGTACGACCGTCGATGGCTCGATCCTCGAGAAGACCTTCTTGTACGATGTCCAGGGTCGCCTCTCTTCCGCGAGAACGCACGACGACCTCTTGGGCTTTGGCAGCGTCGAGAGTCAGATCGTCTTGACCTACGACTCGTTCGGAAACCTTGCCTCGGATGGCCAAGTAGCCAAGCCCGGCACCGATTCCCTCACCAGAACCACGACGTATGACTGGGACGTTGATGGAGTCAAGAACCACAACCGGCTCAATTATATCACCGTTCTGCCGTTCAACACGCAGACGGCGCCAAAGCTCATGGAGTTCACATACGGCGCCGACCCTTCAGCGGAAGACGCCATCAGCCGCATCACCGACATCGAGACCGAAACCACCGTCGGTACCAGCGTCGGCATCATCTCTTACGACCGCACGGGCGGCGGCCGCACAAAGGAGAAACGGTGGGGAGGCAGCAGGATCACGTTGACGATGACCGACGCGGGCAACACCGACCGGTTCGGCCGCGTTCTCATGATGGACTACAAGGACTCGGGCGACAACACGCTCCAAAGCTATCAGTACGGCTACGACAACAACGGCAATCGTCTCTTCGCGCGCATCAATCAGCAGGGGCACGACAACGATAGCTCCCAGTTATATGGCTACGACCCGCTGAACCGGTTGGTCTTTGCTGAACAGGGTGAGCTTGGGACCGGCAACACAAGCATCAACAGCGGGGGCACCGGACAGGCCTGGAAACTTGACGTACTGGGCAACTGGTCGGGTGATTTGGCCCAGACGTTTGGAGAAGAGACCAGCCTTATCAAGTACACCATCGGAGGCCAGCCTGGCTATCAAGAGGATTCCGGGAGCCTCGACACCCTCACCGGAAGCGAGCATCACATCGTCGGTCCCACCAACGCCATCACTGCGCACGTCATCAACGGTGGATCCACGCCCGTCGCGCACGACGACGCCGGCAACCTGATCGCCGACAGCACGCAACAGT
>CBDUXT010000082.1:0-25124 GCA_965371245.1 uncultured bacterium | reverse complement strand
CGAAAAAGAACGGCCGCAAGACTCGACACGTCATAGCGCTGTCATACTAGTGCGCCCAGATACGTCCCCAACAAACGCGCGTTGTCGTCAGTCCACACCTTCCGTGCTAAGGCCTCTCCCGAGCCCAGAAGAGTGGCCGCTTCGTCGTAGTGACCGAGTGAATTGAGCAGGTAGCCCAGGAGCTTGATCGAAATCAGTGTGTTGGGGTGATTGTCGCCCAATTGGCGACGTCGGATATCCAATGCCTCGCGAGCGTAGGGTGCGGCCTCATCGTACTTGCGCATAGCATAGAGCAACGCGCCCATGTTTGAGATCGAGATCAGCGTATCCGGATGGTCGTCACCCAGTTTACGGCGACTACCGACCAGCGACTCCTCGTAATAGGGAAGAGCCTCATCGAGTTTCCCCATGTTCTTAAGCAGCACACCCATGTTGTTTATCGAGATCAGCGTGTCGGCGTGGTCGTTTCCCAGTATGCGGCGCCTGGCTTCCAGCGCCTCGCGGTAGTAGGGTTCAGCCTCGTCGTTCCTGTCCATCGCCCGAAGCAGGACTCCCATGTTGCTGATCGACGTTAGTGTATCCGGGTGATCGTCACCCAAGATGCGGCGTCTAGCCTCCAACGCCTCCCGACAAAAGGACAGAGCCTCCTCGTGTCTGCCCATGAACTTGAGCAGCAATCCCATTTTGCTGACCGAGGACAGTGTGTCCGGGTGTTCGTCACCTAGTACCCTCCGACGGGTCTTCAGCGCGGCTACCTGCAGCGGCAGTGCCCGCTCATAAAGACCTATCTCGCCGTATGTCGTCGCGATGGTCTGCTGCAACGTGGCGCGGACAAGTGGTTGGGCGGAGAACTCCTCATGTATCGTCTCCGCCGCCCGCGCCAACACGTTCTTGTCGAGCATCGCCAGCGCGAGGTCGGTGGCATTGACGTCACCGACGAGTCGGTCAAACGCCGCCAAGTCGGAACGGATTCTCGTAGGCGAAAGATGTTCCTTTTCCTCCAACCCGGTGCGAATGCCTTCGCGAAGCTCGTCGATGATCTCCCTACCCATCTTCTCGGCATCGATCTGCCCGAGCATCGATTGCTGGAATTGCGTGACCGTCACCAACTGACGCGCACGTTGCTCCGCAAGCTCACGTTGCTTTTCCTCAGAAGCGCGCGCGTGTTCCGCTTCCGTTTGTGCGTGCTTCCGCTTCTGCACCGCCGCTTCAGCCATCCGCGCCTGGCGATCGGCGCTGCGATACAAGGTCCACCCCACGACAGCCGAAATCGTGACCACCAGAAACAAAAGCCCCACCAACGCTACCAGAGCCTTGTGACGGCTCACCATTTTCGAAATCTGATACCTGGTGCTGGGAGGACGGGCGAGTATGGGTTGGTTCGTCAGATAGCGTCGCAGGTCATCCGACAAAGCGGCGGCGCTTTGATATCGGCGGTCCGGCTCCTTGGCCAATGCCTTGCGGACAATGGTCTCCAGATCACTGCCAACACCGCGACTGATCCGGCTAAGTCTTTGGGGCGGGTCGTCACAAATCTTGCGAACGGCCTCTGGGAGCGTCGCCCGCGAGAGGTCATAGGGAAGCTGATCCGCAAGCAACTCGTAGAGCACGATGCCCAGAGAATACACATCACTTTGCACATCGATGTAATCCGTGTCCCCCCGGACTTGCTCCGGGCTCATGTACGCGAGCGTGCCTTGGACCCGGCCCACATCGGTCATGATCGTCGTCACGGCAACGTCAGAGTCGGTGATTTTCGCCAAGCCAAAATCGAGGATTTTCGGATGGTCCTCGTCATCGATGAGGATGTTGGTAGGCTTGATGTCGCGGTGGATAACACCGCGTTGATGGGCATAACTGATCGCATCGCAGATGCGGCAGAAGAGTTTCAGCCGCGCGTGAATGTCAATGGCACGACTGCGGGCGAACTCGGTAAGCGGTAACCCCGAGATCAGCTCCATGGCGAAGTAGTGCCTGCCGTCGTCGGTGCCGCCCGCTGCGTGAATCGCGGCGATGGCGGGGTGCCTCAGCCGAGCCAGCGCCCGCACCTCGCGCTCAAACAGTCTGAGTCGATTCTGGTCCACGTACGCGCCGCCGCGGATAACCTTGAGCGCCACCTCGCGTTTCGGGTTATGCTGAACGGCCCGGTAGACCACACCCATGCCGCCATGGCCCAAGACGCCGACCAACTCAAACCCACCGATGTGCTGGCCGAGAAGGCTCTCAGCTTGATGCTGCGTGAAAAGGAGCGCGACCTCGTCGCTACCCGGCGCTTCAAGAAATCCGCCGGCTAGGCCCTCATACTCCAACAGCGACTCGACTTCCGACCGGATCGAGCCCTTGCACGCGCTGCCTAGGTACGCGACCCGTTCGGCGGGTGCGAGCGCTAGAGCGTTTTTGAGAAGGTCCTCAACCTGCTGCCAATGGTCCTCTGCTGTCACGCGCTCATCTCGCGGAGAAGCCAGAGCTTCGCGAAGCTCCAATCGCTCTTGACCGTCCGGGGCGACACATCGAGCAAGTCGGCCGTCTCCTCGACGCCGAGCCCGCCAAAGAAACGCAGTTCGACGACCCGCGCCTTCCTTTTCTCGACCGTCGCGAGTTGGTCCAACGCCTCGTCGAGCGCCACCAAATGCGTAGACCGGGCCTCGAACAAGGCAACGGCATCGTCCAGCGGGAGTCTTCGACCGTTCCCACCGCGCTTCTGGCGGGACTTCGACCGCGCGTGGCTCACCAGTATGTGACGCATCACCGCCGCCGCCAGGCGGAAGAAGTGCCGACGGTCTTCCCACTTTCCCGGCTCGCCGTCAGCCAACTTGACGAACGCTTCGTGAACCAACGCGGTCGCCTGCAGCGTGTGGTCGCACCGCTCGTCTTGCATGAATCGCCCGGCCAGTGCCCGCAGCTCATCGTAGATCAAAGGCAGAAGCTCCGCGGCAGCACCCGATCCCCGTCGCTGAGGGTCGCGAGGATTCGCGTGACCTCGGATGGACACAACGCCGTCATCTAAATCATCTTCTCCTGCAAGAAAACTGGATTCACCTGCCCGGTTTCGGCCTAAATGGCGCCCGTACATATGAGTGCGAAGCCCTATCGACCCTTCCAAGCACGATGGGCCTGAATTATAGCAGAACCCGGTCGGCAAGCCAAGAAATGGGCCAAATGGCCCGTTTTCGGTTGAGGAGGGCGGCTCGCTTGAGGGTTTCTGGAGACCGTGGAAATGGAAACAGAAAAACACGACACGCGACGATCCAGGCATTTTCTCGAACCGCGCTTTCGGGCATTTCCTGTTCCGCTCCCGCGGTTGCTTGGATTCGGCGGCTGTTGTCGCCGTTGGGAGTGACGACGATGACCGTCCTGACGAAACTTGTCGAACGGTCGTGGGGCCTGAGTCCGTCGGCCGGGTCTGCACAACAGCCGGACCGCCCCGACCATGTTGGTCTGAAAACCGGCCAGCGACTCCACAGTTCAACGGATCACGGAGGCGGGCCTTTCCCAAGGAACGCGGAGCGACGGCGACCAGGACTGGATCCAGGGCCATTCCACGATGCGGGGGACAACTTTTCGACCCAACTCGCTTCACCGGTCCAAGCCGCCCAAGAGATGTCCTGGACGCAGGCAGTCCGTTCCAGGAGGTTAACGACTGTTCGCGGCACGGCCGGTACACATACCGGTGGCGACGAAGAGGCTGGCCCAATGAGATACAGAACCGCCTGGATGGCGGTTGGTAGGGGCGGATGAAGCCGATCGGTGTCGTTGTCGGCTGCGCGACTATCGGCGCAGCGTTGGTCTCCCCTCAACTCTTACTTGCGAGCCCGCCCCCCGCCTCGCGGGGAATTGATGCGCATGCTTCTCGGCTTGTTCAGGAATCACTAGGGTGCAAGGCTGGATCTGGCGGTTTTCGGCCAGTTGCGGACGTCAACGGTGACGGCGTGGTCAACATTCTCGACGTCGCGCGCCAGCTACTCGACGATCGCGGAATCGCTGACACCGACGTCGCACGACAAACGGCGCTCACCGAAGTAATCCGTACGGAACAACCGGTAGCTTCTGCCGCGCCTGGTGGAAGCGTCTCAGTCAAGTTCCTCCTTGACCCGAACACATTCGCGCTACTGGGCTATTCCCTCGACGTTGTCGTTGTCCCGGATCCCAGTTCCGTCGGCACGGTCACGGTCGATATGGCTGCGACCAATTTCTTCGAGAAACACAACCTCATCACGGCTTGCGAGGCCTGCCCGACGCAGCCAGCCCTTGACCCGGATTTCAGCCTGATTATCAATACGGGCGATGGTAGCGTCTTCGTGAACGCGATTACCTCGGACCTCTCGACCGTGATCGCCGAACAGGGCGTCAACGATGTGTTCGCCGAGGTCGTCTTCAATGCCTCCCCGGACGCCTGCGGTCGATTCGAGATTCAACTCGACGCCGGCACGGCGCTTGCCGACGAGAACGCGTCTTCCGTGCCCTTCACATTCACCCCCGGCGTCATAGCGGTGCGGCCAGTCACGCCGGAATCTGATTTTATTCCCGACGACCAAGGGCAGCTGCAGGTCAGCGCCAAGAACCGATCGCTCTCGTTTGAGAATACAGCCACAGGGACAAACCAGGCGGTGCGCGTCACGTTCCAAGACCTGGCCCCGCCATTTGACGTCATGAACAACGTTGAGATGTGGGTCGGTGTGCCCTTCGACGTCAGCGAGCTGAGCGGGAAGGATGACACGACCCCGCCCACCTTCAAGTCCGCATCGCTGCAGTGCGATCCGTTCTTCATGGACTGGAGCACCGTCGGCCTCGTCCACGTCTTTCACGAGGGCATCGTTCCGAACAGCGTGTACGCCGTCCAGTCGATCAACAGCGGCTGCGCGCTCGACGCGGAGGAAGCGTTCTCGGAAGCGCTGCTGCTGCCCACATCGCGTTGGAGAGATGCCGTCGGGGTCTTCGACGGCGGCGCTGGCCTCTGGACGGCACCCAACGGGACCGTCGATGTCACCTTCGACGTCGTGGCCATTTTGGACAAGTTCAAGAACGCGCCCACGGCACCGATCAAGGCGCGGGCGGACATCCAACCGGAACCAGTAGATTTCAAGATCACCATCGTCGATGTCACGCGTGCGCTGGACGCCTTCGCGGGGCAGCAGTTTCCCTTCGTTCCGGGCTCCGTGCCGTGCGCCGATTAGGCGGGTCGTACCGCTGTTCGGGCGATGACCGCGCTGCGAGTGCAGGAGCTTACAAGGCTGGACGCACGCTGATTCGTGCGTTGAGGAGAGCAGGATGTTGCTACGAAATCGACGAATCGTCCCACCGGCCCTTGTCCTGGCTATTGCAGCCGGCTTCGGGTGGCTAGGCGCGCAGGGCCAACAACCTCCCCGAGAAAGCCAGCGCAGGACGCAACGATCTAAAGGCGACAAGGTTCCTCCGCGCGGCACGACCCAGGAACCAGAGCGCGTACCCGTAAGCCTCGCCGGCGGAAGCGATGCGACACCCCCGCGCATCGCGTCAGTCTCGCCCACACCACAAGACTGGGTCGTCGATAACGCAGGTGTGAACGAGGTGCGCATCGGCTTCGACGAAACCGTGACCGTGCCACCCGGATCGATCTCGGCCTGGACGGTCACAGGTGGGGTCGTGGGGGGACTCTCAACGACGTTCAACGCCACAACGAATACGCTCACGGTCACCTTTCCGGCACCCATCCGCGATGATCGCTTGACGCTAGCCGTTGACTTCAGCGTTGTGGATCTGGGCGGAAATGAGCTCGACGGGGAGATCGCGGATCCCGGCGCGCCCATCCTTCCGTCGGGCGACGGCGTTCGCGGCGGCCAAGCGGTCTTTCGTTTCAACATCCTACAGGGCGATGCCAACCGCGAGGGCGTCGTGAACGCGACCGACGGAACTTTGCTCGTGTTATCGCTGGGTCGCTGTAGCGGCGATGTGGGTTTCGATCCCCAGGCGGACCTCAACGTCGATGGATGCGTCAACGCACTGGACGTCGCCACGTTCTCGCTGGCCAAGGGCCGGTCGTTCCCAACGACGACTGGATCGGTACCGACCGTCACGCAGGTCCGGCGCAAGGACGGCGATGACGCTAGCATAGAAGTTTCGTTTAGTGGTGCGATCGACCCGACGCGGTTCAGTTCGCAAACCTGCTTTCTGGTGGACGCCTCCGGCAATCCATCCTTTCCTCTGTCCGGGGCACTGGCGCTTGACGGCCGGTCGGCCACCTACACGTTTGCATCGCCCTTGCCGCTTTGCACGACATTCTCCGTCTTTGTCAGTAACGCTCTCGCGGACATCAACGGCGTGCTCCTCCAATCGAACGCGCTGCCGCTGACGCTGGGCGTCATTCCGGTGGCGCCGGTGATCGACGCTCATCCTGCGGTGACCGCCAACAACGCCATTCTCCTCACTGGTTCGGCCGAAACCGGCACCACGATCGAGGTAGAGAGTTTGTCTGCCTTGCAACAGGTTCCGGTGACGACCGGTACATTTCAGGTGTCAATACCGCTAACCGCCGATTTCGTGGATTCCGTGGCGTTCACGAGTATCTCGTCATGCGACGGTGCGCGCAGCGCGACGACGTTTACAACTGTCACGCAGGACAGCTCGCCTCCGACGGTCTTCATCGACACGCCGTCGAGCGGTGCTCAGCTGGTCGCGGGCACTGTGGACGTGGCCGGGCGCGTGGGCGACCGGCTCAGCGGGTTCATGAATCTCAGCGTGGACGTCAACGGAATCCCCGCCGACGTCAACGTGGGCATCGGAACGAACGGTTCGTTTCTTGCCCGCAACGTGCCGCTCCTAGCTGGCAACACCGTCCTTTCCGTGACGGCGACCGACGGTGTAGGGAACGCTGCGGGAACACAGATTTCTGTCTCCCAGGTTGTCGCTTCATCGGAAACGGCGACCTTGAGTATCATCTCGGGGAACGGCCAGGACGACTTCGTCGAAATGGAACTCGACCAGCCGCTTGTCGTAAACATAGTCCGCGGTGTTACACCCTTCGCCAACAAGCTCGTTACGTTCACGGCCACGCGAAGCAACGGACGACTCTCTGAAACCGCTGGCGGGGCCGGTCAGATTTCCGTTCAGGTTCGGACCGACGCCATGGGCAACGCCCAGGCGTTTCTTAGGCTCGGCACGGACGCGGGCCACGGGAACAACCGCGTGACGGTGACATCCAAGGACGTCATCGGCGAGGTTGTGTTCTGTGCGTCCGCCACGGCCCGACCACCGACGCAGATCAACATCGGAAGCGGCAATCAGCAACGTGCGGAGGCGGGGGCGTTGACGCCGGAGCCGATACGCGTCTGGGTCAACGATGGATGTAACGGCGCGGAAGGGATCCCGGTGACCTTCACCGTGGTCCAGGGCGGCGGGGCCGTTAACGGTGAGAACACCGCTACCGTGAGCACGAGCAACACCGGCCACGCGACAGTCGACTTCCAGCTCGGCCTGCAGCCCGGAAACAATGTGGTGGAGGCGACGTTCCCCGGCAACGCCGGCGGGCCCGCGGTCTTTTCGATTGTCGGTGTGAACCGGCAGGAGACACTGCCGACTCGCTTCTCCGGCGTTGTGCTTGACAACGGTAATCAGCCGATCCAAGGCGCCACCTGCGTTTTTACGTTCGCCGGACTACCACTGCCCGCCGTGCTGTCCGATGTTGACGGCCGATTCAGCTTCGAGAGCTTACCGTCGGGCGCGGCGAGGCTGCACGTGGATGGGGGCACCGCCACGCATCTTGGTGGAACACTGATCGATCCCGGAACGTTTCCGTCACTGTCGTTCCCGCTGGTGGTGATCCCGAACGCGGAGAACACGCTGCCCACGCCGGTACTGCTCCCAAAGCTGAATGCAACCAACAGTTTCGCTTACAGCACGAGCGTCGATACCGAGTTGACCGTTCAAGAGATCGTCGGGCTCAAGATGACCGTCAAGGCCGGCTCCATGAGCATCGGTGGCGCGCCTGCGCCCGACGGCACGGTGATCACCCTCAACCAGGTGCACCACGACGACGTGCCGATGCCCATGCCGGATGGCGCCGCGCCACCGTTCGCCTGGACGCTTCAGCCGTCGGGGGCGACGTTCGACCCGCCCGTTGGCATCAGCTACCCCAACATGTCGGGCCTACCGGCCGGGGCAACGCCACCTTCCACGACTACGACAGTCGCGGCAACCGGTGCCACACGCAGCACCGCATTCCGTCGATCGTGGAGGACTATACCTTCAACCAGTTCGGCCAGATGACGTCACACACCCTGCCCGACAACGGCAGCGGCCACCGACGCATGGACGTGTACACCTACTACGACGCCGGC
Organism: uncultured bacterium; assembly: GCA_965371245.1. Lineage (GTDB taxonomy): Bacteria > Planctomycetota > Phycisphaerae > UBA1845 > UBA1845 > CBDUXT01. The sequence continues at coordinate 16,812 of CBDUXT010000082.1, read as the reverse complement.
GATCAGCTCGGGTACCTGAAGGACCAAGTCGTAGATGCGCCTGCGGCGATGGCCCCTCCGGTGCCTCCGGACTTGTGCCCGGCTCCGTCGCTTCCGGCAGGGCCCAACTTCGCGTTGACGACGACCTTTGACTACGACCGCGTCGGCAACGTCATCAGCATCACCGACCCGAACGGCCACCCCGATCCGGTTGGCCACGTGACGCTCCTCACAGTGAATCAGCTCGATCAGGTCATCCGGACCACGTCGCGTGAGGTGCAGTTCGGCGAAGAGCCGACGACGACTCTCAAGGGGTATCAGACGGACACGTTCTACGACGCCAACGACAACGTGGCCCGTGTGGACATTCAAAACGTGGATGAAGCAGGGGCGGAGGTGAAAACAAACAAACATTTCACGACCATTTATGAGTACGACATCATCAACTACATGACCCGGCACTGCGAAGAGGTCGGCGAGTTCACGGTTCCCGTGCCGATGGGGCCGGCCTTGCCGACGTGTGACGGGCTTCCGCCCGTTGAGTTACTTACAGAGTTCATCACAACGGAATACGTCTACGACGGGAATCGGAACCAGTTGCTACAGCGCATGGGCGAGGTCGTCGAGGGTCGGCAAGTCAACAACGCGGTTCGAACGCTGTACGACGAGCGCGACTTGCCCTTCCAAATCACGCGCGGGACGGACGTGCTCGATCCAGTCTTGACGCAGCCGGGCCAGTCGACCACCCAGATCGACTACGACCACAACAAGAACCCCATCCGCATCAGCCAGGGCATCGAGGATTCGCCGCGCATCGCGGAGTTCGCCTACGACGGCTTTGACCGGTCCGTCTCATCAACGGACCCGATGGGAAACATCAATCGCTACAACTACGACGCCAACAGCAACGTCGTCGCCGAGCGCCATGACGGCGAGGTGCTCGACGTCCTCGGCGGCAGCGCGAACGATCGCCTCACGGAAGCGACACGTGTCTACGATGAGCTGGATCGGCTGACGCGCTCGGACATTCAGTTCTTCGACACGGAGTCCCAGGCTCCCATCGACGATGGCGAGTCGACAACAGTCATCGGGTACACCGACAACTCACAGCTTCTAACCGTAACCAACGACAACAACCATGCCACAACGATCGTTTACGACACCGTCAACCGCCGCCGGGTCGTCACCGACGCGCGGGGCAACACGCTAACGCATGCGTACGACAAGAACTCCAATCTCCTTGAGGTACTAAGCTTCGAAAAATCAGACGTCGCCGGAGCATCCGACGAATCGTTCACCACGTCGTTCAACTACGACAACCTCGACAGGCTGGTCACCTCGATCGACAACGTCGGCAACACGAACACTATCGCCTACGATTCGCGGGACAACAACACGCGAATGATCGACGCGCTCGGCAATGTGGTGCGGTACGCGTACGACGGCATCAACCGCCGGACGCGGACCACACGCGAGCTCAGGGACACAGGCGACGGGACCGGCACTGTTACGGGAACGATCGTTACTTCCACGACGTGGGACGACACCTCACGGGTAACCGGCCGGACCGACGATAGCGGAAATACGGAAAGCTACGTCTATGACGCACTCAACCGGCTCATCGTCACGCGCATGGAAGACGGAACGCTCCATCAGGTCGGGACCGGGGCGACCTGGGCGCTCTTGCAGCCCGCGCCCGATCTTGGCGGGTTCACCTCCGGCTACGACGTGCATCACAACCGCACGTTGTACACGGACGCCAACGGCAGCGTTTCCAGATCGAACCAGCCCACCGACTTCGATCTTCTCAACCGGCTGACGCGTCGCGTCATCGTGCCGGGCGCGGGCGTGTCAACGGATACGACGCTGGAGAAGTACGCCTACGACGGATTGTCGCGCCTGGTCCGGGCGGAGGACAACGACTCGGTCGTGGCACGAAGCTTCGACTCCCTCTCGCGGGTGACGCGTGAAACGCTGACGATTGCAAAGGGCGCCCCTGATCAAACCATCGGCACGACCGAATCGCTCTACGACGGCGTGGGCAACATGCTCTCCTGTACCTACCCGGGCCAGCGCGTAATTGAATGCTCATTTGACGTGCTCGAGCGCAAGCAGCAAGCGACGGATACGACTGGCGGCGGAAGCGACCTGATCGCCCGCTACGACTACGTCGGCCAAGGCTGCGTCGCCCGGCGTGACTACGGCAACGGTACCCGCGTCGTCGATGCGTATGACGGCATCACCGGGATCCCGAACCCGTCCGGCGACTTCGGCGTCAAGCAGGTCATCGGCACGCGACACACGATGATCGGCACGGTCTGTGCTGTGGACGCTGACTGCCCCAATGGCAACACGTGCGACGCCTCCAGCGGCAGCTGTGTAATCGACGATCGCACGTACACTTGGGATCGCGTGTACAACAAGACACAGCGCAACGACGTCCGCGTAGGCGGGCCACAGCGAACCCACGCCTACACGTACGACTCGATCTACCGCCTGATTCATTCCGTCAAGACGCCGCCCACGCCGACCGTGGGAACCACATCGTACGCCCTGGACGGCGTCGGCAATCGAACGACAGTCACAGGCGGGTCCGATCCAGGCGTCTACACCATGGACCCTACGACGGACCCTGCCACGCATGAGCCGGCCGACCGTCAGTGCAACCAGTACACCACGACTCCCTTTGACGGCCGGACGTATGACAGGAACGGCAACCTGATCAGCATCGACGAGTCGCAGCCGACGCAAATCGGAATCACCTACGACTACCGCAATCAGATGGTCGAGTACGACGACGCGCCGGCCGGTCGGCGGCACACGTACGCGTACGACGCGCTGGGTCGCCGGATCGCGCGCACCATCGACGCCGACTCGCCCGCTCCGGACGAGACACGCTACTTCTACAACGGCTGGCGCGTGTGCGAGGAGCAGGACGCCGCCACTGCAACACAGGCCACGTACGTCTACGGCCTCTACATCGACGAGGTTCTCTCCATGCAACGCGGGGGCGCGGATCATTTCTACCACACGGATGACCTGTACAATGTCATGGCCCTGACGGATGCCACCGGCAATGTCGTGGAACGATACGACTATGAGGACTACGGCCGACCGCTGGACGAAAACGGAACGCCGATTGCTGAATCAGCCATTGGGAATCCCTACCTGTTCACGGGACGACGGTACGATCCCGAGTGCGAGTGGTACTACGATCGGACACGGTACCCGGATCCCAGCAGTGGGCGATTCACAACCCGCGATGTAAGAGGTGTATAGTACGACTCAGCCGCCGCAGGTAATGGCTACTCATATGCGGGTCTCAACCCGGCGTCACTGCTCGATCCTCTTGGTTCCCAGGGGGCCGGCACGGAGCAACGGGCTAGAAGCCTCGATGCTGCCCTTGCTAATACGCAGGTGAGTCTTGATGCGGCGATCGCAGTATTGCTAACACTTCTCCAGCCAGTGGATCGTCTGCCCGCAACAGACTCCTGAATCTATTCAAGTCCCGAGAGAAGATAGTTCAAATGCGGCTCGCCAATCGAACTCCAAGCATGGAATGGGACATGATAAAAGCCGCCCAAGCCGCAGTCAACACGAGAGCAAAGAATGCTAACTGCAACAAGGATGCCAAGGCGAAGAAATAGTTTGTCCATTTTCCGGGTTGGAGCTTCAGTGTCCATGTCGCTCATACTAATGACGTGGGCAGGTTTCGCGAACGCGCAGACTGAGCGAATTCGGCCGGCGCAGCGGGATTCCAAGGTTCAGACCCGCTTCTCGCTCGACAGCCGGAGCGTGGAAGTCCGCGCGGACGGCACGGTCCTCATCGATGGCCAAGTCGTGCGATCATCCGGCCGTGCGATGGGCGGCGTCGCGGGCGTTGGCGGCTCGGGGTCGCCCGCACGCTTCGACGAGACGTGGACGTTCTCTGTGGCCGGCCAGGCTGTCCAGCCCAACCCGGACGGCAGCTTCACGATCGCCAACATCCCCGCGCCCGACAACAACCGCGGTTCAATCAGCGACAACTGCCTCCGCGTCGTCGGCGTCAGCTCGGCCTTTGGCCCGACGCGCTACGCGGTCAGCGAGCCGTTTCAGATCAGTACCGGGCAGACCTACCTCGTCAGCGATCTTGTCCTAACGGGAACCCCGCCGAGGGACGTCGAATCGCTGATGGCCGCGCCGCTGATCCCCACGCTGACTATCGGCGCCTCAACAAGCATCGACGTTACGGCCACGTTCACCGACGGCTCCACCGGCCCGCCGCCCACCGGCGCCGGAACGTGCGGTGTGACGTACCGAAGCAGCAACCCCGCCATCGCCACGATCGACGCATCGGGCAACATCACGGGCGTCGGCGTGGGCATCGCGGCCATCACCGTCACGCTTCAGGGTGCCACGGGCGTCACGCGCGTGGCCGTGACCACCGCCGATGACCCACTTACCACCCTTGAGGGATTCGTCCAGCGCGAAAATGGCATGCCGGCCGGCGGGGCGGTCGTGACGCTACTTGAACAGTTTGCCGGGCTCGGATCAGCCGTGACCGACGGCACGGGGCACTTCGAGATATCGGGTTTGCCGACCACATCAGAGCTGGGCGACATCAGTGTCCGGGCGGAATTCGTCGTCGGAAAACAAACGCTCATCGGCGTGGCTCTTGACCTTTCGCCGGTTCCCGGCGGTATCACCGACGCCGGCATCATCGTACGCAACAACGACGTCATCTGGATCGCTTCCGGCGACGGGTTCTGGGACGTCGGCACAAACTGGAGTACAGGAGCGCCGCCAGGCGACGGCGCCGACGTCATCATCGACCGACCCGGCGTCGATGTGACGGTGACTCACCGTCTGGGAACCAGTCTACCGAACTCCATCCAGAGTACTGAGACAATTCTCCTCATCGGCGGAACGCTCGCGCCCGTGATGGCATCGACGACGAATCTCACCCAATCCGGTGGAACCATCGGTGGTACTGGCACGGTCGATGTGTTGGGTACGCTGACGTGGACGGGCGGGACGATGACGGACATGGGGACGACGACGGTCGCAGCGATCGGGACGCTTCAGATCGACGGCGCGGGGACCAAGGTACTACGGTCCGGTCGTCAGTTGAACAACGCGGGTGTTGGGGGCACCTGGTCGGGCACGGGGAACATCAGGCTTCAGGGCGGGGCCGCGTTCAACAATTTGGCTACGGACGAGTTCACGATCCAGAACAATCAATCCTTCGAGATCGGAATCTCTTGTTGTTGCGGCTCTCCGGGCGCTTCGGTATCGAACGCCGGTTTGCTGATCAAGGACGGGGGCGGCACGACGAACACGACATGCTGGATCGGGTTCGTTAACTCGGGAACTGTGGATGTGCAGTCGGGATTGCTAAGCGTCTTCAACAGCTTCACTCAAACGGCCGGGGCGACGATTCTGAGCGGCGGCGATATCCAATCGAGCACAGCGCTCGACATTCAGGGTGGCATACTTTCCGGAGATGGAACCGTGACTGCCGCGGTAACGACGGCGGGTACTACCAGTCCGGGCTTTTCGACCGGCACGCTCAACGTCACTGGGAACTACACGGAAACCGCGGCGGCGGCGGCGCTGAACGTGGAGATCGGTGGCCTAGTGGCCGGAACCGACTTTGATCAACTCAACGTGACCACGCAGTCCACGCTCGCCGGAACGCTCAACATCTCGGTGATCAACGGCTTCACGCCCATGCTGGGTGATACGTTCACGATCCTCACGTACGGCTCGCGTATCGGAAGCTTCGCGGTCTTCAATGGCCTGAGCATCGGCCCCGGCTTGGCGTTTCAGCCGGTGTTCGACACGATTGTACCCAACAGCCTGACGCTTGAGGTCGTCGTCGTGCCCTGATCTTCTTCGAGGAGACTGGCGTCTGATTCCGTGGACATGTCGACGTCAGCGCGGCGTCGCTGGACGCGGAGCAGTGTGGCAACGATCGATCTGACAAGTTTGGCTATGGGCACATCGTCGAGCCAGGGCATGTGAAACAACTGGAGCGACCCGACGCGGAGACCCTCATTTTCCGTTCCGAGTATCCGACGCCCGTGATCGGCGAACCGAGCTGACAGGCCGCCACGGATTGCTGCGGCAATGCACCGGGTGCTCCGTTCGTGAGCCGCTCAATAAGGTTCGACACTTGGACCCGAGTGATGGCCGAAATCGAGCCGACGGTAGTCAACTCAGGGACCGCGCCGGTATCGAAACCAACCCGCGCGGCTATCGCGAATACAGCCTGGCGTTGTTCTACGGAACCTGCTGCGCACCGTTGGTGCGGGTTTGGTCGCCGGCATCCCTGTGGAACCGACGCCTGGTCGCCATATGCCCGCCGCTCGACGAGTTTGAGCGGAGCAGCCCTTGGCTATGGCTCAGGCATCGCCAGCCTTTACGATCAGAGCGATCCCTGTCTGCTGGTCCGGCGTCAACGGGGCGGGGCACGACTCGAGCCATCCCTGAATCGCAGCGCATTTCGCAGCGCTTTCCTCGGCGTCTTCTGGGCGCCTGGCCGCTAAGCCCTTGCGGCGCCTACGCTTAGATCCTTTCTGTTGCGCAGGTAGCGTGGGCTTCACAAGCCCATCATGGGTAGGAATACCGCGACGAGCGTCCCGAGGCCAGCCGGAGGGGGAGAACGAGAGCAACCGATGTAGGCCCTCAGCGCATCCGATCCTTCGGGCAAGGAATCCGACGACACTGAGAAACCGAGGATTCCTTTTGCCGGCAGCCGTTCCACCTCGCTAGAGCGTTTCCCGATTTCGTGTGTCGGCCGATGTTGCTGCTTCAATCTCTCTGCTGCCTGAAGACCGCGCGGGCTAACGCCCGCGGCTCGGAACAGAAAGAAGAGAAACTCGCTAGAGGCTCTTGGCCGTGTAGACGAACTGCATGAGTTCGCCGATCTTCACGCCCTTGTTGAAGGTGTCGGCCTCGTCACTCCCCGCGCGAACGATCCGCAACCCGACGATGTCGCCCGCTTGAAACGTGTTCGCCTCGAAGGTTCGACCGTTCCCGTTGTCCATGGCGACAAGGGTGTAATCCGAAACCGTCCAGTTGTCGGGAACGGGCCAATCCATGGTCGTGAACACCGTGCTCTGAGCCGCGCCGATCCGAACCCGCGTGTGGGTGATGGAAAACTGGATCGACTGTCCGTTTGTCGTTGCGTCGAAGGACGGGGCTATCAGGAACTTCAAATCCGACGTAGCACTCACGTCCATGTCATCCGGAATGCGAACGTCCGTCGCGTAGAATCCACCCACCACACCGTTGTTCACCAATCGCGCCAATACAATACCCGCGATGAATGACGCCGACGAAGTAAAATACACTCGACTCCATCGGCTGAAAACGACTCGCGTGGGCCGCGCGCTCCCGGCGGCCGACACTTCCGCGCCGGCGGGATCGATCTTAAGCCAACTCGCGGCGTCGGCGGGATCGACGACGGTAAGCGGCCCCTCAACGGGCGTCGGAAACGGCGGAGCAACATCGGTGGTTCGCGTCTTGGGCATGACATGTTCTCTCGTTGTGTACGGTCAACCTTGTATCTGCTCGTTTGGTTCGGTGGGCGGCCCACCTCTTCAGAGGTCGGGATCTCGAATGGTCTCCGAATTCGCGTCCCCCACAGCGAAAGCCATGGGCCACCCAACCCGCAAGTCTAAGTGTGACGCTGCACCACTGCATGTTCACACCTCGTTCTTCGAGTTCAGATCCACCCTGTACCGTGTGCCACTGCTCTTGAGCAGTGCCGACGGCAGCTTTCGTGGAACCCACTCACTGCTCGAGAGCAGTGGCACACTCGCAGATTCAGGCGTGACGATGCACTAGGACGCCAACGACAGGCCTACCTCCAAGCCCCAGGTCATGGTCCCACTGTCCGGATTCGTCCACTTCACGCGCACGTCGTCACCAGTCTGGAACGTCCATGCGGAGGGATCATCCGTGTCGCCGCCACCGATCCGGAGATGAACATCCTGGCCGACTCCCGCCGCGGAAAGCGTGAAGAGTTGCGCGTCGTAGGCCGACCCCGCCCCGGAGTCCACGAAAAGGCTCAGCGGCGCCGTACCCGCGCCACCGGCAAAATGGCATCGCAAAAACACCAGGCGAAACTTTCGGTCGAGACCGAACACGTGGTCGATATTGGCCGTGCCCGTTGCCGTCTTCGAAAAAACGGTCTGAAGCTGCCGGTTGCGCGTCTCGGACAGCTCGATTTGCTGGACGGCCAGAGCGGCGTCCACCACCGTGATAAGGTCCGATCGGTTGTTGGCCATCGCTAGGGATCCACCACATCGGTTACGTGGTCGGCGAGCGTATCGCCTTCCGGGATTTGCACGCGGAACGGCACGCCGATCAGCTCGGGAATGCCGCGATTCAGTGACGGCACGGTCACCGTGCCATCACCAAGGAAGATCACGTCCAAGAAGGTGCGCTTGCGCTTCTCGCCGCTTCCTCGATAACGAACGATCAGATCGATCTGCGATCCGATGGCGAAGAGATTCTGCGCGGCCAGGCCGTCATACGAAAAGACGAATCCCGACAGCCGATGCAAGCCTCGAACGAACGTGCCGAGCGGACCGAGTGCCGCGTCCATACCGTCTACCGGCACCGGGGCGATCCCCGGTCGATAGACAACACTGTGAATCCCCGCGATAACCGTCTCCGTGAACGGCGATTGTCGCAGCTTCGTCGAGGCCCCGCGTGTCGCTAGTATCGATGTCATCGCCGCACCTTACGGAGCCGGAACGCGGTTCTGTCCGCGCTCGACCGTCACCACAAACGATTGCGCCGCCGAGGCCGAAGCCACCCGCGCTCCGGCCGACGCGCGCGGATAGTCGAACGTCCATACGCGATCGTCGAACCCATCCGCCCCCTCGATCACACCGGTGTCGATCAGGCCGTCGAGGTAGTCATCGACCGCGCCCACCATCGGAAGCAACACCTCGTGCGGGTCCTCCTTCGTCACGTCGGTCACCGCCCGCAACGTCATGGTCACCTCAAGGCGTTTGTCGTCGTCCATCGCGCCGACCGGCCGCACGCGCGACAGTTGCAGCACAAGAAACGGCCGGGCGTACTCTTCGACGCCGGCGGAACCCACGACCACCCGACGAAACGGCTTGCTCGCGGTCGGCGGATCCACCACCAGGTTGGTCCGCAGCTTGTTCCCCAGTTCGTCGATGACGGCCTGGATCGTGGTTCGGTTCGACGTTGGCACGTTGGTTCCTCAGTTGTGGTGTCTTGAAGGTCGCTTCTGGCGCCAGCACGCCCCATCGACGGCGCTGACGGGACTGCCTGCCCTGTCAATGACCTGACAGCTCGTCGCGACTCAACAACCGTTCTTCGCCCGACACCCGTGCCACAATACCCCGCGCCGTGTTCGCGGCCACCGGTCCGGCGGACGGCAGATCAATCGAGCCGGCCGCCACGCCCGCAAGCCACGCAACCGCCTCGCCGCGACGCCGGCGCGCGTCTTCGGGCACGGGTGGTCGCCGTGCCCGAAGACGATATTCAGCCAGGTCGAGCGTTATCGTTGCAAGCAGCTCGGCGAGTTCCGGATGAGCGACCAGGTCGATCGGCACTTCGTAGCGCCGGGCGAGATGGCTGTTGACCTCGCCTTCCGCGCCAAGCCGCGCCTCGTCCACCACGGCCGCGTCAGCGACACCGTTTCCATCGTCGTCGGCGAGCTGAAGGTACGTGTCCGTGCCGAGACGCTCTTCGATGTTCACGTTCGTGATGTAGGCCATGACCCATCCGCTCCAACGCCTGCTTCAACCAGGCAACCCACGAAACCGAACCGACTCACTACACCGGCGGCGTGAAGTCCACTCTGACGGCGAACTGCCAGTAGCCGTACGCCATGCGATAGCGGGCTCGTACCCCGAACAGGAACTTCTCGCGCCGGAAACCCTCGTCGCTGTCTTCGGTCAGCGCGCTGAACTCGATCGGCTCACGATCCTGGAAGATCAGCGGCCGGATCACGCCGTCCGTCTTGAGCAGATACCACTTGCTCTGATCGGTGAGCCAGGGAAAACCGATGACCCGCGCGGCACCGGCCAGGACGTTCGATGTGTTGCTGATGAGGGTCGCATTCACCGCTTCGAGCGCCGTCAGGAACATCGTCGTCGGCACGACGCAAACCAAGCCCGTCGCCGAGAGCGACATCGGATCCGCCTGGTCATCTTTGAACCCCAGAAGACCGGCGATCGCGACCTTCAACGCCGTCTTGAACTCCTCGGTCGTGGCGTCGGTCGGAGCAACCGCCGTGCTGGTGAGTTTGTTGTCCTGCGTGCCCGACTGGCCGGAGACGTGGGCCGTGCTGAAAAACGGCACGCCGTCAAAGCTCTCGAAACCGGCGCTCTCACCGTTGATCAACAACTGCGAGATCAAGAAATCCTTGTGGGTGGCCGCCCGGGCCGCCATTTCGCCAACCCGCACGCGTATCTGCCCGGTCTTGTCGTCGGAGATCTCGTCTCGATCGATCTCGAGGGTCGACTCGTACTTGAGATTCTCGACCGAGTACGATTCCGTGCGCACGCCGCGAGCCACCCGCCCGCCGCCCCACTCCCGCATCCGCGGAATGGACCCCAACCACTTGTACGTTTCGCTGTCTGAGTTGGACTCGATCCGCGTTGACAGATCCTGAAAGTGTCGGGTGGTGGCGTCGAAGCGGTTGAAAAACTCGCTCCGCAAACCCTTCATCAACAACCCCGTATTGATAATGGCCACAGCGGCCCTCCTTTCTCATGCTTCCGGTAATCCAGCAGCCATGTCGGCGCGTGGATCACGATCCGGTCGGTAAGGTCAAACGATCCGGCGCTACGGCGCCGCCTTGAAGGCGTCGAGGCGAAGCACGACTTCGCCGGCCGTAGGAACATCAACGATATGCCCGACGAACGAGTTCGCCGTGGCGGTCAGGGTCAGCGTGTCCTCGGCCGACGCATAGACCGCGGCGCCCATGTTCGCGATCGTCGCCCCGCTCAGAGCATGCCCGAAGTCGCCGACCGTAAACACGCGAACGGAAATGTCCCCATCGACGCCGCTGCTGTTGTCCCCCTCTTCGTACGCAATCCCGGCGAATACATCGCCCGCCACAAGCGGCTGCGCATGTCCGCTCGCGGACAGACCGACGAGCGATCCCTTGAACACCTGCTTCGCCGCTTCCACGGGAAGACTGCGCAGCTCCTGATCCACGTAATGATCCACATCCCGATTGGCTGTCAGTGCCATCTGTCTATCACCCTTTCCCCGCCCAAAGGCGGATCCCTCTCGTCGCAACGGTCAGCCCGCGACCGGCTGACCGCGTCATCTCAACCCTACACGACGGCCGCTTGCCGCAACGTGTCGGCCACGTAGGCCTCCTCCGAAGTCAGCCGCGCCAGCGCCGGGTTCGACCGAAACTCCGAACGAGCCCGCGAGGCGACAAGCCGCTGCCGCCCTCCCTCACCGCCCGGCGTGTCTCCGGCGGCCATGCGACCCGGTTGGACGACAACGGGCGCCGTGCGGAGCCACTCCTCGAACAAACCGTCCTCGCGCGCCACGAGCGCCTCCGCCCACGCGCGCTGCGCCTCGACCAACTTGCCCGACCGAACCGCCTCGGACACACGCCGCGCCACGCGGCGGTCTTTGGCGTCCTGCTCCAAGACGACAAGCCGCCGGCTCGCCGCCACCAGGACCTCATCGACCGGCGCATCGACCTGCAAGTCCAGCTCCACCTTCAACGCCGACAGCGATCCGTCGGTCTCGCCCAGGGCAACCGGCCCATCTCGGTTCACGATCGGCTGCATCCGCACGATGGCCGGCTTGTTTGTCAGCGCCGCCGAGTGAATCCCCACCAGCTTGCGATCGCTCTTTCGAACGATCGCCACCGGCGACAGATATCGATACTCCTTCCCCGCCAGCAGCTTCCGCGCCTCTTCTGTCCATTCGATCTCGCCAAACAGACCCACGCCCGGCTCGGCCACGATGCGTTTGATCCACCCGGCCGCCGGGGCCCGCCCACTCGGCGCGGCATAGGTTCCGCCGAGCGTCTGATGTTCGTAATCGATCGGCAGGTCGGTCCCATGCGCCTCGAACGCCGCGATCGCCAGCCGCGCCGACTCCTCGTCAACGACGAAGTCGCCGCTTGTGCTCTCCACCATCCCCCACGGCGCAAGCAGCAGCCGAGACTGCTCGCCGCCCTCGGCTACGGGCGCCGATCGCAGAGCGCGATACTCCATGGGTCCGGTCGTCTTCAACGCTTCGGTTGTTGTCATCATCACCCCTCGCTCCCAGACTTCGGTGCCAACTTCTCTACACGCAACAACGCCGCACGCGCCCGACACGCGCGCGGCCCTCGGCGATCAGCGCCCCATCCCAGGCACGGCCGCGTCCTCGTCCGTCGCCGACGGAATCCCCAGTGCCTCATGAAGCCAGCGCGCCGGCACCTTCAGGCCCAGCCGGTTGACGGCCATGTCAAGCACTTCTGCCAACTCAATGGCACTTCGAGTTTGCTTGAGCTTGCGGCGGAAGAACGGCACCGGCACCTCCGACCCGAACCGCAGTCGGGCCAGCGGGTCCAGCAGATCACGACGGATCGTCGCCGCTTCCCTGCGAACGTCATCAACCAGCACGTCCTGGCGAACCACCTCGTGAACCTGCGTCGCCGCCGACGACCCCTTCTGGCCTGTGATGTCCGTCGTCAACGTCTGCCCCAGCCACGCCTTGCTCATCTCGCGGTTGAGAAACTCGATCAGCCGTCCGTGCGGCGGACCGGCCGTCCCCCGGTTCGCCTCGATCACCTGAAGATCCACCGCCCGGCTGAAAATCCCCGCGGCGTTGCTACCCAGCGATTCGAGCATGTTGATCAGCTCGCGCTTCTCCTCCGCCGTCGCGCTCGGGTCGTACCGGGCGATCCGCACCGGCATCCCGAAAATCTCCGCGAAGATCATCCAGTCCTTAAGCGCCAGGTTCTTCGCCAGATAGACCATGGCCGTGACGCGCAAGAGCCCGCCGCGCTGCGGATGCCCCGACACGCTGTGAGGAATGTGAACGATGAACTTGTTGGGCGGCGGCTCGATGCCCTCGACCGGCGCGTCCTGCGTCAACAGCCGAACCTCGTCCAGCTCGCCGAAGGTGATGCGGGCGAAGTCGACAGGCAATAGCTCCACCGCCCGAAGTGCCCCGCCCGCCACATCCCAAACGATCTCCGCGACCGCGATGTTCCGCCCGACGGCCAGCGAGAGATGCTGAAGCGTTTCGTCGAACCGCTCCAGGCACGCAAGGGTTTCCCGGCAATAGGCGGCCGCCTCGTCCGCCAACCCGCGATCGATGCCCTCGCGAAACTCAGCCGCACTGGTCACCTGCCAATCCAGCCCCGTCAGCGCCAACCGTCGCGTGTTCGCCACCGAGAAAAGATGGGCGTCCTTCTCCTCCATCTCCTCGAACAGCTCCATCGCCGTGGAAAGCGAGCCGTCATCCGCCTCACGAAGGATGGTCGCCAAGCGTGACGGCGTCAGCCCGGCGCTCGGATAGTCTCGCATCGAATCCTCGGGTCGGGGAATGAGCACCCGCCCCGTCGAGGGCCGCACAGCCGCCTCCCCTCGAACCGCATTGATGATTCGCCTGGTGATACCCATGTCTTGTCCCCTATTAGCGTGTTGAACAAAGCGGTAGGGTGCGTCCCGGACGCACCTTTTTTTCTCCACCCTCGGCGACGACGCTTGCACCGTCCGGCCACACACAGACGGTGCGTCCGGGACGCACCCTACGGCTCGATACACGTAGTTTGATGGGTTCAACCAAACCGAGCCGCGACCGTGAGGGAGCGGACACCTGAAAACCGGTCCTGGCGTGGGTGCCATGGACAAGCGTCAGCTTGCCCGTGTCCTCGGACTTGCAACACGGGCAAACAAGTTTGCCCATGCCACCCTCGAAAGCCATGCTCCACAACCGCTCACCACGCCCCCGACCGCGCGAAATGCAACGGCCGGGTCGTTAGTGCCTCATGCCTGGCACAGGCAACGTCGGCCGCGTGGACCGCCAGTGCCGCCGCCCAGAACCGATCCGCGTGGCTGCCTTCCCGTCGTGGGGCGCTCAGTCGCAGGTGACCCGAGGCCGTCACCACCCGCTCGACGGAGTGCCAGTCGTTGCGAATGTGCTCGTCGTCGGGAATTCGGATCCCGCCCCCCTCGACGGCAATCTTCAACGCCCCTGCGATCTGCGATTTCACCGCCGCCGTGAAGACCAGGCCCTCGACACGATGCCCTCCGAACCGTTCCACCGCTTGCTCCGCAAGCTGCATCCCCAGCCCGCTCGCGTCGATGCAGCACCGCCGCGCCTGTCGTAGCGAAAGCAACTCTTCCAGAAGCTCCGCCTGCAAACGAAACGGAGCGCCCGACAGCTCGAACAGACCCACTGTTTCGAGAACCTCGCCCGCGCGGGCCAACACCCACACAACCGTCAGGTCTCGAACCCGGCCGACATCCACGCCCAAAAACAGCTCTCGCGATTCACGCGACAGCGCCTCGACCGAGTCACACACCTCGAGTCCCGCGTCCGAACAGGCCGCGATCTGCTCATAGGTAAGAAACGCCGTCGTCTCGTCGAGGAATTCGCACAGAAACTCCTGACGAAAAAGCGTTTCGTCGCCCATCGCCCGGCGAAGCGCTTTCACATCCACCGAAAGCCCCTGCCGCACCGCGTCGTGGATCGTCACCGTGCTGGCGCGAAAACTCTCGTTCCCTTGAAGCTGATAGAAAACGTTCCGCCGGCCCTTCGGCGTCGAGGCCACGTCCAGCTCGCCCCCGCCCCGCAGAATCGTCGGAAACATCGCCCCCCAAATCTCCCGGTCGAAGGCGTGCATCGCGAACTCGTCGAGCAACACGTCCCCGGTGAACCCGCGCGCCGTCTGCGGGTTGGCCGGCAGCCCGATGATCCGAACCCCGCCCGGCAGCACGATCTCGAGCTGCTTGATACTCATGCCCTTGAAATACCGCGTGTCGTAATAGTCCGTCGCGATCTTCAAAGCCTCGCAGTGCTGACGCGCTTTTTGCATCAGCTCACGGCTCTGGCGCTCACCGGCCGACAGGAAGATCTGCGTACGCCGCCGCGCAAGACCACGCAGAATCCGCCGCAGCGACTTCGTGAAACTCTTACCCGTCTGCCGGGCCCAACAGTTCCATCGAAATCGCGCCGTGGATTCCACGTCTTCCCGCTGATAATCCAGCAAAGGAATCACGGCCCGAGGCCTGGCAGGCTCCGATGGCACAACCTTCGTCACGTAGACTCCCCCCAGCCTCCGCCGCAAACGACACCGCCGACACCATGGCCCGGGCGCGCGCAGCCGCAACAACAACGCGGCAGTCGGCTACCTCCTACCTCTCCCGTTGCGATCAAGACCGGGTGGCGCCGTCATCAAGCACGATGCCGGGTGGCCCATCCATCGCGCAGCGATGGGTGGGGTCACGATGATAGAACGGCGAAGACGCAAGAATCCCGCTGGATCACAATCCCAAAACCCACTACGGTTCCAGAATGCCATCCCAGTTGCATCGCCACGACGAACCCGGCCACACACACTTCTGGACGATCTCCTGTTATCATCGACTCCAGTTCTTCCACGACGACGGTATGAAACGAGTTGTCATAGAGGCGCTCCGGACCCTGCAAACCACGCTCGGCGTCTGCCTCGTCGGTTATGTCGTCATGCCCGAGCACGTCCACGTCCTGCTCTATCCGCACGCTCGCGGCACTGACGTACCCATCCCGATCGGAAACGTCTTGCAAGTCTTCAAACAACACGTGGGTCGCAACGACAAGAGGCGTCTCCGAAACGTATGGCGTAGCCAACAACGTCTCTGGTTGGCGCCACTGAATCACTGGGCGCAAGGATCGTTCGACAAACAGGAGGTGATGAACACGCGGGGCTACGACGGCAATATCTTCACTGAGCGCGAGCTGCGCGAGAAGCTCGACTATTGTCACAAGAATCCAATCACGCGCGGGCTAGTCGGCGACGCCGCGGACTGGAAGTGGAGCAGCTACCGATTCTACGAGTTCGGCGACCGCTCGCCCCTGCCGATGGACTGGAACGGGTGCTGGCCGATCGGGTGGTAGACGTGGTCGTGTTTCCTAAGTCTGACAGGGTGGCCCATCCATCGCGCAGCGATGGGCCACCCGGCCGTGTCATCGCATAAGGCTTCTCAATCCAAGCCGGCCCCCCGAATTCCTCGTGAATCCGTCCACTCGGCTTCTGTGCATGGTTGGCTGGGTGTAGAGGCGGTTGAGGGCCTCCCTCCCACCGACCTGTGAATTTCACGCGGCTCTCGATCTGACCAGACCGAAAAAGCCCGTGGCTCGCCTCAAAGGCGGAGAACTTCGACGGTCGCGGGCGATCGTTTTCTTGGATCCCAGGCCGGGAAACAGACCTTGGCCGAATCGATATTGACCTACGGCCCCGAGTTGCTAAATTGCTGCTTGTGGCCCGACAAGCCGGCCGCAGAGGGCGAGCGGGAAAGTTCGCTCCTCGATCGGTGTTGTGCGTTCCGTCCAGCATGACGGTCGGCGATGGTGATTCCCCGATAGCTCAATCGGTAGAGCGAGCGGCTGTTAACCGCTAGGTCGTAGGTTCGAGTCCTACTCGGGGAGATTGACGTAAATCGTGCTGAACCCCGCACTTAGGGATACCCGCCAACGTGGCGGAGCGGTCGTAATCCAAGGTCGAAAACGGGTAGTACTATCCGTTTTCCGGTTGGAGGCCGTTCCGCATGAGTCTAAAGGACACCCCTAGTTGGCGTAATTTTCGCTAGTTGGCGCACGGGGTATACGACGAACGCTCCCTGGCCGACCCAGGTCTTG
>CBDUXT010000081.1:0-25475 GCA_965371245.1 uncultured bacterium | reverse complement strand
ACCGTTTGCACGGACGAGGACGCCCTCACGAGCGTGCGATTAACGTGCCGCTCGAAAGGCACTCGTGAGAACGTCGCTGTTTCATAGGCACCTCCAGGTTCGGCTGTTGAAGAACACGGTTGAAAGAGCAAGGCGAGCCGCGCCGCCGGTTTGCCTGGGCAGAGAAGAAAGAGGGTTGTGTGTCTCTACGACGAGCGCTGTTCGGTGTCGAAGGATCCACAGTTGACCGCGGTGGGCACGCACCCCCAGTTGCGCTGGAAACGTGCCATTCTGACCAGCGCCGAGGTCAGCGCGACGTGTAAAGGTACCTCAAGATGATCCGGTTGGTTCGTGTTGTTTGGTTCGTGAGTTGCCCGCTGCTGGCGGTATCAGCTACGGTTCATGTTCCTTTGGAACGCGTCGCCGCCGCCGAAATCGAGCATTATGTAGACATCGCGGCACGGCACCGCGGGTCCACGGCCCACACGCCCGACTGCAACATTCCAACAAACGCGGCGGGTTCGCCCGGCCACGCCTCGCTTGGTTACGTGTGGGACGCGTGGGGTAGCTGGAAAGCGAGTGGCCCCGTATGTATCGATACTCGAACCGCCGCCGCGCGGGCCGTCACAACTCCTAAGACCGTACGCCTCTTGATCTGACGTTGATTCTCCCGATCCGGCCCGCCGAAGCCTGGGGGATTTACCCAAAGGCGACGAAGTTTGGCGTAGTGCGCGGGCGCGCGGATTGCCGCAGCGTGTGTAAGAAAACGCGGTTGGAACGTCTCGGTTCTTGGAAACGATCAATCGAGTGCGCGAACGGGTGAATCGTTCGCGCCGTGGGGCTTGGGCCACCACGGTCGAAATAGAGATTCGAATTCACAGTTTTAGACGGGGTGACACACCGTGCTCAAGAACCGCTCTTTATCGCCACCGACGACGAGCAGGAACTCGACGCCATCGCGCAGAGCTACCAACAGACACTCGAGGATTTCGACGACTTCGACGAGGCAATCCTCAATGGGAAGACCTTCGACGACGGGATCGTGGTCATCAAGACCGATAACGAGGCGTTGTCCCGGCTGGTTACCGAGGCTGACAACGTACACAACAACAAGTTCCAGGTCGCGGCTCGGGAGATGATGAACGGCGGACGGCAACTGGTGGCGCAGGCCAAGATTCGCGACGCGTTGATGCTGAACATGGAAGAAACATATGACGAGCTGATGGCGTTGGCCGCCATGAGCGGCAACGGTTCCATCACGACCGCGCCTGTTCAAGCAGTCGGCCACGCCGCCCATGGGGTCGGCAAGAAGCGGCTCCATGACGCCTCGGGACAACCGCGCCTGCAGCATAAGCCACAGCTCGTCGCCGCCGGCAAGCAGGCAGGGAGTTCCGAGGAGTTTATGTCGCTCGATGACAAGAAGGGTCTGAGTGGCTTCTAGGTGTGCCGAGAGCCATGGCTTGGGGCGGGTGTCGGTTTACAAGAATCCCGGCGCCCGCCCCGCCTGACCTCGAACATCACGAGCCCGGGCGAGGGCTCGATACGCGTAGAGTTTTGCAACATGGGTGGGTGCCGGCACCCGCCCGACTCCACGGAACGCACCCGAGCCAACGCTCGACAGACAATCTGGAGGTAATACGAAAATGACAACCACTCTACTTGACGAGTTGAACGCCGGCCAGGCGAGCAGCGACAAAGCGACTCGGACGATCAGCGATGAAGAAAACAAGTACCTGACCTTCAAGCTGGCCGACGAGGAATACGGCGTGGAAATCCTCAAGGTCCGCGAGCTCATCGGCATCATGAACATTACGTCCGTTCCGCGCATGCCTATCTATATGAAGGGTGTCATCAACCTGCGAGGCAAGGTCATCCCGGTGGTGGACCTGCGGCTAAAGTTCTGCCTCAACGAGATCGAGCACACGGAGCAAACGTGCATCATCGTAGTCGATGTCGGCAAGGAGATCGGCATCATCGTGGATACGGTCTCGGAGGTGCTGGACATTCAAGGAGAAAACGTCGAGCCGCCTCCATCGATGGGTGGATCGGTGGACACTTCGTTCATCCTCGGAATGGGCAAAGTCGGCGACGCGGTGAAGATTCTGCTGGACATCGACAAGGTTCTGACCACCGACGAACTGATCGACGTCGCATCCGCCGCCAACACGGTTGAAACGTCGAAGGATCCAGACAAAGCGGATTCGATCGACTGACGACGCGCCGGTTTCGCGTGTTGGAGCCGTGAGGCAAGGTCGGTAATCCCGCGCGCGAACCGCGAAGCGGCCATAGGTCATCGCATGTCCGCCCATCACCGAGTGCCGTGCTTGCCTCGTGAGTGTGATCGTGTGTCGGAGTGCTGCTTGATGACCGAGATTCACTTCGGCGGATCATGTCGGTTGCAGAAACGTCTCGCCGATCTACGCTCATGGTTGAATCCAGGCGCGCCGTCGGTATGTCGATAAGACCGTAGGATTATCAGCTTAGCGCCGGTGGCGCGTGCCCGACGGATTGCGCGCGGAGATGCTCCGAGTATCAACGAAGCGTGAGTGGCGATGATGGATAGCCATCAAACAACACACACGGGCGTCAACCCGATCAGGCTTCTTACCGTCGCTTGCGCGTTCACCGTTGCCGTGTTGGCGTGGTTGGGATGGAACAGCTACGCCTCCTATCGTACAGCCCAACGTGGAGCGGACCGAGGCAGCCGTATCGCGGTGCTACGAGGTCGAATCCTGCATCTCGACGAAGTGTTGACTATGTCCGCACGCATGGCGGCGGCTACGGGTGCGCCGGAATGGGAAAAGCGCTACCGTATTTTCGAGCCACAGTTGGACGCCGCGATCACAGAGGCAAGGAACATAGCGCCGGAAGCCTATAGTGGCAAGGCCGCCGCCCAAACCGACGCTGCGAACATCAGGTTGGTAGAGATCGAACACCTGGCCTTCGAACATATTCGTCAGGGCCGGGCGAAGACGGCCAAGGAATTGCTGTTCAGCGACGAGTATGAACGCCAGAAGGCGATCTACGCGCAAGGCATGACGCGCTTTGGCGCGGCGAGCGAAGGAGGGCTGCGCGCTGAAGAAATCCGAGGGGTCATCATCCATCTGGGAGAAGTGTTGACGATGTCCGCGCGCATGGCAGCCGCGACGGGCGATTTGGCGTGGGAGAAGCGCTTCCGCACGTTCGCGCCACAACTGGACGCGGCGATCAATGAGGCGTACGCCATCGAGGAGAAGCATGACCAGGATGGCGCCCGTCACGCCGCAGAGGTTGATGGCGCTCATGCCGCCCTAGTCGCAACTGAAAACCAGGCCTTCGATCTTGTTCGCGCCGGGCGAGCCGAGGAGGCACACGCCCTCTTGGCAGGCGATGACTTCGAGCATCAGAAAAAGCTCTATCTGGCGGGGTTCGACAATCTCGAGAACTGCTTGGCGAAAACCACACTCGCCGTGGCACGATTGGACAAGAGAAGGGCCACATGGCGCATCACGGCGATCCTCGTTGTCGTAGCGATGACCGTGGGCGCGTGGCTGGTGGTCTTGCGGTTGGTGCGCAAGTGGCAGAAAAAAATCACCGTGGCGAACGCCCAACTCGTTGCCAAGGGAGCGGAGCTGATCGAGCTGAACGCAGGTTTGGATCAGCGCGTCCGTGATCGCACCCGCGAGTTGGATTCACAAAAACTCGCGCTGGATGAACATTCGATCGTCGCCATTACCGATCCTTCCGGCAAGATCATCTACGTCAACGACAAGTTCTGCAAGATCAGCCAGTATTCGCGGGAGGAATTGATCGGGCAAGATCACCGGATTATCAATTCAGGCCATCACTCCCGTAGTTTCTGGCCCGAGATATGGAAGACCATCTCCAGCGGAAGTGTCTGGCACGGCGAAGTCTGCAACCGTGCGAAAGATGGTTCCATTTACTGGGTCGAGACGACGATCGTTCCGTTCAAAGACGAGGCCGGTCATGTTACGCAGTACGTCGCCATTCGGACGGAGATCACCGCGCGCAAGCGGGCGGACAAGGCGTTGAAGGAAGCCAAAGCTCAGGCGGAGGCTGCCAACCGTGCCAAGAGCGAGTTCCTGGCCAACATGAGCCACGAGATTCGCACGCCGATGACGGCCATCCTCGGCTTTGCCGAGAAGATGCAGGATTTCGAGCAGTCCGATTCGCAGAAGTTGAAGTGTGTCCACACCATCCGCCGCAACGGCGAGCACCTGTTGGGCGTCATCAACGACATTCTCGACTTGTCCAAGATCGAGGCGGGCAAGATGACGGTCGAGCACGGAGACTGTCATCCGTGCGATGTCATCGCGGAGGTGGCTTCACTGATGCGCGTGCGGACCGACGCGAAGGAGTTGCCGCTCCATATCGAATACATCGGCGCGATCCCGGAAACCATCCAGAGCGACCCCACGCGTCTGCGTCAGATTCTTATCAACCTGATCGGCAACGCGATCAAGTTCACAGAAACTGGAGCCGTCCGCCTCGTCGCCCGCTTCGTCGATAGCGGCGATGCACCGTGCCTGCAATTCGATGTGATCGACACGGGGCGGGGCATGACAGAGGAACAGGTCGCCAAGCTGTTCCAGCCGTTCATGCAGGCGGACAACTCAACCACGAGGAACTTCGGCGGAACGGGCCTGGGGCTGACTATCAGCAAGCACTTCGCCGAGTCGCTCGGCGGCGACCTCACCGTGACCGCGACCGAGATGGGCGTCGGCACCACCTTCCGCGCCACCGTCGCGACCGGGTCGCTCGACGGCGTCAAGATGCTCGATGACCCCATGTCGGCGACCGCGGTTATCGACATACCAACCACGAGCCCTCGCGTGCAGCGGACGGACCTACAGGGCGTACGCATCCTGTTCGCCGAGGACGGCCCGGACAACCAGCGTCTCATCTCGTTTGTGCTGAAGAAGGCCGGGGCGGATGTGACGATCGAGGAGAACGGCAAGCTTGCGCTGGATGCCGCGCTGGCGGCACGCGACGCGGGCAACCCGTTCGATGTCATCCTGATGGACATGCAGATGCCCACGATGGACGGATACGAGGCGACGGGACAACTCCGCCGGAAGGACTACACCGGGCCGATCATCGCGCTGACCGCCCACGCGATGGCCGGAGACCGCGAGCAATGCATGAAAGCCGGTTGCGACGACTACGCCACCAAGCCCATCGATCGGGCGAAACTGATCGCCCTGATCAAGACGTACGCTTCGAGTGGAGCAACGGTGATATCCACCCAAGAGAGCACGCCCTGTCCGCTGGTCAGCGAACTGACCGACGACGGCATGCTTGAGCTGGTGGAAGGGTTCGTCAGCGAGTTGCCGGGAAGGATCGTCGCGATCGAAAGAGCACTCGGCGAGCAGGATCTTGCCACGCTTGGAACGCTCTCCCATCAGTTGAGGGGTTCCGCCGGAGGATACGGGTTCCCGTCCATTACCCAAGCCTCCGGGCTTCTCGAATCCAGCGCGAAGACCGGTGAAGAACTGGAAACACTCACGGAGCAAACTCGCGCGCTCGTGGAATTGTGTCGTCGGGCCGGTGACGGCGTGGTTCAGGGGCTCCGGCGTCACGATCCAGCGCGAACGTCGGCGCCGCACGAACTGACCCTCGGCGACCGTGTGGAGGGGACCGTGCTTGTGGTTGATGACGATCCGGATGCTCGGCATTTGTTTCGTAAGTTGCTGGAACGTGACGGATTTGGTGTCCACGAAGCATGCGACGGGATCGACGCGTTGGCCAAAGTGGCTGACATCCATCCCCATGTCATCCTGATGGACGTCGAAATGCCGAACATGGACGGACTCGAGTGTACTCGAAAGCTCAAGGCCGAACCGGCCCTATGCAACATCCCCGTCGTCATCGTCAGCGGAAAGACGAACAGCCAGCATGTGCGAGCGGGTCTGGAAGCGGGCGCCGAGGAGTACATGACCAAGCCCATCCAGCACGACGAATTCCTGCTTCGCGTTCGCGCCATGTATCAGCTTTGCTCTGGCAAAACCAACCTGCTCGAAAGTAACGCCGTTAGAGGCGAGCAGGCGCGCGCCATGGGCATTCTCTTCGACCTTTCTCTTTCGCTTGCCGCTGCCGACAACCTCGACGCCATCGCCGAACACACTGTCATGGCAACCGCTGAGCTCATGAGCAGCCGTCGCGTGTCCGTCATGCTCCCCGACGCTACGGGGCAGAACCTGTTTGTCGCAGGCGCGATTGGGATCGACGAACAACTTGCCGCAAAGATTCTAGTGCCGGTGGGAAGCGCCATCTCCGGGGAGGTTTTTGCATCAGGCAAGCCAACGATGTTCAATGCTCAAAGCGAAGCCATCGAGTGCACCGGCCGGTATGAATCCGAATTATTTGCAAGTGTCCCACTGGCTTCCAAGGCGCTCGCCGTCCCCAACAAGGTGGTCGGTGTTCTCAACGTTACTGAACGAAACGACCGGCGGCCATTCGAGGCGCATGAACTAGAATACCTCGATCTCGTTTGCAACATGACCGCGTCGGCTATCGAACAGTTCCAATCCGGACGAGCGCGAGAGCATGCACACGCCGCCATCGTCATCGGGCTGGCCAAGCTGGCGGAGCATCGCGACGCTGACACGGGGAAGCACCTGGAACGAGTCACGCAATTCGCCTTACTCCTTGCCCGGGACCTTCAAGAATCGTCGCGCCATGTATCAACGATCGATGATCGGTTTCTCAAGTTTCTTGAACAAGCCATGCCTCTGCACGATATCGGGAAGGTGTCGGTTCCAGATGCCATCTTGCTCAAGCCGGGCAAACTGACCGACGCCGAGTTCTCGGCGATGAAACGCCACACGGATGTGGGTGCCAATGCACTCCAATCGGTGATCGACCAGGCACCCGAAGCAGATTTCCTGGTGTTGGCCCGGGACATCGCCCAAAGCCACCATGAATGGTTCGACGGCTCCGGCTACCCGCGGGGACTACGTGGCGATGAGATCCCACTGGCAGCGCGCATCGCCGCCGTGGCCGACGTCTACGATGCGTTGACGACGAAGCGACCGTATAAGGAAGCCTTTCAACACGGGAAAGCCGTTGGAATGATTCAAGGGGCCTGGGGCTCGCACTTCGATCCGGAGGTGGTTGACGCCTTCCTGCAGCGCGAGAGTGACTTTCAGGCGAAGGGAAGGGCATTCGACGACCCGGACCGACCGCGAGTGGATGCCGCCGCGGGACGGCAAGCTTTGGCTTGCGCGGCGGCGACACGTTAGGAATCGTCATCATGCGTCGATCTGATGAACTTGGAGAGACCAGGGATTTCGCCGCCGACTAGGCGCGGAGCAACGACAAGGTGTGCTATGAACGACAAGACCAATGAAGACATGTCGGCGCGGTCCTGCATCGACGAACTACGGCGGCTGGCAGACGGCGTGGACGAAAACGATCTGCCCGTGTTGGCCAAGATGCATGAAAGGTGCACGGAGCTGGCGAACGCAGGATCTCCGGCCGTGCCGCCCGAGGCACAAGACGCAGCCAAGGCTTTGGTGAAGGCGCTGGAGGCGCTCATTCTCGGAGAGGTTGCCGATGCCGGCGCGGCGATGCGCGACATCCTCGAGTCCGTGTCCAGCCTGACAGGCTTGGTTGCGGGGGGACTTACCGAGCCCCAAACCGCCATCGAGTGTGGCAAGTGGAACGATGACTCGGTCGCGGAAAGACTGAAGCGCATTTTTGAGGATGAAGAGCCTGAACGACTTCAAGACACCGCGGCGGGTGAGGCCGTAGCGGCGCCGGCAACGGAAGACGGCGCTACGGATGACGAGCACGCCGCGAACGAACCCGCCTCGGATTCGTCTTTGCCCCAGCCGCCGTACGTATCGGAGCCGTTGATCATCGGCGACGACGAGATGGAGATGGTCGTTGGTTTCGTGGAAGAGGCGGGTGAGCACATCGATTCCATCGAGGCCGCGGTGCTGGATGTGGAGCGTGCGCCGGAGGATACGGAAGCGATCGACTCGCTGTTTCGACCGTTCCACACGATCAAAGGCGCGGCTGGGTTCCTCAACCTGCGCGACATTGTGAGCCTGACTCACGAGGCGGAGACGTTGTTCGACCAGGCCCGTAAGGGAAGCCGAAACATCACGCCGGGCCTCATTGACTTGGTTTTCGAAGTCGTGGACATACTGAAGGTGCAGTTCGAAGGTATTCGAAACTACATGTCCAACCCGACGGGCGAAGCCATTCCGCAACCGCCGATTGAGATCATGATCGCCAACCTCCGCGATGTGGTGGCCGGCCGGATCGAACCGGTCGGTAATATGCCGCTGGAAGGAGACCCGCACAAGAGGGTGGGCGAGATCCTCGTGGAACAAGGTGCCGTCCCACAAGAAGTGGTGGACTTCGCCGTTGCGAAGCAGGATCGTGAGTGCGGGACTCGGAAAGTCGGCGAGACGCTCATCGAAATGGGCGTCACTAACCCCAAACAAGTAAGCCAGGCCCTTCGTTCACAGGCCAAGAGCGAATCCCCAAAATCCGCGAAGATCGGAACCGGGGGCGGCGAACAATCCGTTCGCATCGAAACCGCAAAGCTCGATGCGTTGGTCGATATGGTCGGCGAGCTCGTGATCTCTCAGACATTGGTCAGCGCGAATCCGCAAGTCGATGTTGATCCAAAGCTTACAAGGGACGTCACGCAAACGTCGAAAATCGTCCGTGACGTCCAGGATGCGGCCATGGCCATGCGCATGATTCCCATCGGACCGACCTTCCAAAAAATGGCGCGCCTCGTCCGCGACGTCGCCCGGAAGGTCGGAAAGAACGTGGCGTTGACCATCTCCGGCGAGGACACGGAGTTGGACAAGAACGTGATCCAGCAGATCGGCGACCCGCTGGTGCATATGGTCCGCAACGCGGTGGATCACGGCATCGAATCGCCCGATGGGCGGCTTGCGGCGGGAAAGTCCGAGTCGGGAAACGTGGCGCTTTCCGCTTTCCACCGTGGTGGAAATATCGTCGTCGAGATATCCGACGACGGGAAGGGGCTCGATCCCCATGTTCTTATCCAAAAAGGAATCGAAAAGGGTCTCGTCCAGCCGGAGGACCACCTCACCGACGAACAGGCGTACAACCTCATTTTCGCTCCGGGGTTTTCAACCGCCGAGAAAGTCACGGGCGTATCCGGGCGTGGCGTGGGCATGGATGTCGTCCGACGCAACATCGAAGACCTCCGGGGCAAATGTGACATCACATCGACACTCGGAAAGGGCAGCACCTTCTCGATTCGTCTTCCATTGACACTGGCGATTATCGACGGGATGGTGCTTCGCGTCGGCACGGAACGCTTCATTATCCAGACCGTCACCGTGGAGAAGGCTCTCCGTCCGACGCCGGAACAGATCACGACCGTACAACACAAGGGAGCCGTGCTCAATGTTCGCGGGCGTTTGATTCCACTGGTGCCGATGGGGCCGTTGTTCAAGCTGGGCGAGCGAGTCAACCCGTGTGAGGCGATGGTGGTCATCGCTCAACACGCGGGCGGTGAGATCGGGCTTGTCGTCGATGAGCTTCTCGGCCAGCAGCAGGTGGTAATCAAGACGCTCGGAGAGCGGTTCAGGGATCTCCGTGGAATCTCCGGCGCAGCCATTCTGGGCGATGGGAGAGTCGGCTTGATTCTGGACGTTACGGGAATCGTCGCCGCCCATGGCGCTAGCCGTTTGTCCCAAGATGAAGCTCCGACTGTCAGCCCGGCGACGTCGTTGGAGTGCGACACGAGCCCGGCCGATTCGTATACGCGTCGCGATTCTGTCGTCGCCGATGCGCGCGCGATGTCTCCCGCTTAGGAGTATAAGAACATGGAAGCCACTCTCGAAAGAACGAACGACGCCGCAACGGAGATCGACGCCGTTTCAGGCCCGATAACGGACTTGGGAGGAAAGTTTCTTACCTTCTTGCTGGCCGAAGAAGAGTACGGTCTCGAGATTCTACGGGTCCGCGAAATCATCGGCATCATGGACATTACCAGAGTGCCACAGACACGGGACTTTGTTCGCGGCGTGATCAATCTGCGCGGCAAGGTGATACCGGTCATTGATTTGCGTTGCAAGTTTGGACTGGCGGAGATGCAGTACAACGATCAGACGTGCATCGTCGTCGTTGATATTGGTGTTCTGATCGGCATCATCGTTGATACGGTTCAGGAAGTACACGACATCCCGGCGGTGGAGATTGAGGAACCCCCCAAACTCGGAGCCTCCGTGGACACCACCTTCATTCTCGGCATGGGCAAGGTCAACGGCAGCGTCAAGATCCTTCTGGACATCGACAGGGTCCTGACATCGGAAGAACTGGTCCAACTTGAGGCCGACGCTGATCAGTAATTTCAGAAGCGGGGCTCGGGTATATATGGGACGGGGTTGGCGACCCAGGGTGTCGGGTGGCACAACCAGGTGAATCCATGCAGCAGGAACATACACAAGTCTGGCGGTCGTTGTTGCAACTCGCCCAGGCTACGTACGCCGTGCTGGAACGCGAGATTCCGGAGTGTGAGGGGTTGCCCACCAACGGCCTTGCCGTGCTCCGGCTCTTACGCTGGCACGGCGAGAAAACCCTACCGGCGATCGCCGCCTTCGTCGGCGTTCCGGCCGCGTCGATGGACGAAACCATCGGTGAGATGGTTCGATCCGGGTTTATCAGGCGCCCCCCGGAATCGAGCGGTGCCACACCGGATGTTTTCGAGTTGGCGCCCCAAGGGGTGGTTGTGGCCAAGCGCATCATCACTTCCCAACGAGACCGTATCGAACAGGCGATCGCGCGCCTCCCCGATGACGACCATGAAGCGGCGGCCACGTTCCTTGAGGCGCTGGCCTATGAGTTGGCGGCGGACTCGGCCGGATTCGGCATCACCTGCGCGGAGTGTTGGGCACTTGATGTACGGGAGTGCATAAAACCGGCCTCCGACGAGCAGTGCGCTTTCCGAAGAGCCCAGCGGGCCGATCTCGATCCGGATCTTGGTGAGGGACCGGATGAATGCCCCGGCAGAACCCTTGCGTGTGCGGCTCAATACGTCGATCCAGACACTGACCCCGGAGGGCGTGCATGACCCACCCGCGTTTGGGAGAGGTCCGCACTGACGCCATGGACGCTACAAAGACCGATCAAAGAGTGCTAATCGACGTTTCGGACGATCGTCTGGAAGCCTGGATCCGTCCCGCGAAGCCTGATGATCCGCAGCCGTTGACCGTGGACGAGATTCTTCAAGCTCTCGAGAAGGCGAAGATCGTCGTGGGTGAACCCGTCTTGGAGCGAATCAAGGAATTCGTCGCTTTCGCGAGCACGGACGACGAACGACCGGAGCGCCTCCTTGTCGCCAAAGGTCGCGCGGTGGTCGAGGGGACGGACGAATCGTTCAATCGGCATGAGACGTTGCTGCAGCGGGAGCAGGACTGGCAGGGCGACGCCCCCGTCAACTACTACACGTACAATTCGATTCACCTGGTCGAAAAGGACGACCCCATCGGAACCCTCGTTCCCCTGGTTCCGGGTGTGCCCGGTGTCAATGTGTTTGGAGAGATCCTCAAACCGCATGGAAGTCCGAAAGAATTCACGCTCGATACAAGCGTTCGGAAGAGTCCGGATGATGCCCTGATCGTGCTCGCCAACGTGGCCGGGCAAGTCGATCTCTCCGAAAGCGCTCTTTCCATAAAGGAGGTGTTCGCGATAGCCAAAGACGTGGACTTCGGGGTCGGCAACATTGACTCTCCCATCGACGTCCAGATCCGCGGAACGGTCCATGACGCCTTTGTCGTGAAATCCCGGCGAGCGATTGCGGTCGGGGGCGCCATCGAGTCGGCCGAAGTCGATGCCGAGGGCGATATTCTCGTGCGTGGTGGAATTCTCCAAAAAGGTAAGGCTTCGGTAAGGTCCCGCGGAGATATCGTCGCCAGATTCTGTGAAGAGGCGGAACTGTGCGCCGCCGGCGATGTCAAGATCTGCAGGGAAGTGATGAGCAGTCGTGTTCACTGTGAAGGAAAGTTCCTGGCGGAGCGCGGTGCCGTCATCGGCGGCTCCGCATATGCTCGGGAAGGGATCGAGGTTGCAACGCTTGGCAGCGATGCGAACGTCAAGACAGAGCTCGTAGTGGGTATTCATCCCGACGTCATCGACGAGGCCGAGCGCATTCGAGATAGCCTGAAACCCAAGAGGGAGGTGATGGAACGCATCCGTGGGGCCGTCGGACCTCTGATGGCGGATCTGAAGCGTCTGTCCGCAGCACAAAAAGAAAAAGCGACCGAGCTGATGTTCGAGGCGGACCAGATGGACGGCGACATCGCCGAAGCGGAGAACAAGTGCTCAACCATGCTTCAAGACGCTCGCGCTCACGAGATTCCATACGTTCTGGTGACAAAGATCGTACATCCAGGGGTAACGGTCAGAATCGGCCGTCGAATCGCGTCCTTCCACAAGGCGATGCAGGGTCCGCTGAAGATCGAGAAACGAAAGATCGACAACGTGACCGAGCTTGTCGCGATCAATCAGCTTTCCGGTTCCATTGCCGTCTTGCCGAGTAGCCGCATTGAGGGGCAGACGCGCGCGGAGTCGGCCGAGCCCACTGAATCGGGACATGGGGGGCGTGGTGGATCAGGTTGTTGACATCGCGGATCTTCGAGTTGCCAGCGATCCACGAACAACCCTGGTGACCTACTCGCTCGGCAGTTGTATCGGCGTGGCGATTTGGGATCCGAAGGTTTGCGTCGGCGGGATGCTCCATTACATGCTGCCCGACTCCTCTCTCTCGCCGGACAAGGCGAAAGCAAAGCCGGCCATGTTTGCCGACACCGGTATCCCGGCCCTGTTCCGCGCCACGTACGAGCTGGGTGCGAGGAAGAAAAACCTCATTATCAAGGTTGCCGGCGGATCGCAGCTCCTCGATGACAACGGAACCTTCAACATCGGCAAACGCAACTACATCATGCTCAGGAAGATTTTTTGGAAGAACGGAGTGTTGATCGGGGCGGAGGATGTAGGTGGCTCGATCAGCCGGACCCTGCGCCTGGACCTTGATACCGGACGTTTCACGATCAAGAGTCGCGGACAGGAGACTGAACTGTGAACAGCGTTCAGGATATCGTCGATCGCGTCAGTTCCATTCAGCCGCTACCGGACACCGCGCTGAAGCTCATGCACGTGATGGGCGATCCGCAGAGTACGCTTGATAACATCGTGGATGCGATCAAGTATGACCAAGCGGTTACCGGCCAAGTGCTGAAACTTTGTAATTCGTCTTTTTTCGGCCTGTCCCGCAAAGTGACATCCTTGAATGATGCCATGCGTTGCCTCGGTACGATCAAGGTGCTGCAGTTGGTGATGTCTTTCCACACGAACAATATGCTGTCCTCTGAACAGCATGGCTACGGTCTGGAACCGGGTGTGTTGTGGAAACACTCCGTCGCGGTGGCACTCGCCTCGTCTCTGTTCGCACAGCGACTTCGATTGCCTGACGCCGGTCTCGTGTTCACCGCGGGGTTGCTCCACGACATCGGGAAGGTCATCCTCAACGAATATGTCGCCGAGGACTTCGCCGAGATCGTCCGTCGCGTGACCGAGAACCACATGTCCTTCGTCGAGGCGGAACAAGAGGTTCTGGGATTCTCCCACGAAGAGGTCGGGGGCATGATCGCCGAAAGGTGGAAGTTGCCGCCTGCGATCGTTCGATGCATTCGTTTCCACCACGTTCCGTCCGCCGTGGACCCGCCTGATCCACTTGTGGATACCGTTTATCTGGCGAACTGCGTCTGTCTGCTGTTGGGCATCGGGCTGGGTGAGGACGGCCTGTGCTACCGTGCGGACCCGACGGTCCTGGAGCGCTGCGGGCTGTGCGAAAACGACCTGGAGAGTGTCGGCGCGCAGACCGTCATCGATCTCGAGCGCGTGGAGAAACTTTTCGACCGCAACGCCGAAACGAGGAACGCATGCTAGCAGGAACAGAACGATGAGTAGCGACATTCTGATCGTGGACGACTCCGCAACCATCCGGTCGGTGATGAGACGAACGGTTCGGATGATTGGTCTGGATGTCGGAGAGATTTTCGAGGCCGCCAACGGTATTGAAGCCCTCGCCCAGCTCGGGGAACATCAAGTGGCGGTCATGCTCGTTGATATCAACATGCCCACGATGAACGGTATTCAACTGCTCACGCGCATGAAGCAGAACGATAAGCTCAAGGATATTCCTATTGTGATCGCTTCCACGGAGGGAAGCCGGAAGCGGATCGACCAGCTACGCGAACTCGGGGTGGCCGGGTACGTCCGCAAACCGTTCCAACCGGAGCAGCTACGCGAGGTGCTCATTCCCTTGCTCGGAGTTACACAAAATGCAGGATCAGAAGACAACGACGTTGACGACTGTTCTTTCTGAGGTACTGGCCAATCTAGCGTTCATGTTCACCGACGACGGTGAGTTTGACCCAGCCGCCGGTGAGCGGTGGCTGGAAACGGCGATCGGCTACAAGGGATCCGTGTCCGGCTCGCTCCGATTGACGTGTACCGCAACCTTCGCGGCCCAACTGGCGGCCAACCTGCTGGGGGTGGAATCGAGTGCGGAGACGATCGAACAGGAATCAATCGACGCTGTCAAGGAATTCATGAACGTCGTGTGTGGTCAGTATGTGACCACCGCCTACGGAATCGAGGACGTATTCAATCTTACGATTCCCGAGGTTTTCGAACGATCGACAGCACCCGAGTTTGACGATCCGGAGGAAGCCTCCGAAGACGTGGTGCTCCTGTCGGTGGATGGCCTGTGGATGGAGTTGCGCCACACTCGGAGCGCATGATTAATTGTTTCGTCGGAGAAATTCGACCGAATGGGAGTGGGTGCATGCTGGCGCAAGCCGAGATAAGGGATTTGACGCCGGGAGAATACGAACTCTTCCGGAAACTCGTCTACACCAACAGCGGGATCAACCTCGGCGGTGAGAAGATGCAGCTCCTGCGCGCACGTCTTGGCAAACGGCTCCGCCAGGGTGGATTCTCCTCCTTCCGATCCTACTACGAGCACGTGGTGAAGGATCAATCGGGCAACGAACTGAGCACCTTGCTCGATGCCATTTCGACCAACACCACGCACCTGTTCCGAGAAGAGGCCCATTTCGAGTTCCTCAAGGCCGTTGTCAACCAATGGACGGAAGACGCGAAGTGGCGTGCCGGGAACACGGCCCTCCGTATTTGGAGCGCCGGTTGTTCCAGTGGCGAAGAACCGTACTCGATTGCCATGGTTGCGCACGATACGCTAAAGGCCTACCCACGAATCCAACTGAAGATTCTAGCGACCGATCTTTCCATTCAGATGCTCCAGCGCGCCAAGCTCGGGCGTTTTGAACCGCATCGCGTCGGCACAGTTCCGTCGGCTCTTGGAAAGCACTATCTCCGTAAGGCGCAGTCGGAGAAAGGAGCCGTGTTGGAGGTCGTGCCCGAACTGCGCAAGTTGATCACGTTCGCACGCTTCAATCTCATGACCCCGACTTTTCCCTTTCGATTCGGATTCCACCTGATCTTCTGCCGCAACGTCATGATCTACTTCGATCGGGCCACACAAGAGGCGTTGGTCGGCCGCTACGTCAAACACCTGGGTCCGGGCGGATACCTCTTGATTGGACATTCTGAAAGCCTCAGCAGTATTGAACATGCGTTGACCTACGTGAAACCAACCATCTACAGAAAAGATTGAAACGAAATGCCAATCGCGGTTGCGAACCGTTGAGTCCAAGACCTTATCCAAGAGGATGGGAGCGCGATGTGAGGGTGACCAAGCCCATCAAGGTACTGATCGTGGATGACTCGCCGACCGTGCGGGCCGTACTCTCTCGGGCTCTTTCCAACGAGCCGGACATCAGCATTGTCGGCGAGGCCAAGGACCCGTTCGAGGCCCGCGAACTCATCATCGAGTACCGGCCGGACGTCATCATCCTCGACATCGAGATGCCCCGAATGGATGGGTTGACGTTTCTCAGGAAGCTCCAGGCGCACTATCCGGTCCCGGTCATCATGTGCAGTGGTGCCGCGTCGGCCAACAGTCAGGCTGCTCTGAAGGCCATTGAACTGGGCGCCATCGACTTCGTGGCCAAGCCGTCCACGGGAGGCAGCAGGGCACTTCGGCGCCTGGGCGAGGATCTGGCCGACAAAATCAGGGCAGCGGCCATTGCCATGCCGGTCCGACCGCCCGTTCCGCTCTCCACGGCAATACGAAGGCCGTCCTTTCGCTCCATCGGGCTCCACTCCGGGCGCTATCTCGTGGCGATCGGTGCGTCCACCGGCGGCACCGAAGCCATCAAGGAGCTGCTGTCAAATGTCCCGTCGGACTTCCCCCCGGTTGTGATTGTGCAACACATGCCCGCCGGGTTCACCAAGTCCTTCGCGGATCGATTGAATCAGTTCAGTGCCATGACTGTGACTGAGCCGATCGATGGAGACATTCTTGAGCCCGGGCGGGCCTTCGTGGCACGCGGTGAAGTACAAATGAGGGTCGGACGCGTCGGAAACCGATTGCGCATCGTTTATGGCACGGACGAGCTGGTGAATCGGCACTGTCCCAGCGTCGATGTCTTGTTCGACTCGGTCGCCGAGCACGTGGGATCCAGCGCCATAGGGGTTGTTCTAACGGGCATGGGTGCGGACGGAGCCAAAGGATTACTCAACATGAAAGAGCGCGGGGCCGTGACGATTGCCCAGAATCCCGATTCTTGCGTCGTATTCGGAATGCCGAAGGTGGCCGCCGATCTCGGGGCCGTCCAACATGTCGTGGCTCCCGGCGATGTGCCAAACACTGTGATGGGAGCGCTCCAGAGTCGAGTCAACGCCACCGCGATTCGATAGAGTGCGACCACAAAACCGATCGATCGATGGCGGCCGTATTCGTGCAGCCGGTCAGCGCCATCGCCATCTCGAACTCGATCCGTAGAATCCGCAGGACGTCCCGGACGCCGTGGGCGCCGTTCACGCCGAGTGCATACAGATACGGCCGGCCGATCAAGACGGCGGACGCCCCGAGCGCCACGGCCTTGAGCACATCCGTTCCGCGCCGGACGCCGCCATCCATGAGGACCGGAATCCGCCCTTGCACTTCCTCTATAACTCTTGGCAGCGCATCGATCGTCGCCGGTGCGGTATCCAGGTTCCGGGCGCCGTGGTTGGAGACGATCAAGCCCGCCACGCCTTCCTTCAGCGCGATCGCCGCATCCTCGGGCGCGGTGATGCCCTTCAGCAGAACCGGCAGGTTCGTCAACGAGCGAAGCCACTCGATGTCCTTCCAGTTCAGCGACGCATCGAGCAGGTTGCTGTAGATCTCGTCTTCGCGCGGACGATGACCTTCGTGGCCCATCACCAGCCCGCGAAGGTTCGCGGGCCGAACGCCTGATGGAAGTTGAAACCCGGCGCGCGCTTCGCGGTTACGGGTTCCCACCACCGGCGTATCGACGGTTACACACAGCGCCCGGCAACCGGCGGACTCCGCACGCTGCACGAGGTCGCGCGTCACGGCACGATCGGGTTGGACGTAGAGTTGAAACCATAGCGGACTCTTGGCCGCGCTTGCGATCTCCTCAAGGGGCGTCGTCGCGAGCGAACTCACCACCATCGTCGCCCCGGCCTCGCCCGCGCCGCGGACCGTGGCCAGCTCGCCCTCCGGATGCACCAGACGGTGATAGGCAGTGGGCGCAAGCAGGCACGGAAACGCGAGGCGCTCACTCAACAGCTTAACGCGCGGGTCGATGTGGGAAACGTCCACCAGGACTCGCTGCTTGAGACCAAGTCGGTCGAACCGGTCGCGGTTGGCCCGCAGGGTGATCTCATCGGCCGCGCCACCGGCGATGTATTCATACGCCATGGACGAGATCCGCCCACGGGCCAACCCTTCGAAATCACTCAGGCAAACTGCCGGTGCTACATCGGCCATAGAACGACTCCTACGTCGCCGCCACCGAGGCGACGCGCATCCAGTCGAAAACCTCGCTGATTGTGGGTCGCAACCCTCGCTCCGTGCGTGCGGCAGCTCAGACCATACCGGTTTATGCCCGACGGTCCAACGGCAGCGCCCAAGCGAGCAGCCCTCGGTCGCCCTTGTGGTGCCGCGCGCCAGCAGGATAATCAAGACGCAACGGACCGAAGGTTCGGGACGACAAGACACGCGACGTCGATGGACACCCGTGCGCGGGCAAGGGGCGCCGAGAGGGCGTTTCCGCGCAAATCGACGAACGTCCGGAACGAGAGGAGGCCCTTCGCCAGTGGCGGCCCTAGCGATCCTTCCCATCTTCACCGTGTTCGTCCTGTTGGTGCTACTGCGCCGACCGGCTACGCGCGCCATGCCCGTCGCCTACGTCGTTACGGTCGGCTTGGCGCTGTGGTTCTGGCAGATGCCGCCGGTGGCCGTCGCGGCCTCAACGATCCGTGGCGTCATCATCTGCTGCACGTTGATGTGGATCATCTTTGGCGCGATCGCTTTGTTGACAACCTTGCGTGAGAGCGGCGCACTGGCCGTCATCCGCCATAGCTTCCTGAGCGTCTCCCCCGATCGCCGCGTTCAGGCGATCATCGTGGCGTGGCTTTTCGGTTCCTTTATCGAGGGGGCCGCCGGGTTCGGCACACCGGCCGCCATCTGTGCGCCGCTGCTCTTGGCGCTGGGTTTCCCGGCCATGGCTGCCTGCACGGTGGCGCTCATCATTCAGAGTACGCCGGTGACGTTCGGCGCCGTGGGCACGCCGATTCTCGTCGGTATGGGTAAGTCACTTGACGCCGGCGTTCTCGAGGCCGCCGCGGCTGCAGGCATGACCAAGGACGTGCTACTGCACCGCATCGGCATCTTCGCGGCGGTTCCCCACGCCATCGCGGGGACGTTCATCCCGCTCGCCATGGTCTGCGTGATGACCCGGTTCTTCGGCGCCGCCCGCACATTTCGCGAGGGCCTGGGCGTCTGGAAGTTCGCCCTGTTCGCCGGGCTGGCCTTTACGGTTCCGTATCTCACATTGGCGATCTTCCTCGGGCCGGAGTTCCCGTCGCTGCTTGGGGCACTGATCGGGTTGGCCGTCGTCGTCCCCGCGGCGCGGCGAGGCTTCCTGCTCAAGAAGGTCGTCCCATGGGACTTTCCCCCGCGTGACGATTGGGACACTCAGTGGAGCGGCTCGATCGCCGCCACGTCCGAGGATAAGCCCGGGCCGATGGCGCTGTGGCGTGCCTGGCTGCCCTATCTTCTGGTCGCCGTGTTACTGGTGCTGACACGATGGCCGGCGCTGCCCGTGCTTCACCTCAAGGAACGGCTCACCTCCGATGCGGTGACCTTGTCCTGGCAGAACATCCTTGGCGTCAAGACGATCTCGGAGTCCGTCCCCATTCTGCACCTGCCCGGGACGATCTTCATGCTGGTGTCTTTATCGACATGGTGGCTCCACGGCATGCAGCCCGGCCGGCTGACCGCGGCCTGGCGCGAGGCCGCGCGGCTGCTGGCTCGCCCCGCGCTCGCGCTGGTCTTCGCGGTTGCGTTGGTGCGCGTGTTCATCGACTCCGGCCTCAACGACGCCAACCCCCAACTGGCGAGCATGCCGCTCGTGCTTGCCGAGGCGACGGCCGACCTTGCGGGCAAGACTTGGCCCTTCTTCGCACCGATCATCGGCGCGCTGGGGGCGTTCGTGGCGGGCAGCAACACGGTGTCGGACCTGATGTTCGCCTTGTTCCAATACGGCGTGGCCGACCGCGCCGGCGTGCCGCACCTTGTCATTCTCGGGCTGCAGGCCTACGGCGGGGCGGCGGGGAACATGATCACCGTCCACAACGTGGTGGCGGCCGGCGCCACGGTGGGCCTCGCCGGAACCGAGGGGGCACTGATCCGTAAGACGATCCTCCCCATGGCTGCCTACACGTTGGTCGGCGGCGTGCTGGGCTTGCTTCTTTGCTACGTGCTGTTTCCCAGCGTGTTCTGAAGGTGCCGCCGGTGTGAGTCGGGCTCGGCCCAACGTTGGCACACTTCACACACGTCTTTCTTCTCAGGCTATGCGCGTGCCTCGTGTACTTGGAGAATGTGATCGCTTGGCTGGGGGACCAGACGTTCAAGAGCACGGACGCCGAGGAGAAGGCGCGGTTTGCGGCAACGGAGTTGCGGGCGAGGCTGGTGCTGAAGCGGTACGAGGCGATGTGCCTCAATCGCTCAGGCGGACGAGTGAGTGAAAATCAGTCTCTTGCAGTATCCGAATGGCCTGGCCCTTTGAGATAAGCTGTTCGGCCTTTCTGTGTTTGGAGCTCTTTTTGTGTCCTGCAAGTTGTGGAACATCTTGGTCGCCAACGACCAAGAGCGTCGTCGCCTTGGTAACCGAGGGGGCCACCTCACATCCAGCATCGGCTGCGAGAACCGCCGCTTGATTCCGCGGGATCGAGAGGGCGCCCGTAAACACGGCTACCTCGCCAAAGAGTGGGCCTTCAGGGTTCCCGTCGCTTGCGATTCTGTACGGGGAGCCGCTCGGTACACGACTTGAGGGTATGACTCCTTCGAGCCAGTCGGTGATCGATAAGCCCGATTCTCCGACGGCGCGAACCAGGATTTCGCCCGCAGCGCGAGCGTCCTCGATAGCATCATGATGCCGGAATGGAATGCCCAGCCTCTTGGCGACGTTGGCGAGGCCGTAGCCCCGTTGGGAGAGATCCGGCCACGTTCGGCGAACAACGCGAGCACTGTCGAGCCATCTGATTTCGGGTAGATCAAGGTCGTACTTCGAGAATACGGCGCCGATTGCAGAACGATCGAATGTCGTGTGGCTTACGACAACAGTTTCGATCAACCGTTGAGACAGGGTGGAACTGAGATCGGGAAATTTTGGGGCACCAGCGATCTTGGCTTCATCGATTCCATGGATAGCGACGTTGATCGGATCGAAGCAGTCTTCGGGATCGAGAAGCGAGCCCCATGTGTTGGCGACTTCGCCATTGAGGAAACTCGCGAGGCCGATCTGGCAGATGCTTGCTAGGTCAGAGTTGGCAGTCTCGACATCAATAGCGATGAAATCCATTGTGTCCTCGCAATCCGATTGTCGATCGCCCGCTGCCCCGACGTTTGCCGGATGGCCCCTGCCCAACGATCGATGATCCATGATACCAACTCGGCCTCCACGCTTCTACCGTTCCGAAGAACACTCCGGCGGGCGGTTCGTTGTGCGAGGCGACGATCCGTACGGGGTGGCCGTCGAGTTGGAAAAACAAGCGGAAACTTAGCTGGAGGACAGGTAGGAAGTGCCCCAAGAGATGTCCCGGTTGTCGATCTCGCGGCAACCCGATACGATGCTGAAGTGCTCCGACCCGTCGCGGGACCGGCGGTCGGTTGAAAAACGTGACACCCATGTCCGCGGCTCCGGCGTGGCGGGCCTTGGACCGGAATATGACCATCGCGGACACTTCCACCGAACGGCGTCGGTTTGGCGAGACGGCGCGGTGCGACACGTGGTGGCTGCAGCCGCTTGCCGTCTTCGTCGGGCTGTCGGCGTTTATTGTTTACTCGACATGGGCCGCGTTTCAGGGTGAACACTACACGGCGGGGCCTTACCTGTCGCCGTTTTACTCGCCGGAGCTGTTCGGCGACTCGGGGCACAGTTGGTTCGGGCCCAAACCCGGTTGCTGGCCCGGGTGGATGCCTTGGTCGCCGGCGTTGTTGATCCTGTGGGCGCCGGGCGGCTTCCGACTGACGTGCTACTACTACCGGGGCGCGTACTACAAGGCCTTCTGGGCTGATCCGCCTTCCTGCGCGGTTGGCGAGCCTCGCGGTTCCTATCGTGGCGAGCACTCCTTGCCGCTGATCATGCAGAACATCCACCGCTACTTCCTCTATGTGGCCCTGATGTTCATCGTGATCCTCGCCCACGACGCGTGGAAGGCGCTCTGGTTCCAGAACCCCGCCACCGGGGAGACGACCTTCGGCGTCGGGGTCGGCACGATCGTGTTGACGCTCAATGTCGTTCTGCTTGGCGGCTACGCGTTTGGCTGTCATTCGCTTCGTCACCTCGTCGGGGGAGGGATCGACTGCCTTTCCAAGACCCCGACGCGTATGCAGGCGTACCGGTGTGTAAGCTGCCTGAACCGCCGGCACATGAACTGGGCGTGGATAAGCCTGTTCGGGGTCGCTTTCTCTGACATCTACGTGCGGCTGTGCTCGATGGGCATTTGGACGGATTGGAGAATCATCGGTTGACCCAGTACCAGACACACGAATACGACGTGCTTGTCGTCGGTGCGGGCGGCGCGGGGTTGCGGGCGGCGATTGAGGCTTCCGCCGGCGACGTATCCGTGGGGCTCGTGTGCAAATCATTGCTCGGCAAGGCTCACACCGTAATGGCCGAGGGCGGCATCGCCGCCGCGCTCGCGACGGTGGACGACCGTGACAACTGGAAGGTGCACTTC
The DNA here is from genome assembly GCA_965371245.1 of uncultured bacterium. Taxonomy (GTDB): domain Bacteria; phylum Planctomycetota; class Phycisphaerae; order UBA1845; family UBA1845; genus CBDUXT01. Next base: position 3,104 of record CBDUXT010000081.1, on the reverse strand, counting down.
GCCGACACGATGCGCGGTGGGCAGTACCTCAACAACTGGCGCATGGCTGAACTCCATGCACAGGAGGCGCCGGCCCGTGTGCGTGAGCTGGAATCCTGGGGAGCGCTGTTCGATCGTACGAAGGATGGCCGAACGCTCCAGCGGAACTTCGGGGGACACAAGCATCCCCGGCTTGCCCACGTCGGTGACCGCACGGGGCTGGAGATGATTCGCACGCTCCAGGACCACGGTATTCACCAGGGAATCTCCGTCCACATGGAGTGTACGGTGGTCACCCTGCTCAAGAGCGGCGATCGCGTCGTCGGTGCTGTCGCATACGATCGCGAAAAAGGGCGGTTCCTCGTGTTCAGGGCGCGGGCCGTCGTGCTCGCCACCGGCGGCATCGGACGTGCGTTTCAGATCACCAGCAACAGTTGGGAGTATACCGGGGACGGCCATTCCCTGGCCTATCATGCCGGTGCGGAACTGGTCGATATGGAATTCGTCCAATTCCATCCTACGGGAATGGTGTGGCCGCCCAGCGTCCGCGGGATTCTGGTGACCGAGGGCGTGCGCGGCGAAGGTGGCGTGCTGCGCAACAAGGACGGACACCGCTTCATGTTCGACGAAATCCCCGAGCTGTATCGATCACAGACGGCCGACAACGAAGAAGAGGGCTGGCGGTATACGCAGGGCGACCGAGACGCACGCCGACCGCCGGAGTTGCTCACTCGCGACCACGTCGCCCGTTGTATCGTGCGTGAGATCAAGGAAGGCCGCGGTAGCCCGCACGGCGGCGTCTTTCTCGACATCGCGTGGATCAAAGAGAAACTTCCCGGCGCGGCTGAGCACATCAAACGAAAACTCCCCGGTATGCACCATCAGTTCATGCAACTGGCCGATATCGACATTACCAAAGAGCCCATGGAGGTGGGACCGACCACGCATTACATGATGGGCGGCGTGCGTGTCGATGGAGACACGCAGGTGTCGAGCGTTCCGGGTCTCTTTGCCGCGGGAGAGTGCGCCGCGGGGCTTCATGGGGCGAACAGGTTGGGCGGCAACTCATTGTCCGATCTGCTGGTGTTCGGCAAACGGGCCGGTGAGCACGCCGCGAAGTTCGCCAAGCAACACGAATGGCTGAATCTCCATGATGATCAAGTCGAGGGAGCTGTTCGCACGGCGTTGGAGCCGCTCGAACGTGAAGGCGGCGAGGATGCCAACAACCCGTATCGCATTCAGCACGATCTTCAGGAGATGATGCAGCAGCGCGTCGGCATCGCGCGTCTCGAAGCGGATATGGCCGGTGCGCTGGATGGGATCAGTCGTCTGCGTGAACGAGCGAGCCAGGTGCGCGTCGTCGGCAACCGTGAGTACAACCCCGGTTGGCACACCGCCTTGGATCTTCGACACTTGCTCACCGTCGCGGAAGCGATCACGCGCGCCGCCCTCGAGCGACGCGAGAGCCGCGGTGCTCACTTTCGTGAGGACTTCCCCGCTAAAGACGAGGGCTTGGCCAAGAGCCGCATGGTAATTCGCAAGGGCGACGATGGGGCGATGCGTCTCGAACGAACGCCTGTTCCCGAGCTGCCTGCGGAACTCAAACAGATCATCGAAGAGATGAAGTGATGCCGACGGCGACGTTCAGAATATGGCGGGGTGACCCCGACGGTGGGACCTTCGAGCCCTACAACACCGAGGTATCCGAGGGAATGGTCCTTCTGGACGCGATTCATCAGATTCAAGCGGAGGACGCGCCCGATCTGGCGTGCCGCTGGAACTGCAAGGCCGGCAAGTGCGGCTCGTGTTCCGCTGAGGTCAACGGTATCCCGAAACTGATGTGCATGACGCGCCTCAGCACGCTGAAGCTGGAAGAACCCATCACCGTCGAGCCGATGAAGGCCTTCCCGCACCTGAGGGACCTGGTCACCGACGTATCCTGGAACTTTGAAGTCAAGAGGCGGCTCAAGAAGTTCAAGCCGCGCCCGCCGGACGACGAGGACGGGACGTGGCGGATGGCCCAGGACGACGTCGATCGTGTGCAGGAATTCCGCAAATGCATCGAGTGCTACCTTTGTCAAGACGTTTGCCACGTCCTTCGCGAGCACCGACTGCACGATCGATTTGCCGGTCCCAGATTCTTCGTGCATGTCGCGGCGCTGGAGATGCATCCGCTCGACACGGAGGACAGGCGCCGGGAACTCAAGGATGCACAGGGGATCGGATTCTGCAACATCACCAAATGTTGCACCAAGGTCTGCCCCGAGGGAATCACCATCACCGACAACGCAATCATCCCTCTGAAAGAACGGGTCGCGGATGAGTTCCACGACCCGATCAAGAAGCTGTTCCGCATCTTCCGGGGGGGTACGTAAGGCACGGAATAGGAGTAGCGTGATGCACGAGATCAAGCTCATTTCCACTGAGGCCATCCCCGGTGCCCTGGACAAGGCTGAGCGGTATCGGCTACTGAACGAACCCCGCGAGGCGGAGAGCATCTGCCGGGATATCATACAGGTGGACCCCGAGAACCAGCAGGGGCTTGTTCTGCTGCTCCTTTCTCTTACGGATCAATTCGGAGCGGGGCGCCACGTTTCATTGAACAGCGTTCAGGATCTCGTGCCGCGGCTGCATAGTGAATACGAACGAACTTATTATGCGGGCGTGATCCTGGAACGCTGGGGCAAGGCCCAACTGCAGTCCGGAATCCCGTCCTACACCGCTTGCGATTGGTTGCTGCAGGCGATGCGCTGTTACGACAAAGCCGAGGCCATTCACCCGCCGGGAAACTTCGAGGCGATTCTCCGCTGGAACACGTGCGCGCGCATCATCAATCAAGAATCAGGCCAAGGGATCACAACGGCGCGGCGAATGCCTACGTTGGACCCTGATTGTGACGACGAAGTGCCCATGGTTTGACCCGGAAGCGCGGCCGATACCCCTTGCCGGCATGAAGAGCGCTTGCGCCGGCGCATGAGCGTCAGGCCGCCGATCGAGAGTGGTATGACAGTCGCGGGCCGGCCATGTCACTGGGAGACACTCGATCCGACACCGATTCAGCCTTTCGGTGATTCCGATACGCGGCGGGGTCCGTTGGGCGGGTGGCATGGTCCACGCTTGCGTGG
>CBDUXT010000080.1:0-26383 GCA_965371245.1 uncultured bacterium | reverse complement strand
ATCCTCGATCTCCTCGAAGAACCTCACCGCGTCGGCTCGGCGCGTTGGCAGCCGAGCAGGTCGGGACATCGACCCGGCGTGGCTCTGCCGGGTCGATGACCCGACCTACCACTGTCTTTCCGAGCTGCGACTGTGAGGGAGTGCTTCTTCGCGGCGGATTCGACGATGCCAGGCTCGCTCCCTTACCATCGTAGCGATCTGTTCACGTCGCTACGTGCTCCGGTTCGCGGCATCAAGGTCGGCCTGGTCAACCATCATCGCCTCATCCACAAGGCGGCGCGGCGCCGGGCGATTCGTCAACCGGTCGAGGTACTCGGACAGCTCGTCACCGGAGAACTCGGCAAGGAATCCCGGGTCGGCCGTTCGGTTGAGTTTCCGGATCGCTGTAATCGTTTCCTGTTTTGGCATCATTGCGATGGGCTCCGTCCAGGTGCATCGGCGCGGCGGCGCCGTCTCCTTTTGCGTACGTCGGTTGCCCCTATCGACCGCCGGCGTGACCCCGCTTGACCGCCGACGAACCTCTTTGCGACGCGCTGGACACGCGGCAAAGCGCACCCCCTGCGCCCTCGACGCGCGAGCCCTGCGCGTCGGCGGCGCGGCCGCCGTCACCGACGTTGGTATCCAACGAAGGCGTGTCGCCCGGTCGGCGGGCGCTGCGCGTCTCCGGCCGGTCACGCGCTCCTTGGGCCGAAGACTTTTTTTCGATGACTCGCGCAGCCATCGACGTTGACCTGCGCCGACTCCAGACGGTACCATTGGGCTCCATGGCGATACGCTTCCAGTGCGGCTCCTGTTCGCAACCCATCGAGGTGGACGACGAGTGGGCGTCCAAGACGGTGGCATGCCCTTTCTGCCGCAACACCATCAACGCGCCGGCCGGGTCCACGCTTGCCGACCCTTCCGAGCTCCACGTCGCGTCGCCGCTTGGGACCGACGTGGACAGCGACCATGCCCAGACACAGCGCCGCGCACCGCCACGGCCCAGCCCCAACCGTATCGCGATCGTCGCCTTCGCCCTGGCGTGCTCACTCGTTCTGCTGCTACTGGCCACCGCAGTGATCACCGCGCCCCACGTCCTCGAACTCACCGAGTTGCAGGATCAGGGTCGCGAAGCGGCGGAGCAGGGAAAATCGCAGTGGGATGTCATGACGGCGTATCTCAACGCGCGCGGCGGCGTGATGCCCGGATGGATGATCGGCCTCACGCTCATCGGAGTCGCCATGATGGGCGTTTGGATTGCGGCGGTCGTCTGCGGGATTATCGGCGTTCTGCGGCCCGTTCGCCGTCGGTTCGCCATCACCGCGCTGGTCATCTGCGGTGGGTTTGTGGTACAGGCTTGTTTCGGCTGAGCACGTCGCGCGGGCACGGACGCAGCGACACGTCCTTTCCCGTGGCTCTGACGCGACCAAGCCGGGTATTGGGTGGCACTGGCATCTTGTCGGTGTGCTCACGGCCCAGAAGCCCGTGCCCAACGTGTTACTGGGATAGGCTCTTAGTTTGAACTCTCCTCGCTCACTGCATCGACGTCAGCCGTAGCGGGCTTGGGTTTCCTTTTCCCACCCGCCCCCTTGGGTACAAGAAGCGTGATTCCGCACTCGGCACATCGAACGCGCTGCCCGCGCACCGTTTCGGGTACGCGAAGCACGGCACGGCACGTCAAGCGAGGACAAAGCAGTGTCACTGGCATAGTCGGCTCACCACCCTAGCGCATCCAGGTCATCGACTCCGCGGGTACCGTCCCCCAATTGGGTCGGTCCATCGCGGTAGAACCGCTTGTAGCGGTCTGCGCCATCGATCAAGGGTACGATACGAAAGAGGCGTGAGGCTATGCGGATTCCCGGCGTCGCCGGGTCTTCGGCGTGAGGAGGGGTTGTTTGCCCAGCACGACGTCCTCGGTAACGACCCTCTTACCGGACCGGCCGTATTCTGGAAGATCGTACATCGGATCGAGCATTAGTTCTTCCATCACGGCGCGAAGTGCCCTCGCGCCCGTGTCCCGATGCAGTGCCTTCGCGGCGAGCAGACGGAGGGCGCCCGGGGCGAACTCCAACTGGCAGTTCTCATACTCGAAAAACTTCTGGTATTGCTTGACGAGCGCGCTTTTCGGCTCCGTCAGGATCCGCGTGAGCGTCTCGACGTCGAGCGGGTCGAGCGTCGTCATGACCGGCACGCGACCGACGAGTTCGGGGATCATGCCATATTCGACCAGGTCTTCCGGCGCCACCTGCGCCAGGATCTTGCCTTCTTCCTCCGCCGAATCGCGCAACTCGCCCTCATTCGAGAAGCCGATGGCGGTCTGCCCGATGCGCCGCTTGATAATATCGGTCAACCCCACGAAGGTGCCGCCGCAGATGAACAGAATGTTCGTCGTATCGAGCTGGATGTATTGCTGCTCCGGGTGCTTGCGCCCCCCTTGCGGCGGAATGTTCGAGATCGTCCCCTCGAGCATTTTCAGAAGGGCTTGCTGCACACCTTCCCCCGAGACATCGCGCGTGATGCTGACGTTGCGAGAGGTACGCCCGATCTTATCGATCTCGTCGATGTAGATGATGCCGCGCTGCGCGAGCTCAAGGTCATACTCCGCGCTCTGCAAGAGCCGCAGAAGGATGTTCTCCACATCCTCCCCGACATAGCCGGCCTCCGTCAGCGTCGTGGCATCGGCGATGGCGAACGGAACATTGAGCAGACGGGCCAACGTCTTGGCCAGTAACGTCTTGCCCGAGCCGGTCGGTCCGATCACCAACACATTCGACTTGTCCAGTTCGACATCGTCCTCTGAGGCGGTGTCGAGATGCTGCAGGCGTTTGTAGTGGTTATGCACCGCCACCGACAACGTACGCTTGGCACGCTCCTGGCCGATGACGTACAGGTTCAGAAACTCGTGGATTTCACGCGGCGAGGACATCTCGCGCGTCAGGGCACGGGTGCCGGTGGTCTTGCGGATCTCCTGCTTGATGATGTTGTGGCAAAGCTCGACGCAGGACTTGCAGATGTAAACCTCTTTCGGACCTTCCACCATGGGGCCGGCGTCCCGCTGACCCTTTCCGCAGAAGCTGCACGTGCTCGAGCGCCGCCCCCGCGTACCTCCGCCGTTACCTGCGCCTTTCACTGTCGGCATTGCCTGCTCCTGATCGTCTGTGGCGTCGAACCGGCCGTCAAACCGTTTTTGTCCACCAGCGCGGGGATATCGTCACGTTGGTGGGGTCCACTGAAACATATTATAGGGCGAAGCTACGCTTTGGCGCCTCCGCCGGAACCCGGCCCCTCCACCGCAAAGCGGCGCAGCGATTCGTATTCCGCCGAGTTGACGGTTCCGGTTTCCTTCAGGCTCCGAAGCTCAGCCAACGAAAACGGCGGCAGAACCCCGGAAGCCTCGTCGCGGAATCGACGCCGAAGCGACGCGAGAAACACCACCCCGGGCCATGACCGCCAGCACGACCACACCAAGCCGGAGAAAGCCCGAGAGGGCCGATTGCGAGTCGGTCGCCCACGCCACATCCTTGGACGACCGTGCGGTAAGAACGTCGTGCATGATCGTCCGGTATGCTAGCGGCTCGCCGGACCGGGTTCAACAAGGTACGCCCCGAGCCTCGGCGGCAAGAGATTCTAGGTGTCCCCCGCCCGACTTTCCAGCGTGAACAAACTCGGCTACATCAAACCGGTCCGCGTGCGCGGCGAGGGTCCCGTGATCGACGTGGGCAATTCCACGAGGAAGCTCGCGCCCGGACCCGGTTGAGCCGCCAGCTCGATCCGCCCGCCGAGCACCTGGACAAGGTCGCTGGTGATCGCCAGCCCCAGCCCGGTCCCCCCGTGCTCGCGCGTTCTCGATGAGTCAAGCTGCAAGAACTTCTCGAAGATGGCCTCCCGTTGGTCTTCAGGAATGCCGGGGCCGGTGTCCGAAACGACCAGGCGGAAACGATCGTCGCCGTTTCGCGAAACCGACAGCGACACCCCCCCGCCTGTCGGCGTAAACTTGACGGCGTTACTGAGCAGGTTGTAGAGAATCTGCTTGATCTTTCCGGAGTCGCTGTGGCAAGTGGGAAGATCCTCCCCCAACTCCAAGGCCAGGCGCTGGTTGCGCTTTTCCGCCAGCGGCCGGACGAAATCGATCAAGTCCGAACACAACTCCGCGAGGGAGAAATCCAGGAGGTGCAGCTCCATCTTCCCGGCCTCAATCTTTGCCAGATCCAGCAGGTCGTTGATGATCTCCAACAGGCTGCGACCCGAGGTCAGAATATTCCGCGAGTAGCGATCGAGCCGCCGGCGATCGGCGTTCGGGTTCTCGCGGGCGTCCTGCAGCAACTCGGCGAACCCAATGATCGACACCAAAGGCGTGCGCAGCTCGTGCGTGACGTTCGTGAGAAACTCGCTCTTGAGTCGGTTCGATTCAGACAGCGCCACGTTCGTTTCGGCGAGTTCACCGAGGCGGACGTCCAGCGAGCGGTTGATCTTCTCTTGCTCGTCCTGGGCGGACTTGAGGTGCATCAACATTTCATTGAACGCGTCCGAGAGTTGCTCGAACTCATCGTGGCTGGAAATCGACGATCGCACGCTGATGTCACCACTTGTCACTCGCTCGGCCAACCGGCGCAGCACATGCACGGGAGACAACACCAATCGCTGCGTGACCATATAGAACACCAGGATCGCCAGCACCGCGCCGCTCGCCCCGGCCAGCACCGTCACCACGAGGTTCCACACACCCGGGCCGCGGGAGATCGGCAGGCGCACGTCGATGATGCCGCGCAAGAGATGCGGGTGGGCGTCCGCGTCCGTGCCACGGATTCCCATGGCCAGGCGAAACACCGTTTCGTCCTGCTGCAACCGCCAGTAGTATCGCTGCTCCCGGTTGCGACGCAGCACACCGACCGCATCGCGCCGAAACCCCGTTCCCAACACCGAGTCCGCCGCCACCAGTTGAGGGGGCTCGAGCGGAAGATCCAACTCGCCCACGAGCGGCGCCCACCGCTCACGCAGCCGTGCCTGCGCCGCGATCCAGGACGGCTCACGAAGATCGACCGCCTGATACGCCACCGATGCGACCCGCTTGGCCTGCAGGAGGATGGCCTGCTCGTTCAGCGCCGTCATCTGGAGCCAGGGAAAGACCAGGGTGACGATGATGATCAGAAGGACGGATGTCCCAAAGAGCAGACTGATCTTCCACGCGAGAGAACGGCGGAACCAATGGTGACGTCCCATGCGATCAGTTTACCCCAATTGCGGCCGCACGTTGGCCGGACACCTTAATACGCCAGGGTAGCCCTCTTTCAGCCTTCACGGGTACAATGACAGCCGAGGTGTGCGTGTGGCTGGCTGGCCGGAACGCGCCGGGTCGCCGTCGCCGGTGAATCGACAGGCTTCCGGAACAATCAAGATGCCTACTCTCGCCAATCATCGCAGACTGACCGGTCGAGGCGCCGTGGGGGCTATTCCACCGGTTCGACACACGTCACTTGAGGGATAGGAATGTGATGGTTTTCCGTATCAGGATGGCCTCGCCACGCTTGCGTGGCCATGTGCGTACGCCCCCCAGATTATGCTCACGCAAGCGTGAGCATGGCGCCCATCAAGTCATGCGTGCTGGTGCGCTGACCTGCATGCTGTGGTTGGCCTCAACCGGCACGGCCGCCCGAGCCATCCCGCCATCCATCGTGGAGGCGGTGCCTGCGGACGTGGTGGCCGTCGTGTTCGCCTCCCCGCCGGCGGACGCTGATTCGAAATCGCCGCCCGGCACCGCCCTGGCGCTCACCGGGTTCCTGGCGGACCAGGCTCATCGGCTGGGGCTTCTTTCCCGGATCGACGCGACCAGCCGGATGTGGATCGACGGGCTGGCGGCCTTCTCCGTCGTCCTCGAGCATCCCCACGCCGTTGTACTCTTCGACATCGCCGCCACGCCGCGAACCGACGGCGGCCACCAACTTGCCGGCCTTCGTGCCGCCCTCGTTGTTCACACCGGCCGTGCCAACGCGGGCGTTGAAGGTCGCATTCAACACTTGCTCAACACCTACACAAACGAAAACCAAACCGAGTTATCGACGACCCCGGGATCGGCCGGCAAAGTCTTCCGTCTTCGCGATCGGCGGCTTCCGGACTGGGCGGTCTTGTCGTGGGGGGCGGTCGATGGCTACTACATCGTCGCCATTGGCGACGGCGCGTTCCCGCGGATGGCCGAGGCGATCGCCCGGCGCGCTCCGCGTCTCAATGATGACGATTGGTTCGCAGCGGCCTTCAAACGTGCGAACGGACTGGACGCGTCGGTCGCCTGGCAGATCAACATCGGACGGCTTCGCGCCGCTGCCGACACGCTTCTCGTTCGAAAAATCGACGGCGTGCTCGGGGCACTCGAACTTCGAGGCGCAACGCGAGGCCTCTGGACGATCGGTTGGAAGGGACGTTCCATCGAGGCCGTCGGGCTGGTGCGCCGCAAACAGCGCGACGACTTGCTGCTCCATGCCGGCGCGCGCTTCGAGCGGATGCTCGAACCGAACCTCATCCCGGACGCCGCCAGCGGCTTCGCCGTGATCAATCACCACCCACGAATCGTGCTCGACGGCGCCGAGAAAGCCTACCTCGCCTCGCAAAGCCCCGGCGACCGCGAGGGTGTCGATGGCTTCTGGCGCGCCATCGAGCGCGAAGCCGGCCTGTCCATCGACAAGGATCTTTACGCGCATCTCACGCGGCCGATCGTCATCCACAACGCCCCGCGCCATGCACTCAACCTTCCGCTGGCCTGGACGATCCTGCTCCACACCGACGGCGGCACCGATACGCTACGAGCCAACCTCGATCGGCTGCTCGAGCCGGTCCGCAGGCGGCTGGCGGACCAAGGACTCCTCCGGCTTCAACGCGACCCCGACGGCGTGTGGTACCTGCAGTTCGGCCTTCTTGGACCTGCCGTGAAAGTCATCGATGACTGGGTCGTCGTGAGCTTCTCCCCCCAGGCCGTCCGAGAGAACGCCACGCGGCTCACGAAGAAAGCACCAACGCCGGCAGACCCCAAACAGCCGGGTGAATAGGTGTCGCACGGGTCCGCAGGCTGGCGCCTGCGGCTCTGACCTGGCGTCCCCCTCCGACCGTAAGGCCGACCGGCCAAAGGAGTGTGTATGTGAAGGGTTATGACGAACCCAACGTTTCTTCAACGGGTTATCGAAGACACGGGACAGGGAATGCCAAGGAGAATGCGCCACACCCACGCAGCGATTTGCTCGAAGTCGTTTACAATCAGATACATGCAGGGGATGGCCACGAGTGTCAAGACCGTGGCAAAGATCAAGCCGGCCGAAATCGAGACGCCCATGGGGATCATGAACTTCGCCTGAAACGACGTCTCCATCATCAGTGGCGCAATTCCCAACACCGTCGTCGCCGAGGTCAACAAGATGGGCCGCAGTCGGCTCCGCCCGCCCTGGATAACCGCTTCGTGAATCGGCACGCCGTCCCTGACGCGATGATTGATGAAGGTCACCAGAATCATCGAGTCGTTGACCACGATCCCCGTCAGGGCGACCGTGCCGATCATCGAGAGGATCGTCAGCGGATACCCCATCACGAAGTGCCCGGCCACCGCGCCGATCAGACCAAACGGAATCACGGCCATGACAATCGCCGGCTGGATGTAGCTGCGAAACAGCCCCGCCAGAATCACATAGATCAACAGAAGCGCGATCACGAAGCTGTGTTTCAGTGACCCGAAGGACTTTGTGGTCTCCAGCTTCTGCCCACCGAACGCCAACTGAACCCCCGGATAGCGCCGCAGAATATCGGGGAAGTAGCCGGTCAGGTCGGCGATCACCCGATGGGAGTTGGACACGTTCGTATCGACATCGGCCGTTACCGTCACGGTCCTACGCTGGTCCGTTCGCTTGATGGAGGCATACCCGCTTCCCTCCGTCAGGCGAGCGACCTCGGTAAACGGCACGAGCTGCCCGGACGGGGTGGCCACCCGCAGCATCTCGATGTCGTGGATTCGCCGTCGATAGTCAGGCGGATACCGAACCATGATCTTGACGTCCTCGCGCCGTCGCTGAACCTTCCGCGCCTCGACGCCGTAAAAGGCCGACCGAACCTGCGTCGCCAGCGACTGCGTCGTCAAGCCGAGCGCCCGGGCCGACTCGAACAGTTCGATCTGCACCTCGGGACGACCGGCGTCGAAGTCATCCACGATGTCGAACACGCCGTCAAACCCCGCGAGCCGCGCCTGGAACTCCTTGGACACCTCGGTCAGATCCTCGGGTCTGTCCCCGCTGATCTCCAGATGGATCGGCGCCCCGCCCGGACCGCCGCTCACCGTTGTGTACCGCAGCTTGTCCACGCCGGGGATGTCCGTGGTGTCGGTCCGTAACTGCTGGACGATCTCGTCGCTGGTTCGTCCGCGCTGATCGCTAGCTAGTAGCTCGAGGAACATCTGCCCCAAATGCGACTGCGTGGTCGAGAGTCCGCCGTCCGTGCTCTCCTGCGAGCCGAACAGTGTCAGCACCGTCTTGCGTTCGCTCAAACCGAGCGTCGCGCGCTCGATCGCCTGGATGGCCTCGCGCGTCTTCGACACGGGCGTCCCGACGCTCATCTTCAAGTTCGCGATGACCGTCTCCGAGTCGATTTTTTGGAGGAAGACAAACGGAACGTGGTCGCCCGCCACGACACCGGCCACCACAAGAACGGCCCCTAACAGGGCGGCCATCGTCACGTAGCGGTAGCCCGTCGCCCGGCGCAGCACCCGCTCGTAGAGACGACGCAGCCGTGGCATCAGGATGCCGCCGTCCGCCCCGCGCAGGCGGGCAATCCACGTTCGCAAGGCCCCGCGCGGAACGCTTGGGTCTTCGTTTTTCGCGCGCAGCGGTCTAAGACCGTGGGCCAGGTGCGACGGGAGAATCGTCAGTGCCTCGACAAGGGACACGGAAAGTGCCACGCAGACGACCACCGGTAGCACGCTCATCCAGTCGCCCATCTGCCCCTCGATGAACGTCAGTGGAACGAAGGCGACGATGGTGGTCAGGATCGCGCACACGACGGGCCAGGTTACTTCCTCGGTGCCCGCGATCGCTGCCGGCTTTGGCTGGACACCCGCCTCGACTTTGCTGTAGACGTGCTCCGACACGATGATCGCGTCATCGACCAGCAACCCCAACACGATGATCAGCCCGAGCATGGTGATGAGGTTGAGCGTCTGCCCCACCAGCCGCATCACGATCAGCGAACCCATAATCGCCAGTACCAGCCCCATCATGACCCAGAAGGCAACGCGCCAATGAAGGAACGCCAGAAGCGAAAGGAACACCAAAAGAAGTCCCCATGCGCCGTTGCGGGTGAGCAGGTCCAAGCGCCCTTCGATGAACCGCGACAAGTCGGTGTGCGTCGCAACCCCGATCGACGGGGGGTAGGGATCGCTCGCCGCTCGCTCGTAGACCTCCCGAACGACGTCCCGGCTCGAAAAGCGTGCCACAAGCCCCTCCAGCCAAGCCCGTTCCAGCGGCCGCCCCATCTTCCCGGCGACGATCGCGCGCACCAGGGCGGCGATCTCGATCGCGTCCTGGTCCGCGGTCTTGAAGACCGTCGCGCTGACAGCGGGAGACCCGTTGAAATGTCCGCCGAGTTCGACGTCCTCAAACCCGTCAACGATGGTGGCCACGTCACGCAGGTGAATCACGCGCCCACTCGGGTCGCTTCGCACGACAATGTCGTATAGTTCTTCACCCCGGTCTTTTTCGCCCAGCGTCCGCACTGAGATATTGGCGGTGGATGTGCGCAAGAGCCCGCCGGGTAGGTCCAGATTGCTCTGTGCGATCGCGTCCGACACGTCCGCAAACGACAGGCCGAACTTGACGAGCCGACCGGGGCGAACCTCGACGCTGATCTCGTCCTTGCGCGTGCCGCTGAGGCTCACGTTGGTGATCCCCGGCAGGGCGAGCAGGTCGTCGCGGAGGCGTTCGCCAAGCGTCTTGAGCGCCCGGTCCCCCAGGTCGCCAAAGAGTGACACGCGGATGACGGGGAATCGCGGCTCGAACTTGGAAACGTTGCTCTCCAGCGCCTCCTCGGGGAAGTCTTCCGGTGGAATGGAATCGATGGCGGCCTTGACATCGTTGACCGCCTGGTCGATGTCGTCGAAGCCGCTCACCATCTCGACCAGGATGACGCTTTCACCCTCGGTGATCGTCGAGCGGATTTTGTCCACGCCATCGATATCCTTGATCTGCTCCTCGATCTTCAGCGTGATGCCCTTTTCCACGTCCGCGGGCGTCGCACCGGGATAGGTCGTCGTGATCAGCACGCGACTGGGGCGCGACTCCGGGAACATCTCGCGCACGAGCGTAAAGCCGGAGTACGTGCCTCCCACCAGGATGGTCGCCATGAACAGGTTGACCAGGACGGGGTTTTCGACGCTGAAGCGCGGGAGCGATTTCATGGCGATGCGGACGTGCTCTTGGGGCGGGATGAGCCGCTCGGGTTCCTGGCCACCGACTCGCTGAGGTTGGTACGGACCAGCGCTCCGTCCACCAACGAGTCCAGATGCGACAAAATGACCTGGTCGCCGCCGGACAGTTCACCGCGAACAACAACGCCTTCCTGGACAAAACGAAGTTGCGTCACCGGCCGACGCCGGGCGACGCCGCCCTCGCACACGAAGACATGCCCCCCACGGCACGCGCTTCGCGGGACGAGCAGCGCGCCGGGATGAACGGGTCCAAACACCTCGGCCCGCACAAACGCCCCTGGTACAAGCGGAACCAGATGCGCTGTGTTGTCCACCAGAACATAGGCGGCAAACGTGCGTGTCTGCTCATCCGCGCTGGGCGCGATCCGCGCCACCGTTCCCTGCCAGGACACGTCGGGCGTACTCTCGGAGAACAGGCGGCAGGTTGCGCCCACGCTCGTATGGGCATAGACGCCCATCCGCAGCCGGATCGGCACCTCCACCTTCGATGGATCGATGAGCGTGGCCGCCACGGTGCCCGACGCCACGTGATCACCCTCCTCGATGGCGACTGATTCCAGGCGGCCGGCAAACGGCGCCCTGATTTCACATCGCTCGATATCCAGCTGAGCAATCGCGGCCTCCGCCTCGAACGCGCGTTTGGCGGCAAGGATGCCCGCGCGACGAGGCGCGTAGGCGGACGCCTCCCGCCGGTAGGCCTGCCCGATTCGAAGCACCTGCTGGTAGGCGAGGTTGGCGAAGTCGTACTCCTTTCGGGCGGCCAGGTCGCGCTCGAACAGGTCCGCCACGCGCGCGCGTTCGTCGCGCGCGACGCGAAGCTCGTGCTCGACCGTTGCGATCAGTCCGTCGAGCCCCTTCTGGTCGGCGTCGAGTTCGTCCAGCGCTGCCTGCTGACCCGCCGCCAGGGCCTTCGCCCGCGTGAGAGCGTGTCGATACGCGCGATCGTCCAACCTAAAGAGCGGCTGCGCCTCGGTGACCCGTGAGCCGGCGCGAATGCCATCGACGCGTTCGAGCACCGTGGCCGACACCTCCGACGCCAGGTTCGCGCTGCGAATCGCCCGCGCGGTTCCATATCCGATGAAGCGTTCCACAACGTCCTCGGCGCGAACAACCATGACTTCCACGAGCGGCGGCATCGCGGCAAGATCGCGCCGCGGCGGCTCCGCACGTAGGGCGAAGAGCGCCGCGCCGATGCCCGCTCCGCCGCCGATCAGCAGGAGGATCAAAAAGAGCGAGACGACGATCTTGCGAGATGTTGAGGCCGTGGCAGCCATTCTTTCCTTTAGAAGCTGGACCGGATCGCTAACTCCGGCGGTCGTCGCACCTACGAGCCTGTTGAAAACGTGTGGCACCGGCTTTCTTCGACACGCTGCCAAGGGCGTCACCCGCCCAGTCGGGCAATTATAGGTGCGTGCAGGATGCTTGGCGACTGACGATAGAGCACATTAGGAATGATGCCGCGGGAGTGGGCATGCACGCGCACACGCCGGGTTCCATCAGCCGGGGAACAAGACCCGCCACCACGCGCGACCGGAGGTGCTGGCGGAAAGCGAATGGGTATCAAGCGGCTCCGAAGCGCCGTGAGGAAAAAAGCGGCGGAGCCATCGTTCCGCCGGTCGCATCGACGCATCGCTTGACGGCTGGGTCGGGGCCGTTTGAACGGCACCCGTCGTTGCCGGATCCGCGTTCGCTCCCTGACCGCGCGACAGGCTTCGCTGATGCGACCGGGCATACACCCAGCGAATCAGGATCGCCGTGGTCTCGCCGACCAGCTCCATGGCTTCGAAGTAGTCGTCCGCCGCCGCCTCGAAATCCTCCAGCTGGATGTGATGGTCACCACGCAACACGATCGCATCGGCGTCATCGGGACGAAGCTCGATCACGGTCGTCAGATCAGTCACGGCGCCCGCCCCATCGCCGAGGCGCGACCGTGCGTAGGCGCGTGCCAGAAGTGCCACCGTAACGTCAGGGTTGTCGCCGAGAACTTCGTCGAGAGTCAACACGGCTTCGATGTCTCGCTCCGCCTGACCCAGGGCCAGCCCCATCAAGACCTCGACCCAGAATGACGCGCCCGGCAGTTTCCTCGCCCGCGCCAGATCAAGCCGACCGGCTCCCGGCTCACCGAGAAGAATGTGGGCGAGCCCACGCCAAAGGTAGGCATGGGTCCTGTCCGGCTGGAGGCGAACAAGGCTCTCGGCATCCGCGAGCATCGCCGGAAACTGCCCGAGCCGCCCCAAGAGCGCCGCTCGATACTGAAGGGCCTGAACTTGATTCGGTCGCTGGTCGAGATACTCAGTCACCAGACGGAGTGCCTCGTCCGGGTTCGTCTGCCAAAGACTCAGGCTCATGGCTCGACCCAGAAGCGCCGCCGTGTCGTTTTCGCCGCCTGGGATCTGCCCGGCCCAGCCGCCCGGAACCAGGGCTTCGTACAGATCGCGCGCCGCGCGCCGCGCGATCCCCACCGGCGAACCGGCCGACAACGGGTCCGCGCCCTCGGCGTCCGCATCGTCGCCGACAACGCCTTGAAGAAACGGCACCGCCGCACCGGCAACCTTGAGCGGGGCGCCGATGATCAACTTCTCCAGCGGAAGCTTGTCCAACAGGTCCAGGAGCATCTCGTTCTCCTGCCGCACCTCCGCAGCCACAGCCGTTTGGTCCTTGACCTTTCGCCCCGTGTTCACCAGCGCCACGCCCAGCGAGATCGCGACCATGGCCGCCAGCGCACCGAGCGACGCCACCGGATGACGCCTGACAAAGCGCCGAAAGCGCGTGGAGGGACCCGCGCGGCGTGCCTTGATCGGTCGCTTCTGAAGGAACCGGGCAAGATCGTCGCGAAACTCACCGGCCGTGGCATAGCGACGGTCGGGGTCGCGCTCAATCGCCTTGAGGCAAATGGTCTCCAGATCGACCGGGACCAACGGGTTGTGGACCGAGAGCCGGCAAGGCTCGGACGTGAGGATCCGGCTGATCACCTGCTCGCGGGAGTCTCCCGGGTAGGGAGGGTTTAGGGCGAGCCACTCGTACATCGTCGCGCCGAGCGAGTAAACGTCCGCCCGACGGTCCACCGCATTGGGACCTCCGTTGATTTGCTCGGGTGACATGTACAGAGGCGATCCGATCATCTCGCCCGTCATCGTGACGCCCGGCTGCTCCAAGAGCCGCGCCAGGCCGAAGTCTGAAACCATCAGCTTGCCGTCGCTACCCATGATCAGGTTATGAGGCTTGATGTCCCGATGGATCACACCGTTTTGATGCGCATACTCCAGTGCGTCGGCGATGGACCTGATGTGCGCCGCCACCTCGGAAAAATGCTCCTCCGTGGCGCATGGCTCAGCGGGCATAACCCCGGACGAATTCGGGGCCGCCCGCGCGTCCTGTTGTTGACCTTCGGTCGCGCCCGCTCCCGGCTCAGGTCCGCTGAGGGCGACCGTTTCCGCCAGATCAGAGGGCGTGGCGTCCGATCCGGCTCGAGCCCGAAGGATGATGGTGTTCAGCCCGGGTCCGTCGATCAGTTCCATCGCGTAGTAGTAGACGCCGTCCTCTTCGCCGAGCGCGAAGATCGGAACGATGTGCTCATGGTTGAGTTTGGCCGCCGCCTGTGCCTCGCGCTGGAAACGCACCACGGCCGTGGACGAAGCACTCACTTGGCGACCCAAGACCTTGACGGCGACCGTCCGCTTCAAGGATCGCTGCCAGGACCGATAAACCGTCCCCATGCCGCCGCGACCAATCTCCTGAAGCAACTCAAAGTCGCCGAGCACAGTCGGCGCCCTGCCGGACACGGCCGGATTGTCCGGTCTGTCGTTCACCGGTGGTGGTTGTCTCCTCCGGGCACAACACGAGCCCGTATCGTCGCGCGGTCCGCGCACCGAGATCGCCCCCAGCATAAGAGACGTTCGCGGTCGCCTGAAGTTTGCGAAAAATACACCATCTTTTGACCGTGCCGACCACGCGCGCCTCGCCAATGCACGCGGCCCATACAGTGTGCGCCCGGATCGATCCGACGACTATTGGAATTCCACCGAACATTTATAACCACTGACTGCCCTATTGGCCGCAAGACCGGATGCCCAAGGTCGCTATCCGAGCGCAGCCCCCGCGCCTCGTGGCTTGCTGAACGGTACCGGTAGATTCGGTCACACGCCGGTAATATTGGGATATCGACCGGCCGCGTGAAGGCGCCCCAGGCGAATGTAACTCGAGACGACATGGTCAATGGTCGCCAGGTCCGCGGCGGTCACGTCGCGAACGACCCGGCCCGGGACGCCCATGATGACCGACCCGTCCGGCACGACGGTGTTGGGGGGAAGAAGCGCCCCCGCGGCAACGATGCACCGGCTCCCGACGTCACAATCATCCAGTACGATCGCCCCGATACCGATCAACGAGCGGCTTCCCACTCGTCGGCAGTGGACGACGGCTCGATGACCCACGCCGACATCATCCTCGATGTCCAGGGGGACGCCGTGACGCGTGTGAACGACCGCTCCGTCCTGGATGTTCACGCGCGCTCCGATTCGGATCGGCGCAATGTCCCCGCGGATCGTGACGTGGTGCATCACCGTCGATTCGTCACCGATCGCCACATCGCCCGCAACATAGGCGGTTGGGGCGAGGTACACGTTGCGTCCAAGGGTCGGCCTGATCGGCTCATCCATCGGACGGGATTGTAGGGTCCAGGTAGGCTTACGGCGAGCACTTCGAGCCGACGCCGCGACCGTCTCAACTCAACGAAGCCGGCCGATGCAACAAGCGTTCGCTTGCAGCCGGCACGGTGCGTTGGTACGGTCTCGCGTTTCGTCTACACAAAGGCTTGAGCCGTGTCCCCGACCGTCAAGAGAATGCTCCTTCGGGGCCAGCGGCTCCGCCGCGCCATCGACCGGGTCGGGCTGCGCGATGAGTACTTCCTGGTCCTGCTGTCGATCCTGATCGGCATCGCCACCGGGGCCTTCGCGGACCTCTTCTTTCGTCTGATCGAGTCCGTGCGACATCTCGCCTATGGGGAGCAGGGGTTGTACGCCGGTCGCGGTTGGATGCTGATCGTCCTTCCGACGGTCGGTGCGCTGATTGTCGGGCACATTACGTATTACCTGGCGCGGGAAGCCAAAGGGCACGGCGTCCCCGAGGTCATGGACGCGCTCTATCGGCGAGGCGGGGAGATCAGACCTCGCGTAGCGGCTACGAAGGCGGTAGCCAGCGCTTTGACGATTGGCTCCGGCGGCTCGGCGGGCACCGAGGGTCCCATCATTCAAATCGGGGCCGCCATCGGCAGCAGTGTCGGGCAGTTTTTCAACCTCGAAAAACGACAGCGCGGCATCGTGGTCGCCTGCGGCGTGTCCGCGGGAATCGGAGCCATCTTCAACGCTCCGATTGCGGGCGTCATGTTCGCCCTGGAGATCTTCTTGAAAGATTTCTCCTTCCGCACCTTCTCCCCAGTGGTGTTCAGCAGCGTCATCAGTTGCTCAGTGATGCACGCGATCCGCGGCGAGGACGCGGCCATCTTCGAGGTGTCCGCCCTGCGCGGGGCCGGCTATGTCTTCAGCGGTCTCGAACTGCCACTTTTCCTGGTTCTCGGGCTACTCTGCGCGTTCGCGGCCGTTTTGTTCATCCGCGCGCTCTACTTCACCGAGGATCTCGCCGACCGGCTCCGCATGCCGGATGTCCTTAAACCGGCCCTCGGCGCCGTCGCGCTGGGGTTGACCGGTCTGTGTTATGTTTGGGTGGCGAGATCACCTCAAACGCCCAAGTTCTTCGGAAACGGATACCCGACCATCCAAGCCATGTTGTCGCCTGATCTGCTTCAGGCATCGGTGCTGGCTGTGTGCGCCCTGTTTGTGCTCAAGCTGCTCGCCACGTGCTTCACGCTCGGCAGCGGTGGGTCGGGCGGCGTCTTCGCGCCTTCGCTGCTGATGGGGGCCACACTCGGCGGTGCCTTCGGGCTGGCGTTGGTAAAGATGCACGTCATCCCCGAGTCGAGTGCCGGCGTGTACGCGCTGGTGGGCATGGCCGCCCTCGTCGCGGGTACGACCCATGCTCCCCTCACGGCCATCGTCATGCTCTACGAGATCACGCGCGAGCCCAAGGTCGTGCTACCGGTCATGTTCGCGGCGATCGTCGCCACCGCCGTCGCGCAGCTCCTGCTGCGTGACAGCATCTACACCCTCAAGCTGCGGCGGCGCGGCGTCCGAATCGGGGCCATCGCCGACCTCACCATCCTCCGGCGCATCACGGTCGATGACGTCGAGAAACAAACCCCGCCGACGGTCCAGGCCGACGACCCGCTTCAGACCCTCCTCGATGTCGCGGCACGGACCGACGCCATCGACTTCGCTGTCGTCGATGACCAGGGCGTATATCAGGGCATGATCACCGGCCGGGACGTGCGCAGCGCTCTTCTGCAGCCGGAGGCCGTCTCACTTCTGCTCGTCGGCGAGTTGCTCCGGGCCGGCGTCCCCACGGTAACCGGAAGCGAGACACTCGACGAGGTTCTCGATAAGTTCGCCCGTAGCGACGTTGAATCCCTCCCCGTCATGGGTTCCGAGGAGAGAACGACAATCGAGGGGCTCGTCACTCGCCAAGCCGTCATGCGGCGATACCACGACGAACTGGATCGCCAAACCTGATAAATCAGGAACCGAGGCGCGCGACGTCCCGCCCGCCCAGCGTTGCCTCAACCAGCTTGTCAACCTACCGCTTACCCAGGTCTACACGCCATTTCGTTGTGCGCGCGCGAGTGCCACACATTGGTCACAAGGCGGCGAATGTTGCGCCATCCATAGCTGCGCGCGGCAATTCAAGAAACCACAGAATCGGCGCTTGCTCGTCACGTCCTGGCGAGTTGACCGGAATCGCAATGGCTCAGGGGATATACACAGATGACTCAAGCCGCTCTGCCACCCACGGCCGACGTGTTGGCGCCTTGTGGTTTTCCTGATTTCACACAACAACGAAGGCTGGACCCCGTGAAACAAGGACATTCCAGGGTCCGAGGAAGAAAAAAATTGAGAATGTGGGGAAGTTATGTTTGACACCCGGGGCAAACATCCGTAATATGCCAATCCAGGTGATGGTCGTTCGATCACAGCCGGGAAGGCCGTCCAGAAGGCCGCCCGTCACACGCTCAGAAGCAAGCTCACGGGAAAGAGGGTAGTAGGGGAAACCGATCACGGAAGGTGCGCGCGCAGATCTCGGCCTGCCCGCATGAGCCGTCCGCGGATCAGATAGCCAATAGCACTCTGGAGGGGGTGGAACCACCCGGCGACGCGCTCCGGTACACCGGCGTTGCGGAGCCGGGTGTTTTTTTGCACTACGACTTGGCCACTCCGCCAATGAGGCGTTCCAACGTCTTCACCAGAGCCTGCGTCCCTTCCCGACCCTCCCCATGGGCCTGATTCGAAGCCAGCAGTTGCGTCACCAAGGCCGTACCCGGAAGTGGGATGTTGTTCGCACGCGCCGTGCTCAGCGCGAGTCGAAGATCCTTCTGCTGCAGGTCGATCATGAACATGGGGGCGAAGTCGCGGCCGAGCATTCTCGGTCCGAGGTTGCTTACCGCCCAGGAGCCGGCCGCCCCGCCCGAAACCGCTTGCAACATCACTTTCGGATCGAGCCCCACATGGCTTGCGAACTGGATCGCCTCGCTGACGGCCAACAGGTTCAGCCCGCCGAGAATCTGATTACACAGCTTGGTGAGCTGCCCGTTGCCGACCGGCCCGCAGTGGACCGTGGATTTTCCCAGCACATCGAAGATCGGCGTGGCGCGGTCGATATCCTCGGCCTTGCCCCCAGCCATAATCGCCAACGTCCCGGTCTTCGCGCCCGTACCGCCCCCGGAGACGGGTGCATCGATGAAGGCCCCGCCGCGCCGGACCACCTCTTCGCCCACCCGCCGGGAGGTCTCCGGCGCCACCGTGGACATATCGATGCACAGCCTTCCCGGGCGAAGCGCCTCACAGACACCGCCGGAGCCCAAGAAGACGGTCTCGACGTCGGGTGAATCCGGGACGATCGAGATGACCACATCGACGGCGGAAGCAAGGCCGGCCGGCGATTCGTGCCAACCGGCTCCTTCGTCGAGCAATTCCTCGGCCCGATCCCGCGTACGCGTGTGAACGCTGACCTGATAGCCCGCGCGCATCAGATTGCGCGCCATGGGTGCTCCCATGATGCCCGTGCCGATCACCCCGACCTTCGAATCCGTCATGCGTGGCCTCCCCGCAATCTTTCACCAGCGCCGATTCTAGCCCAAGTTACGTAGTTGCAAAGTGATATCGGCCTTGGCGTTATCGTCAGGGCTGACTTTTCGCAAGAGTCGTGACTGCATTTGTTCGATTTCATCGATCCTTTTCAGTCGTTGGGGAAGGTCAAGACCCAGCCGGTTGAGCAAGACATTTTGAGCATCATCCGGCTTGGTGACGCATCGCAATCGTATCGTTCGCTTGCTCCCGTCGGCCATCTTGGCTGTCCGGGGCGAACACTCGTAGCAGTCCGCGCTTTGGTAGGTCGGGTCATCGACCCGGCACCTTCGGGCCACGTTCGACGTCGTACGGATTCGCGCGTACCCTTAGCGCGGTGGCGTTGCGAAGTCGCGTGGCACGTCGATGCCTGATACGTGGGAAGAACGGTTCGGCAGTCGAAAACACGCGACGCTCTGGCGGCGGGCAGGTCAACGTATTGGGATGAGATATCGGTGCCACGCCCTGCCGGGTCGATGACCCGACCTACCCGGCTCTCTCGTTTCGACAGTTCACCGAGATACGCGACCACACGATGCCGGGAGCCTTTGCCCGTGCGATACGATTCGACGAGCGCCCAATACGTGTGCTTCTTGCGACCCTTGCGTCGTTCCAAACGCTTGAGAAACATGGCATCCCTGCTGTTGAGTAACGTTTCCTCTACAACGAGAATGGCACAAAAAAACGCTCGGGCAAGCAACTTGGTCGTGACTACACGGCGTTTGAGCAGACAAATCCTTCAGCATGGCCCGCTATCGATGGGTTCTTTTCAAAGATTCCTCCGAATCCTCAACTACTGCGTAACTTGGGCTAGGGATGTTGTCGGACCAAGCCACCATAGCGCGCCACGCGCAATCGGAGTGAAACGAACCGGGTGGGTGCCCCATTCATGCGAAGCAAGGGTGGAAAATGGACGGACCAAGTGACGGTTCCCGGGGGCTCATCCTTCCCCCACGCTTCGCCAAAAGCGAAGGATCGGGCACCAATCCCTGAAAACTGCCAGCGCCGATCCGTCACAGACCCGAGTTCCTACGCCTTGGCGGTCGGAGGTTGCTTGGGAAGCGCCGGTCGGCTGGGGCGCCTCGCGTCGGCGTCTGGCTGGTAGTCATAGTAGGCACGAAGCTGCTCGCGGAAGTAGCCCCCGCGCGCCACCTGCGCGGCGTTCAAGACCGCACCGAACACATGGGCACCGACGCCGGACAGCAATCCGCACGCACGTTGGGCCGCGCCGCGTGAGTTCTTCTTGGCCCGCACCACGACGATGACGCCATCCACCAACGGCCCGAGGACCGCCGCGTCACTCGCCAGAAGAATCGGCGAGGTATCGATGATGACCTGGTCGTAGCGCGACGTCGCTTCCCGCAGGAAGGCCTGGCAGTGTTCGCTGCCCAACAGATCAACAGGGTTGGGGGGTGTCGGGCCGCTGCCGAGCACGTCCAGGTGTGGAGCGGCCGTCTGCGCTACGACCGTCTCGAGCGATCCTTCGCCGATCAGCAAGTTGCTCAGCCCCTCGGGCTTGGCTTCGGTGAACACGCGGTGAATGCCCGGTCGTCTGAAGTTGGCATCGACCAGAAGCACGCGCCGCCCGCCCTGCGACAGCGCGAGCGCGAGGTTGCACGCGATCGTGGTCTTGCCGTCACTGGGTCGCGGGCTGGTGACCAGGACGGCGCGCTGCCGCTCCGCCGGCGCGCTAAACTGTAGGTTCGTGCGAATCTGATGGAAGGCCTCGGCTACCATCGAGTTGGGCGTGTCTCGAACAGCCGTCTCCACCCGCTGGATATTGACTTCCTCGTCGTCGGTGTGCGGGATGAACCCCAGCAGCGCGACCTCCAGATGACGCACGATGTCCTGCGGCGTCCGCACCGAGGTGTCGAGCATTTCCAGCCCCAGCGCGATTCCGAAGGATAGCGCCAGCGCCATGAAAACCCCCACGGGAATCAGAAACAAGCTCGGACTGCTCCGCTCGAGCGGATCGGTCGCGCCTTGCTGGACGTTGACGCGAACCGCCGTCTTCTGGGTCTTGATCCGCGACAGGTTCTTGACGTACTCGTTGAGCGTCTGACGCTCTTCTATCTGGACTTCAAGCGAGGCTTCCACCGTGGCGTAATCGAATCGCAGGCTGTCCTGATCGTGGAGTGCTCCTTCCGCCTTCAGGAGCTGCTCCTGGGCAACGAGCAAGGCGTGGACGGTCGTGTCATAGGCCGTGTTCGTTTGCTCGCGGATGCTCGCGCGACGCTCGGCCAACCGCTCCGTGTGCAGCTCGTGGAGCTTGTCGGCGGACGCACGAATCTGGGCCTCGATCTGGCGGGTCACGGTGTGTTCGCGGCCGTACACCGCGGCGTCGGCGTCGTGTTGTTGTTCAAGAAGCAGCAGTCGCTGTGCGGCCGCGGCGACCTGGGGGTCCGCCTCGACGAACGCGCGGTCCTCCGCGGTGACGGCGACGCCCGTGGCGTCGTTGTAGATCTGGCGCAACGGTTCCAGCAGGGAGCGCTCCAACCTTCGCTGCGCCACCTGCGTGGCAGCTTCCTTGACCTGTTGGCTGGCAACATTGCCTCCGGGGTCGAGTATGGTCCCGGGGGCGAGCTGCATCTGGATGCTTTTGAGCCGGGTTTGGCCGGCGAGAATATCGCTGTCGAGCTCTTGCAACTCGCGCCGCGCGGCCTCGAGCGGTTCATCCGTGAGCTCGTCGGCGGAGTGCTTCTTGACGTGATCCAACCACTGCCGAACCACCTCGTTGACGATCACCGGCGCATCCTTGAGGCCGCGGGTCTCGATGGCCACGCGGAGAAGGTTTGTGCCACGGACCGGACCGGAACGCAGGTCGCCCGTCAGCTCCAACAGCTGCTCACCGGGATCGACGGACTTGTACCAGCCGGTTTCCCGCACCGCCGTCACCTGAAGCGCCTTGCCCAAAACGCCGGGGCTCTTCAGAAGAGTCGCCTGCGTCAAAACGAAGCGTTCGTGCTCGTCCTGACGAAGACGCTGTTGTTCGACGGTGAGGCCGGCGTCGGGAATGTTGGAGACACACTCGATCAGGGCTTCGGCGCGATAGCCGGGAAAGTGGATCCACCAAAGCACGAACCCGCCGCCGGTTAACGCCGAGAAGAACACGAACAGCACCACGATCAGCACGGTTCGGCGCCGCAACATGGCGATGATGTCCGTTGCCGTGATGGGGGAGCTTCCGCCGGCCCCCGGGCCGCGCGTGGGGGCCGGCAAGCTGATCCGCTCTTGTACGGTGGACGAAAGTGAGGTCATCGGGTCATCCATTTCGAGCCGAGCCCGGGCGAGTCGTCGCTGCACGGAGTCATCATGTACCGACCGACTGGGCGCCGCTGCCAGGCTCATCGACAAACAGGTGGCTTAGAAGGTATCCAATCAACGCATACAGCGCCAAAGCGACGCCAAACATCAGCATGCCCAGAACCTGGTGCGGCGTCCCGGTGGACCACTCGGGATAGCCGTGGACCACGAGCAGGCCACTGATGATGACGCGGATTGTGTTGCACAGCACCGCGATGGGCACACACGTACTCAGCATGAGGAGCCGCTGCCAGAGCGGCCGTTCACCGAGGTACGCCATGGCCACCCCCAGCGTCACAAATGCCATGGCGGATCGCATGCCGCTGCATGCCTCCTCGACGTTGAGCGAACTGGGCGGCATGCCCGGCATGACGTAGTC
This sequence comes from uncultured bacterium, assembly GCA_965371245.1. Taxonomy (GTDB): domain Bacteria; phylum Planctomycetota; class Phycisphaerae; order UBA1845; family UBA1845; genus CBDUXT01. The sequence goes on along the minus strand of CBDUXT010000080.1, from coordinate 4,041 downwards.
GATCACGACGGCCTGCGCTTCGGTGTGCAGGCCGGCCGCGAACAGCGGCATCACCGCCGCCGCCACCGTCGATGCCAGTTGCCGAAGCGGCAGGGTCATCGCCACGAAGAGGCGGTTGGGCAGCGGAATCGCCAGAAGGAGAAACATAATGGGGAACCAGGCGATGCGGATGGTCCCCCAGCCGCCGAGTAGCAGCGTGACGCCGAAGATCGCCCCGATGATGGACAGCCCCTGGGGATAGCCCATGTGGAGGATCCAGCCGCAATAGAAAAAAACCGCCAGCGATAGTGCCAGGATTGCGGCACCCCAGTAACAGGGTGTGGGGCGCAAGCGAAACAGCGCCTCGCGCCGAGTCGCCAGGAAGTACAAGCTGAAGATCGGGATGAGGAAGCCGTGTGACCAATCGCCCTCGTTGATCCATCGCATCACGATCACGTGGCGAAGCGTGTTCTCGTAGACGAGCAGCAGCAATAGCACCACGATCGCCAGCCGGATGCGCCGGGACCCCGACAGAAACTCACTCCAGCTCCGCGCGGGCGCAACCTGTACGGATGACAGGTCGCCTGGCGCTGTGGATGCCGAAGAGCTCACACCGTTCTCCTACGGTACGAACAGAGCCGGAAGCGCTCGGTTGAACACGGGCTGAAACAGGTTCCGGAACCGGGTATCGCGCGCCCGCGCGTTCCGGGGGTTTGTCTGGCCGACGAACGAATCGATATCCGCGAAGTTCCGCGCATAGGTGAACGAGTAGCCGACGTTGCTGACGGGGTTGGGAATGGTGAAGTCGCGCAAGCTTCGCAAGAACGGTGCGAACGGATGCGTGCCGACGTTGATGATGTCACCCCGCTTGATGAAGAAATCCTCGTCCTGACCAGCGAAGATTCGGTCCAGGTCCACCTGGATCATCTGCTCGCGCTGCCCGAGGCGGCGGTAGACCGTGCATCGACTGGGCCAGGCAAGCGTCGATAGCCCGCCCGCCGCCGCAATGGCCGCCTTCAGCCTGATCGGCTCGGCATTGAACCGGAACGCCCCCACGCGGTTCACCTGCCCCATGACATAGTACTCACCGATCTCGCCGCTGACGATACGAATCACGTCCCCGGCGCGCACGACGATGTCGGCAGCCGGGTCGCCGCTTCGCAGAACCTCGGCCGGTATCCGGATGATGCGATAGGAAGCCTCCCCGGTGAGCCGCGCCCAGTCGATGGCCGGCGCGACCGTCCCAATCGATCCGGGCGGGGCGGCCGTGGTCGAGCCCGCTGCCTCGCCGACGTAGGCCGGGTTTCGGACGAACTCGCCGTCGATCCAGACGAAGGGATCGGTCAGCCCCGGTTCCAACTCCGCCGGCACGTCCGTAGGTGTCGCTTGAGGCTGCCGCCCTGCGTTCCTGCCTTCGACGGCATCGAGCAGGGCTTCTCGGGCGGAATCGTCGGTTGTCTTCTCAGGAGCGTCGGTCGGCGCGGCCGAGGGTTCACCCTGCGAGCCCGGCCGCGGCAACGGCGGGTCCGCGGGTTCGTCCGGGTCGCGTGGTGGCTCCACCTTCTCAGGAGCCTGTTTCTCGCTGGGGGGGTTGCGCATCGCGTTCCAGGTCGGGTCGTCATACCTGAAGACGTAGACCTCGGTCACGAACTCGCTGAGTCCGCCGACCTGGTTGATGGCCTCGAGCACGCGCAGATCCGGGCGACGAATCGGGAACGTGCCCGCTCTAAGCGGTGCGTTGTTCGCGGCGCTGACGCCGATTCCGAAGATCGAATAGGTGGCCGCCTGAAGAAAGACGGGGTTCACCGTCACTTCGGGGTTCAGGAGGATGCCTTGGACACGAAGCGCATCGACCAGTGCCCGTTCGAACTCCGGCGCCGTTCGCCAGGCGGCATCGACCTTCCCCACGACGGGCAAATTCACATACCCTGCAGACGAGACAACGGCCTGGGCCTGAAAGGGCAGGTCGCGGTGGCGGAGTTCATAAATCTCGATCGCCAGTGTGTCACCCGACATGATCGGGTACTCGACCTGCTTGACGATGCGATCCTCCGGCGTCGGGAAACTCGAACCCGGTATGCCCTGCGGCGTGTCTTCAAGGGACAGCGACGTGCGGATGGCCATGCTCGCGCTTTGGTCAAAGTTTCCCAAGGCGGTCGGGTCGAGCCAGCCGTTGCGCACGGCGTTGCAGCCGATCGTGAGCGCCGCAAGACACAACGCCGAACCAGGCGCGAGGATCACTACGGCGCGCCGCACGCAGGTCCCTTTTCGATGTTGCAAACTCACCAACTCCCCGCTCTCAAGCAATACTTAAAGTGAAAAGACGTTTATTCAGTTATGGCAGATCGGCCGAATTACGCGCACCTGACCTGAGATTATCGGCTCGCAGGAAAGGCTTGGTTTAGGTGCTCGGGCCAATCGGATGCAACAGCCAACCGACGACCGAGGCAGCCGCGGCCGATGTTGGCCGCCACGAAGCGTGTTTCAACCATGCGAACCGTCGGTGCTCACGTCACAACCTCGCCACGCCAAGGGCGCCTGCTATGTAAACTCTTTGTTTACCATAGATTACAGAAACGAACCCAAGAGGCAATCCGCCGTACTCGCAGAGCGCTCCCCGATGGCAGCACTCGTGTCCTGGACTCTGCTGGACTGCGAGGTAGTATGGGTGAGGTGAGATTCCCTCGAAACGCAGCCATCGCGACGACGCTCGTGCGCCTTCGGGGCGATCTTCGACACTACAGCGCGGGGATTGCCGGGTTGTTACTGGCTTCGGGTTGCGCACTTCCGATTCCACGGAACGGCGGCACCGACCCCGCGGCGGGCGACGTGCCGGTCGTTCGCCTGACCCTCTCGAACCCCTCTCCGCAAGTCGGCGAAGAGGTCATCCTCCGGTGCGAGGTCGTCACCGGCGGCTCGCTGGGCACGACCTTTGCGTTTCAGCCCGATGAGGGCCGGTTGTTTGTCGATCGAGCCACGGGCTCCGCCAGCTTCATCGTGGAAGGCTCTGACATCGGGGTGGCGTTTTCGTTCACCTGCTCGGCCACCGACGACACCGGAACGAGCGAGCCCTCCAACGAGCAGGTCATCATCCCAACATAGTCGGCGAGCGTCGCCGCCCCAGCCGTGACCTCTTCGGCACCACAATTGCGTCGCACGGTCCACCCGCCCGCAGTTTCCGCGTTTCTTGCCTGTCTTTCCACCGAGCCTCAAGTCCGCTTCGGCGCCCTCCGGGACAGGCGTCTTACCGGGCGTTACCGCCCGCCATCGCCTCATCGACGCCCGGCGGCTTCCGTGCTACCTGGCTATAATAGGTGGACGCGATTCGGCGTAGCCACGCGAGGTGGAGAAGAAGCGACATGAGTATTGCCATCCTGTATTGGTTCTTTCGCCGGAAGGCCAGGATTGCCTTTCTGACCTTGGTGACATACGTCGCGCTCTGCTAGCCCTCATACCTGATTTCATGCGTGGCACCTAAATGAAGCAGGAGGTCAACGCATCTTCCCTGCGACACGCCCTTTTTTCGTTACTTTCCGAGGGGTGTTTTTTCGATGGCGCCTGACGCTCCGGACGCGAGCGTTGGTCGTCGTTGCATCTGGCCTGACCTGGCGGTGTCCCCGTACTTCGGGTTGTCTGCTTGCCTCGGTCGCGAGTCTTCACTCATCGGACGATCAAGACGTCGCCCAAGCACCCATGCGGGACTCCCTTACGCGAGGTCCATGAAGATCTTCGAGCGTAACCAGAAGAGGCGGCGGGTCCATTCATGCCTCGGGACTCGTGCCCTTTCGGACCGGTCCAATGCCACCCAGGGGACTCCAGCGCATACGCATCTTGTAACCTCTCGGTCAAACCGTGCCACCCAACGCCGTGAACCTAATGTTGCTCGGGCGGGTTCCAAGAGGGTGTATAAGAAGGGTCATGACGAACCGAGCCGCGAGTGTGAGGGAGCGGTTTCGTGTGCGAAACCGGACCGCTTCCTTACGGGCGCGGCTCGGAAAGAGCCTTCTTAAACATGCTCCAAGTGATTATGACAACGAAAGAAACAGCCTCCGTGCCGATGTT
>CBDUXT010000079.1:0-26612 GCA_965371245.1 uncultured bacterium | reverse complement strand
AAGGATACGCCGCTTTTTTATCCCGTCACGATCCACAACTTTCGGTTATATCTCCGGGTCTGAAGCCACCGGGCACAGAGTGCATCGGAAACCGCCCAGTAGGTGAGCTTCCTTGGCGATTGCCTTAGGTCTTTCGCTTCCTCAAGCAGGCCTTTTGTCTCCAATACGAAGGCTATCGTATCGCGCTGGTCGCCGCTATGGGAACTTGGGTTAAGCATGTCCACGAGTGTAGACAACGCAGTGCGCCCTCGGCTGAGAAGCATAAACCAAGTCGACAAGGCGGCCAACACACTGAGAGCTACGGCGAAGGGTTGGAGGAAATTCTTGCGGGAACGTGTTTCGGGCTGAGCTGGACTGCCCAAAACGCCTTTGCCTCTTACGTCAATCGATGGTTTCCTTAGAGGTGAACTCACGTTCGCTAGTAGAACATGCACAGAAAACTGCTCGCCGGGGTTGAGAAAAGGAACAGTGACGTCGATCTCGCGAGCAGATCCTGCAACGGTCCTCGCCGACTCCGGTATACCCGCGACGCTTCTCTCCGTGACCTCTCCCTCAGAAAACTGCACGTGGCACAGCAATTGCTCAATTTCCTGCTTCCCATCGTTCGAAATTCGAAGAGCGAAAATGCCGATCTTTTGTTGCTGACCTGGAAAGACCTCCCGCGTTGTGATATCATAGGTTAGCTTTGCTCGTTTCCCGGTAAGTTGATTGACAAGCAGGCTCGAACCGACTCCGACCGCCAAGCTGACCAAGCCAGTGAGGAAAATGGTCAAGAAATACGGCTTTGTTGTGGTTGTTTCGTCATCCATTCGGTCCCACCGCCGTCCTTCCAAACGCCTCTAGCAATAATTCCCTTGATCCACACAACATCCGGAACGCTGGATTCGTGCCTGTATAGCACGCCCTTTGTTTGTATGCAAGTGGCGTTTGGTTTGGGTCGGTCTCCCACCCGAGCCCCGGCAGGGGCGGAAGACGAAGGGCAAACGCAACTACACTGTCGCCCCTGCCGGGGCTCTTGCCCAAATCCGGGACCGTAATCCCCGGGCTCGCGCCCTGGGCTAGTCACGGTCGCCCCTGCCGGGGCTTGATTCCACCACCGATGCGCGAACGTTGGCGAGACCAGTGCCGACAGGGACCAACGCCGATGCGCCACTGTTCCCCTGCCTCGAAACATCGGTTATGCTGAACACCAGACTCACGGAGATCGATCGGTGGTCCCCGGCGACTGATGCACCGTGGAACAACGCGCCGTCAGCCGGCCGGGGATGGGGATCCATATCGGATGCCTTCACGGTCGCGCCTTGGTCATCATGTGCGTCGGGTCTCTACGATGCCACTTGGCAGTCACTTTGAATCAAAGACTTGTAGGAGCCGGGAACATGCGTAGTCGAAATCTTAGCTTGCCAGCCGCAGCCTTGCTGATGGTCGCTGGTACCATCGTCGCCCGAGGCGAGGTCGGATCAACCACGAAATGGACCATCGACGACCTGATCAAGCCTCAGCGGGCGTCGTCGTGGACGCTGTCGCCCGACGGGACGCTCGCGGCCTGGGTGAGAAGCCAATACATCAAGGTCGATGACGAGGATAAGAACGTATCGCACCTCTGGCTGACGCGGTTGCCTGGCGGCGAGTCCGTCCAACTGACGCGCGGCAACGACGGGGCATCGTCTCCAAAGTTCTCGCCCGACGGCAAGCTCATTGCCTTCACCACCAGCCGCGCCGTACCGGGGGCCAAGAAGGAGCTGAAGGGTAAGCGGCAGATCTGGGCGATTCCGGTGGGCGGCGGCGAGGCCTACCCGATCACCAAGCTCGACCGCGGCGCGCGGTCCTACGCCTGGGCTGACAACGACTCGATGATCGTGCTGGCCGAGGAATCGCCCACGCTGTGGGCGAAGCAGACGAAGAAGAAAAAGGACACGGCCGTCGTCGTCGATGACGCCGAGCGCAAGCCGCCGGTGCGCTTGTTCCGCATCACGGTCAAGGATGGATCCGCGGAGCGGCTGACCGACAACACGGACTGGATCAGTTCGATGAGCGTCTCGCGGGCTGGGAAGTGGGCGGTCGTCAACGTCCAACAAAGTCTCTCGTTTCAGTTCGACGCGAAGGTGCCCCCGCACACCAAGCTGGTCGATCTGCAAACCGGCGAGATGACCCGGTTGTTCGCCGACACGAAGCTCCTACCCGGTCGCGCCCAGTGGGAGAAGGACGGCTCCGGCTTCTACTTCACGAATGGATTCTCGAACCATCCGATGTATCGAAGCGCCACCATTACGGAATTGCATCACTATGACATGAACACCAAGGTCGTCGAGAAGGTTGACATCGACTGGATGCAAGGGCTCAGCCGCGGGTTTGTCCCCACCGACGACGGAGTGATCGTCTTTCTCGCCGAAGGCGTGCGCGATCGCCCCGTGCGAATGACACGGACCGACACCGGTTGGACCAAGACGGAACTCACCGGCGCGCACACCCGCGGGATGGGTTCGCTCGTCACCGCGCTCGACGCCCATACCATCGTCTATCGCTATTCATCGGCCACCGTGCCCACGCAGTTCTTCGCGGCGAAGCTGGACGGGACACGCATCGTCGATGAAAAGCAGCTCACCAAGCTCAACCCAAGCTACAAGGACAAGCCCACGGGCCGCGTCGAGGCGATCACCTGGCGCGGGGCCAACGACGCCCTCATCGAGGGCATGTTGCATTACCCGCTCGACTGGACGGAAGGGGAGCGGAGCCCACTGGTCATCAACCCGCACGGCGGGCCGGCGTCGCGCTCGCGCGATGCGTGGAGCCTGAGCTGGGGCTCGCCGAGGATCCTCTGGCGTCAAGCGGGCGCGTTCGTGCTCGAACCCAACTATCACGGCAGCACGGGCTATGGGCTCGACTTCGTCGAGGCGATCGGCGGAGGCAACTACTGCGAACTCGAGATTCCTGATCTGGAAAAGGGGGTCGATCATCTCATCGAACTGGGGCTGGTCGATGCCGACCGGCTCGCGTCGGCCGGTTGGAGCAACGGCGGCATCTTGACGGCCGAGTTGATCACCCGCTCGACCCGGTGGAAGGCGGCCTCGGTCGGTGCGGCCGACGTCGAGTGGATCAGCGACTGGGCCAACGTCGATTTCGGGGCGTCGTTCGACAACTACTACTTCGGCGCGTCGCCGCTGGAGGATCCGGAGCTGTACATCCGCAAGTCGGCGTTCTTCCGCCTGCCCAACGTGACCACACCGACCATCATCTACACCGGCACGAAGGACCGCAACGTCCCGCCGCATCAGTCCTGGTCGCTGTTCCGCGCGCTGCAACAGCTCGAAAAAGCGCCGACCCGCCTCGTGCTGTTCCCCGGAGAGCCGCACGGGCTTCGCAAACTCGCCCATCAACGACGAAAACTGGAAGAAGACGTGGCCTGGTTCGATCGATACCTGTTCAACACCCTCGAGGAAGAAAACGACGCCATCAAGGAAAAATCGAATCTGGGCGCTCTGATGGCCCTCGCAAAAGTGTCACGCGCGGGGCATCTGTATGGGAAGAGAATGAACGGCGCACTCGTCCCTGAAACCGTTTCGTATAAGAAGATGACGGTCGGCCGATTCGAAGTGACGCAGGCGCAGTGGGCCGCGTTTGACACGAGCTACCACGTGGCCGCCGGGCGCGAGAATCATCCCGTGACCGGCGTGACGCTCGATCGGATCAAGTCGTACATCGAGTGGCTGTCGTCCAAGACGGGTGAGCTGTATCGCCTTCCCACGGAGAAAGAAGCCAAGAAGCTCGCCGCGACAGGTGGCGGAAACACGCTGGATCACTGGGCGGGCTACGCCCCGAACCCCGATGACGTCGCCCGGTTGCACGAGGCGATCAAGGAACTGCCCGGATCCGCGCCGCTGTTGCGCGAAGTGGGCACATTCGCCGGCAAGGGTGATCCGCCCGTTTACGATCTCAACGGCAACGCGGCCGAGTGGGCGCTTGGCGAGAACGGCGAGGGCCTGGTCCGAGGCCCCAGCGCCGACCGCGCTGGGGACAAGCGCGACAAACGGTCGGAAGCCGGCGAGGCGTACCGCGGTTTCCGAGTGGTCGTCGGACCGATCCTTGAAGACACGGGCGTGACACAGCGAGACTAGCGCCGCGCTGCGTGGGCAATACGACTTCCCTCGCCTCTGAGCCGCGGGCATCAGGTTGGGTGGCCCATGGCTTTAGCCGTGGGGGACGCGAATCGCGTACCGGATTCGACTCCCCCACCTCTAAAGAGGTGGGCCACCCACCAAGCGATGTGTGATCCGAGCCGCGACCGTCAGGGAGCGGGCAGACGAGCGTCGGTCCTTCCCCAGGCAACCGCTTCCTCACAATCGCGGCTCGGAAGGACCGTCTTGACAGACCGGCCGTCTTGGCGGAGAGTTCATCACCGTAGTTCGCGTCTACGCCGCAACAAGGGTTCCGATGGGAGCCGGACGGCTTTGGGGGTGTGAACTTCTCCCCGGCGAGAACCGCAAGCGACCGACCGGGTGGCCGGAGCATACGTAGCGTTACTTTGGAATCGACATGCGGCGCTAGCCCCCGCCGGGCTCGCCGCGTGCGGCGCCGCAACCGATGGAGCCCAACTGATGACCCGACTGATTCGTCGCCTCGTGACCATCTCGCTGTCGGCCCTGTTCATCGCACACCTAACCGGTTGCGCAACCTCACCGTCGCTCCTGGATGGGCGTGAGCAATCGTTCCTGATCGTCGGCTACTCCACTTCCTACGCCTGGCCCGACATGCTTCAGGAAATGCTCGACGACCACAGCGGCGGCAAACGCGTCTACCACGTGCTCAACGCCGTCGTCGGCGGGGCAGCCGTGGAGCGCTGGATCGGCGAGCCCGGCTCCGAAACGTATAACCGCACCATCACGCCGATGCTGGCGGACTACTTCGGACCCGATGCTCGCCTGCGCGGCGACGCCCCCGAGGCGAAGGTCGCGCTGTGTCAACAATCACTCCAGTTCACACGCGATCTTCGCGGACCCGTCAAGTCGGCGGACGACACCGAGGGCATCCGCATCGGCGCCGACGCCCTGGAGAAGCTGGCCGTTCGTCTGAATGCACTCGGAATCGACAAGGTGTACTACGGGATGCACATTTACAAGAAGCCCGTCGAGCCGGAGGTGGGCAACGAACGCATAGCGCTTGCCGCCTTGATGGAGCGAGGCCATCCCTTCGTCTACCAAGGCCCCGACGTCTGGACGCTGACGCGCGACGGCTTCCCCGACGTGTTCGACGCCGATGAGCTCCATCCCAACGAAAAAGGCATGAAGATCATGGCCGAGGGTTGGTACCGCACGGTCGCCGGCCCGAAAGCACGCGAAGACGTCATCGCCGCGATGCATGACAAGTCGTACGACGTACGAACCATGATGCGCGCCTACATCGCCAGGCGTCGGCGAGAACAAACGTCCCGGGTCACCCCCAATGCCTCCGCCGCTCCGACGGCCGCCGTGGTCTCGGGCGAATAGAAAGCACGAACCAATGGACCCCCTATACCTTCGTGGACTGAACGCCGCCGAGGGCGGACCGCATGGCCCAGCGATTGAAGAGCTCAAGCAAGAAGGTCTGCCCATTCCGCACATCATGCGGCTGACGGCCTTCAAGCCGAGCTACACCGTCCCGCTGATCGAGTTGACGCACGAGGTCATGCGCGGTCCGTCGCCGCTTCCCGCGGGCACGCGCGAACTGATCGCCGCGTTCACCTCGAGCATCAACGAGTGTGCCTACTGAGCGGGCACGCACGCCGCGGTCGCGGCCGAGTTGATCGGAAACGAGGCGTTGGTCGCGGCCATCCTCAAAGACTTCGAGTCCGCGCCCATTCCGCCCAAGGACAAGGCCCTGTTCGCCTTCATCAAGAAGATCAACGATCACTCGACGGCGATCACCCAGGCCGATGTCGATGCGCTGACAGCCACCGGATGGTGCGACGAAGCCGTTTACGACGCCATCACCGTTTGCTCGCTCTTTCGGTTCTACAACGCCTGGGTGGATGCCTGCGGCGGGCGAGGCATGACCGAGCCGATGTACGCCCGGGCCGGCAAGCGATTGGCCGAGCGAGGCTACGCGCGCGGCACAACCGAAACCCCGCCATCCCGAGGCCGTGCAACGGGGTAGTGCATGCCCCGCTTTCTTGTTCCAAGCCGCCATGCCCGCGCCTACGGCCTGGGCAGGTTTGAGCAGGCGCCACGAAGCACTCGATCGCGGGCCACTCTTCATCCGATCCGACCGGCTTTCTCAGTACGAATGTCTTTGGGGAGTTTCCTACGCGAAGCGTCGCTTGAACCAGGCGACGAGCGGCAGCCCCATCATGGCCAGTAGTGCGGCACTTGGGGTCGGGACGGGGAGCGCGTTAATGGTAAAGTGCAAGTTACCGTCGGCGGTGGCGGGAGAATCGTCGAGCGTATGGGCACGGATAAAGAAGTTGTAGGACAACTCGTAGGTGTGTTCTGCCAGAAGCATCCCGGACAGGTCGCCAAACAGAACATCCGTGAAGTCGCCGTCGCCGCCTTGTCCGACGACAAATGATTCGTTGGGAGAAAACATGCTTTCTTGCACCCAAGTGAACAGGCTTGGCGTGGGCGACCCGGCCGTACGGTCGAAGAGTGAAACGCTCCCACTGATCCGCTGATCGTCGAACATGGAATACGCCCCGGACAAGTCGTAGAGCATGGGCGCGCCCGTAACCGTGAAATTGATGCTACTCACGGTCGACTGCGCAAAGCTATCGACAGCGACGGCGCGCTGGTGATCGAAGTCCCAGTCGAAGGAGCCGCCGGTGGCGCCCCAGTTAAAACTGTATATGGTACTGCTTGACGACGTGCCGTGGATGGCAGTGCGCGTCTCGTTGAACGTGTTGCTGACCGTGGAATCATTCACGGATGTACCGGCCCCGTTGCCGTCCCTGGCCTCGACCCGCAGGTCCCACGAGTTCACCGTCAGGTCCGCCCGTACCGCCGGCACACCGAGCGCAAGGGTTGCCCCAATCACGGCGACACCGATCAGCAGCCTGGAGACCTTAATCTTCTCACCCCCCATTACGATGTGGAGACTTTCGACCCGGGACTTGCCCGAGTGCTCCAACACGACGATATAGGTTCCGGCGGCCTATGTCAAGCACATGGCACAATTTTCTGAAGCGATTTGGTTCACATGGAGGGTCGCCGATAATGGCGTGGACCAGGAGGGACCATGCCATGTCGAGGCTTGCCGGCAACCTGCCGAACGCCCGCGACCTGACCAGCGGAGCCGCCGCGCTCCGATTGAGGGATCGACCCTGCTGTCGCCGTTGCGAATGACGCCATAGCGGACGAATCGTCCTTCCTGCCTGCATTGCATGGGGAACCAGACTGCGGATGATGCATCGACTCACCGAGGCGGCCTTTTTATCGGTTGTTCATTTCGGGAGCGTAACGCCAACCACGATGCCTTCTTCCTTGCTGTTGATAGCTGATTCATTAGAGGAACCGCGCCAACCACGATGCCGGTCAATGCCGCCGAATCGGTCGCGGCGAATCTCCTGCTGCGCGCCGGCCTTCCATTCCTTCTCGCCTATCACACGTTGCGCCCAAGACGCGACGTCAAGGAGATTCCGCGGCGAGCCGGACTGCAACTCCATAGCGTCCGATATGTGGGCTACGGACTGATGCTCGCTCTCGCTCCATCCGAGGTTCTCCTTTTCCGCCGCCTCGGGTGAAACCATGCTGTTTCGTGGTTTGATCGCCGGCGGCCTCTCACGTCGGCTCTTGGTGCGCTGGGCAAACACATGGCAAAGCCGGATCTTCCCCGCGCCACACGGGCTGTTGATTCTGGACATGCCCAAGGCGCGGGGTCATCTCGTATCGATCTTCGCACGCTCGCGGTTTGTGGGCTGGGTTCGGATGAAGTCCGGCTCGATGGTCGAACCCCGGCTGGTTCACGCGCCGGGCGATGTCACGATAAGCCTTACCGGAGCCGTCCAAAGCGCCGCCCGAGCGACGCGGGGACCATTCGCGGCGAGTGCCACCGGCAAGCTCGCTTGCCCGCGCAGGACGACCGACGACAAGTCACGGGTGGTTACGCATACCCGTGGCACCCACGTCACGGCTTCCGCGGGCCAGCCGCCGCGTCCGCTGACAGCCCGGGAACGCCGTTCGATCGCCAGGCAAGACGTGCAGCCCGGCATTCCCGGAAAGCAACTTCCCCGCCCCCGAATCCGCCTTTCAAATCGTTCTGGTTTCATACTTGGGGCACACTCCGAAGGCGTGTAGGATTGGCGCTTGAACCGAGGCGCGGTTCGACCGAGCTTTATTCGATGACGACGAGCCTAGACAGCGCGGCTGACCTTCTCGATGCAGCCTACTCCGATCTTGATTTCAAGAGCGGAGACCTGCTCCAGGCCACCGATGCGCCGGGGGATCTGGATCGGAGCGATTGGGTCACGCGAGGCGGCTGGCTCTCGCTGGCTCGAAAGCTCGATGCAGACCGGGTCTTCTTCGTCGAGGACAACCCGGTCATCGTCTTCGTCAAGGACGAACCCGCGAAGGCGGACCTGCGACGACTATTCAATCGGGCATGGTGTATGGCCCGCCCGCCGCTCCTGTTCGTCGCGCAGCCCGGAAAGCTGTCGGTTTTCGATCTGACGCAGTTGCCAGCCGGGGAAAACGATGACGTATCTTCGTCTGACCGTCTTCTGAAAGTTGCCGGCCGAGCCGCCAAAGTCCAGGTCGAACTGAAGGATTACCATCGCGCTCAAATCGAGTCGGGGAGACTGTTCGAGGAGCGTCGCTTCGGCTTTGAAAACCGAGCAGATCACGCCCTGATTCGAGACCTTGCCACCGTGCGTGCAAAGCTCCTCGACAACGGTCTGTCGATCCAGCATGCCCATGCACTGATCGGGCGGTCAATCTTCATCCGGTATCTGGAAGATCGCAGAATCCTGACGCGGGACTACTTCCGGAGCGTGGCGCGCGAGAACAAGAGCTGGCGTGATCTTCTCGATAACGCCGCCAAGCACGACGGCGCGAAGGATAAGCGACGCCTCTACTACGCCGCAGTCCTCTCGGATACCTACAAACATTGTCGCCGGATGAAATCCTGAAAGAAGTGAACAGCTACGCGAACAGAATCAACGTACCGGCGATCGCCAGGGATGCAGACGAGTGGACTGACCGTAGCGTCACGCGGCTGAACCAGACTCTTGATCGTACGGTGCCTCCTTCACCATTCCGATTGCGGCGCCTGTGGCTCGATCTGCGTCACCGATACCCGACGGGATCCTCATCCCAGCGCGCGTAGGCGTGACGATCCAAGACTACCCCCAAGCGGAATCGAACCCCTGTTGCCGGCATGAATAGCCGGTGTCCTGGGCCACTAGACGATGGGGCCGGTGGTGCCGCGATACCCGCTGCCGGGTATCGCGTCGGGGGAAGGTAGCGAGAACCTCGCCTGCCGTCAACGCTTGAACCCGCTGGTTGCAGGCGAGGACCGAAGGCGGCGCCGGGGGGCTAGTGTATCGCCACGCCTGAATCTGCGGGCGTGCCCCTTTCGGCGGATCATGCCCTACCCGCCCAACGAAACACGTGCCTTGCGCGACCGACTTGGCCGTTGATGTATCCACGGCTCAAGCCTTTTTCGATCAAGATCTCGCGGACCACGTCCAGCTTGAGCGGACCGAAGTCCGCCGCCCGCGTGCGGCCGTACATCTTGGCGAGCACGGACAGGATCGGTCGGAAGTTCGACGGCTCGCGGGATGTGTACGCCTTGCCGGCGTGAATCCACCAGCGCGCGAGGATCTCGTTGACGGCGATATCCGGCGACGATCCAAGCGGCTGTTGACCGTTGCCGTTCCACTCGCGGATCAAGCGTGCGTAGTGCTCGCGGGCCTCTGGCGAGCCCCACGGCCCGACGTAGTGCCTCTGTCCGGCCAACACGACGAACGCCAGGTCCGGCCGTTTCTTACGTTCTTGCTTGCGTAGTTTGGGTGTGCTCTTCGATGTGCTTGTCGCCACGGTGCGGCCTCCAAAATGGACCCGTATACGTTGGTATACGTTTCCGTCCTTTGGTTACAGCCGCGCCGGCACATGGCGGGTGAGCGCAAGTCGTTACGCTCTGAGCATTTACGAAACAGCGGGCGACGAGACTCGAACTCGTAACATTCAGCTTGGAAGGCTGATGCTCTACCAATTGAGCTACGCCCGCAAAGTGTTGTCAGAAAAGCACTTGCGCTAATTCGACGCGAATTGGTCAAGTTGCCGGATCGGGCCTCAAATCGCCCATGCTTGCCTCTATGTTGCCACCGTCCTGACGCATCGAGAACCAGTATCCAAGACCCTTCGGGCATTGGCAAGAAACGGTAAACCCGCAACTAGGAAACGCATTCCAAAGCTCTCCGAGAAACCGGAGCCGGGGACCGGTCGATACTACACGTCGTACCGCACCGCCAGCGGTTCTGCCCGGCGGCAGCGCTTCACGAAGGATTACAGGGAATCCGAGCGGCCTACCGTCGGTGGGTCATCGAACACTACGACGACTCGGTAGACATCATAGTCCGGGATGGGTCATCGCTCAACGGCCACTTGGAGCGGACGCTTCCGTACATCGCCAATGCGTTGATCCAGCACGACGAGGGTCGTGTCCGCACCGACAGATCACCCCGGACGGGCGGCACGATCAGCCTGCGGCGGCACGATCAGCCTGCGTGTCTTCCATGACGACCCTCATCAAGTGGTCAACATCCTCAAAGGGTGCAAGGATGAATGGCACTCATCGGGCGACACCGGCGATCATTGTCGGGCCAGGGCCAAGCTGAGCCTCCCGGCGTTGCGAGGCCTGTTGGTCGAGTCGGGGCGGCAATTGGAATGCGACGCCGGCGAATCCTGGTTGTGGAAGGGCCGCCACGCGAAACTCGTTGATGGGTCTACGTTCGCCATGCACGACACGCCGGAGAATCAAGAGGCGTTCCCGCAGCTACATTCGCAGATCCCGGGAGTGGGGTTCCCCATTGCCCGAGCTGGCACGATCATATCGCTGGCAACGGCGTGCGTTCTCGACGTGGCCATCGCTCCCTGCCAAGGAAAGCAGACCGGCGAAAATGCGCTGCTGCGCGGCATGCTGGATACATTCGGCAAAGGGGACGTGGCCGTCTTCGACCGCCACTACTGCTCTTACATGATGCCGGCGATGTTCTCGCTTGTCGGCGTCCAGACCGGCGTCCGCTTGCACCAGCGGCGGGCCATCGACCTTCGCCTTGGTTTCCGTTTGGCCAAGACGACCACTTGATGACTTGGACACGTCCGCACAGACCGGCGTGGATGTCCAACCAGGATTAGGAGCGGATGCCGGACACGCTCACACGTCGCCGATATCACTCTTGGGGCCACACTCTCGCGGGTCGCGCGGTGCGCGCCCAGCTCGTTGCATCCGGTGCAGACCGCGATCTTATTGCCGTTCGTAACATGCGCCCCGAGAAAACTGAAGCCCTCCCTGAGGTAGTGCTCACCGCCCTCCGTGAAATGATCATCGGTATCGTCACCACCGATCAGGACTGCTCCGCGGTCCCATTGCGCGTGTACTTTGCTTGTCCCTATCAACCCCATAAGCAACACGACTCCGAAGACACGGAGCACTCTCGCCCGTCTTTGTAGCCGCCGCCTCGCCGCCGCGAGCGCACCAAGCGCCAGTAAAGCCAGCGGGTAGGGCGGGCTATTGCCCGCCGCTGGACTACAAGTTCAGCAGGTCGGGTCATCGACCCGGCACCTCCCGAGCGTGACATTCGGATCTGTCCCCATGATTCCATTGCGGTGGCAGCCACAGCTACGCACTGTGGGGGACTCGCCGCCTGGTCAACGCCTATACAATACCGATTCTTCACGCAGTCAAACAATGCCGGGTCGATGACCCGACCTACGTGCCTTGGCCCGAGCGGCGAGGCGAGGAAGACGGCAGCCATCAATGCTAAGTGTCGGAGTAGGCGACGAGGCGACATGTGGAATTCTCCGGTCTTGGGAGCAATGCGTGTTAAGACGATCGACGTCTCACAAGGGCAAGCGCAAGGGCGCCGGCAATAAGAATTGCCGTTCCTGGCTCCGGAACAAGTACGCTCACGAAGCCTTGCATGCTCAATGGCAAGACTTCTGTCCTATCGGCAATGATGAACCGTAGTGGTGGTCCAACGCTATCGAAGTCGGGTGGCACAAGAGGCAAAGAGGTATCAGCAAACAGGTCGCCGGAGCTTGGCGCAAGTAGCAAAAAATCAAGCTGCTCACCCAGGAATCCCACACGAGCGTCAAGCAAGTATCGATCCAAGTCGGAGTTTACAACGGTGATGGAGTTCCCTCCGACTGGCCCGGAGAATGCTAGGCCGCCCACCTGTCCGCGAATGTCAAGGATGACGTCTTCGTAGAACCCAAGCAACGGTTCGGGATCGCTATCCATGACGGTCGATTCGAACGTAAACGAACCCGAGAACGGCGTTCCCTCTACTACTGCCCCGCCGAGGAGGTCGTTGGCGTCAGACACGGAAAATATCTCACCGGAGAACTCCCAGGTGATCGGCCCGGCGCGGGACGCGCCGATGCCCGGTCCGAGAAGAAGCCCGCCGAGCAGGAAGCAAAGCATGCGTTTTCGATTCATGATGTCTCTCCAGACCACACGTGCAAGCACCGAACTCGCCAAATCAGGTGCCAATTCTCCGGTCGCTCCCGCGTCGATTGTCTAGTTATAGGCCCCTCGGAAAGCCTTGTGAAGAAGAAAAACGCAAACAGCCGAGAAATCTCCCCGCGCGGGCCTCGGTCGGCTCCGGGAAGCTCTTGGTCTACTACCTATAGAACACCGCCCGCATGCAACCGGCGGGAAGAATTCAATCTTACCGAATCCCGTGGTCCTATGTTTCCGCCTCCTCGGCAGAATTCGTGGGTGCGTGAGAGCGCCCTGCACGGCGAAAAACCCGGTTTTTGAGGCCTTGCGGGCCGATCTGCCACCATGGCGTCTGCCACGACGGACTTGACGATCATCGCCAAGTTCGATCGCCGCGTTTCTGCGTTGGGCCTTGCCAGCGGAGACGTGCTTTCGGATCAGGGGACGGTCGGCACGGTGCTCATCAGTCATGACATCGTCGAAATCCCGATCACCGGCATCTCTCACGAAGCACGGGTCAACCTGTCGTTTCCCGGACTGACGGACTGGGAGTTTCCAAGGCCAGTCAACACGACAGACGCAGCGTTCTGCGTTGTGGTCGAGTCGGGCGACTACGACGGTGACGGCCAGACAACCGACGAAGCCACCGCCGCCCACCTGGCGGACTTTTCGTCCGGCGGCGATCAGACGCTGGATTTCACCTACGACGCCAACGGCAACCTCGAAACCAGAGTGGATGACGCCGCCGATCTCACGGACATCTGCCTCTACGACGCGGATATGATCCCGCAAAATGAGGTGTGACCATACACTACGGCATGGGCTGATTCGCACTCACGGTGTCGGTGACAAACATGTGTCCCGGCTCGTGCGTGATGGCCAGTGGCGGCTTGGCCCGCATGATGGCCTCGATCGGCGTCACGCCGCACGCCCAAAAGACCGGAACCTCGTCCTCGTGAATCGTCACCGCGTCGCCGTAGTCGGGTCGGCAGAGGTCTGAGATTCCCAGCACCGATGGGTCGCCGATGTGAACCGGGGAGCCGTGCGCTTCAGCAAAACGCGATGTGACGGCCTGAGCCCGTGCGGCCTGTTCGCGCGTCATCGGTCGCATGGAAACGACCAGCGGGCCATGGAAGATGCCGCTAGGCAGGCAGGGGCGATCGGTGCGATACATCGGGACGTTGCGGCTCTGTTCAATGTGGCGAACGGGCAGCCCGGCCTGTTGAAGCGCCGCCTCGAACGTGAACGAGCAGCCGATCAGGAAGGCGACGCAGTCGTCCGTCCAGTGAGACGTGACGCAGGTCGTTCGATCGACGAGGGCGCCGTCGCGATACACACGGTACCTCGGCAAGTCCGTTCTCAGGTCCGCCCCGGGCGCCGTTGCGCGTGGTTCATATTGACCCTTGCCGGTGACTTCGATCAGCGGGCAAGCGCCGCGGTTCAGGCGGCAGAAGGTTTCGAACGAACCGGCCACCGACGCTTCCAACACGACCAGGTTCGCCTGAACATAGCCGCGGGCCACGCCCGCCGTCGGGGCATCGAAGGCCCCGCTGCGGCACAGCTCGCGCACCTGCCGACCGGTCATGGTTTCACGTTTTCGTTTCAGGTCGTCCCGCGTGCCTGACGGTCCGGAAACGGCTGTTTTCGTAGGCTTATCTGGCATCTTACCCGTGTCACCCTCTGGCATAACCTGGCCAATCACGGACAACTTTATCTCCCGGCCTTCCCCCCGGTTTCATACCGGTCTCCAGGTTAGTCGAACCATGCTCGCATGCCCAGCAGCGAGCGAAGCGGCGCGAGGGACGTGCTGCCGATGGAATGCTGGAGACCACGATCGTTCCAAAGATCTTCGTATGCCCGATCATCGCGACCCCACCCCTTGCTTCCGCAAGGTACGTGTTTAGCGTGCTATGGATTGTGGATAGGGAGGAAGAAGCAGGTAAGGGCGGAGATGCTCGACGAGGTTTTCGCCTCGTTGGTGGCAGGTGGCGGCGAGGCTGGCGAGGATTTCCCAGGTGCGTTTGCCCCGCTCGGTTTTGTTGCCGCAGGAGAGTTTCCCGGCGATCACGGCTGCACTTGGACTGGCTTCACGTCCCTCTTTCACACGCAATTCGTCACGCAGCAAGTCGTGGATGTCCTGCCAAAGACCCTCCCTACGAAAGCGCCAGAAACTTCACAGGCAAGCGGCGGGTGGCATGGGCAAACTCGTTTGCCCGGGGAGGATGAACGGCGACAGGTCACGGGTAAGCTACGCTTACCCATGGCACCCGGCGCACCAGGACGTGACGATCCAAATCTACCCCCAAGGGGAATCGAACCCCTGTCCGAAAACGCGCAAGTCGTTGACAATACACGAGTTACGGCAGACGGCGAAAGTGTCTTGGCGTCCTGCTTGGCGCTTTTGGCGCAAAAAGACGTCGATCTTGGGTCCGTGATCCGTGCTTGGCCGAAGCTGCCGGAGGCCGTCAAGGCGGGCATCACGGCGATGGTTCGGGCGACCACAGAGCCGCCGAAAAAGGATTGACCAGACCATGATCGCGGAAGCAGCTCGGCCGGATGCTACGGATCGCTACAGCCCGCTACAACCGCTGAGCCCGAAGCAGAGGACCGCAATCGGCGGGCTGTGCATCGGGCTGAGCGATGAGGACGCGGCCCACCAAGCCGGCGTGCATCGCGTCACGGTGACGCGGTGGCGCTTGTACGATGAAGTCTTTCGCGCGGCCCTGGCCGACCGGCTCGACGAGATTTGGTCTGATTGCCTTCCGCGCCTACAGACGATGGTCACGCGCGCGATGGACGTCCTGCACGCATCGTTGGAATTGGGCGACGAGAAAACGCGCGTCAAGGTCGCGATGGAGCTGTTGCGGTTGGCGTTTTCCGCGAAGCGGCCCATGTGACCTGTGGGCTCCCCCTCGGGAGGCACACCTAGAGAGCTTCCAACGGGCATTGGCCGACCCGACCGACCGGGGGGCGTTCAATCTCTGGGGCCTCGCGTCCCACACCAGCGTGGCCGCAGCGCGCTTTTTCTCACCGAAATAGCCCACGAGGGATACGAGAAGAAAACGCACCCAAATTGTCACAAAAATGCGTGCTGCGGCCACGCTGGTCTGGCGCGTAAAGCTCCAGCGATTACACGCCCCCTCCCCACGGCCGCATGCCTTACCCGACGCCGACTAGGAACAGACCGGGCACCGCGCGTCAGTCGTGAGTTGCGTCCCCTGACAGGCCGTGAATGCCATTGCAGAGCCGCGCACCGTGGACATACGCCGTCCGCGTCTATATCCTCCGCGGCATGGCGCCGGACATTTCCCCAGCCCAGTTCATCGCCAAGTGGTCACCCGTCGAGCTGTCGGAGCGCGCGGCCAGCCAGGAACACTTTATCGACCTGTGCCGATTGCTCGGGCAGCCGACTCCGGTCGAACACGACGCCACAGGGGCCGAATACACGTTTGAAAAGGGGGTCGTTCCAGCGGGCGGGGCGTCTCGCGGCGCGGCCGGTCAGTACGGCTTCGCCGACGTCTGGTGGCGCGGCAAGTTCGGCTGGGAATACAAGCGCAAAGACAAGTACCGCGACCTGACCGAGGCCTACCGTCAGCTCTGCCAATACCGCGAAGCGCTCGGCAACCCCCCGCTGCTCATCGTCTCCGACATCGCCCACACCGAGATTCACACGAACTTCACGGGTACGGCGAAGCAAGTCCACACAATCGAGCTGGCCACACTCGACGATCCGGAGTCGCTCGATCTGCTCCGCCGCGTCTTTACCGACCCGCTTTCGTTCAAGCCCACCATCACGCCGGAAAACGTCACCGAAGACATCGCCAAGCAGTTTTCCGCGCTCGCTCAGTCGCTACGCCAGTTCGGCCACGATGCCCAAACCGTCGCCCATTTCCTGATGAAGTGCATGTTCTGCCTGTTCGCCGAAGACGTGGACCTGTTGCCCCGCGATCTGTTCACCAAGCTGCTCGAACGCTACGGAAAAGACCCGGCCAAGCTGGCCGATCGCATGACCGAGCTGTTCGCCGTCATGCGAACCGGCGGAGACTTCGGCGTAGACCCGGTGGTCCATTTCAACGGCGGCCTGTTCGCCCAGGCCCCGGCGCTGCGCATGACGGCCGCCGACATCGACACAATGCTAAAGGCCGCCCGTTCCGACTGGGGCAGCGTCGAGCCCGCCGTCTTCGGCACGTTGTTCGAGCGATCGCTGGACCCCAACACACGAGCGAAGATCGGGGCTCACTACACCAGCCGCGAAGACATCATGCTCGTGGTCGAGCCGGTCATACTGGCTCCACTTGGGAAGGAATGGGAGGCGGTCAAGGCCGAGGTCGATAAGCAGCTCGCCCGCAGGCGCAAGGGCAAGGGCGACACCAAGAAAAAGGCCGACCGGGCGATCCATGATGCGCTGCAAGGCTTCATCCATCGGCTGTCCACCGTGCGCGTTCTGGACCCGGCCTGCGGCTCGGGCAACTTTTTGTACGTGGCCATTCAACAGCTCTTGGGTCTGGAAAAGGAAGTCATCACGTTCGCCGCGCAGCCGGAGATCGCCGAGGGTCTGTTCCCCCAGATCAGGCCGACGCAACTGCACGGGATCGAGATCAACACCTACGCGGCCGAGCTGGCGCAGGTGGTCATCTGGATCGGGTATCTGCAATGGATGCGCGACAACGGCTACATCGACGGGATTCGCACGCCGATTCTCGAACCGCTGCAAACGGTCGAATGCCGCGATGCGATCCTCGACCTGTCCGACCCGGATAAGCCCAAGCCCGCCGACTGGCCGGAAGCGGATTTCATCATCGGGAATCCGCCGTTTTTGGGCGGCTCGCTGATTTGGGAAGCGCTCGGAACTGAGTACCGCGACAAACTGTGGGGTTCCTACGGCATCCCCGGATTCAGCGACTTGTGCTGTTATTGGTTTGAGCGGGCGCGTAACGCAATTAAAGGAAGAGTCGGAGTCCGAGCGGGATTACTGGCAACACAGGGAATACGCGGCGGAGTGAATCGCGCAGTGCTCCAACGAATTGGTAGCGACGGGCAGATATTCTGTGCATGGGCCGATCGCGACTGGATTCTGGACGGCGCTACAGTACATGTTTCTATCATCGGCTTCCAAACCGGTATTGAGTCCCAGTGCTATCTCGATGGCGCACCAGTAAGAGAGATATTCAGCGACCTAAGCGCAGATATCGATCTGACCACCGCACAACGGGGCAAGGCGAACGCCGGCTTAGATTACAGCGGGTCGAAGAAAGGCGGCGCGTTCGATATAGATTGGCAGATGTCCCGTTTGTTGTGCAGTGTATCGGGAAACCCAACTGGCCTCGCGAACTGTGATGTTCTCAAGCCGTGGATCAACGGAAGCGCGCTCACCGGTCGCTGGCCTGGAAAGTGGATCATTGATTTTGGGGCTGACTGCCCGCTCCACCGTGCAGCGCTCTACCAGCAACCTCTTGAATATGTGCGCCGTGAGGTCAAGCCCCAGCGTGACCGGAACAAACGGAAGGCACGCCGAGATAATTGGTGGCTGCACGCAGAGCGAGTAAGCGGCTTGCGGACAGCGGTATTACCTCTCGATCGATTTGTCGCAACGGCACGCGTGTCCAAGTATCGACTGTACAAGTGGGTCGAAGCATCGGTCTTGCCGGACGACGGCGTGTTCATCTTCGCCCGTTCCGACGATTATTTCTTCGGCGTGCTGCACAGCTCGATTCACGAGCTGTGGGCGCGGCGGATGGGTACGCAACTTCGTGAGGCCGAATCGGGCTTTCGCTACACGCCGACCACCTGTTTCGAGACGTTCCCGATGCCGTGGGCGCCGGGGAGCGAGCCGACCGAGAATGAGGCGTATCAACGCATCGCCGAGGCCGCCAAAGAGATCAACGAGCAGCGCGAGCGTTGGCTCAACCCGCCGGAGTGGGTCGAGCCCATCGCTCAGGCCGTCGATGCCGAAGACGACTTCGCCGACGTGCCGGAAGAGGCCCGCGCGTTGATCCGTCAGTCGGCCATCATGGCCCGCGCCGCCAAAGACCCCAAGCTGAAAAAACGCACGCTGACGAATCTCTACAACGAACGGCCAACGTGGTTGAAGCTGGCGCACGACAAGCTCGACCGAGCGGTGCTGGCGGCCTATTCCGCGACCGATCCCGCTAGTGACTGGTCGGAAGATTGGGCCGAGGCCTGGCTCGACACCGGCGCGGGCGTGCCCCTTCCCGAGGATCATGCCCTGTCCGAGCGCCGAAAGGAAGTAGACCAGCTCGTACTGGCGAACCTGCTACGAATCAACCTGCAAAGATCAAACGGCGCGTGACGTGGGTGAGTGAACAGTCCTGCCCTGGAAGCCGCATCCTGACGGAGACGCCGTCGGAAAGTTCGTCAAGGGCAGCACGCTTGGCGTCCAGCCGGGTCAAGTGCTGCACCCGGCCGGTGGCCCCAGAGGCAACAACATCACGACGATGTCTCTTGATTGCCTAGCCGATCGCAACAACGGCGACCGCGAGGAAGGGCTCCGCGAGTTCGCGAATATGCTGGTCGAGCTTGCCTTCGACGGCCCGGATGCGTCGCTCCGCAGGTTGGCGATCGACGCTATGCTTGAGCGGCTGGACCCGGTCATCCGCAAGATTGATCGCGACTTCATCGACCCGACAACGGTGCGGGTGATTATGATGCGGGAGAGTCCGCCTGCGGTTATGGTGGAGAGCAAGGTGGTGGAGCCGTAACATATCCGTTGACCGAAGCGATGCTACCCGCACAGAAGAAAGAGCCCGGTTCTTGAGTCGGAGGTCGGCAACGATGAGCGAGGCTACGAACATCACGCCTGCGGACTACGAAAAGCACCACGACAGTCCGCCGGATGAAAAGAGGAGCCGAGAGCTTTTCTTGGCATGCAACGGGAACCGTGCGAACATTCTCGCGTGGAACGCGATGCGTTTGGCGATACGAGGAGGCGACTCCGATTGGCGGCCTAGACTCTCCTCCAAAGGGGACGTTCTTGCATCAAGCGGCGTCTACTGGTTCGAAGTAAGGAATGGGGACACGATTGGCATTGATCTCGGCCTCGCCAGGCTGCGCCACGCGGACCTAACGGGCGCCCAGCTTGACCACGCAACACTCAGGGGCGCCCAGCTCGACCATGCAACACTCACGGAAGCCAAGCTCAACCACGCGGACCTAAGTTTCGCCAGGCTCGACCACGCGAGACTCTGGGGCGTCGAGCTCAGCTATGCGAAAGTCGCGCACGCCAAGCTCAACCACGCGGACCTGATGTACGCCGAACTAGGGGGCTCTATTTTGGAGGGCTGTGACCTTTCGGATGCCAATGTCATAGATGTTACGTACGATCGTTCAGAGCTCGACGGCAGGTGTCGAGGGGTGCGGGCTGCTACGTGTTACGGGCACCCTCTGTTCAAGCGTCATGTTCAGGACCAGGACTTCATAGACACCCTGGCGCGGTCATTGAGGCACGAACGGGAATCCCTGTCCAGGAGAGCGAAGGGCCCGCCACGCGATTTCAGTCTGAATCTACTGGGCAAACGCTTCAAGAACCTCTGGGCACGTTGCCGGTTCAACATCTGGAGGTGGAGCGACTACGGGCGGAGCTTCGGCCGAGTGTTCTTGTTTTCGTTTGTCGTCGTGGCTCTGTTTGGATTCATTTTCTCATACGGACGGTCCGCCATCGACGGCTCCGGTATGCTGCATTATAGTGACACTACGCCCAACTCGTGGTTGACCCCGTTCTACTATTCCATCGTCACCTTCACGACGCTGGGCTTCGGCGACGTCACACCCTGCACGACAGTGGGGCAGATTGTCGTGATTCTTGAGGTCATCTTCGGCTACATCACGCTGGGCCTTCTTGTCTCCATCCTGGCCAACAGATTCGCCCGTCGGAGTTAATGCATCGGCCGGGAATTGTGGGGCCCGTCTTGAGTCTACGTCGGCCGCTGCATATTCTGGAGCGCGATGATCGGTCAACTCCTTGTCATCTTCAAAGTCGCGTCCGGCCTGACGGTCTTGTGCAGTGGCGTCGTCGCTGCCTGTTTCGAGGGAGCGACACGGCATCCGTTCCAAGCTCCGCACGAACCTGGGCTCAACGTCAGCGGCGCCGGTCGGGGATGTAACAGACTTACCGGCCGTTTTGATGTACTCGAATTAACATTTGACGGAGTTGGAGCGCTGCGGAGCCTCGCCATCGACTTCGAGCAACACTGCGAGGGCACCGCGCCCGCACTGTTCGGAGTCGTACAAGTACGACAGCCCCTTGACCTTGGAAAAAATAAGGCCCCCGGTAGGCTAGGCCCTGGCGGTTTCCCGCTTGGACACACGGCGTGGAGCCGACGTTCGCCTACCGTCGGGCTGCTTAGAGTGTACGCCACGGAGACCGGCCGAACAACTAAAACCCCGAAAACCGCTTCCCAGAGGCAGAAAACGGGGGTCAAGCAGCAAATCGATCGCCAGCCCTACAGATCGACCAGCTCGATTACGGGGATGAGCAAGGATTCGCTGTACGGGCGGGTAAGGGATGCCTGGCCGTGTACAGCGCTCAATCCAAGGATGGAATAACATGAAAATCGAACACAACGCGGAATGGTTCGCAAACGAATACGTTCGCATCGCGGCCGAGCTGGAGACGGCGGTCAGCCAGGACGTTAAACCCGTTCATCTTGCCTTGCGCGCCGAGCGATCGGCCGTACGCGCCTCGCGGCTGGTGATGGAGTGTGTCAACTGCGGTGTGCTCAGCGATCCGGGATTACGGAACACTATAGCGCTCTGGCTGCCGGGTAGGATTGAGGCGCACGGCACACCAGGCAAGCCGATTGGAACCATGCGTAAAGGCCCCGATGGTAAACTGCTGATCGAGTTGCAGATTCCCGAGTCCGCGGTGCAGACGAAGTTCGACGCGGTGAAGGTGACGGATGCCGAGGCGCTGCGCGTGTGGCCGTTCATCCTGCAATACCTGTTTGCGACGGATCGACTTGCCTTCAAGTCGAATGCCGGGACGTTCGATTGGACGCACTACAAGACGGATAGCGAGGGGCGCCCGGTTGGCCGGGACGGTAAGCGACTGCGCCTAGTGCCCGTAACGTCAAACGGCACAAAGGGCGATGATTCACCGAAGCGCTACGAACTGAATGGGGAGCCGGTTCCGACCACCGCGGACTATGACGAATCCGATTGGCTAGCCCACGTGCGGAATCAGGTGGGCGATTGGGCCGATACCTGTCGGTCACTCGGTCGGCGGACCGGCGCGACGGCTGTTGACACAACCGAATGGGTCGATAGCGGGTGGATTCTTGCCAAGGGCTACGTGGCGTCTTCGGGACAGCTCAGCAAGCTATGCAAGCGGTATCCCAATATCCGACAAAGCGCGACGGACTCGGACAAGATGCGCCTTGGGAAGCCTCGAATCAGGTTTGTCTACGATGGTCGGCGTGTCTATGAACTGACCGAAGGCGCTTCGGGCGACTGAGCGTCCCCCCGAGAGTTGCGCGAAAGTTTCCATCGAGAAAAACCAACCCCGCTGAATCTCGTCTCACGTGGCCAAGACTGCGGTTTCCGCTGAATCCGTGCGTGGAAACTGACCTTCCAAGCGAGCGTGGGTGCATAGACTCGCGGGCATGAGAAACACAACGAAAGTGAACGAACGGGAGCGCTTGGCGTTGACGGTGGCGGAAGTCGCTGAGCAGCTCGGGGTATCCACTAGGCATGTGTGGGCTCTTCACTCCAGCGGTCGAATCCCTCAGCCGGTCCGGCTGGGTAGGTCGGTCCGTTGGCGGCGGGGCGAACTGCTCGACTGGCTGGACGCTGGCTGCCCGTCACTGGATCGCTGGGAAGCGATGAGGGGGCGGGATGAACAGTGACGCGCTAGATCGCGTTCTGCAACGGTTCCCCGATGCGAAGCAGATCGCAAACGGATGGACGGCACGCTGTCCGGCACACAAGGATCGGAACCCTAGCCTGTCCATTTCGATAGGCGAAGGCGATCGGGTCTTGCTTTGCTGCCATGCTGGGTGCTCGGTCGATGAAATCTGTTCGGCGGCGGGAATTGTTGTAGCAGATCTGTTCCCGGCGCCACCGTCACAATCGCAACCGAAGGCCAGGGCCGAAAAGAAAACCGCGATCAAGAGAACGTACGCGACACGCGACGAAGCGGTTCGTGCGGTCGCCCGTACCGTCAACGGCAAGGCAACGGCGGGCTGGCGATATGACCGCGCGGACGGGACCGAGCTATTCTGGGTCGTGCGCTACGAGACCGGGAGCGGAAAGGCTTACCGGCCGGTCTCTCGAACCGGGGACCGGTGGGCTGTCGGCGCACCGGTGGGGCTGCTCCCGCTGTATCGTCTGGCGAGAATCGCGGACGTCAGTCGCGTCTACGTTGCTGAAGGTGAGAAGGCCGCAGACGCATTGGTGGCACTCGGGCTGGTTGGCGTGACCTCAGCGCTGGGGGCTCGGTCGGCCAAGCGTACAGACTGGTCGCCACTCGCGGGCCGGGAGGTCGTGATTGTCCCGGACAATGATGCGGCTGGCCAAAAGTACGCCAGTGAAGTCGCGGACATTCTGGACCGGCTCGCGGGATCGCCCGTCGTGAAGGTCGTGCATCTTCCCAATCTCCCGAAGGCTGGCGACGCGGTCGAATTCATCGAGGCGCGTCACGCGGACGGCTACGATGATGCTGCTATTCGGGAAGAAATAGAGCAGCTCGCGGAGGCGACGAAGGGCGTGGACCGGACTGGTCCGACAGCAAAGCTGGTGCGGATTTCCGACGTCGTGCCGAGTCCGTTGCAGTTTCTTTGGCCGGGACGCATTCCGCTCGGCAAGCTGACCATTCTCGCGGGTGACCCCGGTCTCGGAAAGAGTTTTGTCACTCTCGATATCGCAGCGCGGGTCTCTACCGGAACGTCTTGGCCGGATTCACCACGGGACTCGAATCCGCGCGGTGACGTCGTTCTCTTGTCCGCCGAAGATGACATAGCCGACACAATCCGCCCGCGGCTCGATGCGGCTGGCGCGGACGTGACGAAAATCGTCGCGGTGCAAGGTGTGGAGCATCGGGGCGGCGAAGCGGGAAAGCGAATCGACCGATCGTTTAGCCTGGAATCCGATCTTGGCGTTCTGGAGCAAACGATCAGAGAAGCACCCGATTGCCGTCTTGTCGTGATCGATCCAGTGACGGCGTTCTTGGGTAAGACCGATTCACATCGTAACGCGGAGGTGCGCGGACTACTCGCTCCCTTGTCCGAGCTGGCCGCACGATATCAGGTGGCGGTTCTTGCCGTTACGCACCTGAACAAGTCCTACGGCGGGAAGGCGCTATACCGGGCAATGGGGAGCCTAGCATTTATCGCCGCGGCGCGCGCGGGGTGGCTCGTTACGGCGGACAAAGATGATTCGGAGCGGCGGTTCATGCTTCCGGTCAAGTCCAATCTGGTCCGTGAACCAACCGGCGTCGCATACCGAATTGAATCGCGCGAGCAGGGCGCGATCGGCGACGTAGGAGTGATCGCGTGGGAACCGGAGCCGATCACGATGTCGGCGGACGATGTACTTGCCGCGGAGTTGGATCGCAAAGGGGATGGGAGGACGGCTGTCGATGAGGCGGCGGAATGGCTCAGGGATGTGCTGGCCG
The DNA here is from genome assembly GCA_965371245.1 of uncultured bacterium. Lineage (GTDB taxonomy): Bacteria > Planctomycetota > Phycisphaerae > UBA1845 > UBA1845 > CBDUXT01. The sequence goes on along the minus strand of CBDUXT010000079.1, from coordinate 2,359 downwards.
CTGGTTCTGTGCCGGTTTCCCGCGTCAAAGTAGAAGCGGAGGGTGCCGGTTTGTCGTGGTCAACGATACGACGCGCGAAGACAAAGCTAGGTGTGAAGCCCCGCAAGGGATCGTTTGGAGGGGGGTGGGATTGGAGCTTGGATGCCGAAGGCGCTCGGGAAGGTGCCGAAGATGCCCAAGGCTCAAAGTTAGGCGCCTTCGCACAGAATGAGCACCTTCGGGAACGGGAGGTAGTCGAGTTTTGACGCCGGATACGTTGCTAGAGAGTCTCCGCGGGCGAGACATCCGGCTGTCTGCCAATGGGGACCGGCTCCGGGTCGATGCCCCGCGCGGGAGGCTTACGGCGGAATTACGCGACACGCTGCGGCAACACAAGAGGGAGCTGCTCGCTTTGCTCCGCGTCCCCGTCGGCGATGGGCAGATCACGCCGAACGATCTTCCGGTGGAATGGCGGCTCGAATGGGAAGAGCGGGCGGCTATTCGCGAGTACGAAGGCGGGCAAGCCCGCGAGCACGCGGAGGCCGAAGCACTACAGGAAATCACCGAGAGGATACGAATCGCCGGGCTCAGGACCGGAAAGGCGGAATATCCATGTTGACACAGTATGCCAAATCTGATATCATGGTTGGTATGAGCAAGAAAAAATACACGGTGAATCTGGCGGCGCAGCTCCGGGCGGCGTTCGAGAAAAGCGGGATATCGATGTTTGAGCTGGCCAAGCGATCGGACGTCGCGTATTCCGGCGTGCATCGATTCATCACCGGCGATCGGGACGTTACGCTTGAGACCGCGTCGAGACTCTGCGAAGTGCTACGGCTGGAGCTACGGCCGGCCAAACGAAAGTAGGTGAGCGGTGCGACTGTTCCAAACAACATATCGGGATCGCGACGGAAAACGGCGGACGGCTTCACGGTGGTACGTCGAGTTTCGGGATCATCGACGGCGGGTACGACGGCTTCCCGCGTTCACCGACAAGCGGGCGAGTAGGGCGTTCGGTCAGCGGATCGAGCGGCTTGTCGAGCTGCGCGTTGCCGGGGACTCGCCCGATGTCGAGCTGGCGCGATGGGTCGGTATGCTGCCGGATAAGACCCGCGAAAGGCTGGCGAGAATCGGACTGCTGGACATGCACCGGTTTGCAGCGTCGAAGCCGCTAGCGGACCACGTGACGGACTACGAGCGATCCCTAACCGATTCGGGCGCGACGCCCGACTACGTCAAGAAAACGAGCTACCGCGTGCGGGCGATTATCGATGGAATCGGAGCTAGGTTCCTGGCGGACGTGAGCGCGTCGGCCGTTTCCCGATACCTTGCCGAGCGTCGCGCGGGCAAGACGAACAGCGATAGCTCCGACGTGAAGAAAAAGGTCCGGGCGCTGTCCGCGAAATCCTCGAATCACTACCTCGCGGCGATGAAGTCGTTTTTCAACTGGCTCGGAAGCGAGCGACGTGTAACCGAAAACCCGATCTCGCATCTATCGGCGCAGAATGCCAATGCGGATCGGCGACATGTACGCCGTGCGCTTGAGCCCGAGGAATTGCGTCGGCTGCTCGATGCGGCCCGCACCGGCCCGGAGCGGTTTGGGATGACAGCCGATGGGCGGTACTGGCTGTATCGAGTCGCCGTCGAGACCGGCCTGCGATCCGGGGAATTGCGGAGTCTCACGCGGGCGGGTTTCGATCTGAGCAGCTCGGAGCCGACGGTCACGATCGAAGCAGTGTCAGCCAAGAACGGCAAGGCCGCGACGTTACCGCTGCGACCGGATACGGCGGCCGAGATGGGGTCGTTCATCGGCCCGAAGATGCCAACGGCAGGCGTGTTCAAGATGCCGCGCCCGGAGGAAGTGGTGGTCATGCTCCGAGCTGACCTGGAAGCGGCGGAAATACCGTACGCGGACGACACGGGACGGGTGGCGGACTTTCACGCCTTGCGGGGTACATTCGCCAGCCTGTTGCTACGATCGGGCGTTGACGTGCGGACGGCGAAAGACTTGATGCGGCATTCGACCATCGCGATGACGGGCGACGTTTACGCTTGTACGTTCCGAGGGACGATGGCTGAAGCCGTCCGAAACCTGCCGGAACTAAGCCGACCATCGGCCGACCGGGAACGGGCGACGGGGACCGATTCTGTCTTGGCGTCCTGCTTGGCGCTAGACGGCGCCGACCCACTCAAATCGGTGCGCGGCGGTGCATCGTCACCAGCTAACCGACCAGACGCGCAAGCCCCTAGAAAACTAGGCAAAACCGGCGATTCATCGCGCGTTCCGATGCACGTAGGTGCAGGACGTGATCCCTCCGAAAAACTACCCCCAAGGGGAATCGAACCCCTGTTGCCGGCATGAAAAGCCGGTGTCCTGGGC
>CBDUXT010000078.1:0-27196 GCA_965371245.1 uncultured bacterium | reverse complement strand
CAACCTTGCTACACGCCGTTCAACAAGCGGCATAAGTGCGAAACTCGAAGCTAGACGACGGGGCGGGTCCGCGGGGTTCCTCTCATTCGGTGGTACACTTCGGCCTTCTTCGGCTTTCCCCACGCCTTGTAGAGTTCCTCCAACCGCTCCAGGGGCACGGCGACCTCGCCCCGCCAGCGTCCCCGGCGATCGCGACGGAGTCTGTAGCTCTGTACCAGGTGTCGTTGGGCCTCGCCGAAGCGTTCCAGACGGGTCAGCGCGGCCCCCATCAGCCCGTGCGTGTCGGGGCAGTGGTCTCCAGGAATCCGGTCGTGACGGATCACCATGCCTGCGCGTGCCAACACCTCGGCATCCTCAACAGCACCGACATGGAGGGAGGCGTCGGCCACCCAGTAGCACAGATTGGCCGCCTGAAGTTCCCTAAGAATGCCATGCTCGCGCAATTTCGAAAGGGCGTACAGGTAGGGTTGTCCCGGATCCTCGTCGCGAGTACCCGGCGTGATCCCAAGAAGCCTTGCGGCCAGCGCCGTCAGGTCGCCCGCGAATTCGCTGTGCCGCCGTGCCAACACCGAGCAATGAGACGCCAGAGATGCACGGTAGTGCGCAAGAGCGTCCTCGAACCGACCGGCCCGGTGCTCCAGCCCGGCGAGGCGCATTTCCGCGTCGGCGACGCGCCACTCACCCGACGACTCCGGCACGAGTTTGGCGAAGTCCGTAAGAACCATACGGGCGGCTTCAAGATCGCCCATGTCCTGCAGGACAGACCCCAGATCGCCCAAGAGGTTCACATACTCGGGATCGGTCGTCTCGTTGATCCGTTCGAACTGATCCTTGGCGCGGCGATACAACCCTTCGGCCTTCGCCCGATCTCCACGTAGAACCTGGAGTCGTGCGGCGCTATAGGTCCAGCGGGCGAAGCTGCGGTGCCCTTCGTCGAAGAGCCCATGGTACGTGGCAAGGGCTTCGTCGAGGAGCGTCTCCGCCTCGGCGAAGCGCTGCGGTCGAACGACCGTCGCGAGCGCCAAGGCGAGCTGGCACTTGACGTCGGCCACCAGCTTGTCTTGCTCACCCAGGTGGTTGCGACGAATCTCCAATGCCTCAGTGAGCATGGAAACCGATTCCGGATCGCGCTGGGCGGTGAGTAGCTCACCCAGGTAGGAGAGACAGGCCGCCATCTCGAGACGGTTGTCGCCGTATACCTCCCGATAAAACTCGAGCGACGGGCGCAAATGGCGGACCGCCTCCACGTTCATTCGCATCGCAGCGTACGTCCGCCCCAGGTCCAGGCGAACCAAGGCCTCCACCTCGGGGCGATCCGCCAGTTCGGTCTTGATTCGCTTCGCGGTCTGTGCCAGCAGCGCGAAGCGTGTCAGCCCTTCGCCCTGGCGCGCCGGACCAGGGGCAAAGAGAGTCCCCTGAAGAAACCACTGCATCGATTCAGCCTTGGATTCAGCCCAGTCCTTCGCCAGACGCTCGTTCTGAGCGATCCGAGATTGACGCACGGCCACGCTCACCCCGATGGTCGCGATCAACGCCACGGTCGCTAGCATCGTGACGACCCTGGCGTTGCGACGGACAAACTTGGCCGATCGATAGGCGAGGGTGTCCTTCCTCGCTAGCACCGGCCGATCGCCCAGATAACGGGCGATGTCCTCCGAGAACTGCTCGACCGAGGTGTAACGCCGTTTGGGATCCTTCTCGAGAGCCATCAGGACGATGTTGTCCAAATCGCCGCGAAGATGTCGGAATAGCTGCTCTGGACTTTCGCGCCGCGCGGCCGCAACGGTTTTCGGGCTCGCCGGTTCTGTGTCGCCCTCGCGTGCGACCAGATCGGTCGAGCGGCGAACCACGATGCTGGGCGCGGTCGGCTCCTGTTCGCAGACGATCCGCTCGCGTTCGAAACGGGACCGATTCTCAAGCTGGTACGGGCGGTGACCGGTCAGCAATTCATAGAGAACCACGCCGAGCGAGTAGACGTCCGTCGCCGTAGTGATTCGCTCGCCGCGAATCTGCTCGGGACTGGCGTAGCGCGGGGTCAGGCCGCGCAACAGGGTTACCGTTGGATCCCCGGTCATCCCGTCCAACCCCGCATCGATGAGTTTGGAGATACCGAAGTCGAGCAGCTTGGGTCGACCGTCCTCACAGACCAGGATATTGCTGGGCTTGAGGTCGCGATGCACGATGAGGTTCTGATGAGCGCAGTGGACCGCCTCGCAAACCATCCGAAACAGACGAAGACGTTCGGGAATCGCCAACCGATTCTCGTCGCAGTATCGACCGATCGGCAACCCGTCCACGAACTCCATCACCAGGTACGGAAGATCCTCCGCGGTCGTTCCGCCGTCGATCAACCGCGTGATGTAGGGGTGCTCCAACTGCGCAAGCGTCTGGCGCTCCTGGCGGAAGCGCCGACGCATCTCCGGCGTCAACAACCCCGAATGCATCAGCTTGACGGCCACTCGCTGCTCGAACTGCTCGTCCGCGCGTGCCGCCAGCCAGACGGCGCCCATGCCCCCGTGGGCAATCGGTTTGACCAGCCTAAACGCGCCGATCCGTCGCCCGACCAGATGCTCCTGGCCGGCTGCGTCGGGCAGGCCCAGGACCTGTGTGCGGTTGGGCGGATCGAGGAACTCGTCCTCTTTTTCGCTGAGGGTCACAAGGCGGCTTAGCTCGTGGAACAAAGCCTGGTCGGTGCCGCAGGACCGGCGGAGGAACGCTTCGCGCGAGGCGGCGTCCTGAGCCAACGCCTCGTGAAAGAGCGCGTCGATCCGCTTCCAACGATCACGTGAAGAAGTGGCTTGATTCATAAACCGTGCGCCCTGCGTACTCCCTCTGGCAACACCGCGAAAAACAGCCGATCGGTCCGCCACGCGGGCATGGGTCTACTCCTGTTGCAGCTCTCCGCGAAGCCACGCCTTGGCCAGCGTCCACTCGCGTTCGACGGTGCGCACAGGGGCACCCACAACGTCGGACACTTCCTTGACGGTCAGCCCGCCGAAGAAACGAAGCTCGACCACACGGCTCTTGCGTTCATCGATCGAGGCGAGTCGGGCCAGCGCATCGTTGAGCGCGATCAGATCGTAGGCCCGTTCCTCGAAGCAAGCCAGCGCCTCATCCAGTGAAGTCTTGGCCTTGCCACCGCCGCGTTTTGCCGCCTTCCGGGCCCGGGCATGGTCCACCAGGACACGTCGCATGACGGTGGACGCCGCCGCGAAGAACTGAGTCCGATCCTCGCAGCCGATGCTCCGCTGCCCCACGAGGCGGAGATACGCCTCGTGAACCAGGGCCGTCGGTTGCAAGGTGTGGTCGCGGCGTTCGTGGTTCAGAAAGGCGGACGCCAGGCGGCGAAGCTCTTCGTAAACCATCGGCAGTAGTTCGTCGATGGCGCCATGGCTTCCGCCGCGCGCGGCCTGCAAGAGTTGTACAACCGTGTCGGCAACGGGCGTTGTCAAAACGGACCCCCCAGTCATTGATCCAATGGCAGCGATGGGCTGCGATGCCATTGTGCCGTTTTTGCCGTCTCAAAGCAAACGGTCGCAGCCGGTCTGAGCCTGGTCGATGGCGTCAAACGCAACCTTATCGGGCTCAGCGCCCCTTCACCAACCTAAGTCGGGCTCGCAACCGAGCGGGTCTTGGGGTGATTGCGGGGGTTGAAGGGAAGATTTGGGACGCCCCGAACCGCCCGGAGTACCGCAGCCACGCCGCTGGATATTGAAGCGGCGCAACTCCGGCATCCGAGCTGTCCGGAACGATCAGCAAGGGGGTTACCGGTCGGTCGGGCCGGCATAGGTGTCCGAGTGCTGTAAGATCAGCACTTGCTTTGAAGCCCTCTGTCGCGACGCACCGGTCGAACCACCTGCGTGGTGTGGTGCGATACTGTTACGGCGCGTTGACCGCAATCTTCCGCGGTTTCGCTTCCTCCGGCTTGGGGAGCGTAATCGACAGGACGCCGTCCTTTAAGGTGCCCTCGATTCTCCGCGCGTTCACTCCCTCCGGCAGCCGAATCACCCGAGCGAAGTCGCCCACGGGCCGCTCCGTGCGGTGATAGGCGACCGCCGCCTCCGAAGCGGCCTTTCGCGTGCCTTGGATGGTTAGCTCATCACCGGTGACCGTCAGCTCGACGTCGTCAAGCGCCAAGCCCGGAAGATCGACCTCGATATGAAAACTGTCGGCGTCCTCCCAGACGTTGATCGGGGGCAAAGCCGGCGCGCAGCGCGCGCCCCTCGTCAGGCTCGGAAAGCCGGAGAAGGCCTGATCGAACAGACATTCCATTTCGTCGCGCATCCGGTTGATCGGGTGCGTGCTCCTAAGTCGTAGTGCCAACATGCGGCACCTCCTTTCCGGTTAGAGAACCGTTCGTGACTTCTGAATCCTGAGGCGCCGACTATGTTCCGGGCGCCACCGAGAAGAAGGGCAACCGCCGTGCCACGTCACGATGACGCGAAAAGGCCGAGGAAGGACCCGAAATCGAGGTTTGGGGTGACCACTCGCGAGCGTGAACTGCCATCCTGACACGTCGTGGCAGGCAGCCGTACGCGGCTACGCCGTCGCGCGATGACGCGGGCAAGCCGGCGCCGAGCGATAAAACTCCGTGGATTCTTCCAAGAATCCACTTGCTCCTGACGCTACGTCATGTTGTAGGCTTACGTCATGGATCGATTCGGCGCCGGGAAACCGGCCCAAGCAGAGCCCGGAACGCGAGCCACGCATGTGGCACCTAAAGGAAGCAGGAAGTGAACACAACTTCCCCACGACGCGCCCTTTTTTCGTTACTTTCCGAGGGGCGTTTTCTCGATGGCGCCTGGCGTTCCGGAGGCGAGCGTCCGTCGTCGTTGCATCCGGCCTAAGTTGGCGGTGCCCGCGTACTTGGTCTTCCCCCTGGTGTCGGATCACGATCTATCGGCCCGAGCCAACGTTCGCTACGGGCAGGGCGCGCTACATCCGGTCGTTTCGGTGAAACCCAGACCGGCGAAGCCGTCGAGCGCGGCCGTGACGTCGATGATATCGATACTCCCGTCGGCCCCGCACTGTCTGCCGCCCGGACCGAGCCCCACAAGATCGACCCGGTGGATCGGCAGTGCGGTCGGTAGGTTTTGGAAGCCGTCGAGGATGGCCACGATGTCGGAGGTCACGGCGACGGTGCCGTCGGGAGCCGACCACGCGCCATCCACAAAGCTGCCGGTGACATCACCCCAAACCCCAGTGTGCGCTGTGACGGTGGGCGAGAAAACCTGCTCGCCCGAGAGGTCGCAGACCGACCAGACGAGAAAATCCGTATCCGGCGTAATGTTCTCGCCGGTGACGTGCAGCGGTCCACCCCATTCGTCGGGCGTGAGAAGGAGGGCCGTTCCCGGGTCGAGAAGCTGCGCGAGGTTGGCAGACCCACTCGGCGCGTTGATGAAGGCGGCGCCAAGCGGCTGACACAGAGGCGTCACAAGCAACCCAACGGGATCCAAACCGGGCGCGGGCGTCACCGACAGGTAGCGGCTGCTGTCGGCGAGCACGGTCGGCGCCGGGCATGCCGTGGCATCGACGCAGTGACCGAGCACGGGGTCGCACATTGCACCCGCAGCGCACGGCTGGGCTCCCGGCACGCAGTCGCCGCCGAGGCACCGTTCGGTCCCATTGCAGAACGTGCCGTCGTCGCAGTCGGCATCCGACACGCACACCGAGCAACTGTTGGTCTCCTCAAGGCAGACTGTGTCCAGGCACGGTTCCGGCCCGTTTTCGCAGCCGGTCGAGACGCTGCAGAACTCCGCTCCGTTGCAGAACACGCCGTCGTCGCACAGCGCATTGTCGGGAAGCCGGTCGCAGGCACCTCTGGTCGTGTTGCAAAAATCGATCGTACAGACCACCCCGTCCGCGCATTGCTGATCGACGACGCATCCGCCGGACACGCGGAGGTCATCGACAAACCAGACGGCCGACGCACCGCTGCCCTCCGTGCGAAAGCGAATCCGAAACTCGGCGTGAAGCCCGTCCGCCGGGATCGAGCGAAACCGCGGGATGAAGACACTCTGTGCCACGCCGTCGGATGTGACCCGGTCAAGCTCCCGCCACGTAAAGGCGCTGCTCCAGTAGTCAACGACCAGGGAGTCGCCCGTGCCCACGGCGGCCGCCTGGACCTGGTAGGCCGCGCTCGCCGTATCGGTCACCGACAAGTCCATGACATTCGTGCGAGCGTCCGCCTCACGGAAGTCGCCGGAGGGGCCGCCGTCGAACCGAAGCGCGAACGGCGCGCTGGGTTCATCGGTCCCGGTGCTGCTCACGATCGTGTTTTGCGCATAGCTCCACTTGTTCGCATCCAGTGTGATCGAGGGAAACTCGTCGGTGAATGGAACGGCTTGCCCGAGCCCAAGGTCGTCCAGGCAACCGGCGGAGTCTCGGAAGCTGGTGATCGAGTTTGACGCCTGAACGCCGAACTTCAGGTTGTCGCCGAAGATGCCTTCGCAGGCGCCCAGGCCCGAACACATGATGTGGCACGAGTTGCTGTCTGTGTCACAATGGGCGGCGCCCCAGCTGTGGCCCAACTCATGCGCCGTCAGGGACACGCGCGAACCCAGGAACGGTGTGAAGAGGGATTGCGAAAAGCCATAGGCCACATCGTCACGTCCGCCGGGGCAGCCATTGACGCGAGCCTGGAGGTTACAAAGGGTCCCGCCAAATGCGGCGCCGATGATGTTAAAGTCAATGTCCTTGCCGGTCAGCAGATGGGCGACGTCGCGGGGAACGGAGGAAAGGGGCGCAGCGTTCCACTCCGCTCGGAGCTGGCAAAGAAGCGTCAACACGTCGGTGGAGGTGTAGGGGTCGGGCTCGGCGGGTCGTACGATGATCCGGGTGACCTCGTAGGTGATGCCGGTGTCTCGTTCGTAAATCGCCTCGACGGCGTCCATGACCGTTTCGACGTCGATCACGGTGTCCTCGACACGGCTGCCGTTCAACTGGAAGAACTCGAAATCGGTATCGATCGCCACCTCGGCGATCTTCAGACCGGAGCCGGCGGAGCTTGCGAGGTTCGACTCGGTGGGAGCTGGAAGCAGACCGGACCACCCATCCGACCCGCACACGTGAACCCCGGCGTGCAGCCACGCATCGCGCCGGTAGACGACGTGCTCATCGGCTTCCCCCGCCAGGCCCAACTTTCCGATCGGCTGAAGGCCGAAGACGCCGTTGGGCGTCAGCAGCGTCGCGCTGAGCCCTTCGCCCACGAAGGATCCGCTGACCGCGGAACCGGGGACGCCGACGATGGTTCCACGGTAGGTGGCGACGGCTGGAGGCGTGACCGATTCGAACTGACCATCCGGGCCGCGCTGCACGAGCACCTCGAAATTCGCGCTGCGGACGGAGTGCGGGGCAAGCACCAACCGGCGTCTGACGCCTTCGATCTCAACCTCGGCGCTCAACGCGCCGTTTACGCCTACGTCGATGGAAATGGTCTGAAGGCTCGCCGCCTTGAGCCCGAGCTGTCGGGCAATTTCGACTTCGCGCGTCAATCGGTCGCGTGCCGGTGGCGCCGCGGCGGAGGTGGGAACCCAAGACGTGACGACCAACAGAAGCGCGCCGGCCATGGCGGTCGTGATGCGGCCACGCCGCGTCGAACCAAGTCCTGTGCATAGGTTCTCCGTGCCGTTTCCGGACTTGACCACAACCTTCCGTGTCGGATTCCCCATCGCTGTTTCCGTGAGCCAGGGCCGTTTCCAGTACGGTGAAAGTACTGGTACCAAGGGCACTGCCGTGTGATTGGGACTGATTCCGCGCGGACTCTTGGACGACGCAGGACGGGATTCCTTGTCGCCGTTGTCCCGTGTTGGTCTACTGCTCCGGTGCGGCCGGATGGTATCCTGCTTCCGGCCTTCCTTGGCCGATTACTCGTGATGCCCTCCATGGCTCGGTGTCCCATGAAGCCGGGCAGGGCTTTTATATGATCACAGTAGCCACATTTCGTCGGTTTTTCAAGAACGGTTGTTGTACGGTCGCGGAAACGTTGCTCCAGAGCCATGGACTTCCCTTCTCGGATGGGCTGAACGCTGAATGGATCAAGCGTGTCTTCCGCGAAGAGAAGACGTTGCTTGGTCAGGACGACATCTTCTCCACCCGGATCGTCTCCGTGCCTTTCTCGCCCGGACGCCATGTGCCCGGTCTATACACGAAGCAAAGGTGGGAAATAGAGGGACCAAGTGCCGGCTCCGGGGGCCGTCCGTCCCCCGGCGTTCGTCAAGAGCGAACGATGGGACACCCATCCCTGCAACATGCCCCACGCGGATTCCCTCACACATGTCCAAGTAGCTCATCCGTTGGGCGTGGTCGAAGCCGGCAGCAAGAGCCTGTCCGGCTATAGGGCTGATACGCCGGTCGTGCGTCTCGGCCGCCTCCACCGGCGTTGTGATGCTGGAACGCCCGTTTGGCGATCGGGCTGCTCGGCACGCCGCGACCCCGGTCTCGGCTGAATCGAGCCAATCCCGTCCCTTCCACAAGCCGATAAACATGCACCTGGAGCCCGTCTGCGCGGTACGGACCGCGGCCGGGCGGGTTCGCTTGGAGGCTTGCGGGCGCGACGGGGGTGCCACCGGATCGCGGTTGTACCGCGGCGCCTGTCGCGTAAGGCGTGCATGGTTCCCTTGATCGCCCGACATCTTCTGTACCCCGTCCACGAACGGCTGCTTCGGCGCCACACGTTTCGCTATCTCCGCGGGCTCAATCTGTCTCAGTGGGACTCGCCGGACGAAATCCGCGACCTCCAGCGAGAGAAGCTGCGAGCGTTACTCCGACACGCCTTCAACAACACCGCGTTCTATCGGCGCCGATTTCTCGATGCGGATATCGACGTAACCCGCGACGAGCCGATGGCGGCGCTGGGTCGGCTTCCGTTACTCGACAAGGCCGCCATCCGGGCGTCCACCGATGACATGGTTTGGTCCGCCGCGCCAGGCGGCGTCCATTGGCGGAACACGGGCGGGTCTACGGGCGAGCCACTTGTCTTCTGCCTCGACCGCCGCCGTCAGGGATATGACCAGGCCGCTCGCATCCGCAGCCACCAGTGGTTCGGCGCGCGCTTCGGCGACCCGGAGCTTTATCTCTGGGGTTCGCCGATCGAGGCGACCCGGTCGGATCGCTTCCGAGCCATGCGCGACTCGCTGATCAACCATCGCCTCCTCGATGCCTTCAACATGTCACCCTCGCGCATGGATCGATACCTCGACGCATGGGACCACTTCGCTCCCGTGTGTCTGTTCGGCTACCCCAGCAGCATCGCGCTGCTCGTTGACCATGCCCGATCGACCGGCCGCAAGCCATGCACGCGACGATCGCGAGCCGTCTTTGTGACCGGAGAGGTGTGCTATCCTCACCAGCGCGACACGATGCGCGACTACCTCGGCGTTCCCGTGGCCGATGGATACGGAAGCCGGGAGGCCGGGTTCATCGCCCACGAGTGCCCGGAAGGCAGGATGCACCTGACCGCGGAGAACGTCATCGTCGAGATCGTCGATGGCGACGGCCGGCCCGTTTCCTTGGGGGAACACGGCGAGATCATCGTGACCCATCTCGATGCCTACGCGATGCCCTTCATTCGCTACCGAACCGGGGACGTGGGCCGGCTCCTTGCCGGGCGATGCACCTGCGGTCGAGGACTGCCGCTCATGGACGTCGTACAGGGCCGCACCACCGACTTTCTTCGATTCCGCGACGGGACGGTCAAGCACGCGCTGTCCATCATCTATCCGCTTCGCGCGCTTCGTGGGCTGCGACAATTCCATGTGACGCAGGCGGCCGACTTCAGCGTGACCGTGCAGGTCGTGGCCGACGACCGCGCCGAGAAGATCACCCGAGAGACCGTGGCGCGTAGTGTCCGACCCGTGATTGGCGATCAAACCAGGCTGCGCGTGGCGATCGTCGATCGTATCGCAACCACCGACTCGGGGAAGCACCGCTACGTCGTGTCGCACGCGACGGCGGTCACGGAACCTTTCCCCGTGTCGTCGTCCCGAGCCGCGGGCTTTAGCCCGCGCGGTCTCTCACCGCTGGATCGCTCGCTCCGGTCGGTGGACCCGACATACGAAAACAGGAAATGTTCTAGCAATGCCGATCCGGAGGGTGGGCCATGAGCTCCGCTGCGATCATCATGGTCGAACCAACCCGCATTCGTGCGGTCTCGTCAAAGACCACGCCCAAGCCGTGCCGGGTCGTTCGCTTGTCCCCTGGGCGGTTGCGCGAGTGGGACGAGTACGTTCACGCCCACGCGGAGGGTACGTTTTTCCACCAGGTGGGATGGCGCAATGCCGTTTGGAACTCGTTTGGTCACCGCGACCTCTACCTCGTGGCCGTCCGCGACGAGCGGATCGTCGGCGGGTTGCCGCTCTTTCTTGTGAAGAGCCGAATCGCCGGTCGGCTCCTGGTCAGCGTCCCGTACGCCGTGGGTGGTGGCATCCTGGCTGATGACGACGAGGTGTCACGCGCGCTGTTCGAAGAGGGCAAGCGGCTGGTCCATATGCACGAATGTGTGGCCATGGACCTTCGCAGTGAAAGGGCGGCCGTCACGGGCGTTCCGATTGCCGAGGGATATGTCGGGTTCACCCGGCGACTGCCCGATTCGTCACGCGAGGTCCCTGGTTGGCTGCCCCGGAAGGCCCGGGCCGCCGCTCGGAACGCGCGTAACAAGTTCGGATTGACCGTCTCCTACGGCGATCACCATCTCGATGACGTATGGCGGCTCTACTCGCTAAGTATGAGACGGCTCGGCTCCCTCGCCTATCCGCGGAGCTTTTTTGAATGTCTTCTCGCGGAGACACCGGGTTGGCACTGGGTGAGTGTTGTATCGCGAAACGGCCGTCCGGTGGCGGGGCTGGTGACCTTCCTCTTCCGCGATTCTGTGATGCCTTACTTCATCGGTACGACGGACGACGCGAGGCGATGCAGCGCCGCCAACTTTATCTATCTGACGGTCATGGAGCGCGGGGTCGAACACGGCTACCGCCTGTTCGACTTCGGCCGCTCACGGCGCGGCAACGCGGGCAGTTTCGACTTCAAGCGGTTTCACGGATTCGCCCCGCGACCGCTGCAATACCAGTCCTATCTGCGGAAAGGCTGCGCGGCGCCCAACCTCTCACCCGACAGCCCGCGCTATCGCCTGGCTAGGCGCATCTGGCGCCGCCTGCCGCTGATCGTAACGCAGTCGCTCGGGGCCGCGATCGCCAAGCATGTACCAGGGTAGACGAATGAACGTACTCTACCTAGTCCATCGCATCCCCTATCCGCCGGACAAGGGTGACAAGCTTCGGTCATTCCGTCAGTTGGAGCACCTAGCCCGCCGCCATCGGGTCTGGTGTGCGTGCTTCGTGGACGACCCGGCTGACGGTTGCCATGTGGGTGTGGTTCGCCGCCACTGTGAGGACGTTCTGGCGATCAACCTCGGCTGGTTGCGGACGCGGCTGCAGGGGCTGGCCGGACTGCTTCGCGGCAAGACGATCAGCGAATCGGCCTACCGCCACGAAGCGATGCGAGCCGTGCTCGGACGATGGTGCGAGACGACGCGTTTCGACGCCGTGGTGGCGTTCTCCGCGGGTGTGGCCCCGTATGCGTTCCTGGTCCCCGCACGGCGGCGCGTGCTCGATCTGTGTGACCTGGACAGCCGCAAGTGGCTCGACTACGCCGACGCCTCGCGCGGCCCGCGTCGGTGGCTCTATCGTTTGGAAGGTCGGCGCCTGGCTGAACGGGAGCGACTCTGGCTCGGCGCCTTCGACGCGACCATACTGATTACCCACGCCGAGGCCGACCCGCTCCTGGGTGGGGCCTTCGACCATCGGATTCACGTGGTGGAAAACGGCGTGGACCTGCCCGAGCGGCAGCCATGTCCCCGCGAGTCCCGCGCGTCATCGTCGAGTCCACCCACGGTCGGCTTTGTGGGTCAGATGGACTACCGACCCAACATCGACGCCGTCCGTTGGTTCGCGTCGGCGTGCTGGCCGGCGATTCGCCGGGCGATGCCCAACGCGGTCTTCCGCATCGTGGGTCGCCGACCCACGTGGTCTGTCCGACGGCTGCGGCGCGTCCCGGGTGTTGAAGTCGTCGGCGCGGTGGATCAACTGGGCCCTGAACTACAACGCCTGGACGTTAGCGTCGCGCCCATGCGAATCGCTCGCGGCCTGCAGAACAAGGTGCTCGAAGCCATGGCCTGGGGGAAGCCGGTGGTGTTGACCCAGGCCGCCCTGGAGGGCATCGACGCGCGGCATGACCGGGAGGTCATCGTCGCCGATCGGCCCCAACAGATCGCCGCGGCGGTCCAGGAGTTGCTGAGCGACCCCGCTCTACGCGCGCGCCTGGGTGACTCCGCCAGGGACTACGTCGCGCGCCACCATCGGTGGAAGAGCATCCTGCGTCGGTTCGAACTCATCGTCACCGGCGTAGGGGAACAACGTTCCGCACCCGTCGTGATGGCATCGGCCGCGCAGACGAGAGACCAAACGACGCCGGCCGTTCCGGATTGAGAAGCGCAGAGCGGGCCATCATCCGCCGTGCCGCTGATGCTTCGACACACCTGATGCGACGGGCTTCCATGAGCCGCGCCGCGACCGTGAGGGAGCGACCGGCCAAGACTCGCTTGCGCCGTGCAATAGCCCACCCTAATGTCATGAAGGGGCTGTCCCCCGTACGCTTTCGCGTACGTGTATGACGGCGTCGCGCTCGCCGGGAGCCCCCCGACCTTGCCCACATAGGCCGCGGGCGTTTCGTAGCCCAGGCTGCCGTGCGGCCGGCGATGATTGTACGCCAGTCGATAGTCCTCCGTCACCAACTTCGCTTCCTGTAAACTCGTGAACAACTCGCCATTGAGCAGCTCATCACGCAACTTCCCGTTGAGCGATTCATTGAACCCGTTCTGCCAGGGCGAGCTTGGCTCGATGTACAACGTCTTCACCCCCGACTCAGCCAACCAAGCTCGCAACGCCTTGGCGATGAACTCCGGGCCGTTGTCGCTGCGAATATGCTTGGGCGCTCCGCGCACCTCGAACAGGTACCGCAACGTTTCGATCACTTCGCGGCTCGTGATGCCACGTTCCACCTCGATGGCCAGGCACTCACGACCCGTTACGCGTCTTGTTCACCGCCTCCCTGCGGCGCGCTGGGCTTGGAAATCTCCCTTCGACGCTTCCTCCAGAATCTGTTGGTCGAGGATCAGATCCGCGACGGCCTTCTTCAGGCGGCGGTTCTCGATCTCCAGTTCCTTCAGACGCTTGGCTACGTTGGCTTCATGCCGCCGTACTGGTTCCGCCAGCGGTGGAACGTCGCCTCCGACACCTCCAAGGCCTGACACACCGCGGCCGGGTCCGGTCCGTCTGACAACATCCGATCCGCATCCCGGAGCTTGCCAATGATCTGCTCCGGACTGTGTCGCTTACGCTTCATCGTCGAGTCCTCCCGCCCGATCACCGGGTCGCTGGGACTCCCATAACACCTGGATCAACGCTTGGGGAGCTGGCCGATCGGTTCGGCCGTATCCTGATTGCCCTTTGTTCACGGCAGATCGATCTGCTTGTCCCGATCGTCCCGCGCTTGGCGGAGCTCCCACAGGATGCTTTCGACGTGACTGAACATGGGCAGGAGGGCGTGGGGCTCTCTAGGAATAACCTCCGGCGGCAAATGCAGATGATCCTGAAGCGAGCCAGCCTCGAGCCCTTTGGGCGATGCTTCCAGGTTTTCCGGCAGAACTGCGAAACCGAGTGGGCGATGACGTTCCCTCAACACGCGGTCTCGGTCTGGCTCGGACATTCGGAGGCCGTCAGCCGGAAACACCACCTCCAGGTGCCGGACGAGGTCTTCGACCAGGCGGCGGGGCATGATCCGGCGAACCCCAAGCGCTGCATATGCGCTGCAGCAGGCCCTCGCCCGGGCCCGCAAACGCTCGCAACCGGCATGAGTGACACAAGCGAGTCACATCGAGAAAACACGGCAAGCACATCCTCAAACGCTCCAAACCGCACTGCACCGCCAGGGACTCGAACCCCGGACCCGCTGATTAAGAGTCAGACGGTCCGTTCATAACCCATTGCCCTTCAAGGACTTATGCCCGTTATTCTGGCAGAAATCAGCGGTGCGCGATCAAGTCATACGGAGTCCACACTCATGGCGGACTCGCGACCCGGTAGAAACTGACGCCGAACTGACGCGCGATGCGGCGGCGGAGCAGCCCGGTCCATGAGCGCCTGCGTGTCGAGCAGGACCTCCTAGTCAGAAACCTGCCGCACGAGCCCAAGAACGGCGTTTTCCACCCCGAAAAACGGGGTCTTCGAACCCATCATGGTAGCGCTACGCTGGCGCCGTGGTGGCGCTACGCTGGTCTTACAGGGTAGCAGACACCAAACAGACACCGGAGCCCTCGTATTTGAAGGTTCGTCCGCGATCGCATGATGGCCATTTCCTGCAATAGTCGAGAACGCAAGTCACGGTTTCTTCCCGTCTGGTCCCGGGATCGGATCCTTGGGATGGGCACGGATCGGCCTGAGAAGAAACGGACTCAAGTCGACCGAGCCGTGCGGCGCCGGGCGTCCGCCCATGCACTTCGAATCGCGAGGATCCGCCACGATCTCGCTGCCTTCGATCGAACTACTGACGCCCCTCCCCCACTGAACCGTTCCGAATCAAGGTCAGATACTCGCCAAAACGGCGCCGGACGGAGTTTCTGCTAGGGACAGGTTCAGCAACGAATAGGCTACAGTCAGTTCGGCCGTTCCGCTACGAATATGTAAATCGAAATAGAGAAACCTACCAGGATAACCATGAGCAAGCAGACCAACAAAATGGCGCCTAGACGTGCTGATCTTCTGTTCCGACGGCGAAGTAATGCCAGCGACATGGAAAACAGAATCAGCTGAAGCGGAAGATTAAGAAAAACGATCTTGATTACGAAGCTACGAACATGGTCCACAGTCGTGCCGAACACCGGGAAGAGTACGAAGTAGGCAACAAACCAAGCCCAAACAAAGTGCCTCAGGCGACGAACTGGCCGTGTCCACGGACAGTAACTCCTAGCGGCCACGGCGGCCTCATCCGGGTTTGTCGCTTGGCCGCATTCTGGGCAGACGAAATGCTCCGACCCACGGAGGTCGTAGTCACACTTTGGGCATCTATACGGGCAATCCAGTTCCCTAGGCACTACATCGTGACTCCTCGTTCCACGAACGGGGACGAACCCGTGCGATGGCCCAGTCTAACCTCAGCTCACAATACGGCTCTGCCTGAAAACTATGTTTCTTGCCGATATCCCTTCATAACGACAAGGAGGTCGGCAATCATGAGACGCCACGAGCTCATGGTTGAGCACCGGGCGTTGGTCGAGCCACTGGTCCTACAGGACAGAGCGCCCACGGGGCGGATGGCGACGCATCGGAACCCATTACGAGAAAGTGGCCGCCAACTTCCATGGGATGTTTCAGTTGGCGATGTTCCGCCCAAACCCTAAATTGCTGTTTGCAGACGGAGCCTAGAGCGTATCCCAAAACCCTTGGATTGATTAAGCCGTGAAACCTCGCTCGCTTGGAAACACCGCAAAACAAGGCATTTCGCAGGTGGCCCGTACCGCGTCGCCACATGTAACCCACGTTTTGGGATAGCCTCTAGTCCTTTCTCACACTGAAGTAGAAAAGTGACCATAGCTGAACTTGCGAAAAGCGGCGCGCTCAAGCTCCGCGTTTCACACTACCTTATTGAGAGACACCGAAGCACTCGCCATAATCGTTATCCGGCCCGTTTCCGCCGCAAGTTATCACGCAATTCAAAATATCTCCTTTACCTGTCTCTCGGCAACAATCTCTACAGGCGGGGAAGCTCGCACGAAGAATTTTGTCCGTAAGAGGAAACTTGCTGTGACATCCGGCAATGCAAGAGCGTATACGAGTATCTACGTCGAGCTCGCAAGCTATCATATATAAAAGACAACCACATGCAGCAAGTATCGGAATCACTCTCCCGCTCGGGTCGGTCTTTGACAGCGGGTTACTCCCTACATATTGGTACAAATTCAGGCCATCCTGATAACCGCTCCCTGCAGTTGGTCTCCTCGTCAACGGATCCCTCTGCACAAACCGACGCTTGACCGCGTCATATTCCCGCGCCCGATTGTGAATCATCCCGATCTCCGGCTCATGGAGCAGCCCCTGATGTCCGAAGGGTTGATCGACGTTGGTGGCCATTCGCCCGGGGTGGAGCATGCTGCCCTGGGGGAGCGAGTCAAAGGCGTTGGCATCGTCGATGTCGTAGTCGCCGTCGAAGTCCAGGTCCAGGACGCGACACGCTCCGGTCACCGTGCCGGTGCAGTCCGTGCCGGGCGTGCCCTTGTCCGTGGCATCCACGTCGCCGTCCGCATCCCGGTCGCCGTAGCCGGTTTCCTGGTCCACGGTCAGCTCGCCGTAGGGGCTCAGGGTATACGCCTCCACGACGCTTCCGGCCAGGTCCGTCAGGCCGATCACGTTCCAGTTCGCGTCCTGGTGAACGTACAGATCGCCCTTGCCCTTGACGCGAACCATCACCAACTCGTCGATGTACTGCGTGCCGTGGATGAACTGCTGAACCATGTTCCCCGAGCCGTTCCGGGTCTCGCAGATCTTCTGACCGTCATACAAGTATACCACGACGTCATCGAAACCGCCGCTGTTTGTCACAACTTTCTTGATTCTGCGGCCCGTGGCGTCGAATTCGGCCGTCTGGATGGTCACGGCCGCGTCGTTGGAGGCCCGGACCTTCACGAGCCGGTTCCACGCATCGTAGATGTACACGAGCTCGCAGTCGTCGATCAGGTTCCCCGCGTCGTCATGCTTGACCGTGTAGGTCGTGCCCGCAAAACCTTCGTTCCAGATGATGCCGTCCCCGGCGTCGGCGATGCCGTCATCAGGCGTCCCCAGATATCAGGCAAATAAGCGAGTTCGCAGTGCCACACCCTTGACATATAGGTGACTGTCCCTGGTTACCGTCCCTGGTTACCCTGGTTACCGTCCCTGGTTACCCCTGGTTACCCTGGTTACCGCCGCCATCGGCGTCTTCCCGTTCTTGCGCGGAACGAAAATCAAGCACTGTCGATACCGTCGCGTGCCGTCCGGTCGTTTCCAGCCGAAGAGATTCCCGATCACCGCCTGTTGCCACCGCTCCAGTAGGAACGGCGTCCGGGCTTTCTCGCCTTTGACGTGGCAAAGCTCGGACTCAAAGAAACGGATCGCCCGCTTGGCGGCTTTCACATCGAAGACACAATCGCCCGCCTGATCGTACGGATCGTAGCCCGGAATCCCGTCCCGGATGGTCTTTTCCAAGTCGCGGATCGGACGGGCGCGCTTCGGCTTGACCCGCACCGGCGTCGGCGCCGGTTTCTTGGTCCGCCGTTTCGCCAGGCGGCTACCCGTGTGTAATTGGACTTCGATCATCGCCGCGACGGGTGCGGTCACGAATGGGATGACGGCTAGCACATCCTCGATCGGGACCGCCCGTATCGGAGCGGTTTCCCGCGCCTCGCTTCGTCCCTTACGCAATCCCGCAACGGCGCGTAGGGCCTCGTAGACGCCCGCCCCCACCAGCTCGTTCTCCGTGCCCCATCGAAACATCCGCTTGATGCGATCGATCCGCCCGTTAGCCGTCCGCCGACTCAGATTGACGCGAACGACACGCCCATCGGCCGTACGCCGCCTCACACCGCTCTTGATGATCCGGGCTCGGACGGTCTTGAGCTTCAGGGGTCCAAAACCTTTGGCTGGCGTGCCTTTGTCCAACGCGAGTAAGGGTTGCAACGCATACCGAACCCAACAGAGCTCGCCCGTAGACTCGCCGTCTTTCCGGTAGTAGCCCTCGGCGAATGTCCAGTACCTAGCCGCCAATTCCGCGACCGTGATTTGCTGGGCCTCGACGGGTAGGTGCCCACCGCCCGATGTCCATTCGGCGATCGCCCTCGCGTACGCCTCCCGGCTCTCGGCCGATCCGTAGGGGCCGAGATACCGCCGCACGCCGCCGATCTCGACGAACGCGCGGTCCTTACCGTTCCGTTCTCGTTGCTTCCGATACGATGGAATGTGTGCCACGATGCGGCCTCCCGGCTTGCAAAACGTACCATCTGGTACGTTTCTGTCCCTGGGTTGCGACCGCTCCGCCGCTCGGCGGGTAACGACAAGTCGTTGCCGTTTCAGTCTTTACGTCATTCGGGGCGACTGGATTCGAACCAGCGACTTCCTGCTCCCAAAGCAGGCGCGCTACCGGGCTGCGCCACGCCCCGCGTTTCGCGGAGGATAATCCAGCGGTGGTTGGTTGTAAACGCCCGTTGTCCGCGCGCGCCGTCACGAAGGTGTCCCAAGCGGCGAGGCTATCCTCGGCCCGGGGGGAACCAACGCCGGCTCTTCTCTACCGGCACGGAACGCCAACCACCGATGTGCCGTCCGACAAGCCGGATCGTACGCGGCGCCCCGGATCGACCTCTTTGTTTTTCTCCCGTCATCGGCGGCTCAGTTCCGAGCCCAATTTCCCGGGGCTCGGTGATCTCCCTCAAGCTGGTCAATCCGAAGAGGCTCGGCGCGCACGCCGACCGATCGCCTGCTGGGGGATGGCCGCCCCGCGATACGCCATCACGCCCCGCCTGCCAGCCTGTTGAGGAAAGCTGGTTCTCTTGTGTGGCACGGCTTCCAGCCGGTGCAAACAGGCTGTATCCCCGCCAGGGGGGTACACGCTAGCGGGATCACCGGCTGGAAGAGGGTGCCACACTTTTTCGACAGGCTGCTACGGTTGCGGGGGGGACTTTTCGTTATGGGATGCCGACGGAGACGCAAACTTTCGCACTAGCCGCACGAGCACCCCCCGCCAACCCACGAGCCTGCGTGCGATGACCGATTCTTCAAATTCCTTTGTCAGTAACGCCAGAATGCCGTCTGCCTTCTTGGCGCCTTTCACGTCCGTGGTCCAACTGACAAACAGCGAGTCTCTTCCAAGTCCGTCTGGCCACTTGGACATCTCACGCAAGAGGTCGGCCGGCTCCGCAACAAACATCGGAGTCTGATCCGGAAGCTGCACGGTCAGGGCTGGAAGAAACAAGACGCTCGGGTTGTCGATAACCAGCGCGTCCGCCTGGTGCATCACTTGCGATAGTGGCAGTCTCTTGTCTTCCGCGGCTCGCCTTCGGAAAACGCTATACCTTGACGACCCCAACAGAGCACAACAGAGCAAGAGCATCAGGGCCGCGCGCGCTCTCGGGAAAGTCCTTAGCATAAGCACGATCGCAACAGACATGAGTGGATACACCATGCTGGGGTACTTTGGTTCCATCGCATGGCTTGGGCTCATCCCAAGCAGGAACAACAACACATTCAGACCTGCCGCCCACCAGAACAGAAAGAGGATCTGAACGGCTCTTTGCTCGACAATCTTGCATCGGCCGTTGCCGCGCAAGCTCCCTTTCACATACACGACAAGTGCGGCTGCGGCAAGTGAGAGGAATGCGCCCAAGACGAGATACTCGAGCAACATTCGCATTCCCTCTCTGTGAAGCCCGGTATCCACTACGAACGATGCGTATCGCGTGAGCACGTCGTGCGCTCGAGAAGGGAAATGATCCAACCCCCAGCTCGATTGCATTCTCGCCTGGCCGAGATACACAGACTCCAGAAACCTCGGGTGAAGCAGAGCGAAGAGGAGAACCCCCACGGCCATCGCGGCACAGCAAGCAAGGAATCGCCGGCGGTGTTTCTTGAGCAGATACGCAGCGAACAGGATGCCACATCCGACGAGGAACAAAATGATATGGTAGTACGTGAGTAGCCCGATCGTCGTCGCGCCACCTAGCAACGCAAGGGATGTCCAGCCGCGCCGTCGTTCAGTGTCGAGGCATCTAACGACTTGCCAGGCCAGGAGCGCTGTGCAAAAACCCAAACAATCGTATTGGCGGGCCTCGTTGGATGCCAATATCACAGTTGGGCTGAAGGCCCAGATGAAGGCGGCAGCGCCACCGGCAAGCGCATCACGAGTCGCATACCGTCCAAGAAGGAACAGGATAATGATGGTCCCCGACGCGATCAAAGTGTTTAGAGCAGGGCCCGTCCAAACGTGAACGCCGAAAACCATGATAAAGAGATGGAGCAGCCAAAAGTAAAAAGGTGGGTGGATGTCGTGTTGAGCAAGCCCAGTGCCGATTTGCCGAAAACAGAAGGGTTCCTCAATGCTGAAGAGACGTTTCCATTCCTTGGCCGGAACCCACGCTCCGTAAGGATGACTTCGCTCCGTCAGAATCTTCTGGTATTCCGCCTGATGCCCCGTGGCGACGGTAAACGAGATTCCCTCGTCACATTCGAGTCTCCCTTTTGCACCGGCCTGCACGCCACGGAGGAGGCCCCCACCGAGGAGCGCTATGCACAACAAGAGCAAGCCGAGAATCGATCGTTTCCGGCCGTTCTTGAGCAAGGAGGATTTCGGTGGTTTCTCGGAGCCCATGCCAGTCTCGGTTGAAGTTGCCAACGGCCCCACCGGTTTACGCCGTCTGCTCGAAGCAACCTTCCAAGTACGTGCGCAGCGCGATGAACACTCGCGTTACCGGGCTGCGCCACGCCCTGTGGTTTGGAAGACGATAATCCGGCCTTGTTTGGTTGTAAACGCCAGCCGTGTGCGCGCGGCGATCAGCCTTTCGTTTGACGGCGGGCCATCATCAGGATTCACTCTTCCAGCGGCTCACGGCGACGGAGCCACTCCCTCGGAAGCGCGTCATGTCCGACGGACAACGCCACGATCCCACCGACCATCGCACACGTCGTGTCCACGTCGCCGAGACCGGTGGCAGTGCTCCAGAGCGCGTCCGCAAAGTCGTTGAGACAGCGGGCAGCGCACCAGAGCGCGTAGGGAACCGTGTCCGACGCGAGCAGCATCTGTCCGCTTCCAAGCTCGATGGCCGCGTCGACCGCGGTCCCTTCCAAACCAAAACGCAAAGCCTTTGCAATCACCGCGACGCGTCGCCCCGTCCGGCGTCAGCCCATGGGCCTCTTCGAGCAACTCCGCTCCGCGATGGGATCCACCACGCCCGCGCAGAGCCATGGCCGCGCCCACCGCGATGGCGATCGCCCCGGCCTGTCCCTCGGGATGCTTGTGCGTCACGGCCGCCGACGCCCGCGACTCGGCCACCACGCGGTCGAGGTCGTCCGCAAAGTACGCACCGATGGGGGCCGCGCGCATGGCCGCACCATTGCCCATGGAACCCTCGCCGTCGAACAGCCGCGAGGCCTCACGCCGCCAGTCGAATCCCGTCGCGATCCGCTCGAGCAGCCGGACGGCGGCCGCCCCGTACCCACGATTCGGCTGCTTACGAAACCGACCGGCGAAGAGCTCTGCGAGTCGATCCTGATCGACCTGCCCGCGCTCGGCCAACACATCGACGATGCTCCAGGCCATCATGGTGTCGTCGGTGTAGAACCAAGGCCCTTCGGGCAAGTCACGGTTTTCAAGCGACTCGCGCATGGCCGAATCGAAGAAGCACTCGCCAAAGGCGTCGCCAAGCGAAAGCCCCTCCAGCGAGAGCCGGGCTCGACGATCACCCTCAACCTTGTAACTCCGCAGGCCAGTGAAGTGCGAACCATCATCAGGCGGGCGATCGCTAGGGTTCATGAGCGGCTATTTCGATTTGCCTGTGCGGCGTAATTCGCTCGAACTTCGTGGCGCCCCCGGAATCACGATGCAGCCCACGCCTTCGAACGCCGTTCCGTCGCCCAGAATCCCCCGCAGAACAAGCCCGATCCTCTCGCCGCGTGATGATGCATTCAACTTGAGCGCGCGACTCATCTCAAGAGTCGAGAATTTCACCACTAGGTCATCGAGCCCATCCGAGCCTAATTCGTTGCATGCGCAAGGCTCGCCGTCTACCGGCGCCCCCACGTCGTCCACGGCGATCCTCAGATGGCGCCGGCTCGAAATCGGCGAGACATTCTCGCCCACTCCGTCGGCTCTAGCCAGCGTAAGCGAGTCCGGATCAATCCTTGTCACGTCGAAATCGAGACTGCCAGCGATAGCCATGGGCACGACGCCCTTGCTCTTCGGATTCACGGCGTTCGGACAGCTACCCGGTTTGATGTCGAGACTAACAACCTTCCGGGGCGGGCAAGCATTCTCGCATTCCTCTTGCGTAGAGAATCTGTTGGCAAAACTATCACCACAACACCCCCACGTGAATGATTCGCACAGTCCCGTGCATGCGTTATAAAAAAACATGGGACAAACACCATCACACGAGCCCGAATCGGGCGCCAAAATGCAAATATCGTTACGTGAATCTATGTCGCAACTATCTGCGATGCTATTACCGTTGCAATCCTCTTCGCATTCATCAGGAACGCCGTTTGATGTGCAGTCAAGGCTAGTACCTGAGCTGATGTCACTGCTATCCGCGACGGAGTTTCCATTACAGTCCGGCGTAATTTTGAATCCGTTGTTGCTGTTCGCTCCTGTTACGTAGACATTGCCGTCGAGGTCCACGGCGATCCCTGCAGCCCCATCGAGCCCATTGGTCGCGTCACCACTACCGTTGATGATCTCGGTGATGATGCCCGCAGGTGTAACCTTGAAGGCGTTGTTGCTGAACTCTCCAGCCACATAGAAATTACCGCAGGCATCCAGAGCGATGGCACTCAGTCCACTAAGACGATTGCCCGTGCCGTCGCCGTTGTGGTCGATGATCAGGGTGATGAACCCATCGGGTGTGATCTTAACGGCCCTGTCGGCGGATCTGCTTGCCACGAAAAGGTTTCCGCCGGCATCAACCGCGAGGTTCCTGGGTCTGTCAAGGAAACTACGAATTTCCATGCCTATTTCCATGACCCCGTCGGATGTAATCTTGAAGACGTTGCGGCTCTTGTACCCCGTCACGTACACGTTGCCGGCTATGTCCACGGCGACACCTTCAGGACGACGAAGGGCACTGCCCGCACCATCGCCGGTGATGTCGATGATCTCGGTGATGACGCCGGCGGGCGTAATCTTGAAGACGTTGTCGGTAAAGGCTCCCGGAACAAAGACATTACCGATAGCGTCCACGGCGATATCCAGGGGGCAGAAGAGGCGATTGCCCGTACCCTCGCCGCCCGAGTCGATGATCATCGTGATGACTCCAGCAGGCGTGATCTTGAAGGCGTTGCTGTTGCGAATGGAGGTCACGTAGACGTTCCCCTCGGAGTCTAGGGCGATCGCGGCAGGTTCATCGAGCCCATCAGTAGCCACGGTGCCGCCGGTTCTGTCGATAATCTCCGTGATGACGCCACTGGGCGTGATCTTGACGACGTTATCGCTCAGCGCTCCAGTTGCGTAAACATTGCCTAGGGCATCCACGGCAATATCTTGAGGTGTGATTAACCCGCTACCCCTGCCGTCGCCTGTGGCGTCGATGATCTCTGTAATCCCGCCCGCTGGTGTGATCTTAAAGGCATTGTGATTGTCCCGTCCCGCCACGAAAGCGTTGCCTTCGGTGTCCACCGCAAGGCCGATGGGTCTGAGGAGGAGATTGCCATCATTGTCGCCCAAGATATCGATGATCTCGGTGATGACTCCCGCGGGCGTGATCTTGAACGCGTTGGAGCTCCCATTTCCCGTGACGTACACGTTGCCGGAACCATCAACAGCGACTCGACGTGGAGACGTAAGGCGATTCCCTGTGCGATCACCACCGAGGTCGATGATCTCAGTGATGACTCCGGCAGGCGTGATTTTGAAGGCGTTGTCGCTGGCCGAACCTGACACGTAAACGTTGCCCGCGGCGTCTACAGCGATGCCCTCCGGACCATCGAGGTCCTTGTGGATTCCGGCACCAGATGAGTCAATAATCTGGGTGATGACGCCGGCGGGGGTAAGCTTGAAGGCGTTGTCGCTACCGCTTCCCGCCACGTAGACGTTGCCCGCGTTGTCCACGGCGATGCTGCGGGGGCCGGAAAGGCCGTTGCCCGTACCATCGCCATGCACATCGATTACTTGCGTGATTACCCCGCCGGGCGTGATCTTGAAAGCGTTGCCGCTTAACAATCCCGTCACATAGGCGTTGCCGGCGGCGTCGGCGGCGATGCCCCTAGGAAAATCCAGGTCATTCCCCGCGCCGTCCCCAGTCGCGTCGATGATCTGCGTGATGACCCCGCCCGGCGTGATCTTGAACACATTGTCGCTGGACTGTCCCGCTACGTAGACGTTGCCCGCGCCGTCCACGGCAATGCCTACGGGATGATCGAGGCGGTTGCCCGCGCCGTCGCCGGCCGCGGTGATGATTTCTGTGATCGACCCGCCGGGCGTGATCATAAAGGCATTGTTGCTGCTCGTTCCAACTATGTAGACGTTCCCCTCCGTATCTGCTGCCATGTCACCAGCTGATATCAACCCGGCCCGGATGATCTCGGTGATGATGGTCTGCCCCCGCACCGGCGCACCGCCGCAAAGCAGCCATGCGCAAGACGAGATGAGTGCGATCAGAATTGTCTTTGAATGCTTCATGATGACCTATCTCCGGCCTGATCGTTGCTTCCTCCGACACTCCCGTTTGAGTCGTTGAGGAGATTTCATCCTAACAAGATGGTCGGTCAGATCCAAACCCGTAGTGCCTTCGCTTGCCAAATCGGCCATTTGAGCCTTCCAGAGCGGAATATCGCATTTGTCAGGGCGACCCACTCGACGCAAGCGAAAACCGACGGCGGGTGGCTGAGATAAGCCGTGACGTGGGTGCCATGGGTGAGCGTAGCTTACCCGTGACTTGTCGTCGGTCATCCTGCACAGTAGCACTTCCGTCGGCTTGAACTGCTTCCGCGCAGAGCGCGACTGGTGCCGCGCTCCGCATAGGTTGACGGATTGACCAAACTGAGCGGCGCCCGTCAGGAAGCGCTTGTCCGTGGCAGGACCGACGTTCGGATGTCCGCCCCCTTACGGTCGCGGCTCGGATTACGCATCAGTCCACGTGGTCGCAGCGCTCAAGCGTAGTCCGTCTTCGCGCGGCACTCCATGAATGCCGAGAATGCATCAATACCAGGGAATCCTCACGGGCTGGAGCGTCAGAACTCTCAACCGTCGATGTTCACCCTTTGACATGCACATACGCGCGTCCGCGCGGGCTGAAGCCCGCGGCTCGGTACACAAGAAATGACTCTGTTCTTGTCCCAGAGATTCCCTCACGCCACCTGCGCGCACACCTTCTTCGCCGCGTCGGTCAGGTCGTCGGCTGGGACGAGTTGCTTGATGGAGGCCTCTTTCAGAAGAGCCCGGGCGCGCTCGACGTTGGTGCCTTCCAGCCGGACGACGACCGGCACGGTAAAGCCGATGTCTTTGGCTGCGGCAATCAGGGCCTCGGCGATGGTGTCGCACTTGGCGATGCCGCCGAAGATGTTCACTAGAATGCCCTTGACCTTGGCGTCGGAAAGGATGATGCGGAAGGCCTCGATGGCGCCCTCTTTAGAAACCGAGCCGCCCACGTCGAGGAAGTTGGCCGGCTCGCCGCCGTGCAGCTTGATGATGTCCATGGTCGCCATCGCCAGGCCGGCCCCGTTGACCAGGCAGCCGATGTTGCCGTCCAGGGCGATGTACGTCAGGTCGTGCTCTTTCGCGCGAAGCTCCATCGGGTTTTCTTCCGACGCGTCGAACATCTCCTGAAGCCGCTTGTGGCGGAAGGTGGCGTTGTCGTCGAAGTTCATTTTCGCGTCGATGGCCAGCACCTCGCCCGCGGTGGTTCGCACCAGTGGGTTAATCTCGGCCAGGGCACAGTCGTATTTGTAGAAGACATCGACCAGCCCTCGGATGACCTTCGAGGCCGCGCGAGCCTGCTCTTTGTCCTTGAACCCAAGCCGTGCCACAAGCTGGGCACACTGAAAGTCGAGCAGACCCAAGTGCGGATGGAGCCATCGCTTCAGGATCGCATCGGGCTGTTCCTTGGCCACCACTTCGATCTCGACGCCGCCCTCGGTGGAGACCATCACCACCGGGCGCCGCCGCGTCCGGTCCATGACCACGGCCGCGTAGTACTCGCTTTCGATGTCCACGGCCGCCGCGACGAGCAGCTTTTTCACCGCGATGCCCTCCGGGCCGGTCTGCGGCGAGACCATGCGGTTGGAGAGCATGAAGCCGGCGCACTCGCGGACCTCGTCGGCCGAGTCACACAGCTTCACAAAGCCGGCCTTGCCGCGCCCGCCGGCGAAGACCTGGGCCTTCACGACGACCTTGCCGCCGGTTTTCTCGAATGCGGCGACGGCGTCATCGACCGTTTCGACGACTGTGGCCGGGGGAACGGGTACGCCGGCGCCCGCCAGCAGCTCTCTCGCCTGATATTCGTGAACCTTCATGGGCATGCCATCCGTTGATTCGAGGGTCGTTTCGTGGCGGTTTCCGCGGCCGCGCGTTCTGCTGCCGCCGGGACGATGGCGGTATTTTGAGGCGGCGCCCTCCACCTGTCCATATCGTCCGTGTGCCGGTAGGATACGCACGGCTTTGGGATAGGAGGCGTTTGACGATGGCTGCCGAGAAACCGCCCCCCGACGTGCTGGCACTGCTGGTCTGCGACCAGATCATCACCGATCGGCTGACCGGCAAGCAGTCGCTGATCGGCATGTTCAGCCGGATCCACGCGCGGGGCTTCCCAGCCACGCATCCACAGGTGTGCGTGTTTGTCGCGCTGACCGAGGGGTACGGCGAGACGGAGTTCACCATCCGCATCGTGGACGCAGACGACGAACGGGCGCCCATCGTCGAGGGGCGCGGCAAAGTCGGCTTCAAGAATCCGCGGGCGATCGCGAACCTGGCGTTACAGTTTCATGGCCTGGCGTTTCCCAGCTCGGGCGAGTATCGCGTGCAGCTTCTCTCGGACGGTGAACTGCTTCGCGAGGCCAGGCTGGAGCTCATACACGTGAAGCGTCCACCGCCGCCGGAGAAGCCGCCGACGGACATGAACGACGGCGGTATCGACGCCTAAGAGCGTGTTCAAGAAGGGTGCATTCTTTCCGAGCCGCGACCGTCAGGGAGCGGTCAGCCGCAAACGGGCCATCCAACATATTTCCGTTCCCTCACGGTCGCGGCTCGGTCAAGAACAACCTGTCAAATGGCGCGTGTCCAAACGCCAGTGCTCCGTCGCGCTTGGTTTGATGGATGCCACTGCTCTTGGAGCAGTGATCTTGACCCCGCCCGGGAGACATGACTAGTGCATGGTCACACGTCGTCTTGCGGGTTCGTTGCCGAGTCAGAGCCGCGG
>CBDUXT010000077.1:0-29237 GCA_965371245.1 uncultured bacterium | reverse complement strand
CAAACACGAGCCTTGTTGGGACAGACTGGAGGGCGGAGGGTTCCAACATAGGGAGCCAGGTGGGTCAGGCCACGCCCAACACCGAGGTACGCAATGAGCGGGTTGGTCGGGTGATGATTCGACGGCAAACTTGCAACCGTCCAAGACCGGAACGCCCGGACGGTGGATGGTACTGCCAGAAGCGCTCGTTGGATAGGAAACTCCTTCGCGCGGCGGTGGCGGGGTGTGTGACAGTTTTGGCGGGGCGTGCAAGACCGTTTTGACGGCGGCACGCCGGGTTCAGAGCCGTGGGCGCGAGCCCACGGACACGATGCGAACAAGCACGGCGCTTCTGCGATACCAGACCGGTCACAGGGCTCGCGCCCGCCGGCAAGCCGGTTCTACCGGTGCTCTGAAAACTGCCCGCCGATTCGGTCATGCACCCCGGTGGCGGCGAGTTTGGAATCGGAGTCGATCGCCGATTAGGCAATCAGGCAATCGGCAATCAGGGACAGTCCCGAATGGCACTGCGAACTCGCTTATTTGCCTGATATCTGGGTCACGCCTGATGACGGCATTGCCGACGCCGGTGACGACATCATCTGGGACGAGCAGTTCGCCGGCACGACCTGCACGGTCAAGCACGACGACGCGGGGAACCTGATCGACGACTGCGAGTTCGTCTACATCTACGACGCGTGGAACCGGCTGGCGAAGGGCCCGCTCGAGTCCCAGCGCTTGCTGCTTCCCGAGACGATCACCGTGACGCCGCAGCAGGCCGACCTCCTCGAATCGAGCGCCGAACTGCTCAAGCGGCTGGGGATCGAGGTGTCATCGTTCGGCACCGACGCAGTGGCCGTCCAGGGCAACCAGGCAACCAGGGGCAACCAGGGGCAACCAGGGACGGCAACCAGGGGCAACCAGGGGCAACCAGGGGCAACCAGGGGCAACCACCTATATGACAAGTGTGTGGCACTGCGAACTCGCTTATTTGCCTGATATCTGGGTCACGCCTGATGACGGCATCGCCGACGCCGGGGACGGCATCATCTGGAACGAAGGTTTTGCGGGCACGACCTACACGGTCAAGCATGACGACGCGGGGAACCTGATCGACGACTGCGAGCTCGTGTACATCTACGATGCGTGGAACCGGCTCGTGAAGGTCCGGGCCTCCAACGACGCGGCCGTGACCATCCAGACGGCCGAATTCGACGCCACGGGCCGCAGAATCAAGAAAGTTGTGACAAAGAGCGGCGGTTTCGATGACACCGTGGTATACTTCTATGACGGTCAGAAGATCTGCGAGACCCGGAACGGATCGGGGAACATGGTTCAGCAGTTCATCCACGGCACGCAGTACATCGACGAGTTGGTGATGGTGCGCGTGGCCAAGAAGGGCGACCTGTACGTCCACCAGGATGCGAACTGGAACGTCATCGGCGTGACGGACCTGGCCGGCAGCGTTGTGGAGCGACACAAGTATACGCCGTACGGGATCATGCAAGTGGATCAGGAGACCGGCTTCGGCGATCGGGACGGGGACGGCGACGTGGATGCCACGGACAAGGGCACGCCCGGCACGGACTGCACGGGCACGGTGACCGGCGCGTGTCGCGTCCTGGACCTGGACTTCGACGGCGACTACGACAGCGCCGACGCGACTCTTTTCGACGCCCTGCCCCAGGGCGAGATGCTGCACCCCGGCCGACTCGCCACCAACGTCGATCAACCCTTCGGACATCAAGGCTTGCTCTTCGAGCCCGAGATCGGGAGCTATCAGAACCGGGCAAGGCAGTATGATCCGGCGAAGAGGCGGTTTGTGCAGAGGGATCCACCGGCTCTGGAGAATCGCGCAAGAGTAGGTGTACATGACATGCTGAATGTCTATTCGTATGTTCACAATCATCCCTCCATCTCCACTGACCCATCCGGACGAGGCCCGTGTGGCCCGTTCACATGGATGTACCTTCGGGGGCATGGATGCTCTCCTTGCACCGACTGCAAGAAGTGGAAGACTGATGAGTTGGGACCAGGCGGAAGCCCACCACCGTTCATCAATGGCCCCACGAAGATGACCTGTTGTCCTAAGGACATCGGGAGTGACCTAGATAACTTCGACCCGGGCAAGTGGGAGGACAATGGGTCAGAGGGACTTCACCCAGGAGCTGCGAAGTGCCTCCGCGAGGAGAAGACGAATTGCGCAACCGATAAGCGCGGGCAACAGTGCTGCTACGCTGATGGCGGCGCGCTCTTGACGAGCGGGGCAGGCGCAGGGACTCCTGACAAATCCTCGCCGAAATGTAGTCCTAAGAAGGACCATGCTTGCCTTGACCTTCAGCCATTTTGCGACTGTTCACTCGCGGACTACCTCGCTGCGCGGCCCCCCGATCCAGGCTGCCCGTAGCCGGCGACCACTGATTCGTGAGAGTGCATCGGGGACGACGATGATGTGTGGCGAGGACTCGGGAACGCTAATCGCATCTAATACCTGCTGCACCAAGTGCGACTATGACCTTCGAACGCTACGATCAACGGCGCAGTCCTCGGAGTGCGGAACCGGCGTCGAGAAGCCGTGATCTGTAAGATGACAACACGACGTATCAAGAAGCTCAGCTATGCCGGATTCGTGATCTCGGCGATGATTGCGGCCACACTCCTGGCGAACTACTGGTGGGTCGTAGGGTACGAAGGCCAATCCTGGGTAGGGGCTCTTGCATTCGGAGGAGCGTCTGTATTCATCGGGCAGGCGCGAGCTTCACCGGCGGGTTGGATGATCGAGCGCAACAACCCCGCCGACCTGGGTCCCTGCTTGTTTTGGGGTCTGAAGGCAGATCTGCAATCTCCTGAGTACAACGTTTTCGTACCCTTGTGGATCCCCTTCATCCTCATCCTGGTGCCGTCGCTCCACGCGTGGCGAGTGGGCCGGAAGATCCCCCCGGGATGCTGCCGGGAGTGCAGATACAATCTCACCGGCAACTTGTCCGGCGTGTGTCCAGAGTGTGGAACTGAAATTAACCATCCCGGAGGGTCGGACAGCCGGATAGAGCAGGTCATTGACCTGCCTTGACTATTTGCGTGCGGTGTGGCCTTCAGCGGCAAGGGGTCGGGCGCGATGACGTTCGACAACGTCAGAATCGGCTACGACAACAACGGAGACGGTGACATCGACGACGCCGGTGACGAAATCGTCCGGAGCGAGACTTTCGGGGGCACGACCTGCACGGTCAAGCACGACGACGCGGGGAACATGGTCGATGATGGGGTTTATCAGTACATCTACGACGCCTGGAATCGCCTGGTGAAGGTCAAGGCCACCGAGGACGGGGCGGCCGTGACCATCCAGACGGCCGAATTCGACGCCACGGGCCGCAGAATCAAGAAAGTTGTGACAAACAGCGGCGGTTTCGATGACGTCGTGGTATACTTGTATGACGGTCAGAAGATCTGCGAGACCCGGAACGGATCGGGGAACATGGTGCAGCAGTTCATCCACGGCACACAGTACATCGACGAGTTGGTGATGGTGCGCGTGGCCAAGAAGGGCGATCTGTACGTCCACCAGGACGCGAACTGGAACGTCATCGGCGCGACGGACCTGGCCGGCAGCGTCGTGGAGGCGTACACCCTGTCCCCCTACGGCGAGCTCACTGTGGACCAGGAGACCGGCTTCGGTGATCGGGACGGGGACGGTGACGTGGATGCGACGGACAAGGGCACGCCCGGCACGGACTGCACGGGAACGGTGACGGGCGCGTGTCGCGTCCTGGACCTGGACTTCGACGGCGACTACGACAGCGCCGACGCGACCGAGTTCGACTTCTTGCCCCAGGGCAGCATGATCCACCCCGGCCGAATCGCCACCAACGTCGACCAACCCTTCGGACATCAGGGGCTGCTCTTCGATGCCGAGATCGGTAGCTATCAGAACCGCGCGAGGCAGTACGACCAAGACGGTCGGCGATTCTTGCAGAGAGATGAATTAGGCGCCAGTTTTCCGAGGGGTAACGCCTATGTAGATGGCCTGAACGTATACCAATATGTTAGAAGCCAGCCGACCCGTCGGACCGATTCGTCAGGCAGAGCAAGTAAGGACTGTAAGTGTCCGGGGAGCAGCGCGGACGATGGGTGGACGATGTGCGATTTTCACGGGAACCCAGGCCAGCCGTGGTGTTTTCCATGTGTCAATCAGACTTTGAAGGAGCCGTTCTACACTTGTAGTTGTGCTCATGAAGGCGCGCACTGCTTTATGGAGAACAATCTCTGCGACACCCCGCTCTGCGCTGAGATGCGATGTGGCGAAGCAACTGATTGCGACCGTATAAACGCTTGCTTGCACCGTTCGGATTGTGGCGAGTGTGCTGCATACGGGCAGGAGTATAGCTGCTATACGAAGGAAGGCTCTGTTACCAAGGACACCAGCTACTCCGCGTGCATGGCCGATTGTATTAGCAGGACGTGCCCGCCCACCGGGCCCCCAGATACGTACATCGAGATCATAGAAGAGGCTTGTCCGAGCCAGTGCGGGCACCTCAAGGATGTCCCCCCGGCTCCGTGAGCCGATAGGACCCACGCGGTGTGCCGATGCGATTCGATCGCTTTGGCCGCGCGCCGCCATCGGCGATGGGAAGTTCGCTGGGTGCGCGCAAACGAAACTGTAGGGCCTATCGCATGGCCTTCTTGAGCCTAAGCGTCGTGCATCCGAGGCGGAGGAAGCCCCGGGGATTGGTCATCGATTCCTCGTAGCGGATGCACAGAGGTCTGAAGTTCTGAAACCACGAGATCGTGCGTTGGCCTTTCCAACGGCGATCGTAGCCACGAAGAGACCGACCATCCTGTGTAACGTTTTCCACCTTGCGATTACTTCGGTGTGGCGCCATCATCTCAATTTCACGATGCGCCGGCTCTTGATCAGGTCGGTCGCTATCGTACGCCTTGTCGCCGATCACGCGCGGCGACGTTTCCGAGGGCAACATGAAGTCGAACAAGCGTTGAACGAGTTGGCTCTCGTGCGGACTGGCCGAGGTCGTATCCATCACCACCGGCAACCCACGCGCGTCCACGAGAACCATGATTTTCACGCCTTTTCCGGCCTTGGTGCAACCAATACCGTCTTCGCCACCGCGAGCTTTGCTGAATGTGCCATCGATGAAACACTCATACAAACGACGGAGACACCCGACGAGACGACGCGCCTCATTCTTCTACATGTACTTGACCATTCGCGCATTTCGCAGGCACTGGTAATCACGCAGTTTCGAAGGCGACTATAAGGAGGATGGAACGATGGACGAGATCCGAGACCTTACAGACCGAATGCGTTTGCTCGAAACGAAGTATCGTTGGCGAACTCGCTTCACAGGCTCGCTCGTACTTGCCCTTGCAGTAACGCTCGTGATGGGGCAAGAGGCCGCGCAGAAACCGACCGAACCGCTGCAGAACGAGGTTCGAGCCAAGCGCTTCGTGCTTGTGGACGATGATGGCGACTGTCGAGCGTCGTTGGGTTTCATTCCCGGCAGGAAGGTTCATGGTCGCTCGGTGCCAGGTTTCGAGTCGGCTGTTCTGAGCCTTTTCGCAAAAAGCAACAAGACTGCCATAACGCTTATGGTCATGCACGATGGTAGACCCGCGATGATGCTAAACGGCAAGGATGGCAAGTCACGTATTATGGCTCGTCTGTTGCCAGACGGCAATCCTGCGGTGTGGTTCATGGACGATGACAAGAAGGATCGACTGAAACTATCGCTCGAAGCGGACGGTAGACCGAGTATCCTATTCAAAGACAAAGACGGACGGGAGACCAACTCTTTGCCACCACGTGCAGGAAAATGATGGATGAGCGGAGCAAGAACTCAGAACTGTAGTCCGCAACTGGTTGTCTCTGGCAAAAACTCCATCCGGGACCGTTTCGGCGGTCCGGCGGTCTTGATTCCGTTGAATGACGCGGAGGAAGAACCCGTTGAGCCCGATTCAGTCGGCAGGTACGAGGACAAATCCAGGTGTTCGGATGCACGCGCGCGTACGCCCGGTGCCGTCCGCCTCGCGGGAACCATCAGGGGCACGGTCGGGGGCACTGAGTCGATACTTCAAACCGCACGCCGGAGAAGCCGTCCAGGCCCGCAACCAAATCCCTGATGTCGATCTGCCGGTCCGGCACGCAACCATTCTGGTCCGTGGCGACCAGGGGAGGGGCCGTAGGTGCGTGGCGGAAGCCATCGACCAGCGCCGACAGGTCGAGCACATCGACCTGCCCGTCGGGCGGCGTCCAGGCTCCTTCGTCGAAGAGCCCGGCCACGTCGCCCCATCGCTGGCTGACGACGCGCTGCGCGTCTGTGGGAACGTTGCCCAGGACCGCGCCACAGTCGGCTGAAACCAGGTACGCCGTCACCGGGACGATGTCCAGGCCGCTCACATGGACCGTCTGGCCCCATTCCGCCGGTGTCAAGACCGCGGCATTCTCGGGTTGATCGACCAGCAGGGCGATGTTGTCGGGGCCCGTCGGCGCGCCGACGTATCGGCCCGTGCCGCCGGCGCACTCCGGTTGAACAAAGAGTGCCGTTGGCACGGAAGAGCCGGGGGACCGGGGCGTAATGGACAGGTATCGCGCGCCGGGGGCCGCGACGTCCGGCGTCTCGCAGCCGCACCCGGCGCCGGCCTCATCGCAGGCGGTGGGTATTCGACACGGGTTCCCTTTCGAAACACAGCCGGCGGTGACGTTGCACGTTTCCCGGCCATTGCAAAAGACTTCATCGTCGGTGCAGAGCGCGTCGTCTGCAACGAAACGGCAGCGACCCTGCGCATCACACGAGTTGAGGGTGCAGGCGATGCTGTCGTCGCAGTGTTCGTCAAACAGGCAATCAACTGGGAAGACTGTCTGGGCGTACCGGCCGATGTCCGCCGCGCCGGCGTTCGTGCCGCCGCCGGCGAGCCAGCTCGGCATCGGCGAGCCCGGCTGGCCGACGCGAACCTTGTGTAAAAACTCCCACGGGTTGTGGACCGCGACCGTCCCCAGAAACTCGGGCGCGTCGAAGGTGCCGAAGTTGATGGCCGCACCGTCCGCGCCATGGCACGTGATGCAGCTCACGCTTCCGCCGGTGGTGTAGTGAATTTCGCCCTGGCTGGCATCGCCCACGAAAACACCGGTCACAGGTTCCACGAACGCGTCATCGTCGATCAGCGCCTGGCGCACGAAGGCGACGACGTCCTGGATTTGGGGGTCGCCCAGAACGGACCCATAGTCATGGCCGTTCAGCACGCCCGCTCCGCCCGTGTTGCTCGGCGGCTCACGCAGCAACGTGAACAGCTCGCTGGTTCCCAACGCGGTTCCCAGGATGCCGGGAAACCCGGTGCGATGCGTGCCGGTCGCATATTGCCCGTCAACACCTTTGTAGTCCCACCCGTGGCACTCCTTGCACCGCCACGTGTCCGCACCGGTTCGCGTATTGCTGACCGGGTCGGGACGAAACGGCCAGAGTGGATGGTCGATAGCGGGGGCGACGGCCGCGATCTCCGCCCACCATCGGTCGTAGAGCTTCCCGCCGCGCACGAAATCGCCCTCTGTTTCGCAGACGTCGAGCACGCCGTTGGAATCGGCATCGACAGCGGGCTCACAGCCGATCTCGGTCGCATCGTCCACCCCGTTGCCGTTGCAATCGGTGGCGATCGGCTCCGGATCGCACGACAGCGTCAGTTGGCCGAGACCTTGCGC
The DNA here is from genome assembly GCA_965371245.1 of uncultured bacterium. GTDB lineage: Bacteria > Planctomycetota > Phycisphaerae > UBA1845 > UBA1845 > CBDUXT01. The sequence goes on along the minus strand of CBDUXT010000077.1, from coordinate 21,550 downwards.
GCCCAAGTGTCCGCCCACGCGGATCAGGTAACCCGGCGCACCGGGGCACGCCGTGACGGGCCACGAGACTTCGGACTGCGCGCCGCACAGGTCGTCGTTGCAGGCAATGGGCACGTCGGCGGGGGGGCAAACGCATCCCTCGTAGACGGCCAGCTTCGTGTCGAACGAGCTACCGCACAGAGCAGCCGTGACCATCCCGGAGCAAGAGGGCTCATAGCAATACCACAGGTCCGATCCGACCTGCGTATCACCGGCGAAGGCGCAAGCGACAGGCTCGTCCGGTCCGTCGGTTGTCGCACCAGTCGTGTCGAACGCGTGCGTTCCCTCCGAGACGACCAAGGCGTCGCCGCAACGGTCATGCGCAATCCCCGGCTCAAGCCGGCATGTCGCGTCGCACCCGTCCCCGGGGGCAACGTTGCCGTCGTCGCATTCTTCGGACGGTTCCAACAGGCCGTTCCCGCAGATCGGCCCATCGACGTCGGGCACGATTTTGTAGACGTCGCCGGCGTGACTGACGATGTAGAGTTCGCCCGCGCCATCCAGCCCGAACGATACGATCACGGGAATCGGACCCTCGACGGGGGTTAGCTCCATGGTCCGATCGATCGATTCAACGATCGAACCGTTCACCATGCGGAAGGATCGGATGAAGCCGGCGCAGAGATCGGCGTAGAAGTAGGTGCCGGAAAGGTCCGGGGCGGCGCAGCCGCCGTAGACGTAGCCGCCGGTGATGGAACACTCGCCTGCGTCATGGCTGTAGGTAAGAACCGGCGCGGTCAACTCGGGCGCGTCACAGGTGCAGCCCGACAAGCCGGTGCAGCGGTTCCCCTCCATGCAGCGCCAGCCATAGTTGGCGCCGCCGACATCATCGCCCGGCTGGATACTTACCTCTTCAACGGCGTCCTGACCGACGTCCGCGATGTACAAGTCATCACTGCGCGGGTCGAAGCTGAAGCGCCATGGGTTGCGCAGCCCGGAGGCCCATATTTCGTCAAGGGGCAGATCGGGGCCGACGAAAGGGTTGTCCGCGGGGATGTAGTCCGGCGGGTTATCGACGTCGAGTCGAAGCATCTTACCCAGCAGCGTGCCCGGGTCTTGCGCCCGGTCGAACGGGTCGTTTCCGCTTCCTCCGTCTCCCATACCGACGTAGAGGAACCCATCCGGACCGAACTGCAACTGACCTCCGTTGTGGTTGGCGAAGTCCTGCGAGATGGTCTTGAGTGTCAGCTCGCTCTCTGGATTCGCCGCGTCAGGCGTTCCCGCGGGCACCTCAAAACGGGCGATGTGCGTGGTTCCCACGAGGTCCGTGTAGTTGACGTAGAAGAAGCCGTTCTCGCTGAACCCGGGGTGGAACGCCATGCTGAACAATCCCCGCTCGCCGCCGGAACCGACGCGGTCCGCGATGTCCAGGAAAGGAATCGGCTGGATGGCCCTGTTCACCAGCAGCTTGATTCGCCCGGCCTGCTCGACCACGAAGATACGATCAAGATCACCGGGCGGCGCGGCCAGGTAGACGGGTTTGGTCAGGCCGGTGGCGACCCGCACCGTCGTAAGCGGCGTCGTGGGGAAGACCTCGCACTCATCGGGAACGTCGTTCTGATTACAGTCGGGGCTGGTGCCGGCGGCAATGTCCAGCGAGTCGAAAACGCCGTTTGTGTTGCAGTCATCGGCGTTGCCGATCGGGCCGATGGTGATCGCGTCGATCGACTCGGGAGACCCCGGCTTGAAGAGTCCCAACGTGACCGTGGTCGTTTCCGGGGGAAACACGGACGTGAACCGGAAGTTGTAGAGGCTTCCCCAACGAAGCGCGTTGGCGTTGACATCCTCCGCGAACGGGGTGGTCGACCACGTGACGCTTCCGCCGAGCATACCCATCGTCCAGTCGGTCGCGGTGTAGACCTCGCCGCTGTGATACGCCACGTCGTGAAAGCCAACGCTGTCGGCGGGGGCGTTCTGGGGATGCGGTACGCCAAACGTGCCGGCCGCGCGGTCCGACGTGAGGTTCTGAAGCGCGTATTCGTAATCCCACGTGCCGTCCCCGCGGTCAAACACCCTGGCGGCCAGAATGAAACGCCCGTCTCCGGGGACGTCAATGACGGTCTCGACGACGGAGGGATCGTTGATCTTCCAAGCGAGGACGGCCGCCTTCTCGCGCTGCGTCAGGCCCAGAAGGCTCATCCGCCAGATGCTCCCGTCGAAGAACAAGGAGGCGGGACGGAACGAAGCATTGTTGTTCTTGTTGCCGGCGGCGGCATCATCCGGCGTGACGTATTGGCCCTCGATGAAATAGAGTCCGCCGCCGTCCAGCGCCGGGTCGAGGTCGCTCTCGTTCACCTGAAGACGACGCCCGATGGTCGGCGTGATGGCGGGACGGAGCTGAAAGGGGTAGGGGAACACGCCGGTCGATGCGTTGATTTCCGAACGCGGGCCCAGGATGGCCTGGAAGCCGTTCAGGCCGGCCGTGTAGGGGTCCGAACAACCGACCCCCAGGAGCGTATCGACGCCCGGATGTTGGCAGCCGAACCCGCACAGGTTGCCGTTGATGGCGGCGAAGGCGTGCTTGACCCAGCTCATTCCGATCTGCTCGAAGCGATCGTCCTTGAGGCGGTAGAGGTTTTGCGCGATCACCGGGTGCGCGGGTGTGTCCGGGAACCACTCCAGGACCTCGGTTCCGGCGTTGCACGAGGTGGTTCCCGCAGAGAACGCGGCGACCCCATCGACACTGCCGTAGGACAGGACGTCCGGAATGGCGCCCACGATCACGTCCGGACCGGGGTCGCTGTTGGGGGCGTTGGTCTGAGCCGCCGCGGATGCCACGGTCAGCAATGCGGCCGCAAGCGCGACCGGGCGGGTACCCGACGTGAATACGCGAATCGGTCGAAAGAGCGTGTCAAGGCAACGAGATTCGCACGACTCCGCGGCCTCGCGAGTGTCTCGCGCGGTGGGTTGGGTGGACCGATGGGCGGATCGAACGCCTGTACCGCATCCCCAGCGTGCGATCGTCCGCTGATGTGAGCCAAACCCCATAGCGACTTGGGTCCGCGCCGGGCGAACCCCGCCTAAGACGGAAAGGACTACCCCATGCGATCGGTGAGCTTCACACGATGCACCCTGTTACCGAGTCTGCCAGCTTATCGGATCAGGCTGGGAAATTCAAGGTCCACATCGCGGGCGCCAAGCATGCCGAATGGCTGGGCATGGCCCCACCGGGTGCCCGAGGAAGCTCCGTGAAGGTCTCCGTTCCCTGCCCGTCCGAGTCGTTGACGCCTTGGCTGAAAATGCCAATGATCTGTCACTTTCATGTCGCGAGTGCAGTCCCGCGCCAGCCTCGCCTCTTGCTAGGGGCAGCCGATCGTCGCGGTAAAGGGGAAGGCGCGACCGCCGAAGGCGTCGAGCGCCGCGGTGACGTCGGTAATGTTGATCTTCAGGTCGGGCGTGGCCGGCTCGATGTCCGCACGGGCTTTCCGCATCGCCGCGGGGCCCCCGCCGAACGCGTCGAGGATGGCGACAACGTCCGAGGTGATGTCCACCGAATCGTTGGGGGGCGACCACCGCCCGTCTTGAAAGCGGCCGGCGACGTCGCCCCACGACGCCTGGAGCAATTCCAGGGGGTTCGAGAAGCTTGCCTCCAAGGTAACCGGGCATCCCTCCGTCACGGTCCGAAGCTCATAGATGCCCCCTGGAACGATCCCTTCATGGTACACGTGGATCGTTTCCGACGTGTCCCATAGTGCAAAATGGGGGTCGCACTGAAGCGTGGCGGCCTTGAACGTCGGAGCCGTGTCGTCGTCTCGCCCGCCGAGTTCGCTCACGTCGCGCGGACTGCCGACCCACATCGTCGCTCCGTTGAGCCCGTCATTGGGGGGCGGAACGTCGCGGAAGCGCAGCCGATACGCAGTGGGTGTGAAGCCAGGCGGTGGCGCGAAGGGCAGGAAGCGGTTCGTAAGCACAAAGTCGGGATCGGCCATCGGCGGAACCGCGGGGGGTACACAGCTATCGAGCAGTCCGTCTCCGTTGCAATCCCCATCGACGAGCTCGCAGTCGTCCGGGATGCCGTTGCCGTCGCAATCCGGCGTGTCGCAGGCGTCCGGGCGCAGATTGCCATTGCAGTCCTGTGCCGACCCGTCGGCGAGTTCACAGCTATCGGGAAGGCCGTTGGCGTTGCAGTCCGAACTCGTCCCATCGAACAAGTCACACTCGTCGGGCTGGTCGTTTGTGTTGCAATCGGGGCTGTTGCCACAGGCGCCGGTCCAACCGGTCGCCTGGCACGCCGGCGAATCGCAGGCGACGTCGCAGGCGTCTGGAACCTGGTTATTGTTACAGTCGTCCACACCAAGCGCGGGTCCTACCGTGCTCCCCGCGACAGACGCCGGAATGCCCGGCTTGAACAGCCCCACAGTGCCGACAGAGAGCTGCGGTGGGGCGTCGATCGTCATGCGAAAATTGTAGAGCGTGCCCCAGCGAAGCGCATTGGCGTTCGCGTTGAGGTCGTGCCCTTCGGTGGACCAAGTGATCCGTCCGTCGGCGACGACAGCGTTCCAGTCTGTTCCGTCGTAGATCTCACCACTGTGGTAGGCGACATCGTGGAAGCCGATCTCGCTCACCGTTGCCCCGAACGGGACCGGAATGCTGAACGATCCGGCCGATCGATCCGACGTGAGGTTCTGGAGCGCGTATTCGTACCGCCAAAGACCGCCGCCCGCATCGATCGCTTTACCCGCCAGAATGAACAACCCCTCGTCGGGAACCACGATGTCGTCTTCGACGACGGCGGGGTCGGTATCCCGCCACGCGCGAATGGCCGACCGTTGCCGTTGCGTCGTCCCCTGCAATTGCAGGGTCCACCTGCCCGGGCCGGGTAGGAACTGGACGCTCACCGGGCGGTACGAGGCGTTGTTGTTCTGGTTGCCGGCCGCGGCGTCGTCGGGGGTAACGTAGTGGCCCTCGACGAAGTACAGCCCCCCGCCAGCCAGGGCGGGGTCGAGGTCGCTTTCGTTGACCTGCAGGCGCCGGCCCACCGTGTTGTCGATGGAAGGCTGCAGGCTGGGCGGGAAGCCGAAGGACCCGGTGAATGCGTTCACTTCCGACTTGGGTCCCAGATTGTCCTGGAAGCCGTTCAAGCTGGCACAATAGGGGTCGGAGCAACCGACACCCAGTCGAGCCCCGTCGTTCGGGTTGTTGCAGCCCAGCTCGCAGGCGTTGAGCGCCAGCGCCAGGAACCCGTGTTTGAGCCAACTCTGTCCTATTTGTTCCAATCGGTCGTCTTTCAGCCGGTAGAGGCTTTGGCCTATTACAGGATGGTCGGGCGTGTCGGAGATCCACAGAAGCTCCGCGTCGCCGATGTTGCAGGACGTCGTGCCCACAGAGAAGGCGGCCACGCCATTAGAACTGCCGTAGCTGTTGACGTCCGGCAGTTCCCCGACGATCACGTCAGCCCCTGATGCCATCGTGGTAGCACCCGCGGAGCTTGAAGCCCTCGTTGCCGCCGGACGCGGTGGTTCGACCTGATCGGGCCGCGTCGTCAAGTCCATCCATAGCCGGCCGACCGAGGCATAGGCGGCCTCTTCAGCCCCGGACTCGATCGCCAGAGCGTTTGCCACCAACAGTTCGCCCGACATTCGCAACGTGCTTGATGCCGAGGGGGCATCGAGCATGACATCCCGAAGAAGGAAGAGGGTTTCCGGCTCGTTCGACCCAGGCGGGCCGAGGGGCGCTACGACCGTCCAACGCCCATCTCCGTTCGCCACGATGGTCGGATCGATCAGGGCGTGAGGCCAGCCGGAGCCCGCCACGAGGAGTGCGCCGCGAGTCCCGACCGTTCCCCGCGTAGAGGTACCGAATTGTCCGTGTCCGGCGGCGACCAGCAACTCGTTACGACTCTTCGGCACCGGGAAAACCACACGATAGGCGCCGTTCAACTCCGTGCCGTCCGGCCGGGTGACGATTTTCATTCCCAACCGCTGGAGTGCGGCTGAATCAAAGACGAGGGTCACGTGGCCGACCACTGGTTCGGGTCGAATGGGCTTAGCCCTGATGGTCCCGTGCCCGGCAAGGATCGTCGCAACGATCAACCATGCGAACATGGGGCGAACTTTGTCGCGGCTCACGGCTCTGGTCTTGGAATTCATCTCCGCTCCCTCCGGATCGAAACCGTATCGGCACGAGCCCATCCCAGCGTTGTGTGACACCGGCGACTTGCCGGTGTTTTCACAGCCTGGAAGCCCGTGCCACACTTGTCATTTGGGAATAGGCTCTTAGCCCGATCAGCCCGTATCTTAGCCTCGCGGGCGAGTTCCGGCAAGCGCGTTCGATGAAACAAGCGGCGTTCGTCCATGTTATTTCTCGGATGGACCCATGAGTCGAGCGCTTTCCGACCCTGAAGAGCGCCAGGTTGTTTTGAGTCTGTAGCGGCATGGGTCGGCCGGTGAACGTCGATCCACCACCGAGTGAATGATTCGGCACCATTGACACGCCCGTGTCATGGGCCGCGTGGCCGCGCTCATCAAGAGAAGCGTCGGCGCCGCCGCTGGAATCACATCTAGCATGAGGCGATCTTTGCGACCAAGGCTTTATGGTCCGGTTCTTGCGCAGCGATCTTCGACTGCGGCTTGAACTCCTGGATGCCATTCGAACGGATGGCATGCCTGGGCGCCTCCGAATCGATGCTGCGTACGGGTTTGGTGGCTTGACTTCGATCCCTCCGTTGTGGTAATATCGGCCGCGTAGCAGGTAGGATGACTCTGGAAGCTCGGCGTCGATGCGATGCGGCTTGCCGGGGTTGCCGCGCGGTGCGCTAGCGGGACTCTATGCGTTGGTGCTAAGTGTCGTGCGGTCTTTGTGGGAGGATGCGGCCTGCGCCGTCCATCTCATCCCGTCTTGCGTCGAGACGGTGCAGTCCGGCCTTTTGCGGTGTCGTGGTAACGTGCGTTGCTTCGCTTCCGCGCGCTATCCGGTTCGAGCGTCGTCCTCTTCGTTCTTTTATTCGGCGGGGTTGGTGTCGTTCATTGCCGCCATACTGAGATTGATGAAGGGGGCGCCGGGCGATGCCTTCGCTCTTTTGCGTGCGAAATCCGCCGTGTGGGTTATGGTGCTTCGGGGAAGGGGCGGCCATTGCAGATCGAAGAGAAAGAGTTTGCACTCGGAAACCGTCCGAGGTCGAACCCGATACTTCGGTTCCGCCCTTGCTGCCGAACGGCGCCTCTTGGGGAGGCGATGCCTTCGTGACAATGGATAGCGAGTTAAGCACAGGTCGGATTTGGCGGTCACGCCCTCAGGCGGCGCGCTCGTTGTACGGTGGGCTGCGTGTTTGCGGCTCTTTGACATGGCGTGGAGCAATGGTTTTTTCACGCGGCGTGTCCTTCGGGACGTCGCGTTTTTTCTGCGCGGCGGGAGGAACACGTTGGACCTCGCCGGTAGTTAGGTTTTCGTAGAGGAGGCGAAGAAAAGAACGGATCGATCGGCGGGCGTGTAGAGCCGGGTCGGTTCAACGAAACATCGAGGGTCGCGGCCGCCTGATCCAGTGACAGGTCGGGAGCCGGTGCTGTGGGGCATCGGTCGGTGTGTCGTTTGGGCGACGCCCGGTTTGGTCGGCAGCCTTCCGTGTCTTATGCCAGAGGGCATCGGGTGGAGTCAAAACGCATTTTCTTTTTGGAGGAATGGATCGATGAAGGCAGGTAACGGTTGTTGTAGCTGGCGTCCAGCCCTGGGCGCGGTGGTTGTGGGTCTCTTGGCCTGCAGTGTGGTGCTTCAGGCGTCGCCGCCGGGCAACGGCGAGCGCAGGGGCACCAGAATCACACCCCAAAAATTGGATCTCTCGAACCTTCGGATACCTATCGCCCCCCCGGTCCATGCCTTGCGGGTCTCGACGGTACTCTCGATAGAGGGTCCCGGCTTCTTTCCCAGAAACATGAGCCGCGAGGAGATGGACAGCCTTGGGTCGGTGGCCGCGGGAACTTGCACCTTCGACGCTCAGTGCGACGACTGCAACGTCTGCACCACCGACACATGCAACCCGGTGTCGAGTCTCTGCGAGAACACACCGGTCGATGTCTGCACGACCTGCGAGGATCAGGTTTTCTGTGACGGGCGGGAGGAGTGCAGCAACGCCGGGCCCGTCGGGAATCCTTCCCAGCCCGCATGCATTGCTAATGTCGATCCCTGCCTTGAGCTACCCGGCATTTGCAACGAGACCGGCGGAGAGGCCGGCATCGGCGCATGTGAGCCGCCGTGCAAGACGGACGCCCAGTGCCCGGAGAACGACGATGGGCTGGTCTGCAACGGCGAGCAGACCTGCGTGCTGCAGGAATGCGTCGGTGGTGTTGCCCCGGCGCCTGGAACGGCCTGTACCTCGGATGCCGACTGCGACGCCGCCAACAACGGCTTCTGCGGCGGCGTCTGCGTGACCAGCGAGAACATCTGCGGTGCCGGCGCGATCTGCATCGAGGACCCTAACCCGGTGGAGGGAGAGGAACAATGTGGCGCCGGGCGATGCTGCTTTCCCAACGGTAACTGCGGTCGCACCTCGCTCGAAAACTGCAACAACGGGTCAGGCGCCTGGCTCGGCGTCGGCGCGATTCCCGGAGACGACTTCGTGGCCACATGCACTCAACTTTGCCCCTCGACCGAGAATTGCTCCGGCGAGGACTTTAGCTGCCCCAACTACGCTTCCGGCATCGCCCCCCTGGGTCCCGTTACATCGGTGATCGGCCCGGTGGGCCCCGCCGCCTGCGTGCCGCTGCGTGAGGTCGGTGACGACTACGCGCTCGATACGGCCGGCACGGGTCAGGAGTTCTTCGAGTTGACAACCGTCCGCCTGATCTGGGGTTGGGACGTTATTGGAATTGCCGACAGCCCCTCGCGGATTCGTCTCACCTTCTACGACGAGAACGGGGACTTCATTGAGGACACCATCACCGGCCCCCGCGTCGGCGGTCAGTTGTCGATCCGCACGATCATCTTCGATGAAAAGCCGATCATCCCCGCCCGCGGGTTCATGACGGTTAAGGTGGCGGGGCGGTTCTCGCCGTTCGGACGTCACTTCTGGGCGATGACCGATGCGGTGGACATCGGAACGAACGACCCCAACGTGGTCTGGGTCGATAGCGGACCGACGACGCCGTCGGCCCTCGGGCTGGCCGCGGGACAGGGCACCTTCGCCTTCGAGATCGTTGGCACCCCTCTGGACACCGCCTCCGGCGCATGCTGCGATACGGGCACCGGGGCCTGCAACTCCCAACTCCCCTGGATCTGCGATCGTCAGGACGGGTTCTTCCAGGGCGTGGGTACGGCCTGTCAGGCGTGCGACAATCGGCTGACCGTGGCATGCGCCACGGATGCCGACTGCAAACTCTGTATCGACGGCGAGAACGACGGCAATGTATGTGTGGTTTCGCAGGACTGCCCCGGAGGCACCTGCGACACGGGGTCGTGCGTAACCGTTCCGCCCGCCTGTACAGTGAGTGCTTGCTGCGACCTCCTCACCGGCACCTGCGCTGAGGTCGTGGGTGGGCAGTGCTCGGATGCGTCGCCGTGTGTCGGCGATGCGGACTGTTTCGGGATCGGCGACGGTAGCTGCCAGGCGCCCTGCCCGTCAGGGACCGAGCACGCCGGCTTCGGCACGAGCTGTGATCCGAATCTATGCATTCAGCCCAACGTCACGGGCGGCGACTTGTGTACGCTCGCGATCGTGAACCCGATCAACGTTCCGTCGCCGGGGGCGCCGCCGGTTGTGTTGACCATCACCGGCAACAACAGCACAGCGAGCTTCGGCGACTTCGATCTAAGCGGCGGAGTCGGAACCTGCCAGTCGGGTAGATTCGGACCCGCCAACCAAGACAAAGGCTGGTGGGAGGCGTTCAGAATCGATGCCTGCGCCAACCTGCGCGTGGACCTTTGCGGCACGGCCGAGCTGTCGGGCCAGGTGCAACAGCCGGCTTGGGCGGGGATGTTTGCCGCGTGCGACCCGTGTAATGTGTTCGTCGGCGCCCAGATCATCGGTCCTCCGCTTGGCGTTATCGATGCCGGTGTCAACCGCGGCGCCCCGTTCTGTGCCCGCGACGACCTTTGGTCCACGTACAAAAGTGTTCAGCCCGGAACGTACTATTTCAACCCCGGCAGCGGTCCTTCGGGGACCTTCGGTCTTTATCAGATGCATGTAACGGCCGTCGCCTGTCCGGAGGCGGCGTGCTGCCTTCCGACGCAAATGTGCATCGACGGCAGCTCCGACCGTGTCGTTCTCGACGTCGATGGGTTTCCCGTGACGTGTGCATCGGACTCCGATTGCGGCGCCGGGGAGAGCTGCGGAACCTGTGCCATCCTCAACGAGTTGGACTGTGAGGGGATCGGCGGGTTCTTTAACGGCTTCGGCGAGCTACCCGATGACGTCGATCCGATTGTCTCGTGCAGCTTCGGCGCCTGCGACATCGGCACCTGTTGCGCCGGTCCCGGCGCGTGCCGAGATGAAACCGTGGAGGGAACACCTTGCGATCCCGCAACCCCGCTCTCGTGTGTCAACCGCGCGTTGTGCGACCAGATTGGCGGAGAGTTCCAAGGGGGTGAACGTTGCGACTTTCCGGCTCCGCCGTGCCCCAACTGCGCGGTGCAGGATGTGAACGCCTGCCAGTTCCCCCCGAACCAGGGCTTCGGTGAGATCAGCGATCTCTCCCAGGATCCAAACGGGATGACCGCCGCCGATGACTTCATCCCCGACGGCACAGTAATCGAGACGGTTTGCGTGTGGGGTTCCTACATGGACCCGACCCTGAACGCCCAAGTACCCACGCCGTTCATCTGTACGGGGACCAATCCGGACAGCTTCCGTATCAGAATCTACAAGGACGGGATTGTGCATCCTTTGCGTCCGACCGAAACAATCACCGGCTTGCCGGGCGAACTGGTCGCGGAACGCTTCTCCTCCGCCCTGTCCGATCCGCCGCTGGTCACCAGCGACGAGGAGGGGGGTACAAATTACGCCGGAGCCTTCGGAGTGCTTCAGGGCTACAACATCATCCTGGACCCTCCGATCGCGCTTCCGGAGGCGAACGTTCGGTACTGGTTGGAGGTTGTCGCCGGCGTTGATTCGCCCGATGGCAACACCTGCTGGTGGAACTGGGCACAGCACGACCTGGCAAGTCGCGATGCTCACGCCGTGCTCGGCACCGATCTGGACGGCTACATCCCGGGCTCCGGTCGCGACGCCGATTTCGCCTTCTGTCTGGGCGTTACGAAGACGGACCCCCTGTTCTTTACCCCGGGACCTGAAGAGGAAGCAGCCTGCTTCGAGTGTGCATCCGAGCAGTGCGTTCCCAAGACGCTACAGGATTGCGGCGATGGAGGGGGCGTCTGGAGGCAGGATCAGGACTGTGACTTCGATCCGTTCGTCATACAGCCTGGCGACGTGTGTGCCGGGGGCGCCGGTGCGGTGGCCGCGGGCGTAGGCGGCTGTGACGGCGGCGCGCCCAACGGCTCGGTCGATCCCGGCGAGGAATGCGACGACGGCAACACCGACGACACGGATGGCTGCGACAGCAACTGCCTGCTGGCCTGTACGCTTCCGGCTTCCGGTGGCTCGGGCGCGGTCCGTGTCTTTGCGGGTCTGCAGGCCTTCGACAACGGCTGCGCCGACCTGGATGGCCCACCCACCATTGTCGGCGAGCAAGGTGGCGAGCTCCCGCTGGATAAGGACTTCTGGATGGAGTACGTGGCCACCTGCACCGGTCGGGTGTTTGTCAATGGGTGTCCGTCAGGTAACCTCGATGGCGGCTTCGACTCGGCCCTGGCGATCTACTTCGAACCCACCGCGGGTCAGGTGTGCGACGGGGGCGACAACAAGGGGCTGCCGTGTGATTGCGGCACCCGAGCGGACGGCACGGCGTTCCGCCTCTGCAACGATTTCGCCCTGTGCCCGGATACCAATCCCGCCGAGGGTGAAGAGCCCAACCACATGTGTCGTCAGTCTTGCCCGTGTCCCGGTGGGACCACGCCACAGTTCGGCCTGGGCCAGGACGAGTCGTGTGACGGTATTCCCAACGGCGGAGCCGGCAGGTTCAGCGACCTGGCAGTCCCGGGCACCTGTTGGCTCGTTCGCATGGCCGGGTTCTTCGGACAGGGCAACCCCGGCGGCCAAGGCTTGGTGGACATCGCCTGCGTGCAGGCGCTGTGCAACCCCTCCAGCCCGATGGGGTTCGACCAGGTGGTCACCTCCGGCGGTGGCAAAAAGGATAGCACGGAGAATCGCTGGATATCGATCGAGGGTGGCGATCCCGGTGCCAGCCAGGCCGTTCGGGTCAAGATCACGGCCGCCCCTTCCGGGTTCGAGCAATGGGTTGATTCCGTGCTTTGGGTTGGGGCGCCGCGCGAGCTGAGCGAACTAAGTGGCAAGGACGACGCCACGGCGCCCACGATCAGAGCGGCCGAGCTTGAATGTAGCCTGGATCCGTTGACCATGTTCCGGGATTGGAGTCTCGAGGGCGTGGTGCATGTGCACGGGGACGCCATCATCCCCGGTGCCACCTACGAGGTTCAGCTCATGGACGCCGCCTGCCCGCCCGACGACCCGGGCAGCTTTGACCCGCTGGTCGCGCGGTCGATCACCACGAACAAGTGGGGTGACGTCGTTGGCGTTTTCAACCTCGCCAGCCAAACGTGGTCCGCTCCGGACGGGTCGGTCGGCGTCGCGGGCGACGTTGTCTCCGTTCTCGACAAGTTCAAGAACGCCCCGACCGCGCCGAAGAAGTCCCGGTCGGATCTTCAGCCGTACAAACTGGACTTGAAAATTACCATTGTCGATGTGACGCGGACGCTCGATGCATTCAGTGGGGCCAAGTTCCCGTTCGCTCCGCCGGATGCCACAACGCCTTGTCCGTAGGGCGATCGATGTCTTGACCGAGCAAAGGCGCGGGGGCGGGCTCCAGTGGCCCGTCCCTGCGACCCCTTTTTCGAATGATTCTCGGCTCGGAAGAAAGACTCATTGGGCTGCGTCTTTGCGGTTGTTCGGCGCGGTGTGGAGCAAGGATGTTTTCTCGCGACGTGTCCTTCGGTACGTCGCTTTTTTCTGCGCGGCGCGAGGTACAGTTGCACCTCGCCGGGAGTGATGTCTTGGTAGAGGAGGCGACGGAAAGAACGGATCGATCGGCGAACTTGTAGAGCCGGGTCGGTTCAACGAAACATCGAGGGTCGCGGCCGCCTGATCCAGTGACAGGTCGGGAACCGGTGCCGTGGGGCATCGGTCGGTGCGTCGTTTGGGCGACGCCCGGTTTGGTCGGCACCCTTCCCTGTCTATGCCAATTGGGTGGTATCAAAACGCATTTTCTTTTTGGAGGAATGGATCGATGAAGGCAGGTGACGGTTGTCGTAGTTGGCGTCCAGCCTTGGGCGCGGTGGTTGTGGGTCTTCTGGCCTGCGGCGTGGTGCTCCAGGCGGCACCGCCGGGCGCTGGCGAGCGCGAAAGCACCAGGATCACGCCGACGAAAATGGATTTTTCGAATCTTCGGCTGCCCATCATGCCCCCGGTCCATGCTTACCGGGTCTCGACGGTTTTGTCCGAGGAGGGCTACGGCTATGTCCCCGGAACGTTCACTCGTGAGGATCTAAGCAGCCTGGGGTCGGTGACCGCGGGAACTTGCAGCTTCGACGTTCAGTGCGACGACTGTAACATTTGCACGAACGACGTATGCGACACCGCAACCAATCTTTGTGTGAACACTCCGGTCGAGGTCTGCACGAGCTGTGAGGACGAGACTTTTTGTGACGGTCGGGAGGAGTGCAACAACGCCGGCCCCCCGTTGAATCCTTCCCAGAGTTCATGCATCGCCAACGTCAACCCATGCCTCGAGGTACCCGGCATTTGCAACGAGACCGGCGGAGAGACCGGTCTGGGGGCGTGTGAGCCGCCGTGCAGGACGGACGCCGAGTGTCCCGAGAACGACGATGGGCTGGTCTGCAACGGCGAGCAAACCTGCGTGCTGCAGGAGTGCGTCGGTGGTGTTGCCCCGGCGCCCGGAACGGCATGCACCTCGGACGCCGACTGCGACACCGCCAACAACGGCTTCTGCGGCGGCGTCTGCGTGACCAGCGAGACCATCTGCGGTGCCGGCGCAATCTGCATCGAGAACCCTGACCCGGTGGCGGGGCAGGTGCAATGCGGAGCCGGGCGATGCTGCTTTCCCGGCGGTAATTGCGGTCGCACCTCGCTCGCAAACTGCAACAACGGGTCGGGCGACTGGCTCGGTGTCGGTGGGATTCCCGGATCCAACTTTGTGGCCTCGTGTACTGCGCTTTGCCCCTCCACCGAGAACTGCTCAGGCGAGGACTTTGGCTGCCCCAACTACGCTTCCGGCATCGCTCCGCTGGGCGACATCACGCGGGTCATCGGCCCGATCGCGCCTGCCGCCTGCGTGCCGCTGCACGAGGTCGGTGACGACTACGTGCTCGATACGGCCGGCACCGGTCAGGAGTTCTTCGAGTTGACCACCGTCCGCCTGATCTGGGGTTGGAACATCGTCGGGATTGCTCTGAACCCCTCGCGTATTCGTCTCACCTTCTATGACGAGAACGGTGAGTTCGTTGAGGACACGATTACCGGCCAGCGCGTCGGCGGTCAGTTGGGGATCCGCACGATCATCTTCGACGAGAGGCCGATCATCCCCGCCCGGGGGTTCATGACGCTTCAGGTGGCGTCGCGTTTCTCCCCGTTCGGACGTCATTTTTGGGCGATGACCGATGCGGCGGATGTCGGAACGAACGACCCCAACGTGGTCTGGGTCGGCAGCGGACCGACGGACCCGTCGGCCCTCGGGCTGGCTGCCGGTCAGGGCACCTTCGCCTTCGAGATCGTCGGGAACCCGAGAGAGACTGCGGTCGGCGCCTGCTGCGATACGGGCACCGGGGCGTGCAATGCCGAACTCCCATGGATCTGCGAGCGCCAGGAAGGGTTTTTCCAGGGCGTGGGTACGGCCTGTCAGGCGTGCGACAATCGGCTGACCGTGGCATGCGCCACGGATGCCGACTGCAAACTCTGTATCGACGGCGAGAACGACGGCAATGTATGTGTGGTTTCGCAGGACTGCCCCGGAGGCACCTGCGACACGGGGTCGTGCGTAACCGTTCCGCCCGCCTGTACGGTGAGTGCTTGCTGCGACCCCATCAACGGCTCCTGCCTCGAGGTTCTGGGTGGGCAGTGCTCGGATACGACGGCGTGTGTGGACGATACGGACTGTGTGGGGATCGGCGACGGTACTTGCCAGGCGGCCTGCCCAGCAGGGACCGAGCACGCCGGCTTCGGGACGAACTGCGACCCGAACTGCTGCGTTCAGCCCAACATCACGGGCGGCGATTTGTGCACGGAGGCGTTCGTGCATCTGATCCATGTTCCCCCGCCGGGCTCGGCGCCGGTTACGGTGACCATCTCCGGCGACAACAGCAACGCCACGTTCGGCGACCGTTTGTTCGACGAGCTGGGGGTGCCGGTTGGAACCTGTAACGGGGGTATCCACAACACCGAATCCCTCCGCGGACAGGACCGTGGCTGGTGGGAGGCGTTCAGCATCGACGCCTGCGCCAACGTGCGACTGGACTTGTGCTGCACCGCCGAGCGGGCCGGTGAGGCCAAAACCCCGGTATGGTTCTTCATGCGCGATGCCTGCGACCCGTGCGGCGGGGCCACTTTGAACGACATCATTGGGCCACCGCTCGGCCAGGTCGATGCCAATAGAAACCGTGGCGCGCCGTTCTGTGCGGGCGACGACCTGTGGCAAACGTACAAGTCTCTTCAGCCCGGAACCTATTGGCACAACATCTACAGCGCCCCGACGGGGACCTTCGGTGTGTATCAAATGCATATTACGGCCGTGGCCTGTCCGGAGGCGGCGTGCTGCCTGCCGACGCAGATGTGCATCGACGGCACCTCCGACCGCGTCGTTCTCGACGTCAACGGATTCCCCGTGACGTGCGCATCGGACTCCGATTGCGGCACGGGGGAAAGCTGCGGTACCTGCTCCATCCTCAACGAACCGGACTGTGAGGGGATCGGTGGGTTCTTTAACGGCTTCGGCGATCTTCCCGATGACGTCGATCCGATTGTCTCCTGCAGCTTCGGCGCGTGCGACATCGGCACCTGTTGCGCCGGTCCCGGTGCGTGCCGAGATGAAACCGTGGTGGGAACGCCTTGCGATCCCGCGACCCCGCTTTCGTGCGTGAACCGCGCGTTGTGCGACCAGATCGGTGGTGAGTTCCAAGGGGGTGAACGTTGCGACTTCCCGGCTCCGCCGTGCCCGAACTGCGCGGTGCAGGATCTGAACAACTGCCAGTTCCCCCCGACGGGCGACGGCGAGATCAGTGATCTCTCCCAGGATCCAAACGGGATGACCGCCGCCGATGACTTCGTCCCCGGCGGCACAGTTATCGAGACGGTCTGCGTGTGGGGTTCTTATATGGACCCGACCCTGGCCTTTCAGACACCCACGCCGTTCATCTGCACGGGGACAAATCCGGACAGCTTCCGTGTGCGAATTTACCAGGACACGGGAGCGGTGGAGGGTGCCATCGTGGGATTGCCGGGCGCCCTGGTTGGCGAGCGCTTCGCGTCCGCCCTGTCCAATCCGCCGCTGGTCACCAGCGGCGAGGAGCCGGGTACCGACTACGACACCCGCAAGGGAGATCTTCAGGGCTACAACATCGTCCTGGATCCCCCGATCATCCTTCCAGAGCCGGACGTTCGATATTGGCTGGAGGTGGTCGCCGGCGTTGACTCGCCCGAGGGTAACACGTGCTGGTGGAACTGGGCCCAGCACGACGACAACGGCGCCACGCGCGATTCACACGCCGTGCTCGGCACCGACCTGGACGGCTACATCCCGGGCTCTGGTCGAGACGCCGATTTCACGTTCTGTCTCGGCATTTCGAGGACGGAACCCCTGCCCATCATCCCTGGCCCCGAGACAATCGGCGCCTGCTTTAATTGTGCGAGTGAGGCCTGTACGCCCCGGACGCTACAGGATTGCGGTGATGCCCGCGGGGTCTGGAAGCAAGAACAGGACTGTGACTTCGATCCGTTCGTCGTACAGCCCGGCGACGTGTGTGCCGGGGGCGCCGGTGCGGTGGCCGCGGGCGTAGGCGGCTGTGACGGTGGCGCGCCCAACGGCTCGGTGGATCCCGGCGAGGAGTGCGACGACGGCAACACGGACGACACGGACGGCTGCGGCAGCGACTGCCTGCTGGCCTGCTCGCTTCCCCCTTCTTCCGGTGGCTCGGGCGCGGTCCGTGTCTTTGCGGGTCTGCAGGCCTACGACAATGGCTGCGCCGACCTGGATGGTCCGCCCATCATTCTCGGCGAGCAAGGTGCCCCTCTCCCATTGGACCAGGATTTCTGGATGGAATACGTGGCCACCTGCACCGGTCGGGTGTTCGCCAACGGGTGTCCGACCGGCAACCTGGATGGCAGCTACGACTCGGCTCTGGCGATCTACTTCGATCCCACCGCGGGTCAGGTGTGCGACGGGGGCGACAACCAGGGGCTGCCGTGTGACTGCGGCACCCGAGCGGACGGCACGGCGTTCCGCCTCTGCAACGATTCCGTCCTGTGCCCGGATACCAATCCGGCCCAGGGTGAAGAGCCCAACAACAGGTGTCGTCAGGCCTGCCCGTGTCCCACCGGGACCACGGCCCAATTCGGCCTGGGCCAGGATGAGTCGTGCGACGGTATCGCCAACGGCGGAGCCGGACGGTTCAGCGACCTGGCGGTCCCGGGTGAGTGCTGGCTCGTTCGCATGGCCGGCTTCTTCGGGCAGGACGACCCCGGTGGCATCGGCCTGGTGGATATCGCCTGTGTGCAGGCGCTGTGCAACCCCTCCAGCCCGATGGGGTTCGACCAGGTGGTCACCTCCGGCGGTGGCAAAAAGGATAGCACGGAGAATCGCTGGATATCGATCGAGGGTGGCGATCCCGGTGCCAGCCAGGCCGTTCGGGTCAAGATCACGGCCGCCCCTTCCGGGTTCGAGCAATGGGTTGATTCCGTGCTTTGGGTTGGGGCGCCGCGCGAGCTGAGCGAACTAAGTGGCAAGGACGACGCCACGGCGCCCACGATCAGAGCGGCCGAGCTTGAATGTAGCCTGGATCCGTTGACCATGTTCCGGGATTGGAGTCTCGAGGGCGTGGTGCATGTGCACGGGGACGCCATCATCCCCGGTGCCACCTACGAGGTTCAGCTCATGGACGCCGCCTGCCCGCCCGACGACCCGGGCAGCTTTGACCCGCTGGTCGCGCGGTCGATCACCACGAACAAGTGGGGTGACGTCGTTGGCGTTTTCAACCTCGCCAGCCAAACGTGGTCCGCTCCGGACGGGTCGGTCGGCGTCGCGGGCGACGTTGTCTCCGTTCTCGACAAGTTCAAGAACGCCCCGACCGCGCCGAAGAAGTCCCGGTCGGATCTTCAGCCGTACAAACTGGACTTGAAAATTACCATTGTCGATGTGACGCGGACGCTCGATGCATTCAGTGGGGCCAAGTTCCCGTTCGCTCCGCCGGACGCCACGACGCCTTGTCCGTAGGGCGATCGATGTTTTGACCGAGGCCGAGGCGCGGGGGCGGGCTCCAGTGGCCCGTCCCCGCGACCTTTTTTCGAAGAATTTTCGGCTCTAAAGACAAAATCAGTTGGATTTCGGGTTCGCCTTTTGGTATTATGCGACCTCTGGTGGCGCCGGAAGCCGGCGCCGAGTCAGGCCAGTGGCTATCCGCCGGAGGGCGGATCGGTGTACCCTGCTTTCTTGTGTCGAAGCGGGGAATGGTAGTGATCGTAGGTAGTGTTTCTTTGGGACAGGGGAATCTTCCCCGCAGGAGGTAAAAGATGAACATAGGAAAACGTTTGTTTGCAGGCGCTGTCGCCATCAGCTTGGTGGCGGGCAGCTCCAGCGTCTTTGCCGGGCCGAGACCCGGTGGGCGCGACGACGGAGTGACCAACGCAACCCCGAGCAGAGGGATCCTGGAGGGATACGGTCTGCAGAAATTCAGAGAGAGGGAGATCGTCGAGGAGGATGTTCCGGCCGATGCACGGACGATCGTTCTCTTGGATGACGCAGCCAGGGCACGTGGCCGGGTGTCTTCGCACGTGGCTGAAACGTTCGTGTACCAGAACTTCAGCAAGGGACGGAACAACCAGTCGGCGTTCTTTTTCAACTGGAAGACGACAATCGGCGGCGGGGACGGGCAGCCCGACGGGGACTGCCCGGGCGGTCTCGATGACGACTGCTTCTCGCCGGTGCAAACCGTTCCCGGTATCTACCACGCCGACGGCGCCATCTTCGGCGGCGGCTTCAAGGCGAACGACACGCCGATCTCGTCGTACGAGATCTTCGCCTTCCGGAGCAGTTCAGACACGGACTGCGAGGACAATTCCTTCATCGAGATGGAACTGTGGGACGGTGACCCGCATAACGCGTTTGATTCGACGGGCGTCGGCGAATGTAGCGACGGCGCGCTTTGCAAGTCGGACGGTGACTGTGATCGCGGCGCTTGCGACGACGACGACGCGCCATGCCTTGTCGATGCTGACTGCGCCACGGGCGTGTGCACCGTTACCCCCGGCACGTGTGGCGCCCACTTTTCCGCCACGCCCATCGCCGGTTCGAAGGTCACCTTCGCCACGGTGCCCTGCAACACCAAGATCGTCTTCCGCGGTGAACTTGATCCGCCGGTCGTCGCGCCCCACGGTCGCGTGTGGGTGGTGGTGACGTCAAGTGGGTGCCGGTTCGGCTGGCTGCTCTCGCGGAACGCCCCCGAGGTTGGCGCCGACGACCACGAGCGTCTCAACGCGCTGGTCGGTGTGGGTACCGGGATCCTCGAGTTCCAGCTCGACAGCAACGGCGAGACCAACGGTCTGGGCGTCTGCTGCGGCGACGCCTGTGACGACGTCCCGTGCGACTTCTCGGTTGGGATGGCCTGCTGTGACGACCCAAACGGTAGCCGGAACCAGTGTGTCGATGGCGATGCCGAGGACCTGACGCTCGGGGCCTTCGGTGGATCATCGTGCGGTTTCGACCCGACGGTGCCCACCGACGCCTGTTCCAATTTCTGGCTGAACATCCTGGCCGTGGCGGACGTGACCATGACTCTCCAGCCGACGGGTAACGGTGCGCTTGGGGCGTTGGTTCCCGGCGCTTCCATCGTGGGTAACGAGATCATCATGGAAGCTGGTGGTGAGAATGTCATGATGGACATTCAGATCAGTAACTTCGACACGACTCCTCCAACAGAGTTAGTTTGCGTCGGCGGTTTTTTCCCCGGCGCGCCGTGCGACTTCTCGACCGAAACGAGCGAAGTCGATGCCTGCGGCCCTGTGGTTCCCAGTCCCCCCCCCCCCAGCACCGACCCCCCAAGCTTTGGTTGCGGTCTCAAGCTGCGTGCGTATCAGTCCGAGATCGACTCAGCCGACTACACCAGCGCAATCGTCGGCGAGCTGACCAGGCTCAACCACGCGTGTGCGACCACCGCTGACTGCGCTGCCGCGTTCGGCGGTTTTTGCGAGATCTCAGGCACTCCCTGCACTGTTTCCGACGAGTGCCCGCTTTTCATCCTTCTCGGCGAGACTTGCAACTCAATCGGCAACGGTTCGGAGTGCAAGGCCGGTCTCTGCGAGTTCGTGTTCATCAATAGCGAACGGGAGGACTATGTCTTCAGGGGGGCTGGTGATGAATTGAAAGCGGTTGACATCCCTGCTAGTGGGGACTTCCGCTGGGGGTCTGCGCTAAACGCCCCGTCCATTCGGCCGCGCGATCCCTTCCCGGCCGGTGGTCTGAACACCGGTACCTTGATTATGACCACGTCGGCCGACGCCAAGGGTACGTTTACGCTCAACCTGCAGCCGGTTCCGCTTAGCCTGCTGCTCAACGCCCAGAGTGGATTCGTCGATCTTCTCGGGTTCATCCCGGCCAAGATCACGGTCTCGACCGGTCAGTGCTGCAACCTCGATCTGGACCCGCCCGAGTGTCTGACGGATGAGGTCACGGCCGCCGGTTGTGTGGCGCTTGGTGCGGATAACGGTTTTGCGACCGGCTTCAACTCGACCAAGACCTGTGCCGACGAGTGTTCCCCGTGCCCCAACGGCACGAACGCGGAATGCGACGACGGCGACGCTTGCACGACTGACGTCTGCATCGACGCGCTTTCGTGTGAGAACACGCTCGATGCCAACGACGGCACGGAATGCCTCGACGGCAGCGGCGCGACCTGTGTGCGGACCACGATCGACGACGGCGACCAGTGCACGGACGATTCGTGCTCCGACGGCGGCGTTCGCGGCGTGGCTTCCAACACGGTTTCGGCGGCGGGCAGAGAGTGCAACGATGGCACGCCCTGCACGATCAACGACGCGTGCGACGGGGCCAACAGTGACGAACTCGGCGGTTGCTTCGGCTCGCTTGTGACGGACATCGCGTGCGAGGTGGGGGGCGACCCGACGGGTTGTCCCAATGGTCCTGACGGATCTCCGTTCCCCTGCGTCTCGGACTTCTGCTTCTGCTCCGAGACGCCTGATGCCGGCTTTGAAGTCGCCGGCGGCTCC
>CBDUXT010000076.1:0-30052 GCA_965371245.1 uncultured bacterium | reverse complement strand
TCTCACGCCGGAGATCTTATACTCCGGCGGGAGACAGCCTTTCATGGGATTACAAGTACAACCGACGAAGACCAATGATTGGCGTGTGTGCCACTGCTCTTGAGCAGTGCCTGGTTCCCACGAACGCCAACATCGATACGGCTCAAGAGCAGTGGCACACGGTACGGAGTGGATCGCGACCCACAAGACCAAGCGTGACGACGCACTAGAGGCTCAGGTGCCCCAGCGCGAGCAGGGCATAGTAGGTGTATTCGCTGTCCTGGGCATCGTCGGCCCAGTGACCGCAGAACGCCCGGCCGGTCCAGAGCGTGTCGATATAATCGAGGCATCGGTCCTTGACGCTGTCGAACGAGACATGCATCCCCGACAGCGCGTGCAACGCCGTGGCAGTCGAGAGCAGGTCGGGCATCGGGGCCTTGGGCATCGCCAGAAAGCCGCCTTCGGGGTGACATCGGGCGAGCAGCCACTCGCCGACCCGCGCCGGGATGGGTCGGTCCAGGTGTCTAAGCAGTGTCACTGCCGCGGCGGTGGCCGGCGTCGTGCCGGTTGTGAGGTTGCAGTCGTTGGCGTACGCGCCGTCTTGGGTCGCGAGCGCGTCGAGGCAGTTTGCGAGCCGTCCTACGTCTGGCATGTCTGCCTGCAGATCCTGATAGCTCCCGAGCGCAAGGAACGAGTGATACACGGTTCCCGTCCTCGCGCCGGGTCGTGGAGCATAGCCGCCGTCGGTCGCGCGGAAAGGGTCGATCCGGCGCAGGATTCCGCGAGCCGTTTCGGGTGGCAGTGCGCCCGCGGGCATGGCCGCCCAGCAGCGGGCGAGGCAGGACAGGTGGACCAGATCGAGACCTTCGCCCTCGCCGAAGCCGTGCAGGTAGCCCGTCGTCGCGTCGAACGGTGGATCGACCTGCATCGCCAGCAACCCCTCCACCGCGAACACGGTGTAGTACAGGTCGCTGCTCCCCGCTCGATCCTTTCCCCCGCCGTCTTCGTGGAACTGTGAGTGAAGGAACTCGACAACGCGCTCGCGGGCCTCAAGCAGCAGGTTCGGCGCTAACCTCGCGACTTGCAGCATTTCGAGCCTCATACTCACTGCAATACCCTTCGATGAGCTCCTCGCCGAAAATCTTGCCGACCACGCGACGCAGCAGACCCTTCAGCGTCGGGTTGGTCAACGAACGTAGCGACCGCGTCGCCTGCTCCCGATAGGCCACCAGCAACTCGTCGGTCCGGGCGGTCACGCCGCGGTCGCGGAAGATGCGCTTGACCTCGTCGCAGACGTCATCGTACTCCCGTTCTCGCCGCCACAGGGCCGCGAGCAGGTCGGTCTCTTCGCCGGCGGCCGCGCGCTTGTGCGCGATCGCCAGGATCACCGAAGGACGCAGATCGCGCAGGTCGTGCGAGTCGCTTTCTCCCGTGAAGTCCTCGAGATCATCGCGGATCTGGTAGGCGATGCCCAGCGACTCGCTGTATTGTGAGAGAATGCCGTGTATTTCCTTGTCGGCGCCGCCCAAACACGCCCCCAGCCGCAACGCCACCTCGAAGGCCGGCGCCGTTTTCCGGCGGAAGATGTCGAGAACTTCCAGGGAGGAAAGCGGCTCGGGCTTGCGCGCCCAGCACAGTTCGGCCCCTTGGCCTCGACTCAGCGACAGGTGACCGGACGACGCGATGCGAAGCATGTCCACGCACACCTGTGGATCGACATCGACCTCGGCGATCAATCGGTATCCCTCACCCAGCAGGAAGTCGCCGACGTTCAGGGCGACCGGGACGCCGTAGTCGATGTGCAGCGTGCTTGCTCCGTAGCGCAGATCGTCCCCGTCCTCGATGTCGTCGTGGACGAGTGAGGCCTTGTGAAAGCACTCGACGGCGACCGAGAGTTTCTTCAGGTCGTCCGGGACGGGGGGGCGCTCGTCGCACGACTCGCTCTTGAGCGCCATGTAGACGCAGGCGGTCAGATAGGGACGCCATCGTTTGCCCGCGCGGGCGAGCCACTCTTGCGCGATGGTTTCCGTTTCGCTGGTCGCCGGTCCCATGAGCTCGGCCAGCGATTCGGGCGCGAACCAGCCCTGCACGTCGCGCTTCAGCTCGTCCAGATCGAGTCGGTAGCTCCGATCGTCGGACGAAAGGTGAATCACGTCCCAGACCCAGTCCATGTCCACCGTCGTGTTGACGCAGTCGTCCTGGAGCAGTGGGATCGCCATGCCGGGAACGGCCGTCGCCTCGAGGTGGGGGAAGCATTTCTCGAGGACGTTCAGGCAGCTCACCCCGACGATGCCCTCGATCCGCCCGGTCTCGATCATCTTCCGCACGATGGCCGACCCCTCGGCGACCAGCACCGCATAGCCCAGCCGCTCGGCCTCGTGCGTCAGGTCCTGAATCGAGCACAACCCGCAGTCCTTGCAAAGCAGGCCGAACTCGTCGAAGGGAGCGGGGCAGTGCTCTTCCACACGGAGGCACTTGGGCAGAAGAAGCAGCCGGCGGTCGTAGGGGATTTGTGCCAGGGTGTCGCGCCAAGCCTCGTTGCTGATGAGAACGGCGATGTAGTCGTCGTAGGTCGCCGCCACGCCGGCCTTCTCACGAATGGCGGTCAGGTGTTCTTGAAGCTCGTCCATCGTGAGCGGCGGCACGACTCCTGCGTCCGCGACGTGCTCCTTCGCGATTCTCGACAGGCGATCCCGGACGGCGCGCTCGTCGGGTATGTTCGATTGCGCGGGGCGTTCGGGTTGTTGGGGAACGCGCGGCGGCAGCTTGATCAACGGAAGGCTTACCGCCCTTACGGTTGGCTCGCCTCGGCCGTTGCCATTTGGATTGGGCGCTGCCTGTTGCCGTTCGGATTCCTGTTGCCTGATCATAGGGTTGTCTTCCCCTTGCTGAGCCCTTCCGCCGCGTGCCCGGTCGCGCATCGACCGGCGGGCATCAGGAGTACGCTCCGAAGCCGAAAAACCAGTGCTTCTTGGCGAACCGGTAGAGCCACTTTTCCTCCGGGATTTCGTTGCCCGGGTCATGTTGACTGTTTCGAGCGCTGAGCCGGACGAGTTCCGCCATCGCCTGTTTTCGCGCCGTGGTGTCACGCGCGCCATGTCGCAGGACGAGGTCTTTGAGCAGGTCGGGGCGTTCCAGCACGATGCAGCCGCGCGTCGCCTTGGCGGCGGTGGTGCGGAAGTCCGCGAGGAGCGGAGAGCTTGTCATGGTCTTGAACAGATCGCCGTCGTTGTCGCGGATGGTCTCGTTGGCAAACTGAATGATGGGGCACGGCTCGATATCGCCCCAGGGGCCGATGTGATGGCTGATGCCCGTGGCGGCCGGGCAAAGTGCCTGACCCTTGTCATCCCAGTAGGCATCGACGACGCCGATGGCCTTGCGGTTGCGCATGTCCATCGCGAACCGCCTGACGGAAAGCACCTGCTTCGGCGTCAGCGCCAGGTGCGGCGCGGCATCCGGCCCCGAAGGTCGATACGTGTGGAACCACACATAGTGAACGCCGCGGCGGATGAGTTCGTCGATCCAGGACTCGTTCACCAGATCGTCGAAGTTGGTCTGACAGACGCTGGTCGCCACGCCGGTAATCAGCCGATTTCGAACGCTCGCCCCGATGCCGCCCAAGGTTCTGTTGAGAACACCGAGGCCTCCGCGCCGCTCGTCGCTGACCATCTCGGTGCCCTCGACGCTGATGAGCACGGTGGCGTTACCCAGGCGGCGAAGTTTGGCCGCCACGTTGTCGGTGATGGGGTGTCCGTTGGTGAAAATCTGGAAGTAGCAGTCGGGGTGGGCTTCGAGAATGCGCATCAGGTCGGGGTGCATGAACGGCTCGCCCCCGAGAATGCCGAAAAAGCTGTTGCCGTGTTTCTTGGCGTTGTTGATGAGCTGGTTCATCTCGTCGAAGGTGATGATCGCCTGCGGGGCGTCCACATCAACCCAGCAGCCCCGGCAGCGAAGGTTGCAACTGTTGGTGATGGAAATGTACAGAAAGGCCGGGAAGACCTCGCCGCGCCTGAGCCGCTTCTTGAATCGTTGGACCGAGCGCATGCCCTTGTATCCGAAATTGTAGGCGAACTTCCACAGCAACCGCTTGTCGGTCGTACGCCACATTCGATGGGCCAGCGAGAGAATCATGAGCCTCTTTCCCTCTTCAGGGTAAAGCGTTTGTCTAAATGCCCCAGTCCTCGGTCGTGGGGGCGGGTCGTTGGTCCTGCACGGTTTGGGATCGTGCCCGCCGGGCGACGGCCTTGTCTCGGGCGCGCCGGGCGCGCTCTTCGATGTCACCCACGCCGGGAAGGCTCATCAGCACCTCGTCGGGAATGTCCAGATCGGTCTTGAGCTTCTTGAGGCAGCGCTTGCGTTCCAACAGAGCCCGCGATTCGTCGCGCTCCGTCGAGAACCGCTCCCGCGCGTCGGTGCTTCGTTTCTTAAGTGACGCATAGATGTCACCGCCAAGTAGCGCGGATACATCGACCTTCATCGACTCGCGCTGGATGTCCTCCTGGCGGACGACG
Source organism: uncultured bacterium (assembly GCA_965371245.1). Taxonomy (GTDB): domain Bacteria; phylum Planctomycetota; class Phycisphaerae; order UBA1845; family UBA1845; genus CBDUXT01. Next base: position 25,562 of record CBDUXT010000076.1, on the reverse strand, counting down.
TCGCCGTTGATCGGACCCTTGCCGTACTTCGGGAACAGAATCGCCACCTCGGGGCAGACGCGCGAGCAGGCCGGGCAGTCCGTCTTGCAGTTGTCGTTGTTTTGAACCTGAATCGTCTCGTTGTCGCCCACGCCGTAGACGTTGAACAAACAGAAGCTCAAACACTGCATGCAGTTTGTGCAGCGGTCGAAGTCGATCACGGGGAACCAGGGCTTCCACTCGCCGACGGCTCGCGTGTCCGCCCGTTTGCAGACGTCTTTCACCGTTGTCAAGACGGCATCCGGTTCCAACCCACCCAGGTCACGGAAAAAGACCGGCGTGGTTCCATCAGGGTCGTCCGCCTGCGGCGGGCGACCGCCGTCAAAACGCCCGAGCACAAGCAGCGCGGCCGAGTCGGCCGGGGTCACGTCGCCCTTAGGTGCCGGTCTGGTTACCTCAAAGCCGGCTTGCAGCAGTGACGACATCGTCTCGAAGCGCTCGGCGTCGGAAAGCGGCGCGCTGCCCGGGCCTTCGTACAGCACGATGCGCAGATTGAGCCCGTTGAGCTTGCTCATGAGGCTGTCTCCGCCGGGGCGCACGGTTTCCCGAGCAAACCGGCCACCACTTCACCCGCGTCTTGTTCTCTCATGTTCAGCACGTCCACGCCCTCGTCCGGCAGCGGGCTGCCCGCCGCGTGGAACAACCACTTCACGGCCCGCGGATAGCAGGCCGCGATCTTCACGCAGCCCGACTCGGCGATTCGCGACAGCGCCGGATCACGCCGCGCCGACATCTCGCACAGATCGGGCACGGCGTCGAAGGCGACGCCTGAATCCCCCAGGCGGCGCAGCACCTCGCGCTTCACCTCCGGTGGAACCACCTTGGCGTAGGTGCAGTTGCAGTACAGGATGCGCAGCGGCTCATCCACCATGCTGACCTTTCCTTACCTGACCCGCCGATGCGGCCGGTCGCCTTTCGGTGCGATCGACCCATCCGGACGTACGGTTCTGATTCGGCCCCCAACACCCCGCTCCGGACGCCGCACCGGTGTCCGGTTTCACCTGCGGGTCCGTTGAACCATGCAGGAACTCGGTGCGCCGCACTTGTTCAACGGATTCCTATGCCGACACGTGTATGCGGTGTGTCGGCGTCGGCTTTGCCGGGCGGAAATGTTCCATGTGCTCCACATGAGACGTTACGCCCGGATGGTTTTTCGCCCAGTCGTCCAGTGTCTCAACCGTGACACGGCGGAGCAACGCCGGGTCGGCTTCGACGCGCAGGTTGATAATCAGCTCGCCGCCGCGCACGCGGTCAAGCAGGGACTCACGAAGATCCACGGCGCCGTCGGTGCCGACCACACTGACGACGGAGAGGTTGCCGACGGCGTCGGCCGCGTCGAGCGTCATCTTCAGATGCGCAATCTCGCAATCGTGCGACGCCAGCGACGAGCGGATCGACTCGGTGAGGTCCACCAGAAGGGCGTTGCCGTCAAATGGGATTTCCGACGAAAGTTGGACCGTGGCGTTTAGCCACCCAAGCAACGCCTCGCCCTCGGCGTATCGTTCGTAGTCCAGTTCCATCGTCGCCGCGCTGCCGCCTTCTGTCGTCGAGATACACTCGAACCAGTCGGACAGCCCCGTTCCTTCGCGCGCCGATCCAGAGAGCACCTCGGCCCGGGGGAACAGCTCTTTCAACCGCGTGACCAGGCGGTCACGAAGGGCGCCATCGATGGTGTCGCATTTGTTGACGACGATGATCTCCGCTTCCTCGAGCTGTTTGCGATAGACGTAGATCACCTTTTCGGAGAACGAACGGCCGTCGGACAGACCCAGGATTCGCGCGGCTCGCGTCGGGTCCACCAGGACGCTCAACGGGGCGATGGTGAATCGGTCGCCATAGATCCGGCGCAGCGGATAGCTGACCGTTGCGATCAGGTCGGTACAGCTTCCCACCGGCTCGGCCACGATGACGTCCGGTTTGGTCTCGGCCGTCAACCGATCCGCCGCGTCCACCAGCGAGTTGAAGCGGCAGCAGAAGCATCCACCGGCGATCTCCGCGACGTTGAAACCCTGGGCCTTGAGGTTCGCGGTGTCCACGAGCCCTTGGCTCTGATCGTTGCTGATCAGGCCGACCCGAACCCCGCGCTCCGTCAGATGAGCGGCAAGCCGCGCGACGGCCGTCGTCTTTCCCGCACCGAGAAACCCGCCGATCATAATGTACCGTGCCTTGCTCGGCAGGGTTTCGATCATTCGCTTTTCCCCGTCATCCTGTCGATCGTTGCGTCGAGTATCGACACGTATCCGTCGGTGTCCACGCAGTCGCCCCCCGGTGTTCCATGCACACGATAGAGCCAGCCCTTCCCGTACGGATCAGATCCGATGAGACCGATGTCCGTGGCAAGCGTCGGGTTCGGTCCGTCGAACCGTCCGTCCATCGGGCAGAACAGGTCGGTCACGGCCTTGAACCCCTCGACCCAACCGATGACCTGCCCCGTGGTGAGGGCGTCCGATGCTTGCACTTCAAAGTCGAACTCCACGGGCTCGCCAAGAAAGCGAGTCGCAAACTTGGTGAACCCGATTCGCCAGAGGTTCGGCTCGTGCTCCTCCAACCAAAAATGCCCGGCGGTATATCGCCGATTCGTCGGCAGTCGGGTCGAAAAGCGCGACCGCTTGTAGTGGAGGTTGGTCTGGCGTTGCGATTCCACGGACGGCGTCTCACCACGTTACCTGATCGACAGCCAGCCATACGCCGGCCCCCTTTGTTCGTCGCGCGATGCACGAACCCTTCACGCCGAAAGGCCCGCGGCCGCGAAGCAAAATCTTACTTCGGCTTATCACAAAAGCAAAACCGAGTGACTTGTAACAGTTTGTAACAGAACGGTTAAGCGCCCCGATGCCGCGCAACGGGGTGCGCAACGTCGCGTGGATGAGATTGCGCGAAGGACCTCGCCGAATCGCGGCGCACACTTGACCGGGACGTGCCTTTCATGGATCGGGTGCGTCCCGGACGTACCCTCCTGGTGCCCGCGACTTTGGCTCGGCGTACCCGTTCCGCTGCAAGTGTCATGGACCCCGTTGCGGGGGAACCGTCCATCGACCGCCGACACAGGTGGATGCCACCGCATCGGACGCCGCGCCCAGGATGAACGACGCAAGAAGCGTCTCGGGCGACCATCCAGCTAGCGATGCGGCGGTCAGGTCGATGGCCACGAAGTCCGCCGGGTGACCGGCGTCGATTCGTCCCGCGCGAAGACCCAATGATCGGGCGCCGCCCACCGTGGCGCAATCGAGCAGGGCGCTGGCCACGTCGCCGGTTGCGCTGGTCACCACGCCACGCGATTCGCGTCGCAGGCGCTGGGCGTACTCGAGCCAGCGCATTTCCTCGGTGAAACCGATTCGGGCGTTGGAGTCCGTGCCGAGGCAGATGTGTCCGCCGGAATCGCGAATCCCGGGAAGGTCGGCGATGCCGTCGCCCAGGTTGGCCTCGGTCAGAGGACAAATGCAGACGTTGCCCCCTGCGGCCACGAAGCGCTTCATGTCGCTCGGCGCCGTGTGCGTGCAGTGGATCGCCGTGGTGGCCTCGTCGATCTCCAGGCGTTGGCATAGGGCGGCCATGGGCGGCTTGCCGTGGACGGCTGCGAACGCATCGACCTCGCGCCGCTGCTCTTCCACGTGGATGTGAAAAACCATGCCCCGCTTCCGCGCCTCGGCGTGCAGCTCCACGATCTCGTCCAGGGGTACCGCGCGAACGCTGTGCGCGGCGACGCCGAGGGATTGGTGGGACGGATCGATCTTGGAGGCGAGTTCGTCGATGTGGCGCCAGAACGCGGTCGCACTCTCGACCACGAACCGTTGCTGAGCGGCTGTCGCGGGCTGATCCATGCCGCCCGTTCGGTAATAGGTGTTCAAGAGGACCAGACGAATGCCCGCGTCGTTGGCGGCCGTCAGCAGCACCTCGTCCAGCCGGAACCCGCTGCCGCTTTCGTCGTGGTGAAGGTAGTGGAACTCTCCGACGGTCGTGATCCCGCAGGCGAGCATCTCGGCGAACGCCTGATTCGACAGTTCGTAGAGTTTGTCCGCGTCCATCTTCTCGACCAGATCGTACATCGCGTCGCGCCAGGTCCAGAACGTGCCGGCACCCTCGGGAAAGGCTTCGCCGCAGCCCCGAAGCCCGCGCTGGAAGGCATGGCTGTGCGCGTTGACGAACCCGGGTAGCAGCGCGCGCCGGCTGAGCCGGTGCGTCGGCTTGAGGTCCGTGGCGCCGACATGGTCGATCAGCCCGTCATCACCCGCCAGGATCTGCACGTCCCGCTCGAACGCGTGGCCGGTCCAGGTCAGGTCGGCTTGAATGATCTGCTTTGCTGGCATACGAATTCGTCGGGCGCACCCGGTTCAATCACAAAACGCACTGATGATCCGCTTGAGCGCCTGCCTCGCCTGCGCGAACTCGGCTTTGGGCATGTACTCGTTCGGCTTGTGCGCCACCTCGATGTTTCCCGGGCCGAAAAGGAGGCATTCCATACCCATCCGCTGCAAGATGCCCGCGTCGCTTGCATAGGACACGCCGTATGACTCACGCTGTGATACAAGCTGGCAAACGCGCCGGTTCGTCGTAGTGTCTTCCGCAAGAAGCATCGGTGGATTGTCGTGGACCACCGCAACCTCGCAGTCCCCGCGCTCGGCAACCGCCTCGATCGCCTGCCGGATTCGTGCGACGCCGGCTTCGGACGCCATACCAGGAAGAAGGCGCAGTCCGATGTCCACGCGGCAGAAGTCCGGCACGATGTTGATGGCCTCCCCGCCGGCGATCTGGGCGATGTTCAGGGCGACAAAGGGTGTCTCGGGGAAGAAGCGGCTGACCTCCGTCTGCTCCGTTTCGAGCTTCTTACGAAGCAAGACGAGTGACTGAATCACACGGGCGGCCGGCTCGATCGCATTGACGCCAAGGTGCGGGTATCCGCTGTGGGCGCCTCTTCCCCGGAACGTGGCCCGCATCTTCAGGTGCCCCTTGTGCATGCGAATCACGCGCAACGAGGTCGGTTCGCCAATGATCGCGCTGCGGGGAAGCACGAACTCGTCGTTCCAATCTTCCGCCACTCGAAGCGCGCCGAGCGAGCCGACTTCTTCGTCATAGGTGAAGATCAATACGAGTGGATGGGTAAGTTGGCGACCCGCGGCCTCCAGGGCGAGGTTCATGGCCAGCGCCACGGACCCCTTCATGTCGCACGCGCCGCGACCGGCGTAGCCAGACTCACGTTCGGTGAGGGTGAACGGTTCGCTCTGCCAGCCGGGCTCGAGAGCCGGAACGACGTCCATGTGGCCCGAGAGGACGAGCCCGAGACGGTCGGGGTTGTCGCGTCGAGCGCCGCGGAGCAGCGCGACCACGTTCGTCTTGACGTTGTCGGCGTCAACGTATCGGGTAAGGGAAATGTCTGGATGGTCCAGATAGTCGCAGATGAACTCCGCGAGCGACATGTTGCTCTTGTGGCTGGTTGTGTCGAACCCGACGAGCTTGGCGAGTAGTTCCGGGTCCGAGAGCCGTGTACTCATAGTCCCGGCATCGTATCGCGGGTATGCGCTTTCGACCAGGGAGCGTGCGCAAAACGCGGGTTCGGAGTGCTTGACAGAATCGGCGTTGGGCAGTCTTAAGCGCACCGGGCGCGAGTCCGGTGACATGATGCCGCAGGGCTCCGCAGGCTGGCGCCCGCGGTTCTCACTTAGAGTACCCTTTCCGCCGGAAGTGCCACGGAGCTGTAGGTTCGGGGGAGGGAGATCGCGTCGAACCGTTCGGTCTATGCTTGCGTCCCACCGATGCGGTCTCGCTGAGGTCCTCAAACGGTGCAGGCGCGGGCTACGGACCCCCAGGTACGAGGGCGGAACATCGACGCTCGATCCGATCCAGAGCGGGGCACTGCGGTCTGACCGCGCGCCAACGGCGATAGATCGGTGCAAGCCCTTCCAGCTCAGCCTCGGGCAGCCCGTCCACCCAGTCTGCCAGTCGAGTGACCACGGAAGTGAGCACGGCCGGCCAGCCTCCCTGTTCGGCCTTGGATGGCACGTTGCGCGTCAGTTCAAGAGCGGCCTCCGCCGCACACAACGGGCTCGTTCGGGCGGCGGACTCAAGAGATCGCGCAAGAAGCGGCACGGCGCAGGCGTGTGCTTCGTTCGAGCCCCGCCACATCCGGCAGATTGCGTCCCAGCAGGCCTTCGTGTCGTTCCAGTCCATCGCGCCGATGCGATCGAGAAGGGTTGCCTGCGCCGCTGTAACCAATTCGGCGCAGATCCCTGCCTCGGCCGCGTCCTCGGGCTCCCGTAGATTTTCCGCCAGGTTCGTCAGTAGTGTGTGGGTCGGTGCCTGGGGAATGGCGTCAATGGCCTGGTAGGCCTTGCCGAATCGCTCGCGAGCCGTTGCGCGTGTGTCGGCAAACGGCCTCGAGGTACGGCGAGCCAACCCGACGGTGTCGCCGGTGTCCCAGTGCCGTTCCACGAAGGATACCCAAGCAGATGCCGTTTGTGGGCCGGGCGGATCGGTGTCGGGGTTGACGTACTCCACGGGCCTTCCCGCCAGGCGTTTCTTGGTTTTTTGTGGGTCGTCATGGACGAGTGACAGACGATGGCACCTTGCGACGGAGAACCGCATACCGGTGCCGAACGAGATGGTCTTCCGCAGGGGTCCGGGAATCCCCAGGATCAGCGATTCGGCGATGCGGGCGAAATCGCACTCGGCATCGACGACCAGGCTCTTTTCGTCGAGCAGCGCTTCGAGAACGTGCCGGCGCCATGCCGGAGGCAGCACGTCGGCGAGATGGGTGCTGGGAACGCTTGACGCGGCGTCGGAAATCTCCAGGTGAAGCTCCGGCAGCACCGCGGGCGGCGAGAGCTCCGGGTTGGATAGCCCGGCCTCGAACGCCGTCCGCAAGATGGCGAACGGGTTATAACCACACGTCGCGAATTCGGCTTCGTCGAAGATGAGGTTGTGCGTGTAGACCCTCAGCCCGCCGCGTCCGCTTTGCTCGTCGCCGGCGAACCGCGAGAAGGCGACGCATAGCCGCCCGCTTGGGAGAGAGTAGAAGGCGGTGGCGCGCGGTGCGGCGCTGTCCGTTGAGCCATCGGGTTTCAGCGGGCACAGGGCGTCATGCGAGGGCGACCGTCTCGTGATCGACTGTTTTTCGTCCGCCCGGAGTCCGCGTGTGGCCGCGATGATCCGATAGCCCTCACCCATGGGCGTTCGGATCGAAGTGAAGATGGCTTGATGGCAAGTCAGTGTTCGTGCCGGCATGGTAATCGTGGCTCCGGTCGCGCGTCGCGTGGATGGTGCGCGTAGCAGGTATCTCGCGACCGGTTTCCAGCCGGTCGCGTCTTGAAGCGGCTGCGAGTTTCTCCGCGTGTCGATACGGGTCTCACACCCGCGTCGCAACCGGCGGTGCGTCGTCTAGTCGCCCAGCGTGGAGAGAACCCACTCGAAGGGCTCCATGATGCCGCGCGGCGCGATGTGTAATGGATAGGGGATGACGTTGTCCGATCCGTCGGTTCCGTAGCCCAAGGCGCCAACAACGCTCGTGGCAAAGAACTCAAAGTGCTCGAACCGGTTTTCGCACATGTTCCACAGGCGGTTCAGGTTCGTCCTGGCGAACCCGCGCGGATCGTCGAAGCACTCCGGGCAGTAGTCCGCCTTCGAAAGGACGACCGCCACGGGTGTGTCCATGCGCTGACCGCGTTTGGTGGCCAGCACGCCGTCAAGGTAGCTCATCAGCTTGAGCGCGAAGAAGTCCGGCTGGGGCGATCCGGCGCCCGCCAGCGCCGCATCGACGAGCAACACCGCGCCGGCGCTCTTGGCCAGCAGACTGCGGATGACCGCGAATGTTTCCGGAGACGCCACCTCGGCGGCCAGGGCTTCACCCGCCATGTCGGGCATGACCAGGTCGTAGATTCTCGAGGTGTCCCCGTGGCGCCAGACCTGGTAGTACGCCCACTGCCATTCATCGACTTCCATGGCCGTCTTGGGTGGAAAGTGTCGCGCGCCCAGATAGCTGATGACATTGTGTTGGAGATTGACGGAGTGCGCGCCCTTGGGCACGGCGTCGAAATCGTCGGCGCGCTTGGTGAGCATGTCGAGCAACATGCCGAGATAGACGGTCTTCCCGACATTGCTGTCGCCGATCACCGTGATGATGCAGGGATCGCGTTCCTGCGCCAGCGCCTCCTGAATCAGGGCCATCGGCGCGCCGCAGGTCTCGCAGATCGCGGTGCGCACGTCGTTTTCGCTTTCACAGATCAGACACGGCAAGGTCGTCTGTGCGGGCTGCGTGGTCATGGTGGTCACTGGGGGCCCCCTTTAGGTCATTCAGCGTTGATCCAGCGCGCCTCGTTGAGGTCCACTGCACATCGAAACCCTGTGTTGTGCGTCCGCGAGAGTGCGATCTGCCCGGTACGGAAATAATTCGTCGTTTGAACCTCGAAGTAGGTGTCGAACGCGCCGCCGCGGACTACGTGCATGGGCATTTCCCCCAACACCGGTCGATTCTCGTCATCGGCAATGATGTACTCGGTGTCCGTCCATTCCCAAACATTGCCGACGAGCTGCCGGACCTGGTTCGGGGCCGTGCCCGTCGGGTATTCGTTCACCGGGACGGTCCCGTAGAGACGAGACGACCAAATGTTGCAGCGGGCGTTGTCCATCGCGTCGCCCCAGGGGAACCGACGCATCATGTCCGTGGAACTCTTGATGCGCCATGACGCCGCCATCTGCCATTCGGCCTCGGTGGGCAAACGCTGACCGATCCAGAGCGCGTAGGCTTGCGCCTCGTACCAACTGATGCCCACGACCGGATGCTCTGCCAGCGCGGCGTTGTGTCGTCCGTTTCGCCAATAGCGCGGACCCGCCTGACCGGTTCGATCTTTGAGTTCGATCAGGTGCGGCCAGATCTCCTCCGGCCAAAACTCCAATTCGTCGTACCCGCCGGCATCGACGAACTTCTGGAAGCGCTGGTTGGTGACGCAGTGGACATCAAGCAGGAACGGCTCGACATCCACGTCTTCCTCGGCTGCGCCCGGTTGCCCGGAGAGAGTTTGGGTGATCGTCGCGCTGCCCATGGGTACCAATGCCAGGCTTTCCTCAAGACGCTGCTTCGCGCGGGACAGGACTGCCTCGGCTCCGGGATGCCGCTTCCACGTTTCCTCATCCCGAACAAGCACGTTGAATCGCCCCTGTTGGGCGAGGCGCTTCACGGGATCGCTGTCGAGTGACTCGCGCGGCGCGGGCGTGAATTCGCCCGTGGAGGGTCGCGACGAGACCTTGCCATTGCTGTTGCCGTCTCGGGCTCGGCGCCGCGAAGGACCGACCGTAGTTCTCTTGCGTGAGAAAAGCTTCAACGCCATCGTCGTACTCCGCAGGCTGCGCTTCGAAAATCCAGGGGGTCAAACGCCGATCGCCTTTCGCTTGGCGTCACGGCGCAACTTGCGAAACTGATCCGCGGCCGCATTGGTTGCAGGCTTGGGTGATTGTGTCACCACAGGCGCCGACATGACCGGCACGTCGATCGGCGGCGGAATCCGAGTCGGTGAGCCGAGTTGGTCGAGCAGCCCTTCGCGCTGCGTGGCGATCTCTTTTTGATCCCGTGCGAGTTGCGACTGCATGGCCCCGAGCGTGGCTCGCATGTTCGCGAGTTCGGCCGCATAGTCGTCCAGTTGCTTGGAACGCTCGGCGAGTTCGGACTTCTCGCGTTCCAGCTTCTCTCGTTTGGGCTCGATCTCCTGGACTTCCCGCTCAAATTTTTGCTGGAAGGCATCCAGTTCCGCTTGTCGCCGCTCCAGCGCGCACACCGCCTCGGCATGGGCCTCTTGTTTCTTGGAAAGCTCCGTTCCGCGAACCTCGAGCTGGGCCTGTTGCACCGCAAGGGCCTCTTTGTCCGTCTTCAGCCGGCGTCCGGATGTTTCCAAGGCGTTTCGTTGTTTCTCCAACTCCTTCGTGGTGGTTCCCAGTTCGCTGAACTTGACCTCCACCTCCTGTCGGAGCCGACCGATCTGTTCCCGGCTTTTCGCGGCCTCCGCACGGTCCGAATCGAGATGCTCCCGCTCGGCGGCCAGTGCCTGGGCGTCACTCTGAAGGGTCTCTTGCGCGGCCTGCAGTGCGCGCAGGGCGTCGGACGTTAGGCGCCCGATGCGCTCGGCACTCGGCGTCTTGGCCGCAGGTTCAATGGGTTGCTTGGCCGCCACAGTTGAGTTCCTTGTTTGGCTAGCGCCGACACGGACCACGCCGGGTCTCCCTACACTCCGAGGCCGCCGTGCGTGGGCTGTGGTGACAACAGCGCCGTTCGGGTCGCCACCACGCCGGATAAATCCATCCGACGCATCAAGCCTACGATACGCCTTCGAAGGGGTGCGGGTTGCGCTTCGCGATACGGCGCCCGGCCCACGGATTCGTTCGGAACAGCGTTGGTTTTCGGACGGCGAAAAACCCGCGCGTAGGGGGCTCGTTAACGGACGCTGCGAGCAAGCTTGGTCAGCGTGCGTCCGCCTCGCACAAACTCAAAACGTACACTTCCCAAGACTGACTGGTGACTCATGGCGCGCGGGTGGCGGATGCCACGGATCCGCGCGCTGGCACTGTCAACTCCAAATGGACGGCGCTCGCGGCTCGATACGCAGCGGGCGAGGAAGCGGGGAAGAGCAAACTCATGGTCCAAATCAACTTCGATACCGATGCGTTGGCTACCGTAGGCGCCGCCGTTGAGGCGCTTGAGCAAGAGCTGAGCACCTATCACGGTCGACTCGCAACCTGGTCAAACGGAATGTTGACCGAGTTCGAGAAACAACGCGTGTCGGAGAACGAACGCCTCTGTTCGAAGGGTCGAGAGATCGACGCGATCTCGGGTCGATTGGATCAGGAGCGTGAGAAGCTGGATGCCGCGCGCCAAGCCTTGGATCGTTCCAAGAAGGAACTCGCCCAAGAAACCTCGGTGTGTCGCGATCAGGAAAAGAAGCTCCAGGCGCAAGCGAAGGAGCTTGCGGACAGAGAGCAACTGGCCAAAGAACGTGACGCCTCCGCCCGGGCAGGGGCGGCCGCCGCACAGCAAGCCCTCAACGAGGCCACGCGGGCTCTGAAAGAAGAGCATATGGTGGTCGATAAGGCCAAGGCCGGCGTTCAAGAGCGCGTCCAGGCGCTTAGAATGCAGGAGCAGCGTGTCGCCGACGTGGACGCGGCGCTCGTGAAGAAGGCCACCGCCTTTGAGCGGAAGGTGGAGGAGACCCGGCAACGCGATGCCGCCGTCATCGAGCAAAGCAAGAGACTCAAGGAGACCGAGAAGGCGCTCGCCAGGCAAGCGAAGGATCTCGGCAAGGAGATGGCTGCGGCGGAGAAATCAGTCCGGCAGCTCGAAGAGCGTGATCGGAAGCTGACTGCGACGGAGCAACAGCGAATCCGTGCGTTGGATCAACGGCAAGCGGCGATGGCGGAAGCGGATCAGAAGACCGCTCGCCAGCTTCAGTTGGTCGAGCGTGCCAAGGCCGACAATGAGCAACAGCGGGCCGACCTGCGGAAGCACAAGGACGACCTACAGCGACAGGCGGTTACGCACAAGAAGCAGGCCGAGGAGTTGCAGAAAGTTTCCGCGGACCTGGAACGGCAACGCGGCTTGATACGCGATCAGAAGAAGCAGCTTGATTCTTACCGGGCCGACATCGAGAAGAAAGCCACCGAGAACGAATCCCGCCTTGCCGGGTTCGAGAAACGGTCCGCGGAGTTGACCGCGAAGAGTGGTAGAGTCGATGAGTTCCGTAAGGAGTGCGACGCCCGGCAGGCGGCTCTCGCCGCAAAGGAAGGCGAGCTAACCAAGCAATCCAACGACCTGCTGGCTCGCTCGCGCGAGCACGCCGCGGAGGTCGATAAACTGCGCCAGGCGCGGCAGCAGTACGATAAGCAAACCGGGGATATCGACGCCCGGCAGGCGGCCCTCGCCACAAAGGAAGGCGAGCTAACCAAGCAATCCAACGATTTGCTGGCTCGCTCACGTGAGCACGCCGCGGAGATCGACAAACTGCGCCAAGCGCGGCAGCAGTTCGATAAGCAAACCGGGGATACCGACGCCCGGCACAAGCAGGGCCTCGCGGCGCTGGAGAAGAAGCAGGCGGAACTGGCAGCCGACGCGAAGACACTTCAATCAGACCGCGACGGGTTGGAGAAACGTAGAGCCGAGGCGGACCGCGCCCTCGAAGCGGAACGCGAGACCCTTCAGGGACAACGTAGCGAGTTGGAGCAGGCCGTTGCAAATCAGAAGCGCCAGCAACAGACGCAGGGCGCCGCTCTCGAGGGACGACGTGCCGACCTGGAGGCGCAAAGCGAAGCAGTCAAGAAACAGAGTGCCGCGATCGACGCGGAGCGAAAAACGATCGCGCAGCGGACCGAGGTGTTGGCACGTCAAGCGGATGCGAACCAGCATGCGCGCAAGCAGGCGGAAGAACAGCAACGTCTGGCCGAACGGCGGGCGGTCAGCCTGAAGGAGCAAGAAGCACAGCTCGATCGGCAATCGACAGAGCAGAAGCAGCATCATGCCGCGCTGACCAAGCGCGAGCAGGAGTTAAGCCAGGTCGCGCAGCGGGTCCGAAACGCCGAGACAACCGTTCGCAAGGCGCAAACGGAGTCCGAATCGGTCCGGACATCGGTTGAGTCGGACCGACACCATATGGACGCCGAGCGCAGCGCGCTTGAGAAACGCAGCGCTCAACTCGACAAACGGCGTGAAGAACTCGAACGCATGGTCGCGGAGTTCGAAGGGTCACGCAGCAAACTTCAGAAACACGAATCCGAAGTCACGTCCGGCATCACCCAACGTGAGAAAAAGCTGTCCGACGCGCTTGCGGAGGTTTCGGCCCGTAACCTCAAGATCGACGAACGAACCCAAGTGCTTGAGGCCGCGGAACACAAACTGCAGGCCAGGGGGCGGGAGCATGAGGCCGAGCTGAAGAAACGCCAGGGCGAGATCGAACGCAAAGCGCGGGAACAAGCTGCTCTTCAAGAGGCGGTCGCCGGCGAGAAAAAGCAACTCGGCGAGTCCATGGAGGCGGAACGCAAACGCGTGGCCGGCGGTGAGGCCGCGCTGTCCGAGCGCAAGGTCGAACTCGATGCGCAACGTCGCGGACTCGACGCTCGTCAAGAGGAGCTCGAAGGCTCGCTCAAGCAGCGATCGGCACAGCTGGACCAGCGACGTGCCGAGTTGGAACGGATGGTTCGCGACTTCGAAGGGTCACGCGAGCAACTCGACCGACACAAGGGCGAAGTCGATTCGACACTTCAGCAGCGCGAGCGCAAGCTTGCGCAGGCGATGGCGGAGGTCTCGGCCCGTGACGCCAAGCTCCACGACCAGGCTCAGGCCTTCGAAGCCAAAGAGCGCGAATGGAAGGCTGCTCTTACTAAGAAGGAAACGCAGCTCCAACAGCGAGAGCGAGGTCTGACCGACGACACAAAGAAGGCTGAGTCGGCGGAGCAAGCGCTCGCCAAGGAGCGTGACGACCTCAAGGCCGCCAAAGCGGCGTTAGAGGCCGAAGCCCAAGCCCGCAAAAGCGAGTTTCAGCGGCTCAAGAACGGACTCCAAGAGACGCACGGTGAAATCGAGAAGCAGCAGGGCATCGTCGGTAAGGCCGGCCGCGAGCTCGAGGAGCGCTCGGCGACCCTCGACACCAGAACGGCGGAACTCGATAAGGTGCAAGCTGCTCTGAAAGAGAAGCAGACCCACGTTGATACGGCTTTGGACGATCTGAAACGCGATCGTGAATCGGTCGGACAAGCCGGCAAGGATGCGCAGGAACAGAAGCAGGCCAACGAGAAAGAGCTGGCGGCTGCGCAGCAAGAGATCGCGGCTCTCAAGGAGCATGTGAAGGCGGCGGCGGCCCAGCAAGAGCAGATCCGGAAGAGACTGGAGCAGGCCGAGGAATCTCGACCGAAGCAATCGGAGGCCGCCTCGGACGCTCGCGCGGATGCCCTCAAGAAGGATCGCGCAGAGCTTGACGCGAGGATGGCGGAAATCGAGCAACGCGAGAAAGACGCGCTCGCCATGGTCGAAGAGGCAAAGGCCCAAGCGTCTCAGCCTGATGGTCAGGCAGGCGCGACCGTCGCCGGAGCCGACGATCGTCACGTGAACCATTCAGCCGTCGCTCAGTTCTGGGCGAGCTTCGATCATTCCGCCGGCGCGAGTGAGCCGGTCGAAACCGACCTTCCGGGTGAAGCGCCAAAGATCGCTCCAGCGCAGGACGAGGCGCCGAGTGCGGCGGCAGATGAGAGTGAGCCGAAGTCACAGGCGTCGGCGATGAAGGATGCGCTTGCCGCCGCCCGCGCGGAGGTCGCCAGCGCCGACGAGGCACCGGCCCCTGAGAAGAAGCGGCGGAGAAAGCCCAAGCCCGCCGGGAACGCCGCTCGAAAGGCATCGGTGCCCGTACCCTTGCAGGTGACCAACGAGATGCTGACCAAACCGAAGCCCGACGAGGTACAGGCGAAGCTTCATCAGAACCCGGATGAAGACCTCGATCTCGAACCAGAGGTCGCCAGGAAACTCAAGCTCCTTCGCCGGCTGAACCCAGGCAAGACACGCGAACAGCTCTTGGCGCAAATGGCTGCCGACCAGCGCTCGCCGATGGACACCAAGGGCAAGAAGAAGGGCTGGTTCGCGCGCTAACGGTGCGACACACCTGAGTTGACAGGTGGCATGGTCAAACGAAGCGCGGCCATGTGTAGCGGGTGTCCAACCAGTCGTGGCCCGCCAATCCAGCAGCCTTTTGAAGAAAGCTGGTTCTCTGATGTCGCCCCGGCTTCCAGGCGGTGTCACACTTTTTCAACAGGCTGCTGGGTCACATTCCATACGCTGCGCATAGCTCCATGGCGACCCGGACGTCGCGCCTGCTGCGGATACGACTTGCCGCAAAGCGCCGGCACCCCTTACGATAGACCGCAAGGAGTCCGCGCTCATGGACAAGCTTGCGAACTATGTGAACGGCGTGCTCGTAGCCCCCGCCTCGGGTGACTACCTGGACAACGTCGATCCCTCGACCGGTCGGGTCTACTCGCTCATTCCGGATAGCGATGAACGCGACGTCCGGCGGGCCGTTGAGTCGGCCGAACTGGCGTTTCCGGACTGGTCGCGCGCACCGGCGACCGAACGCTCGCGACTCTTGCTTCGCATCGCCGACCTGATCGACGCCAACGCCGATCGTCTTGCCACAGCCGAGTGCGTTGACAACGGCAAGCCTCTTACCCTTGCCCGTTCTCTCGACATTCCTCGCGCTGCGGCGAACTTGCGTTTCTTCGCGACGGCCGTTCTTCATGCTCGATCCGAGTGCCACGTTACCGACGAGACGACCATCAATTACACGCTGCGAAAGCCGCGCGGCGTGGCGGGTACCATTTCGCCCTGGAACCTACCCCTCTATCTCTTGACCTGGAAGGTTGCGCCGGCGCTGGCGACGGGCAACACGGTGGTGGCCAAGCCGTCCGAGGTCACGCCGATGACCGCGTACCTGCTGTCGCAGCTCTGTATCGACGCGGGGCTGCCAGGCGGCGTGCTCAACATCGTTCATGGCACGGGTGTTAGGGTCGGCGCCGCGCTTGTTGAGCATCCGCGGGTTCCGACCATCTCGTTTACCGGCGGCACGGTCACCGGCGCCGAGATCACGCGCACGGCCTCCCCCATGTTCAAGAAGGTGTCGCTGGAACTGGGCGGCAAGAACCCCAACATCGTCTTCGCCGACGCCGATCAGGACGAGGCGCTCCACGGGAGCCTCCGCGCCGCGTTCGCCAACCAGGGGCAGGTCTGCCTGTGCGGGTCGCGCATCTTCGTCGAGCGTTCGATCCACGATGATTTCGTCGGTCGATTTGTCGAGTCGTCGCGGGCGCTGAAGGTGGGCGATCCGCTCGTGCAGGACACGGACCAGGGCGCGATCGTGTCCGCCGCGCACCGCGACAGAATCCTCTCCTATCTTGCGCTTGCCCAAGAGGAGGGTGGAAAGATCCTCTGCGGCGGTGGCGCGCCGACCTCGCTGCCTAAGCGGTGTCGCGATGGGTTCTTCGTCGAGCCCACCGTCATCACCGGGCTTCCGGTGAATTGCCGGGTCAATCGGGAGGAAATCTTCGGCCCCGTCGTCACCATCACGCCGTTCTCGGATGAAGACGAAGTCGTGACGCACGCCAACGCCACGGACTACGGTCTTTCCGCTTCGGTTTGGACGCGCGACCTGTCGCGGGCCCACCGAATGGCCGATCGAATCGACGCCGGAACGGTGTGGATCAACTGCTGGCTCGTTCGTGACCTGCGCGTGCCCTTCGGCGGCATGAAGAGCAGCGGCGTCGGCCGCGAGGGCGGGGAAGAGGCCCTTCGGTTCTATACGGAGCCCAAGAACGTCTGCCTCAAGACATAGGACCGGGTGGCCAACCTACTTCTTCGGCTTCCCCGCGAGTATCGTGTCGGCCACGGACAGCGCTAACCGCGTAGGGTTGATCGTCGCCAGGTTGGCCAGGCAGATCACCGACAGGTGCTCATCCGGGAAGCGAAGCATTTCCGCACGAAAGCCCACGAACGACCCGCCGTGGGAGATCAGCTTGCGCCCACCGTGCTGAGACACCATCAACCCGTAGGCGTAGTCCACCGACTTGCCGCTGCTCAGGGTGCCCGGTGTAAGTTGCTGTTTGATGAAGTCACGGCCGCCCACTTTGGGGTCGTAGAAGTTTCGATCCCACATCAGTAGGTCATCGACGGTTGTGAAAACGCCGCCGTCGCCGATCATGTCGAGTGTGGTCATGCTGATGCGAAACCCTCCGTGCTTGCCCGGCGCATAGCCGTCCGCCCGGTTCTTTACGATCATCGTGTGGTCGTCGTGGAAGTGCGTCTCGCTCATCCCGAGCGGCCCGAACAGATACTCGTCGGCAAACTCACGCAGCGTGCGTCCCGTCGCCTTCTTGATGATGATCGACAGCAGGAAGTAGCCCGAGTTACTGTACTTCCACTTGGTACCGGGCGCGAAATCGAGCCTCTCCTGCTGGGCGAGCAGGTCGATCACGTCCTGGTCGCGATAGAAGTCATCATCCGTCTTCCCGGCTTTCTTCATCAGATTGAGATAGCCGGGAATGCCGCTGGTGTGGTGAATCAGGTGACGAATCGTGATCGGCGACTCGTATTCTCGCAACTTCGGCACGTACTTGCGAATGTCGTCATCCAGCGAGAGCTTCCCCTGCCGCGCTGCCAGAAGTACGCAGGCGGCCGTGAACTGCTTCGAGGTCGATCCAATGCGAAACACGCTCTTTGCGCTGATGGGAATATCATGCTCGAGGTTGGCCATCCCGTAGCCGCGCTTGTAGACGAGTTGGCCATCCTGAATCACGCCGAGGGCAACCCCAGGCGAGTCCGGCTTGTCCCACTTGGCGAAGAAACGATCGATCCTGGCGCGGACCGGTTCCGGTAGTGGGGCGGCCACGGTCAACCTGCCGGCCGCCATGACGAGAGCCAGTGGAAGCAAGACGACACGGTTCATGGTTTTCTCCTATGGCGTTGTTCCCGATACGTGTGCTGGGCCGCGGGCTTCAGCCCGCGCGGATGCCACTGGCGCGACAACGATTCCCATGTCAATGGACCGCCCGGTACAATCGTACTCTTCGAACTGCCTTCCCATCGAGTCCGCAACGAACACCGGACGAAGGAGCGGACGTGGGCGAGATTCTAAGCCGAATGCTCGATCCGTTCCACCGGCCGGCGCGGTTGACCCACCTCCGGCGCCAGGTACGCTCTGCCGACCCAGATTTCGAACGTGAAAACCGTCGATGATGACCAGCCTACCAAGGACAACCCGGCGCGCGTACGTGAACGGCCTGGTCATGCTGTTTGCAACCGGTGTGTTCTGGAGTCTTAACGGTGCATTAATCAAACTCATCTATCACGACGGAGGCGGCCCGCACGGCGTCATTATCGCCTTCTACCGCTCCTTGATCGCCGGGCTCCTCTTGCTCCCGCTTGCCCGCGGAAGATTCCACACGCTGAGCCGTCGATCGGTTCGGACTCGCGCGGACTCATTCGAGGAGGGAGCTTCGGCCGTTTCAGTCGATGCTTCCGCTTCTTCCGGCTCGCTCACCCGAACGCTCCTGACACTTCGTCCCGCCGCCATCTTCTGCGTCCTGTTCTTCACCGTCATGACCGTTTGCTTTGTTGTGGGCAACACGCTAACCGAAGCCGCGAATGTCATTCTCCTCCAGTACACCTCAACCTTCTGGATCTTCGCTCTATCGCCCTGGTTGCTCCGCGAAAAACCGCGCATGCAGGACGTGTCGTTTCTCGCCGTCGCGGTGGCGGGCATCGGCGTGATCTTCGTCGGCCAGGCCTCCGCCGACCTCGCGGGGCTCGCGGTCGCCCTTACGTCGGGCTTGTTCTTCGGCTTGCTCACGTTGATGATTCGGATCATGCGTGATTCCGATGCGGCCGCCGTGATGGTGCTCAACCTTCTCGGGTCCGCGCTGCTCCTTTTGCCCGTGGCGCTTGTCGTTGGCGGACTCTGGGTTACGCCGAGGGAGTTGATCCTTCTACTGCTGCTCGGTGTGGTGCAATTCGGTGGGCCGTATTATCTTTATACGCTGGCGCTGCGGCGTGTTCCGGCACACCAGGCCGCGCTGGCCACGCTCATCGAGCCGGTCCTCGTCCCGGTGTGGACGTACCTGGCCGTCGGCGAAACCGTGTCGAAAACGACGATAGCCGGTGGGGCGTTAATCTTGGGGGCGCTGTTGCTCTTCATCCGATCCGCCCGAGCGACGATGACAGTCAGTCCGACGGTGCCGACCGTGTCGGAGGCACCCTGAAACTCGAACCGGCGCATCTAGGGAAACGCGAGACAGGCTGATGACGACAAGAGCAATCGTTCTGGGCTGCGGACGGGTGGGGGCGACGATGGTGCGCGATCTTGCCGCCGATCCGACCTTTGAGGTGACCGCCGCGGATATTTCGCCGGAGAACCTCGAGCGCCTCGATAGCGTGCCGAGTGTCACGACGTCTCGGCTCGATCTATCCGACCCGGCCAAGCTGACCGCGGTCGCCGGCGATCACGACATTGTCCTGGGCGCGCTACCCAGCCGCATCGGCCTCGCCTCGCTTGAGGCGGTGATCAGATCGGGCAAACCCTACTGCGACATCTCGTTCATTCCCGAAGACGCCACCGCCCTGGATGCGCTCGCCAAGGAGCGAGGCGTGACGGCCGTGGTGGACTGCGGCGTGGCGCCGGGGCTCTCGAACATGATCGTCGGGCACGTGCATGCTGAACTCGACGAGACCGAGCGAGCGGCCATCTATGTAGGGGGGCTGCCGAAGGTGCGGCGCCGACCCTATGAATACAAGGCGCCTTTCGCGCCCTCCGATGTGATCGAGGAATACACCCGACCCGCGCGGGTGGTGGTGAACGGCCAAACGGTCATCAAGCCGCCGCTTTCCGAGCCGGAGTTGATCGATTTCCCGTCGGTCGGCACGCTTGAAGCCTTCATCACCGACGGGCTCCGCAGCCTGGTCGATACGATCGACATCCCTGACATGGTCGAGAAGACGCTGCGCTATCCCGGCCATTGCGAGCTGATGCGCGTCTTCAAAGAGACCGGCCTTTTTGGCAAGGAGCCGATCGAGGCGGGCGGCGTGATGGTTCGACCCCTGGACGTGACGTCCAAGCTTCTGTTCCCGAAATGGTCCTACGACGACAGGGAAGCCGACTTCACGGTGATGCGCGTGGTCATCGAGGGGCGCGCCAAAGGCGACCGGATGCGGCACATCTACGACCTGTACGATGAATACGACGCAGCGACCGACACCTCCTCGATGGCCCGCACGACGGCGTTTCCGAACACCATCATGGCACGCATGGTAGCCGCTGGTAAGTTTAGCGAGCCCGGTGTCCATCCACCGGAGGTCGTCGGTCGCGACAAGACGTTGTTCGAGCACATGCTGCGCGAACTCGATGCGCGTGGGGTCAAGGTCGAAAGCCGGACGGAGCGCTGTTGGTCGTAGCGTGCGTCCGGGACGCATCCTATGGGCTGCCCGGCGCCGATTCCGTCACACGCGCTGGCTCGCGAAAGTTTTTCCTTGACCGCGTACGGCTAAGTCTGTAGATGTACCCTCGTCGGTGCGCCTCGCGGACCGGCGATTGACAACCGAATAGCTCACGATTGCCGGTGTCCGTTGATCGACGGACCAAACAGGGAAGGTGGTGAAAATCCACCGTGGACCCGCCGCTGTGATCGGGGACGAACGCCACAATGGCCATTCGCGTTGTCGGCGCGCTGCAAGCCTGTAGCACGCACGATAAGCGGAGAAGGCGTGGTTAGTAGGATGATCCGTAAGCCAGAAGACCTGCCGGGAATCGTTGCTGCTTGACGTGGTGCCTCCGGTGTTGGGGCTCCGGTCAGCAACTGCGATCGATGCGCGGTCCCCGCCTGTTCCGGCGGTTTCTTAGCTGCATCCGTTCTCCAAGGCTGCTGAATCCCGGTGTCCCCTGCGTAAGGGGCACCGGGATTTTTTTGTGGCCACCCGGATGGTTGTGACGTGGAGTTCGCGCCGCCCGGGAAAGGAGACAGCCATGAACGACACGGGATGCAGTTTTCGTAGGGTTTTTATCGGGTCTGTGTACCGAGCCGCGACCGTGAGGGAGCGGAAGGGCGAGCGTGCCCGATACTTCGGCAGCTCGTCGTCTTACCGGCGCGGCTCGGATGGCGCGCCGATTCCGCTGTGTCGCAACACGAGCGTTCGCTTTTTGGTCCACCTGATCGCCACGATCTGTGTGGCGAGCGCCGTGCCGCCGGTCGCAAGAGCCGGTGTCTTCGATCGGTACGAACTCGCGGGATCGTTCGAGTTGCCTGAGGGTACGACGACCTTTGACGCCCTTGCGGATGGGCGACTCATTGTTCTCGTAGGGGCGGACGTTTACATGGAGACCGGCCCGCACGACCGCGTTTTCACGCTACACGGTACCTTGCCAGGCGCCGACCTCAACGCCTTCGGCCCGTCCTTCGTTCGTCCATCGCCGGACGGCACGAAGATCGCCGTGGGAAACTGCGGCGGGGCGAGCTTCGGCAACTTCGAGGTCGGCGTGTTCGACCTGGCCACGGTTGTAGGCACGTGGTTCGCGGCCAACCATACCGACGGCCGCTGGATCGACGATACACGCATCGCGCTCACGGCGAGCGATTTCTCCAACGGCAGCAGCGTCACCGTGCTCGACACGCTCAGCGCAGACCCCGTCAGCCCGATCAACACCGTCGTGATCGATAGCGTCGGCGGGGCATCGGGCGGCATCGCCTTCGACGCCGGTGGGAATCTCGTAACCGCCAACGGTCTCTCTTCCATCGGTCCAAGCGGAACGGGAACGATCAAGGCGTTCAGGTTTGAGGAGTGGACCGCGCCGCTCGCCGGCGGCGACCCGCTGAACTTTGAAACCGACGGCACGTTCATCGTCGATGTGCTCGGCGGCGTCTCACTTGGCTTCGACGATCACGGCAACCTGCTGGTCGGTGGGGCCGACGCCGCGCCGGACGACGACGCGGTCGCGATCGTGCGCGCGGCTCGCATCAACGCCGCGCTTCTGGGCATCTCTCCCGTCGATGCATCGGACGTCGCGCAGGTGCGCCGGCTCGATCCGATCACAGATAACGACTTCAACTTCTACGCGGTCGGCTACAACGCGCCCCTGTCGGAAATGTATGTTCGCGACTTCGGCGCAACCACCGTCCACGTCTATCGCGACCCGACCCGCGGCCCAGGTGCGTTCGCCACGTCGGTCGTCAGCCACGAACCCGCTCCCGGCCAGTTCGTCGGCGACCCGGCCTTCAATGATCCGGCGCGGACGCTGGGTCCGCCGAAGGGGGGAGGACGTCAGGCGGCTGACAACTCGTCAATTGTCACGCTCGGTGGTTTCGGCGGGTCGATCACGCTCGGCTTTGATCACACCGTCGTGGACGACCCCTTCAACCGGTTCGGCATGGACGCCATCGTGTTCGGAAACGCCTTTTGGCCTGGCGGCGAGCCCCACGACCACTGGGCCGAGGCCGCCACGATCGAGATCAGCCTGGACGCAAACGTAAACGGGTTGGCCGACGATGCGTGGTTCCTGATTCCCGGTTCGCACATCGCTGATCCCGCAGCGCAATTGCTGATCGCCACGTGGGACGACGACGTTGACGACGCGGCCTTTCCGCCCGCGCTGGCGTCCTGGATTCCACCCGGGTCAACCGGCGTTTGGACCACGCGGGCGTTCGAGCTGCCGGCCGACCTCTTCGGATCTCCGGTGGTCGTGAACCCCAGTCCGGACATGGGCGTCGAGGGCATCTTCGGCTACGCCGACTATTCGCCGACCCTGCTCCTTGGCGACCTGGATGGGGACGACGTCGTCGATCAGAGCGCGACGCTGCCGGATCGGTTCTACACCGTGCCCGACGATTCGTTGACCGTCGGCGTCACCCCCGGTTCCGGCGGAGGCGACGCCTTCGACATTGCCTGGGCCGTCGATCCCGAAACCGGTCTGCCGGCCGACCTGCCCGGCTTCGATTTCATCCGGCTCACCACGGCCGTTGACGTGGTGACCATGTTCTTCGCGGAGAAGTCCGCCGAGATCGACGCCGTGGCAGACGCCGCCCCCGACACGTTCGGAGATTTCGACGACGACCGCGACATCGACCTTCGCGATTGGTCGGCCATGCAGCTTTGTATCGGTAGAGGCGGCGCGGCGGCGGCGGGCTGCGTCCGGCTTGATCGCGAGCCCGACGACGTCATCGACCTCGCGGACGTCGCCGCGTGGACGCTCCGTGTGACCGGCCCCAGGTGAACCAGGCATGCGTGGATCCCGACAACCCGATGGCGCCCCGAGCCGCGGGCTTCAGCCCGCGCGGACCCAAGTTCGCGAGATGGGCGCCGAACGTCGATGCCGCTCGCCCCTCGCCACCGCAACATCAACGCGATCCACGGCTGATCGCATGCGCCGTGCTCGCGTCGGCTTCACCCTTCTGGAGGTTCTCGTCGTCATGGGCATCATCGCCATGTTGACCGCGGTCTTGCTTCCGAGCATGTCAGCAGCGCGGCATCACGCGCGGGCCGTGGTCTGCCGTTCCAACATCCGCCAGATTGGGCTGGCCAATGGTTACTACAGTCAGGACTTCGGCGTCTACGTCGCCGGTGCCCCCGACTTCCGCCAAAACCTTCACCGATGGCACGGAACGCGCGACGTGCCCGGTGAGCCGTTCGACTCACCTCGCGGCCCGCTGGTTCCGTACCTCGGTCCCGAGGGAGCCATCCGTCAGTGCCCGTCCTTCCCGGCCGAAGAAATCGCGGCCGAAAGCGGCGGCTTTGAACGCGGCAACGGTGGATATGGCTACAACAACCGCTTTCTCGGTGTCCAGCTTGTCCAGCGCGCCGAGTCGGTCTTTGAGGTGGCGACCGATCGTAGCGGAGCCGTAACAGGCTGGGTACGTAGGCCGGCCGAGACGATCATGTTCACGGACGCAGCCTTCGCCGCTAGCAGGCTGATCGAGTACAGCTTCGCGGAACCCCGGTTCCATCCGCAGTTTGCGGGCACCCGTGCCGACCCGTCGATTCATTTTCGACATCGAGGCCTGGCCAATGTCGCCTGGTGTGACGGCCACGTCGATGCCCACGAGCGAACGTTCACGGCCTCGAGTGGGCTCTACCGCACCAAGCCCGAGCGCTTCGGCATCGGTTGGTTCGGCCGACACGACGACAATCGCCTTTTCGACCTGCAATAATCCGTGCGTGGTACCCGAGCCGCGGGCTTTAGCCCGCGCGGACGTTCGTCCGCTTTGCGGCTTCGGTCAACGCGCGCCATACCGAGAGGTCATCGAACCATGTCCGAACCGGTCGTACTCTCCTGGAGTGGCGGAAAAGACAGCGCCCTGGCACTACACAGCCTCCGGCGCGACTCTGGTTTCGAGGTTCGGGCGCTGCTCACCACGCTCGCCTTTGACTTTCGCCGAGTCAGCCACCACGGCGTGCGTGAGGTGCTGCTCGACCGCCAGGCCGACGAGATCGGCATCCCACTACACAAAATCTACGTCACCGCTCATTGCGACAATGCGGAGTACGAGAAGGCCATGGCCGGCGCCTGCCACGGCTTTCAGCGGCAGGGCATCCGCGCCGTCGCCTTCGGTGACATCTTCCTCGAAGATCTGCGGGCCTACCGTGAGCGGCGGCTTGCCGAGGTGGGGTTGGGGGCCGTGTTCCCTCTGTGGCGGCGCGACACGAGTGAGTTGGCGCGGACGTTCATCGCGCTGGGATTTCGAGCAAGGCTTTCCTGCGTCGATGGCAAGAAGCTCGACCGATCGTTCGCCGGCCGCGCGTTCGATTCCCGGCTTCTTGATGATCTTGGCCGGGTTCGCGTGCCGCGCGACACGATGGACAAGGCGGACGCACCGGTTGGCTCGGATCGGCCGTCGTCACCACCGTGCGGCCCTTCGCCGGCTCGAACAGGCGTCGGCAGCTCGAAAACTGAATCACGGGAAATCGGGATCGATCCCTGCGGCGAGAACGGCGAGTTCCACTCGTTCGTCTGGAATGGACCCGTCTTCAGCAGCCCGATCGACATCACCGTTGGCGAAGTGGTGAAGCGAGACTCGCGGTTCTTCGCCGATCTTCTACCCACCGACGTTGGCGACTCATCGCACAGCCAGGCATGCGGGCACTCGGTCCGCACCAACCAAGAAAGGAGCCGTTAGATGACCCTACCCCGTTTTCTCGCGATAGTCTCACTCGTGTCGATCGCGGTCGTCGCCCGTTTCGTTCCTCATCCACCGAACTTTACGCCAATCGCCGCGATGGCCCTCTTCGCCGGCGCGCGTTTCGGAAGCATTCGAGTGGGGTTGTGTGTTCCGTTGCTGGCCATGGTTCTCAGTGATCTGTTTCTGCCGCACGGGTTCCACGTGTTAACCCCGGCGGTGTACGGCAGCCTCGTGCTCATTGTGGGGATCGGCACGTGGGTCGCGTCCGTGCCATCACCCTGGGCGATCCTGGCCGCCTCCCTGGCTGGGTCCGTGTCGTTCTTCGTCATCACCAACCTTGCCGTGTGGGTTGTCTTCGATATGTATCCCAAGACCGCGGGCGGTCTGGCCGCATGCTATGTTGCCGCCATTCCCTTCTTTCGCAACACCGTCGCAGGCGACGTCTTCTTTGCCGCGATCCTGTTCGGAGGTCTCGCGGGGCTCGAAAGGATTATTCCCGCGATCCGAGCGCGTGGCATGCCCAAGCCGCAGGCGCGGGCATGTGTCGCCGTGCGCTGAATCGGGGCGTATCCAGGAAGCGGGTTCGTCTTTCCGAGCTTCCATGCCCGCGCTTCGCTTGGGCATGCCACGCTCGATCCTCAGCCGCCCTCGAGCCTGAGTAACCCTCGACCCTGAGCCGCCCTCGACCCTGAGCCGCCCTCGACCCTGAGTAACCCTCGACCCTGAGCCGCGGGCTTTAAGCCCGCGCGGAGTTTCGAGCACCCGGGAACGCCGGCACTGCTCAAGAGCAGTGACACGCGTGCAGAGGATGGGGCACCCGCATACCCTCGACCCTGAGCCGCGCTCTTTTTTTCCGAGCC
>CBDUXT010000075.1:0-30175 GCA_965371245.1 uncultured bacterium | reverse complement strand
CCAGCCGATACGCAACCGCGTTCACGCCTCAGAAACAGCGGCAGTGCCATTCGTGGCAGGACCGCTTTCATTCGCCTTATTTCGTGTTCTCTCTTTGCTTCCGCCGCCGCAATCTGTTTCACTCTGTTATTATGAACCTTCCAAATACCTGCCCCTACAAAGAACAGAGCTACGCATGGGACGAATCCAAACAGAGTCCATTTGTGTGCCTTTTTCCTGAACGCTCCCCAATCCACGCGTTTCAGTTCCGGGGTTGGTGTGGTGGTTCGATAACTTGCGGGAGATTCTTCTGTAGTTGCGAGTTCACTTTCTTTCTCGATGTCGTAAGTCTGGGGTTCGGCAAGGATGTTTCGGTCAACTGTAAATCTGTACTTGCACTTACCGCATCGGGCAGCTTTCCCTTCTGAGCTATCTGGGGTCTCGAATGCCATACCACAGTTGGGACATTTTGCTGGAATACTGATGCTCTTCCTTCTTTCGGGCTCTTCAGCAGAATCTGTGGGTCCTCCCGGAGGCGCTCAAGCCTCGGGGAGCCCGTCCGCAGGCCGCCTGCGTCCCACCCTATCGGCCGTCGCCCGCTCGCTTCGCTCGTTTGGGCGAGCGACGGCCGACAGGGTCCCGAGCCGCAGGCGGAGAAGCCGCTCAGATGGCGGTGAAAGCAACGCCTTCAAACTCGATGTCGGTTTCGGCCCACCTGTCGCAGAGGCAGATCGGCCCCGCAAGGCCTCAAAAACCGGGTTTTTCGCCGTGCAGGGCGCTCTCACACACCTACGAATTCTGCTGAGGAGGCTTCTTTCGAGGCAAACGAACTATTATGCTGGCAGTATATCCTTACTTTGTCTGCTTCCAATAGTCGATCACCCAAAGGCAAGTTATCGTGGGTACCGGCCATGCCAGTCTGGCAATCGGCTCGTCTGACATTGTATTCAAGTGAAAGACGCATTTCAAGATAGAGCTTTCGCCCAATGGCTAGGCGGTCCCGTGGGCTCGTATTCCGGTACGCATCCGTTTTGGGAAGCCTAACGTGGTTCGACCAGGTCCGAGAATCCCCAGCACCAACAGGCTTGACACGGTTTGAACTTGCGGAACACCGCATTCACGGCGTGACAACCCCACGGCTACACCGACACCCACGCGAAGATCTCGATCCCGCCCCTCTCGCCCGCGATCAGTCGTGGACAGTCCGCCGCAATAGCCGTGTTGAAGAACACATAGGTCCATGCAACTTCTTCCTGCCCGCCCTCCAACCGCACGACGACTTCCTCGCGTACATAGAGACCTCGCTCGCGATCTGGGTAATAGCCTTCGATCCTGTCCGTGATCTCCAGCGCCTCTCGCTGCATCCGAAGCATGACGCCCTTGACGAGACCTTCGCCCGGGATCAAAGCCGGATACGCACCCAGATCAACGACGACGCCATCGATTGTTCCCGGTTGGTGGTCGATGACGAAGTCTTCGATCTGCCGGAAGTTTGATTCACCGGGCATCAATGTTCCGTGGACGAAGAGGTTGATTACTATCTCAGGCATGCTTGCTGTTCCGTCTTCGCTTCGAGGGCGTTTTCTCAAAATGCTTACGGTTCCTGTTACGAATGGACGTCTTTCGACCTCGATCAGCTCCGACGCAGAGTGTCGCACCCGCTTGAACATGTGCGGTGAGGTGTGCGGATGAACCCTGTACCATCCACGCAGGAACCCGCGTTTCTGAGCCCGTTCGCGGGTTTGCCCGACTTCGCATCTTCAGCGCATCCACATGCGCCGACCAAAAGGCTTCCAATCCGTTTGCACATCGGAAGTAAATGCCACGTCGCACGTTCATCGAGCACTTTCTTCGGTCAGCGTGGCGGAGAGATCCTGAGGTCGAACCAGCGTGTGCCCGACGTGGATCAACCGCGAGTATTGGCGAGGGAAGCACTTGCGGAAGAGATTGATCGACCAACGGCAAGCCTCACGCTCTCCGTAACCCAGGGCGTGAGCGAATTCATGGAGGAACGTGACCACGGACAGCTTGCCGACGATCACGATCCGGTGACTTCGGGGACGGTAATGACTTCCTCCGGTACTGCCGCCATCAAGGTCGCCAAAGACGAGCTTCGGCAGCTTGATCCTGCACGCATCTGCCATCGAGTGATTGAGCTGACGGAATTTCTCTTTCCGCGATTCTTCTGAGCCTTCCCATGGCTTCGATTCCGCGAATTCTTCAACCGCTTGGAGAAGATCGTTGGGAAACGTCATCTGGTCATCCAAGACTTCGACAACCGTTGCTGGATACTGACGGTCTCTCATGGTTTACGCTCTCCCGTACTCGTATAACCCAACTCGCCGGAGTTGAGTGATACCATGTACACGTTGTTCCCGTACCTTATCAAGGCCGCCAAGAAGGCATTCTCAGGAAGCGGAATCTCCCCGCTTTTGGAGTTTTATTCGGGGAGGGGAATCATTGTTGTGAGGTAGCCCCGAAGACGTCGGCAAGCCCGCCGAAGTCGCGCAGATCGACATCGTTGTCATGGTCAAAATCGAACGCGTCGAGGCACTGTTGTGATGTGATCGGTGCGAGAGGATCGGGTAACAGGCCTGGTCCGGCGGCGCAATCGAAGAAGGACACGTAGTCGGTTAGATCCGTGTTGCAGTCACCAGAGAAATCACCCGGCACCGGTTTGATCGCGATCAAGTTGTTCGGGTCATCCAGGTTTCCAGCCAACGTCAGAGACTCGTAGTAGACTCGTCGCAGGTTCGTGTTGAGTGTAGCACCGGAATCGATGACCAGACTTTGAACGTAAATGGCTTCGGATTGCGCCTGACCTGATTGATCGTTGTCGTGTGCGTCGATGAGATCGACGATTGTTGGTGTCGGTCCGATGCGCAGTGTACCCATCGGGTAATGACCGGGCAGCGAGCGGTCCAGTCCCAACGGACAGTTCCTGATGTCCGTACTCATCGTCTGGAGGCTTTGGGCCACATCGCCCAGACCCACCATGCGCAGCTCGGCCTTGTCCGGCTCAACGCGGGTGCTATTGTTCATGGCCGCGTCGAAATCCCCACCGACCCTGATGACGCTACCCGAGTTTGGCATTCTCAGCGACGCACCCGCATCAGAAACGTAATCGCCGATGACGGTCAGCCCAGAACTTACACCTGAACTCCGGTTTGAGTCGTCAACGCCTCCGCCGACGTCACCGATGATCACGCCGTTGTCGGTCAGCGTGCCGGTAAGCGTAAACGTGCCACTCTGGATGGTGGTGGTTCCGTTGTTGATATAGTCACCCACCACCTGCATGTCCGCGATGGCGACCACTTCGTTGTCGTTGGTGGTCGACTCCGCGGATAACGTGCCGAACCCGGTGAAGATTCCGGCGTTGCCTATCGTGGTGGCATCGATCGTGCCGTTGTTGAGGGCCAGCGTTCCGGTGTTGTTGACCAAGCTGCTAAAGATCATCGCGGCCAGGGAGTTCACCTGCGTCGCGCCACCCAGCGTGGTGCCGAAGTCGGCAATGATCTCCAGGCGCTGGGCCGTGCCCACCGTCACGTCGCTGTCCAGCGTCACCGAATTGCCAGCCGCCGCGGCGAGCACCGCATCGTCCGCGAACGTGATTGTTCCGCCCACGGGATGACTGATCTGGGCCGTGCTGCCCAGTGTGACCGCCTTGCCCGCGTAGTCGATCGCCGGTTCGGCCCCGAACTGCACCGCCGGAGCCTCCAGCACGTCACCGGCGGTCGCACTGGCGATCGCATCGGCGATCGTCGGATGGCCCGTGTTCCGGGTCAGATTGCGCACGTCACCGCAGCTATCGAGCGGGTCATTGGGGCAGAAGTCGCACGCGTCGCCGGCTCCGTCACCGTCGGCGTCGGCGTCGGCCTGGTTGAAGTTCGGCGTGAATAGACAGTTGTCCGGACCGGCAGCAATGGGGCCGGCGTCGTCCGGATCGAGCGGGCCATCCGAAATGCCATCATCGTCGGTGTCCGGGTTGAATGGATCGGTGCCGATTGCCTGCTCGTCGATATTTTCCAAGCCGTCGTTGTCGTTATCCGGATCGCAGTCGTTGATCAGGCCGTCACCGTCCGTGTCCGGCTCGGTGTGGTCGGCGGTGCCGTTGCTGTTGCAGTCCCCGGGCGCCTCGAAGGCGCCCATGTCGATGATCGGGGGCGTGCCGTTTCCAGTATCCCCAACCGCCCCGTCATCCACGAACCTGGGGTTGCCATCAAGGTCGGTGGTGACGCCCGCCGGCACGGCCGTGTTGTCGCCCGCGTCGATGCACGGGGACAGTCCGGCCGCCAGGTGCAGTTCGGCGTCCACGAACAGCGGGTCGGCGTCGATGTTGCCGCCGCCGTCGATGGTGCCGCCAGGCAGGCCGCCCTGGACGTCGCTGAAGCTGACGGCTGACATCGAGAGAACGTCTAAATTGAAGATCTCATCCGGGCTGTCACCCCACAGGATGCAGTTGGTCACCGTGGGGCTGCCGCCTTCGAAGTTGGACATCCCGCCGCCGGATGAGAACTGCCCGGTCGCCGTGTTCCCGCTGAACGTGCAGTTGGTCACCGTCGGGCTGCTGTTGTCGTTGTGCATCCCGCCGCCGGTGGTGGCATTCCCGCCGGTGATGGTGAAACCGTCGAGGACGGTGTCCGGGCTCTCCCCGCCGATGCAAGTGACGACACTGCCGTTAAGGCCGGTCCCGTCGATGGTGGTCAGGCCCGCGCCGCCGGAGCTACGCACGGTGATGGCCTTGCCGCTGAAGCTGATCTGTTCGTTGTAGGTTCCCCCGGCGACGAGGACCTCGTCCCCGTTAACGGCTGCGTCGATGCCCGCTTGGATCGTGCAGAACGGGTCCACTTGGGTGCCAGACCCGGGGCAGGCGTTGTCGTCGTCGATATGCCAGGTGGTTTGTCCGTACGCGGTTCCCGCCGCAAACATCATCATGACCGCACAGGTAGTCTTTAGCTTCGAAATGCTTCTCATGTCTCCTCGTCGCTAGTGTTGCTAAGCGATATTTCCCATTTGCCGCCTCCGAAGTCGCAATTCTAACTGGTTTTGGGCCGATCTAGAAACCGAACGACCATGCTGCCGATAACGCCTGTGCTTGAACGCCAAATCTGACCCCTTTCCGCCAATCAGAGTGCTGCGGCGGGCGCTTTCCCGCTACACGGCGCAGCACCAACCAGCCCCTGACTGGGACCATCATGTTATTTGCCCTGTCGCGACACTCATCCGCGTCGCAGCAGCGGCGGCGGTACACCAAACCGCCGAATCCGCTCCAAGATCGCTGCGAACAACTCACGCGGGACCGCCACCTCCGCCATCTGAAACGTCACGTACTTGGAGTGCCGAGAACCTTCGCGCCAATCTTGATCAGCTTCTCCCGTAGCGTGGTCAACGACCAGTGCCTCACGGACCTCGGCAACGCCAACCGCCGCAGGAAGTTCCCGAGGTTGTACGCCAGGGCGAAGAGCTGAAGCCGCGTCTGGTTGTCCCTGAAGTTCCGGCACGACAGCCGTGTCCACTTCACGGCATACTTGCCCTCCTTGATCCACTGCTCTGCCGTGCCGCGACCGTTGTAGAACTTGACTACTTTCCTCGACCAACCGGTCATGTTGGTCACGATGAATCCGACACGCGGAAACAGCTCGTCCCAATGCCACTCGACCTTGGCCACCACGCGGCGAGGGCGGTCCCAACTCTGCGCCTGATACGAGAAGCTCTCGTAGAACACCTTGGGCTTATGTGAAGGGCGTCCCACCGGACGGGTCAACAGATGCCTGATACTGGCCATGAGAACGTCGTTCGACGGGATGCGGATGGTATTCTGGAAACTCTCCTCCTCCAGCACCCGGTACAGCCCCGGGATGGCAAACACCGCGTCACCACGGAAGTACTTCGGTATGTCGCGATCCCGGTATCGGTCGATGACCGGCAGCAGAACCCGACGCCAGAACTTGGCGCTGTTGTGGTTGCCACGCCGCAGCATGGCACGTTCCAGATCGCCGTACTGGTTGAACAGGAACAGCGGATGATAGCACATGCACTCGAAGTAACCGTTGTACGCCGAGCCTTGCTGTTCGCCATGCGTCTCGCTGACCGAGCTATCCAGATCCAGGATCAGCTTGTCGAGCGGAGCACACTCATGGACGGAGTCGATCCAGGTTCCGGACAGATTCATCGCCGCCGTCAGGTTCTTCCTTGTACTCAACATCTCCGTCTCGAACCGGCTCATCTCACTCGTCGATGCGGCTTCCCTTTCTTTCGCACGCCCGCCAACAACTCGACGCATGGCAGGGTCAACTCGCAAACGCTCTGCATCGTTGACATCTTCGTAGCCAGCCAAACGTCCATAGACACTCTGCCGTAACATGGCCAATTGGGTGTGCTGCGTGTTCTTTCCCCGTCGGCAATCCGACAGCAGTGTGCTTCCCTTCTCAGTCAAACGGAACGCTTCATCCAGTTCACGAAACGCAAGCAAGCCCGCGTCGCTCGTGACGTTAGCTCCGTGGAACTCAAGCTTGAGTTTGCCATCAAATTGAACACGAAGTGCTTGTCTTCGTCTGTCACCCATTGGGTGTTCCTGTCAAAATGGCCGGAAACACTTGGATTACAGGGGAAACATGCACGTATCATGCCATTACGAACACTCCATCTGGGAAATCCGGGCCGAAATGATCTAGGCGGCTCGAACGGACGCCTTGCCGTCCTGTCTTGGATTGAATTGCTTCCAGCGATTCAGTAAATATTTACCGACTTCGCGGAGATCTTTCGAAACCTTGCGATCGATGCGGCTGTTGCTCTTGAGGCCCGTTGTCACCAGCAAGGCGTTCAAGCCGGCCTGCGAGTTGGCAACGGGGCTCTTCCTTGAAATGGCACGACCGCTTCACCGCATGCTCGACCCATCGTTGCGTAGCCAGGACCCAGGGACGAATCTTTGACCAGTCGGTGGTTCCGCCGTGGATACGCCACTCGACCGTCATTCGCTCTCGATTCGCCAGGTTGATCAGGTTGAGTCCGTGATAACGCTCCATGTGCCTGAGCTTCCCACAGAGCGAGGAGTACGCTGGACAGCTATCGAAGATCGTGGCGTCCTCGCGTCGTGGTGGACAGCAATAAACCACCTGGTTGGCTCGATGGCCATCCGCATGCTTTCGGCGTCGATTTCGGTGTTCGAGAGCGATTGATCCTCCATCCAGCGCAGCATCTGGATGACAAGAGAAAGCTTCGCTGCTTGCCCTTCAAGTTTGGAATAGACCGATTCGAGGTAGCCATCGGTCTCACGCTCTTGCATGGTCACGTTCTCGTCGAAGAACGCCTGCCACAAACATGCCGCATCGTCCGTCCATCCGACTACGATTGGCTTGCCATCCGCATCCGGCATGAGTCCGAGCATCTTCTGAATCATCGTGTCGTACTCGGTGACGACGGATGGATCGATCCCCACGTTCGTCCACCGTTGGTACTTCTTCGGTGGCATGGCGATCAGGAACCGTGGAGCCAACCCGTTGCTGGCGTTGGTTCCCGACATGGACTCTCGCCACTGGTTCCTTGTGATCGTTCCGGTCACGTTGACCGACGTCCTGGGAATTCGCATCGGCTCCTTCGCGGCTCGATCCACGGTCGTGCCATGACCGTTGTACAGCTCCAGCCAGTTGGACAAGTCCGCCCCCTTGGCGCTGGTGAATTGGTCCATGGCGTTGAGCCAGCCGGAGAGTTCGTCGTTTGCCACGCATATGCCCCTGGCGTTCTCGCTCAGGATCTTGTGGACGGCCTGCAACGTGGCGACGGACGTATGATGTCGCTCGCAAACCGGCTCTTCCGGCTTCTTCGGGTTGCTCACCTTCGACGCCTTTGCCTGCTGCTGATACTCGATCAACTCGTGCTCATACGACTTCATGGCGACGTCATGTGCTTCGCAGGTCGCATCGTCACGAGTTCGCAGGACGTTGATCGCCGCATGAAACGGAGGACTCTTCTTTCCGCCGGAATAAGAAATGATCACCGTCCAGAGGATCGGAACCATTTCCCAACCCGGTTTGGGTTGTACCGCTCGACTCGCTCCGATGGCGGTGGCTGCAACCGACAGGGCCGGGTGGATGAATCCGGCGGGATCGACCCCCATGCTTGCCGCTACAACGTCAGCCATCTTCCGTAGTCTGGAGGGCAGCGCTGTAGCGGGAATCGGTTCCCAGGCGTGGCTGGTGTCGTCCCCGTCGTCCTCTTTCACCCAGTGAATGAGCGAGCCGATTCCGAGACGCCCGGTTCCGTTTCCATTCGCGGAAAAAGTATCCCAATGCTTCCGGCAATCCTGCTCGCCGGCGTACCTCGGACTCTTCCTGCTCCAACCGTGCCAGAGCTGAAACACTCGATCACCAGTCCAAATAGCGTGGAGAGCCATGCCCACGTCGATCCACGAGCCGTAATCGTCGCAGCGCCATGAATCCAGTCGGTCCAGATACTTCGGTGCGTTAATGATGTCCGTCTCGCTACCATGACATAGGCTCGGCGGCTTGACCTTGGGCTTGGTGTTGTGGCCGGTCGTCTCTTGAGGCTTCGGGAATTCGATGAGCGGGTAGGTCGCTTCCTTCGTAACGCGGATGAGCTTCGCTGGTTTCTTACGCTTGTGGTTGACAAAGCCTGGAACCCGCATCACTCGCGGCGGATCGTGGATCTTGAGGTCAACGTCCAACTCGGCGGCGATTGCGGCCTGGATGATCGCTTTCTGGTACCGTGACCACTGCTCCGGTTGTAGCTCTTCGTCGAGCCGCCAATAACAGTGAATGCCTGCTCCGGAGGTCAAGGTAACGGTTGGAGCCGGAAGATCGCATTCCTTGAACTTGAAGCTGAACTCGGTCAGATCCGTGTTCTCGATGTCGATGCACAGGCTTCGACAGATGGAAACGCATTTCGTACAGCGTCCGCAACCTGTGCAGTTCTTTGCCTTGGAGCCATCACCTTCGCAGGAGCGAGGGTTGCAGCCGACGTAGATGCTTTGCCCGTCAGCGTTCATGTCGATGAGCCACGGTAGCACATCATCGACCGTGGATGCGAGCGTCCATCTGCTCTGCGCCGATGGCAAGATGCGAAACTCCAGGATGTCAGATGGCTCGTACAGGGCATCGACAAACTGGTGGACTTGAAAGTACGTCGCGATTGACGCATCTCCGACGACGGTAACCCGTTCGATGTCATTCTGATGGACATGCAGATGCCCGTCATGGACGGATACGAGGCGACGGAGAAACTTCGGCGTAAGGGCTACTCCGCGCCGATCATCGCACTCACCGCCCACGCCATGGACGGAGATCGAGAGAAGTGCATCATGGCCGGGTGTGATGACTACGTGAGCAAACCCATCGATCGGACGAAGCTCATCGAGACGATAGAGCGATACTTCGTTCCGACGGAAGCTGCGTACGCCGTGCCAACATAGTTCGACGGCGACCATTCGATGCTCCGTTGAGATGGCGGCGTGTTCTCAGCTTCGTGGCGGATCTTGACCCATCCAGCGCCGGTGCCCCCACCGGTTGGCGCGAGTTGAACCAGCGGAATGCTGGTTCCCGGGCCAATAAGCCACGTTCGTAACGCCACGTAGGTCACCCTGCGTCCCGGAGGTTCCGATAAACGAGTGCGGAGTACGTATATTCATGAGAAGGAGTACGGACTTGGAGTCGTCGATTCGCGACGCGATCGGTATGCCGGAACGCACGGGCATGCCGCTTAGGCACGACGGCGTTTTCGGCATCGCTTTCAGCTCGGTGGCTGGGCTGTGGGTCATCGCGCGCGACGTCTGCGGGCATGTATCGTGTTCACGCGACCTCGATCGTGACTTTCATCCGTCGCCGAACGACGTTTGCAGGGCGGACGGGGCGCTCGGCGTTCGTGATCGGCGTGTTCACCTCGATGACGAACTTTTCCACGTTCGCCTTCAGCAGCCTCGACGTGTATCGGGGCGCGTCGGATAGGCCACATGATGAGTTCGGACCACAATCCACCGCGGCGAATACTGTTCACGGCTTCCATGGCCCTTGGTGATACGGTCATGTTTCTGCCGGCGCTCAGATCGATTCGGGAAATGTATCCCGACGCGGAGATGGACATCGTGCTCCAACACAGCGTTTCCGCGAAACCCCTGGAACGGCTGGGGTACTTCCGGAACGTGTTTGATCTGGATAACAGGCTGTTTCTGCTAGAGCGAGCACCGGGCCGATACGCGCTTCCACGGAAGTTTCAGTTCGCCGTCCGGCACGTCTGGCGGTTGGTCACGGTACTGGTCAAGACTTGCTTACGGTATGACATGGTCATCGGACACTATAATTCCAATCTTCCTGATCTGGCGCTTTTGACGCTGTGCTCTGGAGCCGCCGTACGAGTGGGGCACGTACGTGCCGGCAAGAACCGCTTTCCTTACACCAGGATGTACACCCGCTCCCTTCCTTTCAATGAAGCTTCGCATTGCGGCTCTAATCTACAGGATCTTGTCGCCGCGCTGAACGGCGAACCCGTCTCTGTCGATAGCCCCTTCTGGCCGCTCCATGAGGACGATCGTCTGTGGGCCCAGGAGGTGCTGAGCGATTGGAGAGGCGAGAACCGCCGCGTCATCGTAGTGGCACCCAGCGTCGGCCAGTTCTTCTGGAAGCGGTGGCCGCTCGAGAGGTTCCGGGAACTGATGGACCGGATGATTCGTGAGCTTCAGTGCGGGATCGTGATTCTCGGCGGTCCCGACGACAAGCCACACGTGCGGTGCCTTGATGAACCGAGGAACCCGCTCATAAGGAACTTGGTGGGTAAGACCACCGTGGGCCAGTCGGCGGCCCTGTTAGCGGCGGCGGATCTCACCGTGAGCAACGATTCGGGTGCCGCCCATCTTTCCGCGGCCGTCGGCACTTCGACGGTCACCGTCTTCGGGCCCACCGACCCCGTTCTTGTCGCACCCCGTGGGCAGGAGGAACAGGTTCTGCGGCCCACCGGCGTGCCCTGCGCGCCGTGCTTTCGGAACGGTGACCCGTCGGCTGCCCTGGCGTGTGGCGACCGTGTGTGCCTGAAGTCCATCAGCGTGGACCGTGTGATGCGGGCCGTCCGCCAGGTGGTGTGCTCCGAGAGTGGCCAGGCGCCCACGGACCGAGTATCAAGACAGGCTCCGCATCGCGTGACCGGTTGACCGGATGTCGAACCCCCCGCACCCGTACAAGGAAGACACGGCGATGGATAGCCATCAGCGTAGACGAGGCGCGTTTTCTGCGCCGGACGCGATCAACCGGCACGGGCTGCGCCATGCCCGAGCGCAAGAGCGGCCGACGGCGCAATTCCGGCACACGCCGCGGCTCGGCGACTTGAACGCAACGACAAGCAAAACTCGCTGATCTGCCGATACTCAGGTACCGATAAGTATCGCATGAGGCCCCGGGGGACTCTATCCTCAGGTTCAAGACCGGCAGAACCCTGGTTCCTGGCGTGCGAACACGATTCGATGCGAGAAGCAGGTTCCCCCAACTCATGGCGTTGCACGGTCTGATTCGATCCCTCTCACATCCGGCCCGGCTGCCGCGAATCGCGGCGAGCCGATGGCGGCGTCTGCGGTGGGACCGGTACACCCGGCAGGTCCGCGAGCCCAAGGTCTCAAGGGCGACCGGATTCGCGCGAAACTACTACGTAGCGGAAGGTATCGAGGAGGGCGTGGACGAAGCCCTGCTGGAGGCCGGGATCACTTTGGACCGGCGCCGAGTCGACGTAGCTGTCCTGGAGGACTACGCGCGACGTCTGGGATCGATGAAGCGTTTCCGTACCCACCGGAACCTGTACCAACACGCCTGGTACAAAAAGTCCCTGGAGATGTACCTGACCGAAGCGCGACTTGCTCAAGACGCGGCCCACCAGCCGGGCGCCTACTTGGACGTCGGCTGTGAATTCTCGCCGGCGGCGTCTTACTTTCGGGAGAAGTACGGCAGCCGGGTCTACGAGCTGGACTTGCAGAACCGCCCCGGCGTGCATGGCCACAAGATCGGCGCCAGTGCTGCCGATATCCCGTTGCCCGATGGCAGCCTGCGGGGCATTTTCCTGCACTGCAGCCTGGAACATTTCGAAGACGACGCGGACGTCGAGTTCGCGCGTGAGGCACGACGTCTGCTTGCGGATGGCGGCTGGGTGCTGGTGACACCGGTATATTTGCACGTCGAGGATTGCGCCATCACGGATCCCGCAAGTTTCGCGGCTGGGACGGTGAACTTCGGGGAGGAACTCGTTTACTGCGTCCCGGATTTCTGGAATCGTTTCGCCCGGCTGATGGCCCCATCGACCATGAAGAGCCGGATTCTGGCTCCGTTGGGGCGCGGACGGGCCACGGTGATCAAGATCGAAAACTATCGACAGCTTAGTGAACGGCTCGCGGATTGGCTTCATCCGTATCATCTCTTGTTCGAGAGAGACGATCACATCGGACCCGCGGAGTGATACGAAGCGACGACAATCATGAGACGTGAGATGCCTTGTCAACCGCCGCGAAAGAGCGCCGTCGTGTACGGGGCGTTTGCCACGCCAAACGTGGGAGATATTGCGGTCACCTACGCGTTCCACGAGATGCTGCACACGCTGCGCCTCGATGCCGTCGTGTTCTCGATAGCATCGACTGCTCAAGCCAGGCGGCAGGTGAGGGTGCGAGACGCAGGATTGCTGCGTAGCCTGATGACTGCTGTACGGTATTACCTCGGTACGACCGGTCAGAGCGACAACGGAGAAGGCGCCACCCTGGTTCAGACGCCCACCGGAGCGTTCCCAGTACGACCCGTCAGCCGGAGCAACATATTGCGGCGCCTGTGGCAGATCTACCGCGAACTTGGACGATGCGATATCTACATCGAACGTGGGGTCTTCCAGGACTTTGGCCGTATCAAGGAATTGACAAGCGAGATCGTGGTGCCGTTTGTGATCAACGTTCTGGCGCGCCTGCGTGGGGTGCCCACGGTGTTCCTGACAAGCGCGGTCGAGCCAGTGGAAACGCGAACGGGCCGATGGCTCTGCCGGAGGATGTTCTCGTGGAGCCGTCGCATCGTTCTCAGGGATGCCGACAGTGCCCGCCTGGTCGTGCAAAAATACGGCGCGCCATCGGAGAAGGTTGTGGCTGCGTTAGACCTCGCACTGGTCTTGCGGCGTTTTGACGCCACGCGAGATCCAGCGAAGCCCGTCCGCCGAATCGGTGTGAACCTGATTCCCGCGTTCACGTTGGGCTTCAAGGAAGGAGCAGAGCCCCAATCAGAATCGTATGCCAACGAGGCGGCTCGGCTGTTCACTCGGTTGGCGGAGCGCAAGATGGAGGGGCTGTTCTTTTTCAATGCCCCGCACGACGCGGACACCTACGCACGTGTGTGTGCGGCCCTGTCCACTGTCGGCGCCCCGTCACCCACACTTCGAGAGCCCGCCCGACCAGAGGAACTCGCCGAGCTTCTCACGTCTCTCGACGCCGCCATCATCAGCCACTACCACGGCATTATCTTTGCCGTCTTTACGGCGACACCATTTGTGCCCATTGTGTATCACGAGAAGGTAGCCAGTCTGGTGGACCGGCTGGGATGGAAGGATTACGCCGTTGCCGTGGAGGACTTCACTTGCGATGCCGCTCTTCGCAAGCTTGATCTTCTTTGTAGGGACTATTCCCAGTGCGTGGAGCGGCTAGAGAGTTTGCGAACTGAGATGCATGGAGAGGCGGAGCGGAACATTCAGGGGTTGCGCGAGGCATTGGGATAGAGCGATGTGCGGCATTGCAGGAATAGTCTCCGCCGATCGGGCGAACGGGATCAAACGCGGAGTGGAGCGAATGATTGCCGCCCAGCGGCATCGCGGCCCGGATGCCGACGGTGTCCAAGTGTTTGGTGCTTCAGGCGATGCCCTTGGCGCAGTCCCGCGGCCTGACGTGCCCGCGACAGCCGGTCTGGGGCACTGCCGATTGGCCATCATCGACCTGGACGAGCGCGCGAACCAGCCCATGTGTTCGAGCAACGGGCGGTACTGGCTCGTGTTCAATGGGGAGATCTACAACTACCTGGAGTTGCGGCGAGAATTGGTTCGCGCCGGCGCCAACTTCCGGACGGAGTCTGATTCGGAGGTCCTCCTGGAGGCATACGTACATTGGGGTGAAGAGTGTCTTCCTCTACTCAATGGCATGTGGGCTCTTGCCATCTGGGACAGCCGAGAGCGATCATTGTTCTGCTCCAGAGACCGCCTGGGAATCAAACCCTTCCACTACGTAGAATTGAAGGGGGGGATGGCCTTCGCTTCCGAGATCAAAGGGCTCTTCGCTTCGGGTCTTGTCCGCCCGGAGTTCGCCGATCACGCTGTCCGTGCGTACGTGAACGAGGGAACAGTGATGTTTGGGGCGGAGACATTCTGGGAAAACGTCCGGCAACTTCCCGGCGGTCACGTGCTGCGACTCAACGAGAGGGGTCTGGCCGTGAACCGTTGGTGGGAGCCCCCGACGGACGATCAGGCAGCACCGTACGACCCCGAACAGCTCGGCGCTGTGTTCGAGGATGCGGTCGGGATTCGGCTGCGCAGCGACGTTCCAGTGGGAAGCTGCATGAGCGGGGGGCTCGACTCGACGGGCATCGTGGCCACGATGCGGCGCCTCCTCGGTCCCAAGCGGGCGATCCGGTCATTCACAGCGGTCCACCCTGAATCTGCCATCGACGGGGTCGATGTCAACTTGGAGCGGCGCCTGGCCGAACGTATGGTTGATTTCGGCGATCTGCAACCCACCTGGGTGAGTCTGCCCGCCGCAATGGATGTGGGGGATCTGATCGGCTTCATTCTCCACCATGACCAACCGCTTCGAAGCAGCGGTGTGTACAACCAGTATGTGACCATGAAAGCGATCCACAAAGAAGGGGTCAAGGTTGTCCTGGATGGGCAAGGATGCGACGAACTCTTCCTCGGGTACTTCC
This sequence comes from uncultured bacterium, assembly GCA_965371245.1. Classification (GTDB taxonomy): domain Bacteria; phylum Planctomycetota; class Phycisphaerae; order UBA1845; family UBA1845; genus CBDUXT01. The sequence continues at coordinate 15,269 of CBDUXT010000075.1, read as the reverse complement.
AGTACTACTGGGTGGTGTTCCGGGAACTCCGCAGACAGCGCCGGTGGAAGGATCTCCTTAGGTGGATGCCCGGTGTACTCCGGCATCGGAACGGGAATCTCAGGAACATGGTCTTGCACGGCATGGGCGGATTGACCGAGCCGCTGCGGCGCCTGCGCATAGCGCACAGAGCCAGGTCATTCCTAAACGATCCGGCTTTCCATCCGTGTGCCGCAAACGGCACGAATCGCAACACGTACGAGGAACGGCGTCTCGACGAGATCACCGGCTACCACCTGCCCTGGCTACTGCGTGACGAGGACTTGAACTCCATGGCGTTCTCCGTGGAAGCGCGCCTTCCGTTTCTGGACTATCGCATCGTCGAAGCGGCGGCGCGTCTCGACCCGTTGGACCACATGCGCGGCGGTTGGAGCAAGTATCCAGTCCGTCGGATGTTTCAGGGGCTCGTTCCGTCGGAGATTGTCTGGAACCGGCGTAAGTGCGGCTTTTATGTTGATGTGATGTCAAAGATCGTGGGTGCCCGAGACTTGGTCCGGGAGGTCTTCGCTTCGTCCGCGATACTGCAGCGCGTCTTTCGCCGCGATGTAGTGGAACGAAGACTGGCTCGCGGGACCGTGCCGCGGCATTTACTGTTTCGGATGCTCTGCTTGGGACTGCTCGATACGCACGTCCACAGACGAGTAGGGGAGCAAGTTCAATGAAGATGGCCGTCATGACCAAGGGCCGCCTACGCGCCCGGACCCGGCGCCTCATCCGTCGGTTCCGACCGACGCGCCTTTTCGGGCTTCTCGGTGCGCGGGGGATTCTCAAGATGGCCGAAGTCAAACTGCTCGGCCGCTACGCCTCCACCTATTGCTACAATCCTCCGGACACGGTCTTCCTTGAGCTGACCAACCATTGCCAGCTCAAGTGTGAATACTGTTATCGGGAGAACGCCGATCTGATGAACCCCGACCAGGGACTCATGTCCTACGAGAAGTTTACGAAGGTGGTTGACCAGCTCCGAGGCGTGCGGCGCTTGTATCTGTGCTGGGGCGGGGAGGTGACCCTGCACAAAGACCTGGTCCGTATGCTTCAGTACGTCAAGGATCAACGAATCGCCAAGCGGTTCGGCATCGTGTCCAACGGCATGCTTCTGCGGCCCGCTCTGGCCGACCGCATTCTCGCGAGCGGGATAAGCTTTATCGCGATCTCGCTGGACGGCTCGGACGCGGAGACGCACGAATCCATTCGCTTGGGAAGCGACTTCGCAACCATTGTCGAGAACATGCACTATCTCGCCACGCATGCGAAGCCGGGGACCGAGATCAGCGCCAACGGTGTTGTTACGACGCGTAACCTCGAGAGCATGGCGGCCCTTCCCGTTCTGCTCAAAAAGATCGGGGTGCGGCGTCTGATGGCCCAGTCGATGCTCGATCACACCGAGGCGACCCAAGGCCTACGGATCGAAGATCCGGCCGAGTTGATCAGCGCTCTTGAAGAAACGTGCCGAGTCAATGGCATCCAGTTCACGTACGCCGCCATGCCCGCCAAAGTGATTTGTGCGGACCCGTTCCGCAGTTTTGGCATCACGTGGGATGGCAAACTCACCCCGTGCTGTAACATACAAAACGAAGGACTCAGAGACGATGCGTTCGTAGCGACCGGCCGCTTCTGGAACAGCCCGGAAATGCGAGCGTGGCGGGAACGGATCCTGAGGCGTGACTACCCGGGCATCTGCCACGGGCACTGCGAGATCGCCCCGGGAGCCGTCCGCAACCACGCGCGGAGAGACGTTTCGTTCGTGCAGCTGAATACGCCTAGTTCGGCCCTGGAATAAGAGCAGTCGGCATCGCCGGAATGTAGTAGTATGCCCATCGATGGGTCACGCGGTTGCAACGCCGCAGGGACATAACCTCCAATGAGACGGGAAGTACGAGTCGTGCTCGCCCTCGCGGTCCTCGCCCTGGGGGTTGCGTATCTCTACTCGATACGAAGCCAGTTCCCCCACCTCCTCGATATGAGAATCGGTCATGTGGCCACACTGGTTGCCTGCATGGTCGCGTTCTACGCGACGGCCGGATGGATCTTCACGAACTTGGTGGGTGTTCTAGGCACGAGACTCTCGCTGCGCGAGGCGGTTTCGCTGGGTGTGCTGACCAACCTGGCCAACTACATCTCGCCCCTTCAGGCCGGCGCCGTGGTGAAGGCAGTGTACCTGAAACGGACACGGAACCTGCGATACGCGCATTTCGCTTCGGTATTCGTGGGCAACATCTTTCTTGTGTGTCTGACGCATGGAACCGCGGGGACGGCGCTCCTGCTGGTCCAAGGATCCCTGGGGACCGCGCCGCCACCTGTTCTCGTGATCATGACTTTGGGGATGATGATCCTCTCCATACTCCCATTCGCCGCGCGACTTCCGGTACTCAGACGCCCCTGCAAGTTCTCGGAAAGCCTCTCCACCGCCTTGGAGGGCCTGACCTCGATGGGCACGCGCCCTTGGAGACTGGCCGCCATCTGCGCTGCGCTCTTCCTGCAACTGTTGATCTCCGGCTTGATGATCTACACTACGTTCCTAGGCCTCGGAACGCCGGTGACCTTCATTGCCGCGCTGACCATAGGCGTGTTTGCGGCGGTATCGAACCTGGTGTCGGTCACACCGAGCAACCTTGTTCTGCGGGAAGCGGTGACGGGCTATCTTGTGGCATTGCACGGACCCGGCTTCGCGATGGGCGTGGTGGGCGCGGGGGTGATCCGTCTGGTGCATCTCTTCGTCACGCTAATGGGTGCGCCGCTGGCGACCCACGCACTGTCGCGCGTCACGGAACTCGCCGCTGCCGCGACTCCGACAGGGCGCCTCTCCAGCAGCGATTCCTCGGACAGCGACCGGGACGCCGGGGTGCCTCCACGGAGGCTGACTGGCTCACCCTGTAGCGCCGACTAGGTCGCCGATCCGCTCCGCAACGAGATATTCCGCAATCTCGTGATCCAGGATCGCTATGCCGGAAAGGGTCTCCCCTTCTTGGCGTCCGCAGTTACAGGTATCCGAATGACCGCCTTACCAGCGCGGCGAACACGGTCCATTCCCATGGGGCCGCAAACCACTTCTTCGTCCAGCGGATTCTTGCCGAGATCGAGAGTGGCTGCACCAGAAGCCGGAGAAGCTTCACTCTCCAGTTGTTGTTGTAGCGGTCCTCGTAGCGAGCGAGATAGTAACGGAACCTTACTATAAAGAAGGAGATTCTCATCCATCGTCTCATCTTCCGGTCCAGCCAGGGGTGGTCGGGATCGTACTGGAAGGACCAGGCTCCCCACTCAACGAGCGTAGTCGGAGGCTTAAGGCCCATGGCCAGGGCGCGATCATAGAGCGGCGTGCCCGGGTAAGGATTGAATGGGAAGATGCCGTTTATGGTAATGAGGGGATGGGCTCGCCATAGCTGTTGAATGAGCGCCATCGTTTTCTTGAACTCATCGAAGGTCTCGCCCGGAAATCCGCTCATGAAGCTCAACACGGGGCGAATGCCGGAATCGGCGACACGCATGGCCCCATCGACGATGTCCTCGGTGCTCAGATCCTTTTCGATTTCGCGCAGGGTCTGCTCGGAGCCCGATTCCGCTCCGAAGAACATCTGGACAACGCCCAGTTGCTTCATCTTGTCCAGCATGCCCGGCGGAAGCTTCTGCACGACATCCAGACGGCACGAGGCAATGATGCCGATATGCGATTTCTGCGCGATGAGCTGGTCGAAGATATTCTCGGCGCGCTTCATCTTGATGAAGAACTCATCATCATTCATGGCGAAGCTGCGCACGTTGTATTGGCTATGTAGAAAAGTCAATTCCCGCACGACTTTGTCCGCGGACTTGCTCCGCCAAGTTCTTCCCTGAAAAGCCATGTTGTAGCAAAATGCGCAGCGGAAGGGGCATCCGCGCGACGATTGGTAATCGAATTGGTGACGAATGCCATGGTAGTCGTCGATGTCAACGAGGTCATACGCGGGTAAGGGCAAGGTCTCGAGATCCATGGCCGGGCGGGCCGGCCCCGTGATGATCTTTCCCTCTTCCGCCATGACGCAAGTTCCGGGAATGTTGGTGATCGGGTCGCCATTGTAGACCGCATCCACGACATCTTGAAAGGTTGCTTCCCCTTCGCCGATGACCACGACATCCACGAGATCGTTGGCAACGGTCTCCTCCGGTAGTAATGTGGGATGAATGCCTCCCCACACGATGACCACATCGCTGTTTGCCTCTCGTGCTAATCGCGCGGCCTTGAGCCCATGAGTAATCATGTGGCCGGTCATGGCCGTGATGCCGACCACCGCGGCGTCTCGGAAATCCTCCACACGGAGATCCTTGATTTCCATGTCTCGGATGATGATCCGGTCTCTGTACCGCGGATCGCGGCGCAACCAGGCGGCCAGGGACATCAGAGCCAAGGGAAGGTGTGTGATGGCACCGATCTGGGTTCGCGTGGAGCCCGGCGCGACCAAAACGACGTTCCCGTTAATTGTTGACAGCGACATAGTGTTCAACCTCTCGCGTTGAGCGCCTTCCGGGCATGCACAAGGACTCCCGCGCCCTGTGCAGGTCTGCTGTTGCGGCCGAAGTAAGACAAGAAGAGCAGGAGTGGGAACACAGCCGCATACAGCGCCTTGCGTTTCATCCTCGCCCCGGTGATCCAGTAGGAAATGTTGTTGGTTACGGTCTCAAGCCAACCGTACGTGTAGTAGGCCTCGATGATCTCGAAACCGGCCTGGCGGACTTTCCCGGTAATCTGCTCCTTCGTGTACCCCGGTCGCACGTGTCCATCGACGTCGAAGTTGACGGCCCACCCAAACAGGCGCCATCTTCGGAAGTATCCGGGCACGTGGATCAGCACCTCACCTTGGTTCGTCAGCGCGCGATGAAACCGGCTAAGCAGATCCGCGTCGTTCTCGATGTGCTCCAGGTTGTCGACGCTCAGGATGAGATCGAAACGATCCTCGATGTCCATCCGCGTGATGTCCTGGAACTCGAACCGGCAATGATCGGCGCCGATCCGCCGCGCGATCCTCTTGTTTCTTTCCAGGAGCGTCTGATCGATGTCGAAGCCCGTGATTTGGCCGGTCGCAAGGCGTCGCGCGATCTGAAACGTCATGATTCCCTGACCGCATCCCGCATCGAGGACGTTTCTGTACCGATCGTTGATGTAAGGCAGGATGCGGCGGGCGCGATTGCGCAGCCCGTTGATCGGCACGCCGAGCAGCGAGATGTACAAACGCTCCGCTAGGCCGAGCGAGCCGTCGTAAACCAGTTCCTTGCCGATGAACATCGCTTGCGTTCCTTACCTCGGTGCCGCTTCCAGTTCTTCCACGCGCTGCCTGCTTTGCCGGGTGATCTCGAACCGGAGCAGGGCCGCCAGTGCTCGTGCCATCCATCCCTGGCACCATCGAAGAAGATCGTGTTTGCGAAGACGGTGCCGCGTCCGTTGCCACGCGAATCGCTCGCGGTCGGGCATCCAGAGGTTCTTGATGGCCCATCGGGCCGCGCGATGGGCATCTTCTCGATAGCTTTCGCAACCCAATTCGGAGTCGTTCGCCGCCCGCAGGAACGTCAGTATGCCCTGCGCGCTCCCGTGTACGTCGCGAGGGAAGGGTTTGTCGTGCATCCATCGCGGGGCGCCATCCGCGTCGAATAGCCGCTCGCGATAGAAGGCGAGTCCGCGGCGATAGGCATCGGCCCAGCGGAACTCACCGGTGCAACGCATGTAGTCGTGGAGCGCATCGAGGATAAAGCCGGTGTGGTAGTTGTCGTGCGTGATGCGCGCGTCGCGCGGCGGATGAGCGTAATACCACGCATGATACGACGTCTGCTTATCGACGACGTAGGCGACGAGCCGCCTCGCTTCGCTGACCCGGCCGTGATCGCCGGATAGCGCGGCGTGGCGCGCGACGACCGCGGCCGTTAGGATGCTGACGTCCATCACGACCCACTTGACGTCGTCGCTGGGAACATACGCCAGACACAGTTGATGTGGTGTTTCGAGAATGCGACCGGGGGCATCCAGCAGGAAGCGAACGGCCTCACCCGCGGCGTCAAGGTAGCGGGGATCGCTGAAGACTTTGTAGCCTTCCAGTAGTGCCTGGGCAACGAAACTCGTTACGACTCGGTTCGGTAGCGACCGCAGCGCGAAAAAACCTACATCCTGCCACGGGTACGGATACCCCCACGACCTTCCGACGGGGTAGTCGGCCGAGTGCTCGACGAGCCAGTCCAATAGCTCCCTCGCCTCGGATAGGTCGCCATCCACACCGAGCGCCGTCCCCCGGTCCATCAAGGCGCGCGCGAACAGTGAAATGCCCTTGGCATTCCGTTCCCGACGAACGCCGAGCACGCGGCGCAGATCAACGGGAAACCGCATGACGCCTTGAATCAGACAGAGCCTCGCAATGCGCCGGCCGCACGTCAACGCGGAGACCAGGGGGCTGTTCAGCGCGTCGTGCTTGCTGTGACCCGCGTAGTCGAGGCGCCGCGCATGGTCGAGTGTTCCGGTCAGGTAACGGTCGAGCTGCTCGGTTTGACACGTTGGGCTCAGCATGGCACCGGTACCTGTTGTCGATCGTCCAAGCGGGTCTGCTTCCGTTCGGGCTCTTCCGCGATCGACCCCTCCACGAACGTGCGATGCCAATAGTGAAGGCCGAGGATCATCCACAACAGGAAGAAGTGCCATCGAAGCGATCGATGCGGCCTGGCGTTGAGCAGCGTGTCGATCGCGTCGAAACGAAACACGCCGAGCCGGCCGACCGCCTCACGAGTCAGCTCGCGTCGCGCGACCGTCAGCAGATCCTTCTTCGCTTGTTCGACGGAATCGAACGTGAAGCCCCACTTGCGCTTTTCGAGGACTGACTGCGGCAGCCAGCCGTCGCGCGGCTTCTTCACGATCGCCTTGAGGATGCCGTCGCGGAACTTGATGCTCGCGGGAACCCGCGCCATGAAGTCAACGAGTTCGAGATCGAGAAACGGTACGCGCTCCTCCAGGCCGACGGCCATGGACGTTCGATCACTGTTGACCAGGAAATCGTCCACCATCTTGACCTGCAGTTCGCACCGCAGAACTCGTTCCGTCGGTTCGGATGGGCCGGTCAAGTAGGGATCGAAGGCCGCGCGCGTACTGTTCTTGAGATCGCGCCACACGTCGGAGCGGTAGAGCCAGCGCCCGATGCGGTCCCTGAAATCCCAACCGTTTCGCAGCACCGTGTAGAGCCGCGTAAGATCCCCGGCGGATGCTCCCCACTCGATGATGCGCCGGAGGTTGTCGGCGCGGAGCCCGCCGAGTCCGCCGGTAGCGTCCAGGAGCTTGCCAACCAGGCCCGCTGACAGCCGCGAAAGCGGGCGACCTTCCAGGCCGCGGGTGAGCGGGGCGATCTTGCGCAAGTAGGAATGAATCTCGTAGCCGCAGAGCAGCTCATCCCCGCCTAGCCCGGACAAGGCCACGGTGAAGTGCCCCCGCGCCGCCCGCGCCAGATGGAAGCCCTGAAGACCGTTGACCTTGGGTTCCTCGAGGTGATAAACCGCTTGCGGGTAGTCATCGAGACCATTGGGTTGGATCACAACCTCGTGGTGGTCCGTTCCGTAGTATTGTGCCATTCGCCTGGCGTCGTGCAGCTCGTCGGTCGGTTCGCCGAACCCAAGGCACAGCGTGGTCGGGCGAATGCCGCGGCGCGCCAAGGCTGCCACCAGCAGGGTTGAGTCGATCCCGCCCGAGAGATAGACACCAAGCGGCACGTCCGACCGCAACTGGCGCTCGACCGCCCCTTCGAGCCGATCGTAGAAACCGTTTGCCGCATCCGCCTCGGTCATTTCGGGGTCGGGTTCAGGTAGCGAGTAGTAGCGCGTCCTTCTGCATCCGCCGTTCGTCCATTCGAGCCAATGCCCCGGCGGAAGTTTGGTGACCCCCGCAAAGAGAGTTTGCTCCGACGGCACGAAGCGGACGTTCAGCAACCGGTGCATCGACCGCCGATCGAGCGTCGCGCGAAAACCGGGTATCTCCAGAAAGCACTTGATCTCGGATGCGAACGCGAGGCCCCGCGGTCCCTCCCAGACAAACAGCGGCTTGATTCCCATCGGATCGCGCGCAAGCCACGCGGCCCGGCGCCGCGCGTCCCAAAGCGCGATCGCGAACATCCCGTTGAGCTTGCCAAACGCCTCGCAACCGTCACGTTCGAACAGATAGGGGAGCGTTTCCGTATCGGTCCGTGTCGTGTAGCGATGCCCGGCTTGTTCCAACTCGGCACGAAGCTCGGGTTCGTTGTAGATTTCGCCATTGTAGACAACGCCGATCCGGTGGGACTCGTTCCAGAACGGTTGATCGCGCGCGGCCGGGTCGAGCACGGCCAGCCGGCGGTTAGCCATGTAGATCTGGTTGGGCTCATCGACGAGGTACCCCTCGCCGTCTGGGCCACGATGCTCGATCCGGTTCGCCATCCGGCGAACCAGTTCATGCGACCCGAATCCCAATGTCCCGCAGATACCGCACAAAGTCGTATGGACTCCCCGTCATCGAGCCGTAGCTCGCGCCTTATGCTCCCAGCCCGCCGACGTTGGGCACGGCATCCGCCGGCGTCACGTACGGACACTCTGTCGCGACGCGGCACACCAATCCCGTCACGTCGATTTTGTCCTCGACCAGCTTCCTGCCGACCGAACGCCATTTCACTCGGTCATAGTCAGCGAGAATCTCCACGGCCCGGTCGATCGCCTCCGTCTGCCGCCGCGTGGTGAAGTTCGAGACCAGGCCGTACACGTGTTCCTGTTCATCCGTGTAACCACGTCCGACGGGGTCGATGTAGACGGACGGAACGCCGAGTACCGACGCCTCGGACGCCATGGTGGCGCTTTCACCGAAGACCAAGTCCGCGTGCGCCATGAGGTGATGTACGCGCGTGACATCCAGCCGGAGCCGGTACGCTTCGAGGCCTTCGGGCAGTGGCGCTTCACTCGAAACGAACACGCGACCGAACCGCCGTAACTCCATGACGAGCCGCAATTTGTTCTCGTCCGTCAGACCGGACAACCCCGTGTCGTGGACCGCACCCCACCCGACAAAACGAACGATGCTGAACCGTTCGCCGGGATCGAGCCTGACCGCTTCGAGCACACTTGAATCGGCCTGGAAGCGCTTCGGGTGCAGGTAGGCGAGTTCGTGATAGCCGTTATAACGGCGATGGCGCCATTTGATTGCCTTGCGGTAACACTGTGGTACGAACGTGCATGTCGCGAAGGGATATGCGAGCATGTTCGAAAGCGTCGCGTGCTCGGTGTCGTAGAAGACATACGTCGGTACGGCGAACAGCTTTCCCAGAACACTGATGTAGGTGCCCGCGATCCCGAGCATTACGTCGGGCTTGAACCGCCGAATGATGCCCGCGAGTCGCCACTGGCGATAGATCAGCTCGCCGGCCATGGGCACGATACCGGGGCGGCACTCGCCGAAGAACTCGACGTCGAGATTCAACCCGCGTGCCAACTCGACCAGGATGTCCTTGTCTCGACCCGTCATGCGCACGGTGTGCCCTTCTTCCGCCAATTGCCGGGCAGCGTGGCGAAAGAAGTGCAGGTGTGCCGGATGTCCCAGATCGATTAAAACGTTCACGCTCGAAATCCTTGGATCGTCTCGCGTTGATCCTCAATCTTCGAAATCACTCTCTGATCGGTGCGGAGAGGAACTGCCCGCCACGGTGTACGCGACAGCCTCGCGCGACCTCGCATGTCGCCAGATTGCCGTGGTGCCTTCTCGAACCCATACTCGGTTTCCGTGGAGCTGCCGCGCGCGGCTTCGCCATCGACACGCGCCGCGCGCGGGCGTATCCCCCCCGACCGTACGCTAGCCGGGTGTTGGCGCGGTGGTAGCGCACCACGTTTATCGGACGGCCACGGAAGAAACTCTTCTTATAACGCCCCGGCGATCTTCGATTGAGGGCCGCTCGCGCAGGAAGCGATTGTTGAACGCGATCCGACGGGCGCGTGTGCGGTCGAATCCGGACGTTTGGATCCGTGTGCCCGAACACTCTACGTCCGACGTGTCAATCGACACGCGTCGGAGTTCGATTATGCTGCGCGGCGGGACCTGTGATGCAGGTCGCCGACTTCATGTGTTCTTCGGTGTTTGCCAGGATGAATCTGAACGCAGACTGGAGGAAACGAGTTAGCGGTTGAGCACAGAGAGGCACCCGTGGATGCGCAGTACCTATGGCAATGTGCAATCGGACTGGCGATCTTCCAACGGGTCGGGTGTTGGCGCCCCTCGAGCCCTTTTCGAGAACGCCGATGATCTCGAAGTTGTTTCCGGAGCTGCTACGCCTTCCGACAAAGGAAGCGCAGCGCCAAGCTTGGTCCATCGCCAAGCAGACCGTCGGCACGAGTTGGCGGTATTGGGCAGCGATCGCGGGCGTGGTGGGTCCATCCGTGGTGATTCAGTTTTCCCTCCGACGTCTTGGTGTCCCCATGGCATCGCGAGCGGCGGTTCGGTGGCTGGTCGTCGTCGTCACGGTGATGGCCTGCTGGGCGATCGTCTTGGCTTTCAAGAAGACGATCCGGCGAACACTCTGTCGGGTGATGATGGACCAGGGCATTCCCTGCTGCGCATCGTGCGGATATGACCTACGCTTGTTGCCCGCCGACCCCGTCGATGGCGTGACCGTCTGTCCCGAATGCAGCGCTGGTTGTAGACTGCATGAAGCCTCATCCGTCGAAGTGGCTGGCGATGGATAACGCCGAGGCACCATCGGCCCGAGCGTAGCACGGACGCCCTTGGTCGGTCGGTCAAGCCCGGCCATCCGGTGGCACTCTTGCTCTTTGGCGCATTCACCGGAATGAATCTGAACGCGTATTGTAAGAGAGCCGTTGGCGTGCGAGTACCTAGAGGAACGCGTTGATGTGTAGCAGTCACGACAACATGCACTCGCGTCAGGGATCGTCAGGGCATCAACAAACTGGCGAACTTGGAGCCGCGTCTCTTCTGATGCATCTCCGTGGGTGCTGGTTGCGATGACCGAGTCAGGTGGTGCCTCGGCTACGGCGTTTTGGGTATTCTCGTTCATACGTCTCTCCTCTTTATCAAAGAGGAAGCCCCGGCAGTGCTGGGAAAACCACTACCGGGGGCGACGTATTGATCTGTGTTCTGCTATCGCACTCTGCCGTGTGAAAGCAGCTTATGTCTGTTGAACATCGGATTTCCCAGATCCCTCTGTATCAATACGTCCTTCCTCTATTACAGTGTTACAACGTTTTTGACCGAGATCCTGGATTATTTTGAAACAAATGCCAAGTATCTGGCAGCCGTGGAATTCGCCAACGAGCACGCCTTTGACAGCTCATGTTGGAAGATAGAACGGCTCCGTTCACGGCTGACTTCGTTGATGGAATGCGAGGCGTTATCCGAACGACCAAATCTGGGCAGCTAGCACGAGGGCTCCACGGAGCGCGTTTATGGCACCAGCTCCTCACCCCGGGACAGGGGTCGTAAGGCGGCACGATGCGACGGCTGACCCTCCCTGGATACGTGGAAGCCAAGGAGCCGTTGGTGGGCACGTGACAGGTAGACGAAGCGGGCTAGACTGGTCCGGATGACGGTTCAACGAGATCAACCACTGCATCCAGCGTGGCGGGCCTGCCTGCACGAGGTTATTTTCGAAGCCGACACAGCGGCGGGACGAGCGTTCGATGTACTGCTGCTGTGGTGCATTGTGCTGAGTGTGCTGGCGGTGCTGCTGGAAAGCGTGGCAGCCGTTCACGAGCGCTACGCGTGGTACCTGCGTGCAGCTGAATGGGCGTTCACGATCCTGTTTACCGTGGAGTATATCTTCCGGTTGGTCTGTGTCGGTCCGCCACTGCGCTACGCAACCAGCTTCTTCGGTGTGGTGGACCTGCTCGCTATCGTGCCGACCTATCTAAGCGTGCTGCTACCCGGCGCCCAAACGCTTCTGGTCATTCGAACCCTGCGACTTCTACGCGTATTTCGCGTACTCAAGCTGGCGCGTTTTGTCGAGGAGGCCCGTGTGCTGGGGCAGGCGCTGAGAGCCAGTCGGCACAAGATCACCGTCTTCCTCGGCACGGTGGCGACGTTGGTGCTGATCGTGGGTACGCTCATGTACCTGATCGAGGGCGAGGCGAACGGTTTCGATAGCATCCCCCGCAGTATCTACTGGGCCATCGTCACGCTCACTACGGTCGGCTACGGCGACATTGCACCGACGACGGTACTGGGACAGATGCTCGCCAGCGTTGTGATGATCCTGGGCTACTCGATCATTGCGGTTCCCACCGGCATCGTCACGGTTGAGCTGTCCAAGGCGACACACGGACAGGTGAGCACGCAAGCGTGCCCGCAGCGCTCAGCTGAGGGACACGACGCGGACGCCAAACACTGCAAGTACTGCGGGGCACGGCTCTAACGATGGCGTACTGATGGCCAAGAAGACAGCCCGAAGAGTGTGGATGCGAGTCCTCAGCAAGGACGATGCGGTTGAGTTGAGCAAGCTGCTTAGACGTTCGGCGATCATCCGTCTTAACCCACCTTTGCCACATAAGTGCCAAGCTCTTCCTTCGTGCCGCGCTCCACTTCCAGAACTTTGAACGTCGTTCCAACACCGCCGGAGCCGAGCCGCGAAACGATACGGTATCCGACGCGAAGGCTACGACGCCACTAGGCTCAAGAGGGGATGAGTTCGACCATGATGGAACTACACTCCGAGCAGGTCCGGGAATCCGGCAGGAGCGCTGCCTTAGAGTTTAGTGTCCGGCGGTGAAGATCCCCATATCGTCTTGATCCGGTGGGTACATCGCGGCAGCCAACTGGCGAGGACGGCAATGGCCTTGTCGGAGACTACGCCCAAGAAAAGAGTTGACACCCAGAAGATGCCCGAACGGGCTTGTTCCTTGCTCTGCCGTTCGTACTCGCGCCACTTCTGCCAGCCGAGCAGTTCGAAGATGACCAGAAGAATGGTTGACAGTGCGTAGGCGCAAACCACCGCGAAGGTGTGTGAGATATGCAGGACGTGCTCACCCAAGCCTACGGCTATGATGAAGCCAAAGGCCGCGGCGAGTGCGGCCAGCATCACCACAGAGACCAGAGCGGTCGTTGCGTACAGGAGCGTCACGATCAACTTTATTGCTTGTCGCATATAGCCGGGATTCTCCATTTACGGGAACTTCGGTCGCCATTCTACCGAATGAGGTCTCTGGCCTCAAGCGGGCATCGCGGATTCCGCCCTTAATCCGCCTGTTCGGCTGCTCCAGGGGGCATCGAATCGACAGGCTGCCTCCGTTGGTCAAAGCATCGTAGAGCGGTTCCGGAAGATCGCCCTTCGACTCACTCGGCCACGACGGCTCGTAACGATGCAATCGCATGAGATCGTCAATTGTCAAGGCATCCCAACCGCCCAGTTCTCGAACCACGTGGTGGAAGACCTCCCCCGTCACAGAAGCGTCTTCCAAGGCGCGGTGGAGTCGCGTCGTCGGAATCTTCAAAGCGTTGACGACGGTTTCGAGCTTGTAGTTGGGAAAATCCCAGAGGGCTGATGCCAGCTGACAAGTATCCAGACAACCGAGTGGCACTACGGAAGCCCCAGCTTGCTGCAACTCCATGGCGATGAAGCCCGTATCGAAGCGGACGTTGTGTCCGACGATCCAGGAGTCTACCAAAGTAGACTCGACTTCCTCCGCGATTTCGTTGAAGGGCGAGCACCCCGCAACGTCTTGATCGCTGATGCCATGGACTTGGTACGCGTCCCACGGGATTGGTCGTCCAGGGTTGATGAGGTGGCTGGAGCGGCTGATCTCCGTTGGTCCTTGGCAAGTGATCATCCCGAGTTCAACGACTCGGTCGCCCGTGGCTGGTGATAGCCCGGTCGTTTCCACGTCAAGGACAACGAGTTTGGCTTCGGACAGCATGGTCATGTTGCGGTCTGCGCTCCTGGCGTGATTGTACACGACTCGCAGCCCAGTCTGGACCGGGTAGGCTGTGAGAATCCTCGAAACCGGCCCGCAAAGACGTAGGACCGCCCTTCTTGCTCCTTGTGCCCATGATCAAGTGAGATAGACTTGCCACGATGGAGAACAGTGGTTTGATGACGCTCGACGAGGCTGCGGCCTATCTCGGCGTGGCCAAGATCACTCTGCGCCGTTGGACGACGAGCGGGCAACTCCGGTGCGTTCGAGTCGGACAACGCCGGGATCGCCGTTTCCGTCGCTCTGATCTCGCTGAGTATGTGCGCAAGAACATGACCGGCAAGAAGAAATCGAAACGGTAGGTCTTGGTACTCATACGAGGATCGACAATCCACAAAGGATTGTGGAAGAGACGGGAAGCGTTCGGCTTGCTGTCTCGGCAACCCACAAGACTGAGGGACGGATGAGACCGCCGCGTTGGAAAATCATCACACCATCCGAATATGAGTGGGAGTGTCGTGCGCTGGACTTTATCCGAGCAGGACTACTCGATCACGAACCGTACCGGGCTTGGGCCAATTTCGAGTTTCAAACCAGCCACGGTGCCGTTTACGAGGTCGATCTCCTAGTCCTGACCAAACAAGGATTCTGGCTCGTCGAAATCAAGAGTTGGCCCGGTCATGTTTCGGGTGATGCGGGTACATGGACTCGGAGGCACGAAGGCAGGACGATTTCCCAGGACAATCCTGTCCTGCTGGCCAACCGCAAAGCGAAGGCATTGGTTTCGCTCCTCAAATCGCAGCAGGCGGTCAAGAAAGTACGAGTGCCATGGATGGACGCACTCGTCTTTCTTTCGGCGGACGACTTGCAATGCGACCTAACAGGAACAGCCCGTAATCGTGTACTGCTGAGGGATCAACCCGCCGAAGGTTCTCACCCAGAAAGAAAGGGTCTCCTTGCTGCTTTGCTGAATCGCGAAGGACCGGGCGTTGAAACACGCTCGCGGGCGCCAACTCATTCTCCACCGCCCACTTGAAGAAACGCTTGGCTCGACCCACGTGGTTGTTGACCACGCCGCGTGAGAGCCCTTCGTCGATCAGCTTCTTTCGATAGGTCTTCAGGGACAGGGGGCCAAACGTTCGTACCGGCCGGCTTCCGTATGACCTCAGAAGCGGGAGCAATGCGCGCCGGATCGAGGCAACCTCGCTCGTGGCCTTCCCGTATTTTCGATAGTACTCCGGAACGAACTTCCAGTACGTCAAGAAGATCTCGTTGATCGTCAGATCGGCCTGTGACGGGACATTCTTGAGAATACATAGGTTTGGCGCAGATGTCCGCGAGCCGAAACGACCTTCGCT
>CBDUXT010000074.1:0-30348 GCA_965371245.1 uncultured bacterium | reverse complement strand
CGTTCTTGTTCATCCAGAACTCAGGAAACGGCTCCAAAAAGTGCGAAACGCGAACCTACATCCTGTGAAATAAGTGGCGGCTCGAGATGGTCCTCGGTCCGACAGGAAACATGAAAATCGGCCATCGGCCGCAAACCGAGCAACGCCCCTCGTCGAGAGCTTGCGCGCTCAAAGCGACGCTAGTGCGGGCCGGAAAGGGTGACCCCAAACACTTCTCAACTCGAGCTAGCGCTGTCGGAACAAGCAACCGTCTGATCTCGGATTTCGGTCGGTCGGGCCGCGAGCACGGGATTTTGCGCGGCGCCGGTTCATGGTGGAGGGGCGGCTGGACGAAAAGCCGATCGAACACGCGAGTATCGTCAAGGGAGGCCGTTTGACGGGCTGCGGCTCGGCCTTCTTTCAGCCATCGCTCGCCCATCGGGAGGGCAACGGCGGCCGATTGGAGTGGTCGGCGGGCGGGTTCCCTGAGGCCCCGGCCTTGCGTTACTTGCGGCGCTTCCGGGTCAACCGTCGACCCTTAGCATGAAGAAAACCGCTGTCGTTCGACACGGTTTTCTGAGGTGCCGTTGCGACCAAACATACGGATATCCCCAGGAGCGATCACTTGCGTGTAGCTGACTAGAACCAAAAGGCTGTTTCGGGAGTTCCGATTCATCTGGCACAAAACATGCAAGGTGCGTAGGCTACGCGGGGAAACCGCTATGTTCGGGTAGAATCGTCGAGTTGGAGCGAGGGGGAGTAGAGTTGTTCCCTCGCGGGGAGCCGACAATGTTAGTGCGACTTTATCGCTCGCCCGGAGAGGTCCCGATGCGTTGCGGATTGAAAGGAAGCAGCGGCCTACGCTATGCCACGACAGGCTTGAGTAACCGCTCGGAGCTGCTTGTACTTGTCACCTTCGCTGCCTTATTCACGGGGGTCTGGGCCTCAGCCGATGACTCGCCAGGCCAACGCCAGACGCGAATTCGGTTTACGCGGCTCCCGGCGTCCTCTCTGCCACGTTTTGTTCACTTTAATGGCCACCGCCGGGCGTCGCTCCTCCCCGAAGACAACGGCTCGGGTTGTGCATGGGGTGATTACGACGGTGACGGCGACGAGGATCTGTACCTTTGCAACGTCAACGGTCCGCTTCTCATGCGCCCCGATGTGCGTCGTCGTTCGCCGGGCAGTCGGCTTTGGCGAAACGATGGTGATGGACGGTTCACGGACGTGACCGATGCAAGCGGATTGAGTGAATCTCGTATGGACATGGCAGCGCTGTTCACGGACTTTGACAACGATGGTGACGCTGACTTGCTCGTTACCAACCTCAACGGTGTGCGGCTGTTCCGCAATGACTCGGGGCACTACAGCGATGTGACGAGGCAATCAGGACTCGGCGCGGTGACGGGCTATTGCCTGGGTGCGGCTTGGGGTGACTACGATCGTGACGGGCGGCTGGACCTTTACATCTGCCGGTACGTAGATTTCCCGATTGACAAGGCGCGGAAGCGCCCCATGGTCGCCGGGCGCCCGGCACCGATGACGACACCAGGCTCCTACCCGCCCCTATCGAACCATCTCTTTCGTCAGAAAGTGGATGGTACATTCCGCGACGTAACGGTCCGCTCCGGAACCGCATCGTCCGAAGGGCGAAGCATGCAGGCGATCTGGTGTGATTTTGACAACGATGGCTGGCTTGATCTCTACGTCGCCAACGACCAATCGCTCGACAGCCTATTGCGCAACAAAGGCGACGGGACCTTCGAGGATATCGGGCTTGTCTCCGGCATGTTTGACCCACGTGGTGCTATGGGTACGGCCGTCATCGACGTCGAAGCGGACGGCGATCAGGATCTACTCGTAACACACTGGGTATCGGAGGACCCGGCCTTCTACATCAATGACGTGCTGGACGACGGCTGCCTGTTCGAGGACCGTGCCCCGTCGCATGGCTTGCGTAAACCGGATCAAGCGCTGGTCGGGTGGGGGGTCGAGTTTGAAGACTTCGACAACGACGGGGATCGGGACTTGCTGATCGTGTACGGCAGCACGATTGAGGACGAGCTCACGCTCGACGTGCTGAAGGATCCGAAAATGTTGCCGCAGCGTACGCAGATTTACGAAAGGCATGAGAAGCGCTGGCATGCCCTCGGGGCCGCCGCTGGGGGCTATTTCGATGAGGCGTACGTCGGCCGCGGCGCCGCGGTGGCGGATTTCGATAGCGATGGGCGGTCGGACATCGCCATCAACAACCACGGGGCTGCTCCCGCAATTCTACGGAACATTTCCAAGGGCCATGGTCACTGGCTTGGCGTGAAGCTCGTGGGGCGACATTGCAATCGAGACGGCGCGAACGCGCGGGTAACTGTTACCGGTGACAAAGGGATTCGACAGATGCGGGAGCTGTTTATCGGGAGCAGCTATCTGAGCGGGCACACCAAGGTGCTCCACTTCGGCCTCGGAGCCGACCAGCGGTCGGTCAACGTGGAGGTGCGGTGGCCCTGTGGCCGCACGCAGCGGCTTGGCCCGGTGGCACCCGACCGGACTGTTACCATTACCGAACAAGGAGAGAATACGCCATGACGAGATTTCGGGGCAAAGCTGTGGTGCTGTTTGTTCTGCCGCTGATGGGCTGCGCCAGCCCGCCATCGTCAACGGGCATCCACGATGCGACGGATTCCGCGGGCGGCGAGGCCGCTGTAAACCCGCTTCCTGGGCGTACGCCCACGGGCGGCGAGGCCTATCACGGCCTGATCCAGTACCGGGCGAAGGACGCCAAGCAAGCCATTGTTAAACCAACGCTGTTCCCGGCGAACGAGGTCAAGCTGGCGGCGGGCACCAAGGTGATCGGCGTGTTCGTGAACGGCGAGGCCGTTGCGTATCCGCTGTTCGTCTTGAGCAACCATCAGGTTGTCAACGACGAGGTCGGAGGCACACCGATTAGCGCGTCCTGGTGACCGAGCGAGCAATCGATCGTGGTTCACGATCGCCGAATCAACGGAGAGACCGTTTCTTTGGGCGTTTCAGGTCAGGTCAAGGACGGCAACCTGGTCATGTACGACAAGAAAACCGAATCGCTCTGGCTGCAACGAACGGGTGAGGCCCTGGAGGGGAAACTGCAGGGGCAGGTTCTGGAAGAACTACCCAAATCGCAGTACGACGCGGGCATACGCTGGGACGAATGGCTGGCGAAACATCCCGACACCAAGGTGCTCCACTGTGAGCATTGCCTCCCGCGAACCGGACAGCACGACCGCTGAGCCCGGCTCAATCGGCGTGGCCTCGTCTTCGTGGCGGTAGAGTCGTGATCGCGGGCGGCACCGCCGCATTAAACCCGCCTTGCGGGCGGGCCGGGGCCTGACCGGCTGTGATCCAGCGCCATTGAGAGAAACGATGTCACGAGAGCGTCGGAAAACGAAACCAAGCAGTGCTCCACAGCCGAGTTTACTGCGCGTCTTTGGGCTATGTCTGCTGCCCGTTGTCGCCCTGTTCTTGGGCTATGAAGTTGTCGAGCGTACGTGGCTCGGGACCATCAATCCGAAAGCGTTGCACGTTCTCCACATCGTGCGTGGCCTCTCGGCGGCGGCGGTTGCGTCGGCCCTCGCTACGCTGGTGTTGCTGAGGCATCTTCAGGGCCCGAAGACCGGCAAGACGCTGTTGCCCGCTTCCACAAGGTCATGGCAACAACGGCTCCAACATGTCCGCATGCGGACCAAAATCGTGGTACCCATGGTGGCTCTGGCGGTCGTCCCCGCACTATTCATCGGTATCTTTACGATTTCATCATCAAGGGCGTCGTTGCACGAAACCGCAATCCAGCGAGTCAAGTTTCACGCTTCTTCCAAGGCTAAGGAGATTCGAGGTTTCCTGCAGGTCGTTCAAGACGATCTGCACTTTCTTGCGCGCATGAAGGGGATTCGTGCGTTGGCGAGCACCGAGGCTTCGAGCACGGCAGATGAAACGGCTGCGCTACGGGGCCGAGCGGAAGAGGAGGTCACCATCTTCGCCCACGGGAAGCGCGCTTACTTCCAGGTCCGGTACCTCGACAGCCATGGACGCGAGGTCATAAGGCTCAACATTCAGGGTGGTCGAGTGGAAGTTGTGCCGCCGGAGCGATTGCAGGATAAGAGCCAGCGTTATTACGTCAGGGAAGCCCTGGCTCTGGCCCCGGGGACTATCTACATCTCTCCAATGGACCTGAACATCGAGCACGGACAGGTCGAGGTACCTCCTCGAGGTGTGGTGCGATATGCCACGACCGTGGCAGGGAGGAACGGGCGCGGGCACGGCCTGGTCGTGATCAACCTGTACGCGGACTTTATCCTGTCTCTGCTTGCGCCGCTCCCTCACGAGACGGAGGCGATGTTGGTGGATCAAGGTGGGTCATACCTGGGCTTTGTTGGCGAATCGACGGAAAAACGGGAGCTTTTCGGATTGAAGAGCCGTCGCCGGCTGTCAGCGGATTACAGCGAAGAAGTGGTTGCGTCGATTCTGTCCTCCCCGCCGGTAGGGTCGGTGCCCGCCAACGGGTTGGTGATTGAGACGGCCAACTCATTTCTGTCCGCGTCACGGATTGCGCATGAAGGAACGGTATCGGATCAGTACTGGACCCTGCTCATTGCCCATTCCCGTACTCCCATCGATACTCCGATCCGGCATTTCACGATCGTTCTCTCGGCCATCATGATCTTTGCATTGGCTGTCGCGGGCGTGCTCGGTGCATTGATCGGGAGTTACGTTGCCCGCCCGATCGCGAGCCTGCGCAGTGCCACGCGTGAGATAGCCGCGGGCGATCTGTCAAGACACGTCGATATCACCACGGGCGACGAACTTGAAGCCCTGGCGGGCGACTTCAACATAATGACCGAGCGCCTACGCAACGCGCATGAGCGCCTTGCGACCTGGAACGAGGAGCTTGAGCAAGAAGTGGCGCGACAAACAGATGAACTCCACCAGCAACAGACGGCACTCGCTCGCGCTGACAAGATGGCTTCCATTGGACAGATGACAGCGGGTGTGATGCACGAGGTCGGGAACCCGCTGGCCGCCATCAAAACGAAGATCCAGGTGGCTGAAGAGGAGGGCGCCCTGTGCGAGAAGTGCCACAACCTTGTATCGGAAATCCTGACGGAGGTGAACCGGCTTGCGATGTTCCTGCGATCTTTCTCGCGCCTGGCCAGGATGCGAGAGCCCCGAATGGGCGAGGTAGCCGTGGCTGAGGTCGTTCACGGGGTGACGACCCTTGTCGTCCCAGCGCTGCGAAAAAGAAATATGCAGTTGCGTGTGGAGTCGGTATCGGATGCGCAGACCATCCGTGGTGATGCTGAGCAATTGCGGCACTTGTTGATCAATCTGATTCTGAATGCGATGGAGGCGTCATCCACCGGCAGTGAGATCGTCGTGAGAATCCGGGACATGGCCGCAAGCGGCGACCGCAGCACTTCGTGCGACGGCGTCGGCATCGAGGTAGTGGATCAAGGGGCGGGCATCTCTGAGGAAATCGTGCGCAGGATCTGGGATCCGTTCTTCACGACGAGAGCCGAAGGGACGGGCCTTGGCCTTTCTATTTGCCGCCGCATTGTTGAAGATCACGCGGGTACGATCGAGATTCAAAGCAAGTCGGGTGAAGGGACGGCCGTACGGATGGTCTTTCCTGTCTATCGGGCCGACGCCTCCCGACGAGCGGGATGCACCGAGGGGATGGAAGCAAGCAAGCCGGCGGAGTACCGGCCATGAGGATGACAACCCTGATCGTGGAAGACGACGAGGGGCTCCGATCCTCTCTGAAAAAATCGCTCGACAGACGGGGGCACGAGGTCCTCGGCGCGTCGATGCTCTCGGAGGCCAACCGTCTTCTGCATGAGCGCAAGATCGATCTTGTGCTTCTTGACATTCGCCTTCCCGATGGCTCAGGGCTCGACTTCCTCGCCAGCGTACGCGATCTCGATGAAGAAACGCTGGTGATCGTGATGACGGCATTCCCGGAGGTGAAGACGGCCGTCCGTGCGATGAAGGAAGGCGCGCGCGATTTCATCGTCAAACCCTTCGAGCTGGACGAGTTGCACTTGACGGTGCAGCGGGCGGTCGAAGCCCGAGGTCTTCGGCGCGACGTGCGGCGCCTCGAGCGCGAGTCCCGCAGGCGCGAGGACGTTTCCGAGATCCTCGGCGAGAGCCCGATCATTCAGCGGGTGCGCGATGAGACTTGCCTGGTAGCCGAAGCCGACACGCCTGTGCTCATCGTCGGTGAGACCGGGACGGGCAAAGAACTGGTCGCGGACTCGCTCCATCGCCTTTCATCCCGTTCCAAAGGGTCTCTGATCAAAGTCAACTGCAGCGCGTTCTCTGAGCAAATCCTGGAGAGCGAGCTGTTCGGACATGAGAAAGGCGCGTTCACGGATGCCAAGGAGGCTCGGGCCGGACTCTTTGAGATGGCCGACGGCGGCAGCCTTCTGCTGGATGAGGTCTCAGAGATGAAACCCGGTCTGCAAGCGAAGCTGCTTCGTATCGTCGAAGGACAGCCGTTTCGACGGGTCGGAGGGCGTCGCGAAATTCGAACGAATGTGCGCGTGATTGCGGCCACGAACCGTGACCTTCGAAAAAGCATCCGATCGGGGAGCTTTCGGCAGGACCTGTATTACAGGCTCAATGCATTCCAAATCACGGTGCCGCCGCTTCGCACACGCGGGGCCGACGTAGTCTTGCTGGGGAGGTTCTTCCTCCAACGGTCAGCGGCGGCGCTGCGAAAGGGAGCCATGCGCCTGACACCTCAGGCCGAAGAAATCCTTCTTTCGTACGAATGGCCGGGCAATGTCCGCGAGCTGCGCAATGTCATGGAACGTGCCGTGATTCTCAGCAAGACGGGGGAGATCGCGCCCGAGCAACTTCCTGCGGACTTCCAGACTTCAGCGTTCGTGCGACAGCACGCGCCGAAGGGGTCGGGAGCTATGCCGTCGCTCGAAGAGATCGAGCGTCGTTATGCGGAGCATGTCGTGGACGCAGTCGATGGGAACATGTCGGAAGCGGCCCGCATTCTCGGGATAGCCAGAAACACGCTGAAGGCGAAGTTGCGCTCAACCGGAGGGCTGTCGGAGAGCGGCTAACCGGCCAGGTCTTGACACATCGAACCTGATCGAGGCGTTGCAATCCAAGTCCGACACACGCTTGATCGGCGGCGGAGGAAGCGTAATACGCAAGCGACGAAGCGTCGTATGCCGTAAACCATGCGTGAAACGTGGCCGAGAACGCTTCGAACGTCGCAATCGAAGTGTGAAACTCCGCAAATCAAGCCTGAAACGCGGCGGATAACGCTTCAAACGTCGCATTCGAAGCGTCAAATGCGGCATTTGAGCCGATCTGCTTGATAATCACGCCGAAAACGAGTACAGTAAGGCTCGATAGATACGGGGGTTTTCGGTCTGGTACGCTCGAAGCCCCGCACCAGGGCGACGGCTGGGTTTTCCTGGACTGGAAAGATCCGGTCGATACCAGCAAAGCCGCTTTGCGGTCGGCAAGGTTGCGGCGTACAAGATCGAGCGTCGCGAACGCCCCTCCGGCCCGTGGACGGATGCAGGCATGGCCATCGAGAGTGAAATCACCCTCTCGAATCAGGAGCGCCGCAAGGAATCTGCCTGTGCGTTGCACGCAGACAGGTGGGAGTACCGCGTCGTCGCCGTCAACAAAGCCGGCGAAGGCGTGCCGAGCAACACCGTCATGGTCGTCCTGTGAGGTCGGATGATGCGCGACCGCGGCAATACTCGACCCGGACGAATTGACGTCTCTGGCCGTCGATACGCGAACGCCATACACGCGCGAGTACCCCGGCAGCGAGGGCGGCAAACAGGCGCACACTACGTACTACGCTGGATCAACAACTGCGGGGAAACCGGACCTTGGAGCGAGACGGCGAGGGCGACGGTCGGAGGTTAGGCATGCTCAGAATGGTTCGCCCAAAACCCCGAACCTGCCGCACTGCGGGTGACTACCCGGGAGTTCCATATGCCGAGGATCGAAGAGCTAGGAGATGGTGTCATCATAGTTGAGGGCGTTCGGGCTTGTGGCAAGACGATCACCGTATTGCTGCACAATGTTCGAAATAAGCCGCTCCGCGAGCACGAGGTCTTTTTGAGGTGGACAGTCGAGCAGGCAGAAGAGGCCATAACTCGCGACGAGAATGGAGACGAGCCGCACGATCTTCCTGACCCATACGGGTATCCACTGATCATCCGGCGCAAATGGCACGAGCCCGACCTGCAGGTCAACATCGTTGCCGAGGATCCCACGCGAGGATTTGAGCAGATGGCCCGTAACGAATAGCGCTGGCGGGAGACGGCACGTGCGGCGATTCAAGGAGTAGTGCGATGCGCCCAAGAATCATCATGTCCCTCATGGCGGGCATGTGCATGGTGTTCGGAGCCATCTTGGTGGCCGGGCGCCACTGCTCTGTGAGCAGTGCGTTGTCGAGGTAGCGTTTCCGCCCGAGCGCTGGTGACACGGAAGTGCGTCTACGAGCGGAAAAGAAGAAGATGCGGAAGTGAAGTTCACCAAGTACTTCGAGGAAATGCGGCGGCGGCCTGACCGGGAGATGATAGGGATGGAGTGGAAACAGGTTGTTGAAAACCCGGAGAAAGAAATAGCCGTGTAGAGTGCATCCCGGACGCACCTTCTGACTACGCGCGAGAGCACACATGGGTATCGTTTTTGATTGGGACTCACGAAAGGCGAAGAGCAACCAAACCAAGCACGGGGTGTCTTTCGAGGAGGCTTCGACGGTATTCGGCGATCCGCTGTCGCTGACGATTGCCGATCCGGCGCACTCTCGCCGGACCGAGGAGCGTTTTGTGACGATTGGAAGCTCCTATCTCGGGCGGTTGCTGGTGGTTGTGCATCGCGACGAAGACGAAAGCATTCGGATCATCAGTGCCCGCAAAGCCGCGCGACGCGAAAGGAACGATTATGAAGAAGGGATGTAAGAAAACTTCCGGGAAGACGACGCCACGCGAGTACGACTTCAAGCGCGGCGTGCGAGGAAAGTACGCCTCACGCTACGCCAAAGGCAGCAACGTCGTCGTACTATCCCCGGATGTGGCTAAGGTTTTCCCGGATTCCGCCTCCGCCAATCGAGCCTTGCGAGCCTTCGTCGATATGATGGAGAAGCTGCCGAACTTCACCGTCACGGCGAAGCGCTGAGCAACTCTCGACATCTCCGAAATGCGGCGGTGGCCTAGCCGCCCGAGAACGAAAAGAGGCGCGGTCAATCAGTCTGTTCCGGTCAATTCTTGACACATCGTATGCAATCTGTTGTGAAAAAGGGCTTTTATACGCATGCCCAGAGCTCGGCTCCTATTTGCGTGTCATAGTTGACCACCGCATCGGTGGGTGGGCGATCGCTCGTTGGATCGACCTTCACCGCTGGGCGTCTTCGAAAACCGTTCCACGATTGGGCGATGTGAGCATCGTGAACACTCAAGTCCCACGATGCTTTCCCTGGCACATGCCTTGCCCAAGCGAAGATTACCGGCGTGGGCCTGAGGAGCGCGCGAGGTGCAGACCGGGTTCCCGCTGTTCTTGATCGGATGGATCGCGGCGTCGGGCCGTACCAGCGGGAAGTGAGCGGCAGGAGGCCGTTCGTTTCGCCGGTCGGCGCCCGGTTCGTAGGTCCCGGGATGCGGGTTTGATGCCCGCACTGTGGGTTTGAAGCGGCTTCGCCGCCGGATCCCGGGTTTCCTGTTTTGCAGACTTGGAGGTTGTACCATGAAGCGGTCCTATTCTCTGGCGGTGGGATTTGCTTTGCTTGTGCCGGCGTTGATCGTCGTGGGGTTCACAATCGGTGAAGACTCGAAGCCCGTCTCATCTCCAACTCCCGGTGTTCGAAGCCTGGTTCTTTCCTGCTGTGACTCTTCAACGGTGGGTGAGCCCGTGCTCTCAGCTCAGTCGGGAAGCGTTGGGCTTGCGGTTGAATCATCCGGTTCGGCCCCGGGTTCCCGCAGCGACGAAGTCGCTTTACAACCCGCCTCGCGGGCGGACTCGCCAGTGTCGGCGAAAGGCGACGAAACCGGAGCAACCGGGAGCATCAAGGGGCGTCTGAAGAGCCCCTATGCGAGAGTCGCTCGCGGTGTGGTCTATATCGAGAAGGTGGATGGCCGAAAGTTCGAGCTTCCGGAAGAGAATCCGGTGATGGACCAGAAAAACAAGATCTTCAAGCCTCATCTGTTGCCGGTCCTTGTGGGCTCCACCGTGGATTTCCCAAACACGGACGATGTGCGGCACAGCGTGTACAGCCGCAAGAATGCGGCCAAGGATTTTAATCTCGGGCAGTACGACGTCGGCACCGTGAAACGGGTCAAGTTCGACCAGGTTGGTGTCACGCATCTGGCCTGCAACATTCACACGGAGATGAGCGGCTTTATCATTGCCTGTCAGAACCCCTTCTTCACGATGACGAACAAGAAGGGGAATTTCGAGATTTCCGATGTGCCCGCCGGCACGTGGAAGCTCACCTTCTTCCACGAGAAGATCAAGACGGCAACCATCGATGTGACGGTCGGCGCCGGACAGGAAACCAACGTAGAGTTCACAAAGCTCAAGCGGAGGAGATAAAGTGATTGTTTCGTGATTATCGGTTTTCCAGACATGTTCTTTGTGCGATGCTGACATCCTCGAGGAGGACTCCTGTACCTCTGGTTTTCGTTCATCGATGTTGGAGTTCCAGTCGCGATGCGAGTTTTGCGGTAGGGCAGGCTTGGATTGAGCCGCCAAATGGTATCGATCAGGCTTGACACGCGGGTGGAGCCGCGTTACCTAGCATGGCGATATACAGATAGACATATAGTTGTAAGCGGATAGATGTCAGAAAGCTTGGCGGAGGCTACTGAACCGCCGGCTTCAGTCTGTGCGGCGTTGCGAATTCCAGTTCAACATTCATCGTGGTGCGGAGTACGCGCGGGCTGAAGCCTGCCGTCCGGCAATGGGTAGCGGCAAGGATAGCCGATTCGTTCGAGTAACGTGTAACAAGGAGCATCTTGTGATTCGGACAACTAGGGTGGTTCGTGGACTTGCTGTTGCTCTGGCTGTGTTGGCAAGTGTCGCCATCGCAGACCAAACCTCCGCTGCGCAGGTTCCCGATGCAACCGAGCAGGGCGTGACCGCCAAGGCCGCCGGAGGCACCATATCGGGAAGAGTTCAGTTTGCCAGAAAAATGAGATTGAGAAAGAATGAGTTGGTTAATGTGTTGGTCTCGGTCGAGGACATCGAATCGTCAGCCGAAGAATTGAAGGCAAACATCGCATCTCACTCCAAACCGAGCATCGACCAGAAAGACCTGACCTTTCATCCACACGTTCTGGCGATAGTAGTCGGGGAGACGGTGGCTTTCCCAAACAGCGATCCTTTGTTTCACAACGTTTATTCGCAGGCGAAGGTCAAAACATTCAATCTCGGCATGTATCCCAAGGGGAGCTCCAAGGAGATTGCGTTTGACGAGCCGGGTCTCGTGGAACTACATTGCAATGTCCATGCCGAAATGCAGGCATTCATTCACATCAAGAAGAACCCATACTTTACGACGGTACAACGGGATGGAACGTTTCGTATCGAAAATGTTCCACCCGGTGTACACAAGATACTCGTGTGGCACCCGAAAGCCGAACCCATTGAATCCGAAGTCACGGTCGAGTCGGGTTCGAACGCTGAGTTGGATCTCGAATTCACCAAGAGGCGTCGTCGCAAACGTTGACGCCTGGAAGGAGTCGGAGATGCACAAAACGTTGCGGCCTGCGATCTTGCGTACGTCTCAAGTGGCGGTCGTTGCGCTGGTAGTCGCTGTCTTACCATCGCTGGGATATGGTCAAGCACCACCCACGGGTGCCGCAGAGGACAGACAATCCAAGATTCACGCGCTTCAAGAGCGGATAGAAGAATTGGAGCGAAGGAATCGGGAACTCGAGTCGAAAAAGCAGGAACTTGAGGAGCAGCTCCTGGATCTCACCGAAGAGGAAGAGGCCGAACCGGTAAACATTTGGGAAGTCCCCGAGGAAGGCGATGAGTATCTATTCCTCAAGCTCGGTACAAGGAAGGATTATCTCCAAGCGGAGCGGTTTCGTATCGCCGATCAGATCGAGTCGTTCATCCCGCCTCTTTACGAGCCGGTTCGGCCATTTCATGCGTATACCTTGCCGCCGGGTGCGTGGCGCATCAGCCTCGGGGCAAGGGGCTTTCGCAATGACGGCGACTTCGGCCGTGATTCCAACTATTCCAAGCTTTTTCGCCATGTCGATGTGCGGTCGTTCGACACCAACCTATCGATAGGCTACGGCTTTGAATGGCCAAGTTTTCCCGACGCCACGCTTAACATAAACATTCCCTTTCGCAGCGTGGATGTGTCCGGTGCGGGGCACCCGTTCCGCCTGGATCCATTGGGCATCACCATGGATGGTGGCGGACAGGGAGTCGGTGATATCAGCGTCGTTCTCAAGAAGAAGTGGTTCGATCAGGGCAACAAGGGTTTCAATTTCGCCACGTTTACCGGCCTGATTCTTCCAACCGGCAAGGATGACCTCGAGTTCGAGGGCGCCCCGATCATGTCGATGTTCGGCATAGGCCTTCCGCTTCCGATTCCATTGAATCTCTTCGGTCGCGGTTTCTTCGACAAAAAACTTCCACCGGGTCTTCAGCCGGGGCAAGGATCACTGGGCTTCCGCGTCGGCGCCTCCGTCACGCGGCAATTCCAACGGGGCGCCTTGCACGCCGGCGTCATCGCCGACCTCTTTATGGAAACCGACGGCATCACCCCCGGCAACGAACTGAAGTATGGCGTGTCGTATGTGTTTCCGCCGCTTGAGAGTGACATCCTGGCGGTTGATCTTTCGATCTTCGGCCGCTTCAAGGCGGATTCCAAGTTTCGTGGTTTCGGCATCATGGGCCGGCGAGAGGACTTCAAAAACGGCAACGTTGTATTCTTCAGCCCGTCGGTCATCCTGACGCCGAACCCGCAAATGAGGTTCTTTCTAAGCCCCGAGTTTCGCATACTGGAGCCGAACCGAGGCCCGTCGCCCGAGTTCGCCCTCAAGCTTGGAATGACGTACACATTCTAGGAGATACTTCTCATGCGCCTCACACGATTGATGACTTCGGCGGCGGTGTCACTTGCTCTGCTGGGATGCTCGCAAATCAGGGACGATGCGATCCAAACAACAGCGCCGCTCGAAGACCAGGGTGACTTTTCCGTGTACGGAGCGGCCCAGCCGACCTACTCTACGCTTCGTTCACCGTTGCGGGCTCGTGTCCTGGATCGCCGATTCCGGACCAAAGAGGCCATGTATCTGGCGAACGAGATGAACATCGGCGGGGATCCCTTTCTCCAGGAAGCCTTCAGAGTCGGACTTCCGATCATGGAAGACACTGACTTTCAACACATTACCGCAGTGGAATCCTACTGGTACAGTCGCTATAACCTGTCGGCGCTCGTTGCTGAGAGCCGACTTGGCATACACCTGGTGCACGGTCCGTACGTGAGCGGAAAGGCGATGCGCGTGGGGATCGGGGCGGTGAATCGATTCCGCGGCGAGCGCGTCGTCTCCAACAAGACCGAGTTGTTGCAACGGATCGTTCCCACTTACCTTTCCCTGACAGGCTACCCCCGACGATTTGAGGATGCCTCTCCCTGCATGCTTCACTTTGCTTCCGGCGATCCCTACTACCCGTTGAAGGTAGACAAGGGCACGCGCTTTGAATCGATCGACAACCAATTCAAGGCCGAGCAACTCCGTCGCTTCTATGGTTCCGACTACCAACCGCCACCCAGTGGGATGGGCGAGGAGCCCAACGAAATGTGGAAGTACCGCATCAACTACCGTGAGAACTTCCTGACTCTGCGCTGGGACCACGACAAGATGGAGCATGAGATTGATCTGGGCGCCGAAGGTCAAACCCTGATGAAGCAGATACTCTGGTGCGAATACTTCTTTCGCTCGCATCACCACGGCGGTCAGTATCTTGGAAACAATACCGAGGAGGGATTTCGCGGGTCCATGCTTACGCTTGGTGCGGTTTCCAAGATGCTGATGCTGAAGGCCGCAATGCTTTTTGATGGAGAGCGGCTCACGGGAATCAATCCGGCTCAATACGATCCCGAGGAAAACCTTCTGTATTTCCCGCACCGGATCGCGGTTCGGCTGAGATACGTCGGCGATATGGCCCCGCGTGCGGAAGAGTTTTCCGTGAAAGATGCCACCAGCCAACTGTTTGACCAGGCGTCGCTGCTCTGGGGATTGACGGAATTCTACTACTACGCCGACCCGACCGTGGAGGACAACTGGAACCGCGTGTTCGGGGCGAGACCACCTTACGACGGCTCCATCATGGAGCAGAAGTACGCTGTTCTGGCCCACGGCTTGGCCAATCTGGTGCTCGCCAACATGCAGTACCAGCATCGTGGCCCCAGCGGTCAATGGGTATCTTCGTGGAGCCCAACGGACGGTGCGGGCCACACGATTTCCACAATGGATCTCGGGATGTCGCTGATGGCGCTGGCGAACTATCATCGACGAGTCCATGTCGATGAAGAGAACATCGCCAGGTCCGAGGAGTTGCTGCGCGAGCTGGCTGACCTTCTGATGAACCGGATGCAGGCGTCGGACGGTCATGTGGCCGACGGCTACGATCACGTTCGGCAAGAGCCCGTGCTGCACACCACACCGACGTTGTTGGCGCAAGGATTCGCCGTTCGTGGCTTGCTCGAAGTCTTTAAGGAACTCCACGACGAGAAATATCTCACTGCCGCAACGTCGTGCTTCGCATTCATGAACGAGGATCTCTGGGTACCTGCCATTGGGATCTATCGCTCTTCGGTCGGGGCCGAGCGCACCATTTACACGCCCATGAATCTTGGTGCCGCGCTGGGCGCCATGCGTGAGATGATTCTGATAACCAAAGAACAACGAGACATCGACCGCTTCAAGCGCTTCTTTGTGCAAGGTGTGAACGGCAGCGGCATCCAACAGGCGGAATACGAGGAAACCGGAGAGCGCGACTTCACCAAGAAGGACGGAGATGGCGACGGCATCCCGCGCATGGAATTTGCCGGCGGGAAGCACGGCATTGCTCCGGTTTACGCCGCCAAGGTGGAAATCGAAACGCCGACGGATTCGAAAGAGAGTGTCGCTCTTCGATCAGCACGCCCGTAGCGTAGCAGAAACACCACAAATACTGAAGCTTTTGAGGTGATGTGAACGCCGGACACATTAGACATCATATCTTTACCTCCCTTGCGAAGGTCGGCGCCCTGCTGGGCCTCGCCGCGGTACTTCTGCTTGTCGTGCTTCCACGGATCGGTGGCGACTACGGAACCTCCCCGATTCTTGACTCCCGCACGGTGGTGTGGGTGGTCATGGAACTGCACCTGATGTTCGCGGCGTTCGTCCTGGGGGTCCCCATGTTCGCCATGATCGTCGAGATCGTCGGGGTCGCCACCAAAGACGAGAGATACGACCGGCTGGCGTGGGAGTTCACCCGACTGCTGGCGCTGGCGTTCACCGCGACGGCGGTTCTCGGTGTGCTCGGGCTCACGGCGCTGATCTTTTTCTATCCGAAGTTTATGACCTACCTCGGCAAGATCTTCTCGCCGACATTCCTTCCTTACGCGGCCGCGATCATCGTGGACGGCGTCCTTCTGGTAGTCTACTACTATGCGTGGGACGCCATGAAAGGGCGCCTAAAGTGGCTGCATATTGCCGTCGTCGTAGCACTGAACGTCGTTGGTACGGTGATGATGTGTATCGCCAACGCTTGGACGACGTTCATGATGAGTCCGGGCGGCCTTGCCGAAGACGGTCAACTCGTGTCGCTCGCCGAGGCGATTCAGAATCCGCTCTGGTGGCCGATCAACATCCATCGAATCATCGCGAACGTGGCTTTCGGCGGCTCCATCGCGGCGGCCTACGGCGCGATCCGGTTCCTGTCCGCAAAATCCGATGAGGAGCGTGCCCATTACGATTGGATGGGCTATGTCGGCAACTTCGTCGCGCTGTGGGCGCTGATTCCACTTCCGTTCGCAGGATACTGGCTGGGTAAGGAAATCTATGCGTACAGCGCCCAGATGGGTACCAGTCTGATGGGCGGAGCGTTTTCGTGGCTGTTCATCATCCAGGCCGTCCTGATCGCGGCGCTGTTCATCAGTGCGAATTACTACATGTGGCTTGGTCTCGGGCGAATACCGGGTGGTCAACGGTACTACAAGTACGTGCTGGGAATGGAGATACTCCTCTTTCTGTCGATGGCCGTGTGGATGACGCCGCACACGCTGGTGGCTTCGCTTGCGGAGGCGCGCCGGATGGGCGGAGCACACCATCCGCTGCTCGGCGTCTTGGGTGTTATGAGCGCGAAGAACACCGTGGTGAACCTCGTCATTCTCACGACCTTCTTGTCGTTTGTCTTTTATCGCCGGGCCAACAAGGAACGGGCGGCGGTCCGCCCCGCGGGTGGGATGGGGGCGCCTCTGTTCATGATGGTCCTGTCGCTCTTCCCGATTCTCTTTTGCGGGGTGAACGGATTCCTCGGCGAGGGTGCGAAGGCCGAAGAGCGGATGACTGTCCTACAGGGCGAGGTGGACACGCTCCGGGCGTCACTTCTGTCCACGGATGAGCCGATCGGTTCCGTCATGGACGGTCTGAAGGATCTCGGACGCAAGGAAGCAGAACTTGAGAAGCTCAGCCGGACACCCGGCATCCACCACGCCGGTGGGTTCCGCGTCATCGCCGTGATCTTCGGAGTGTTTCTCGCGCTGGCGCTCCTGGACATGCTGGTTATTCGCGGACGAATCGGAGGTCTCCTGCAGTGGGTGATCCTGGTGATGGCGGCGTCCGTCGTGATCTTCTACGGGGTTAAAGGGTACTTTGTCGATGCCGAAGTACGAATCGGCTACTCCGTCTATCAGGTGATGGCGGTGATTTTTGCCATGCTCGCCGTGACGGCGCTTGACCTCTTCCTGTTTTTCGGAGCAAAGTCCCTGGGTCAGGTCGAGTGGGGACGGATGCCGCAGCGCTCGCAGTATGTGCTCGTGGGTCTGGCCGTCGTGTTCACGCTCACCATCGGCTTGATGGGCTTTGTCCGCTCCGGAATCCGTCAGAACTGGCATGTGTACGGCGTCGTGAAGGATACCTCCCCCGAGTCGTATACCCCGACCATGGGATACGCCGCCATCGTCATCACCGCCACAACACTGATCTTCTTTGCGCTGCTGTTCATCATCTTCCGGTTCGGAATGCGGAAGGAGGAAACGACGTGACGAATTCGGTCAGGGTGGTTGTATTCGTTGCCGCAATCTCGCTCGGGTTTGTCTACCTCTGTCAGGTGGTCCCGCAGATCAAGAGTCAGCCCGTGACGGAAGAGACTGAGATCGGCGACTCACCCGAGGATCTGGTCGCGGCCGGGAAGCGGCTTTTCATGAGCGATCGCTCGCAATGTCTGACCTGCCACTCGCTCGGGGAAGATCCCAAAGCCCGCTGCCCGAACCAGGAAGGATTGGGCGAGCGGGCTGCGCAGCAGAAGCCGGGGTACAGCGCTGCGGACTACCTGGTGGAGTCCGTGTACGACCCGAATGCCTTTGTCGTTTCCGGTTACCCGGCCAAGCAGATGACCCCGGTGAACAAACCGCCGATCGCCCTGTCCCATGATGAGATTCTCGCCGTCCTGTCGTTCCTCCACACGATGGGAGGTAATACGGACGCCGAATTCATCGATGCGTTGAAGACCGCGCAGGATCCCTGGCGCAAGGGCCTGCGAACACCCGGAACCCTTGAGGAGCAAGATGAACTGCCGGTTCTTGCGGGGGATGCTCGCCGCGGACACGACGTCTTCCAGAAACAGTCCTGCAACCAGTGTCACATCATTGGCAGCGATGGTCGCGAGGTCGGACCGGAGCTGACCGCGATCGGCGCCTCGCAGACCACGCGGTACATGCTTGAATCGCTCATGTCTCCCAGCGAGGTGATCGTGAAGGGCTATACGGAAACGATCGTCATCTGGGAGGACGAGGACGAAACGCCCGTCCGCGGAACCACCATCGCGTGGATTCCCAACAAGGAGCATCCGACAAAGGTCAAACTGGCCATCCTCGAAGGTGACGAGACGGTGGAGCGGGAAGTCCATCTCGGCGAAGCGTCCTACGTCGGAGACACGATCGTGGGCGTGGAGGTGGATGACGAGTTCGAGGCCATTTGCGGAGAGTACGTCGAGGGAGACAAAGAGACCGGCGTGACGCTGTTGATTCTGGACGAGGGGAAGTGGATCCAAAAGCGGATTCCCTCCGAGGGGATCGAGTTCGTCAACCTTCCCATGTCGCCCATGCCCGCGAACTTCGCGGAGTTGGTCACGCCGCGTGAGACCTATGACCTTCTCGCGTATTTGGTGGCCCAGAAGGGAGAGAAGAAATGAGGCGAGTTTCGTCAGCCGTTTGGGCTCTTCTGATCCTGGGCACGCTTTACCTGTTCTTCGAGTATGGCATTGCCCCGATCACCGGGCTCCTGACGGATACGGCGGCACCGCTGCCGTCCAGCCTGGTGTTCATGTACACCGCGATGGCGGCGATTGGAATTCTGGTGTACCTGTCGGCTGAGGAAGAGCGATGGAAGAACTGCGTGGAGCCCGTCGCCCAGTTCCTCGGAAATCGAGGTGTTCCTTCCACGCAACGACGGACCGCCCGCGCCGCGGTGCTGATCGTGGTGCCGCTGGTTGCCGGATGGCGCGGTTACGTCGGTTCCGCCGCACAGCCGGATCCGCCCGCGGATCCGCCCGGGATTCATTTCGACCTGCCGAACAAGTACGTGACGGTCGAGAATCCGCTTCCCTGGTCGGAAGAGAACATCCGCGAGGGCGGGATTCTGTACACCCAGAATTGCGCCATGTGTCATGGAGATGCCCAGGACGGTGACGGTTTGTTCGCTCGTGCCCTACAGCCCAAGCCGGCCGACTTCCGTGACTCGGGAACCATCGCGCAGCTCGACGAGAACTACCTTTACTGGCGGATCAAGGAGGGTGGCCCAGGGGTGCCCAAAGGTTCCATCGAGTATCGCTCCGCCATGCCCGTCTGGGACGGCGTCCTGACCGACGACCAGATATGGAAGATCATCATGTTCGAGTACACGAACGCGGGCGTAAAGCCGGCCAAGAGAGAGTAAAGGATGCGACCAGTTTGTTTCCAGACTGATTGTTCCGCACGGCGGCTCCTGCGTCTCGCTTGGTTGATGGTCTTCGTCTTGTGGGGAACGGTTGCGCTTGCACAAACAGCCGGATCGGAATCGGGCCGCGAAATCTACATGGAGCGGTGTTTCTGGTGCCAC
This sequence comes from uncultured bacterium, assembly GCA_965371245.1. Taxonomy (GTDB): domain Bacteria; phylum Planctomycetota; class Phycisphaerae; order UBA1845; family UBA1845; genus CBDUXT01. Next base: position 11,038 of record CBDUXT010000074.1, on the reverse strand, counting down.
GGTGAGGAGGGTCTCGGAGACGGCCCCTCCGCCGTCGGCATGTTTCCACGGCCACGCGATCTGGTCCGCGCCGACTACAAGATTCGCTCGACCCACCACGGTCAGCTCCCGACGGATGAAGACCTCTTCGACGTCGTCTCGACCGGTCTTCCGGGAACCCCCATGCCGGGATGGGAAAAGGTTCTGACCTCCGCGGAGCGTCGAAGTCTGGTCGAGTACATCAAATCACTGTCGCCCCGCTTTCAGACCGAAACGCCCGAGCCGATCACCATCCCATCCGAGCCAGCAGCGCAAGCGACGGGTTTGGATCCAAGCGAATCAGCCCAACGTGGCGAAGAGATCTACCAGAAGGCGAAATGCTTCCTCTGCCACGGCGAAGCCGGTCGTGGCGATGGACAGATCACGACGACCCTTAACTTCGAATGGGGCTGGCCCCACGCAGCCCGAGATTTCACGCGAGGATGGACTTTCAAGGGCGGCCATGAGCCAAGTGACATCTACCTGCGCATCACCGGCGGGCTGAACGGAACGCCGATGGGCCCCTACCGGGATCTGCTCACGGATGAGGAGCGATGGGATGTGGCGCACTACATTTCCTCGCTCGATCAGGAGCCCACGGACACGAGCGAGGACTTCGCGATCTTTGCGGCACTGATCGACGGACCGATCCCGAAAGGCCCCGGTGCTTCCGAATGGGTTCAGGCGAAGTCGGTCCTGGTGCCGCTGGCTGGTCAAGTCATTCTGGACCCGCCGCTACGATGGTTGACTCCCACTGCCGGATCGTTGACCGTCCGGTCTCTCTGGAATGGAGTGGAAATCGCATTTCTGCTCGAATGGAGCGATCCCACCGGGCCGGGAAACTTTGCCGCCGGCGGCGCCGCGGAGAGTACCGGTACCATAGCTCCGGATTCGGCACTGCTTCAGTTCGCGGCGCAGGAAGGCAGCAAGCCATACCTGCTGTTCGGTGACGCCGACCGACCTGTTGTCGTCTGGCACTGGCAGGCAAGGAGCGCCGTCGTAGGGTCCGCAGTGCGGACCGGAGCCGAGGGCAGTGACACGGCCGAGACGTGGACGGCGGTCGGAAGCGAACGGATTGACGTTGGCCGCGCCGGGTTCCAGGTTGTGTCGATGTGGAAGGAGGGACGCTGGCAAGTGATCTTCCGGGGCCCGCTCGACGGCGAGCCCGGATTTGAAAGGGGCAAGTTTGTTCCGGTTCTCTTCTCGTTGCGCGACGGCGCCAACGCAGAGACGGATAACGTTCGGGCCATATCCACCTGGCTCTTCGTGGCGCTTGAGCGGCCGGAGTCGGTCAGGCCCTGGCTGGTGGCATTGGCGTACCTCCTCGGTGCCGTCATCATCGAGGTTTGGATTCTCTCGAGGATCAGATGATCAGGACGTTGAAGTTGGCGAAGGTCGTAACGGTCCTGTTGAGTGCCTGTGGCTCTTGTGTGACCTTGGGACAGGAGCCCCCTCCGCGCAGCGGGTCTAATGCGGCTTCGCCGCCGCTGTTTAACGCCTACGAACGCCTGAAGAACGGTCCACCTCTCACGAACGTCTTTCACAAGATCAGAAACCCCTCCTGGTTCCTGGTCAAGATCGGAGATCCAAAGAATCATCCCGCCGCTCGCATGCCCGACTTGAAGCTTGAGGAGGAGGAGGTCATCGATATCATCGCTTACCTCAAGAGCATCGCCGCCCCCGACTTGCTCGCGCGTGAATGGCCCGCGTGGGCGAACAAGGGATTCGAGGAGATGAACGATGACGAGATCGACGCCATGCTCGAACTCGCCGATCGCGGGCAAGTGGTCTGGAGCAACGCCCGCTGCTCGGTCTGTCACGCGGTCAACGGTCCGAGCGGTGAGCGCATCGGTGGCTTCGTCGATTTGCGGGTCGGCGGGATCGATCTCATGGGGGCCGGACCGAAGCTCCAGCGGAACTGGTTCTACCAATGGATCGAGGATCCGAAACTCTACTTCCCCGACACGATGATGCCGCGCTTCCGGTTCTCGGAGAATGAGATCGAGGCGCTCGTCGAGTACGTCCTACGCGACGATGCCTTCCGCCCGGTGGAGGAGCCGGAAGCGGAGGATCCGAATCGCTGGAACATGCTTGACGATCCGGAGCGCGTCGCCCGCGGCAGGAAGTTGATCGAATTGGCGCGCTGCGTCGTCTGCCACGACATCGAGGGCATCTCGGAAGTGCTGACCCCGCCGGAGCCGCAACCAACCCCACCGACAGGCGATTTCGAATCCCTCGCCTATGACCTGCGATGTCTGAGCTGCCACGCGATCGAGCAGCGCGGCGGAACCTATGCACCGGACCTCACCGGCGAGGGCAGCCGGCTAAAGGAGGAGTGGATCGCTCAATTCGTCGAGTCACCCGACATGGTGCGTCCGCTGTCGCAGCAGATGCCGAAGTTCAACCTGACTGCGGATGAAGCGAAGATTATCGCTTCCTATCTGAGTACCAGCCGCCGTGACGCTCGAATCCCCCAAGACATCCCCGGCGGAACCGTTTCTGCAGAGGAGATTGAACGCGGTCGTGAGATCTTCCAGACCAAAGGTTGTCTATCCTGCCACACCACCGGCGAGGGAGTTGGGGGTGTGGTCGGTCCGGACCTCACGTTCGTCGCTGACCGCATGATACCGGGAGCGATTTGGTTCCATATCACCAGCCCGCACGCGATCAACCCGTACACGGCGGAACCCGACTACGGTCTATCCGAGGACGAAGCCCGAGGCCTTGCCGCTTACATGACGACGAGGAAGAAATGATGACGCGGATCAGGGCGGCTACAATTGTCGGATTTGCGGCGGGGATGTCGCTGTTGTGGTTGCAAGTTGCAAGTGGGCAGGAGATCATCGACCGCCGTGATCAGGCTCGCAAATGGGTGTTGACCTCACCTCAAACTATTTACACACATTATTGCGCACATTGTCACGGCGAGGATGGGACGGGAGGCGGAAGACTCTGGCCGACTGAACTGTCGTCGAAACCGGCGGACCTTACGAGTTTGGGTGAAAGTGAGGAGTACCTCATCACCGCGATTCGCGAGGGCTCTGCCGTGCATGACAAGTCGAATCTGTGTCCGCCTTGGGGTCGAACGATTACATCGGTCAACACTCAGCGCTTGGCACGCTACGTGCTCGCCCTGGCGGATGGCAATCTCACTGGCTTGAATATGCCCGACTCGCCACCGTCCATGCACGGCCTTGAGCCGGTAACAGATCCATTCCCGTGGGTCGTGTGCCTGTTCATCGTAGCGGAGATCGGTTTGTTGCTTGTGATGTTGCGACATAAGAAAGGGGGTGTCGTTCGTGTACGACAAGATACTGCTGTGTGTGGATAACTCAGAGCACTCGGGCTTTGCCGTAAAGCAGACTGCGGTGATGGCGCGGACGCTTGGCTCGAGCGTGGTCGCTGCGCACGTCTATGCCGCGCGATTACATGACCAGCGGTTCGCGGATCTCGAACCCGGGCTTCCGAAGGAATACCAGGATCCCAAGCGTCTCGAAGCCTCGCGGAAGACCCATGGCTCACTGATCGGCAAGGGCCTCCACATGATCTCCGATTCCTACCTGGAGGCGGCCCGTGCCGAGTTCGACGGAGTTTACGTCGAGGTCAAGAGTATCGAGGGAAAGAACTATGTGGAGCTTGGCCGAGAGTCAGCCGCCGGATACAACCTAGCGGTCATCGGGGCCCGCGGACTGGGGTTGGCATCGGTGAAAGGCCGGTCAGCCGCGGAAGCGCTGGGCGGCGTTTGCGCGCGATTCCTGCGCCGGACGCGGACGGACGTGCTTGTCGCTAGAACGCCTCGCCCCATCGAAGGCACGATTCTCGTAGCCGTCGACGGGAGCCCCGAATCCTACGAAGCGTTGCGCCGCGCCCTGAAGCTGGCCAAGGTTCTGGGTGCGTGCGTGGAGACTGTCACTTGCTTTGATCCGGATTACCATCCAGCGGCGTTCAAGTCGATCGCCAACGTGCTCTCCGAAGAAAACGCCAAGGTCTTCAGGTTCAAAGAGCAGGAGAATCTCCACGATCGGATCATCAACCACGGACTCGAAAACCTCTATCAGGGCTACCTCGAAAACGCACGTGTGGTCGCACAGGGGAGAGGGCAGCAGATGGAAACCCGCCTACTGACGGGAAGGCCCGGTTTGGAGATCGCCGCCCGCGTGCGAGAACTCCAGCCGTCGCTCGTTGTCGTTGGACGGTTCGGGCTTCACCGGACGGACGACTCGGATGTCGGGAACACGGCCGAGACAGTCGTGCGGCTCGCTGAAACAAACGTTCTGGTTGTGAACTCCAAGCCCGATGTCGAACCGTTGGCCTGGACGAAGGAGGCGGAGGAGAAAGTGAACCACGTGCCGGAGTTCATGAGGCCCATGGTCAGGAAAGCTGTCGAGTTGCACGCCCGCGCGCGGGGGTTGACCGAAGTTACCGAGGAAGTCGTGTCCTCCGCCAAGACGAGCCACGGCGTTCCCCTACCGGGTCACGGGAGTTGACGATGTCGTTCATTCCGTACGTGATCTCGTGGAACCTGACCAGCAGGTGCAACCTGCGCTGCAAGCATTGCTACATCGATGCTTCCGCCGCGATGCCCGGCGAGCTGACGACCGCTGAAGCTCTGCGTGTTGTGAATGAGATCGCAGACGTCAACCAGGAGGTGATCTTGATCCTGACCGGCGGCGAGCCGTTACTCCGACCCGACCTGGACGAAGTCGTGACGCGCGGGGCTGTGCGAGGGATGACCGTCGTCCTCGGGACAAACGGCACCATGCTCACCGTCGATCGAGCGCATCGTCTGGCGGAGTGCGGCTTGGCGGGAGTAGGGATCAGCCTCGATTCCCTGGTCCCGTCCGCCCATGACGGATTCCGCGGGGTGGACGGCGCCTGGAGTGAGACCGTCAAGGGTATCGAGTCGGCCGGCCAAGCCGGTCTTGATGTCCAGATCCAGATGACGTTGACCCGAGAGAATTTTTCGGAACTGACCGAGGTTATCGAGTTCTCGCGCCGCGCACAGGCGCGAGTGTTGACGGTGTTTTTCCTAGTGTGCACCGGACGTGGGCAGGATCTCGTGGATTTGACGCCTGATGAGTATGAGCAGGCCCTCGAGCAATTGGTAGATGTGGAACAGAACGGCATCATGATCCGGCCTCGGTGCGCACCCACCTTCCGTCGAGTGCTGGCCCAGGAGAAACCCGACTCCCTCCTGCTCACCTCAGACACGGCGCGCTGCATGGCCGCGAAAAACTACTGCCGTATCACGCCCGACGGCATGGTGACCCCGTGCCCCTACATGCCCCTGGTGGCGGGGTCGGTGCGAGAAAATTCGTTTGGAACGATCTGGCGGGAGGCCCCGGTCTTGGAGTCGCTGCGAAACCCGGTGCTTCAGGGCCGCTGCGGTAAATGCGAGTACAAAGAGCTGTGCGGCGGTTGCCGCGCCCGGGCCTATGCGGAACACGGAGACCCGCTGGCCGAGGATCCCTGGTGTACCTACGTTCCGGGGACCGACGAAGTGCCGGACAAAGAGGAACAGACCACCGTCAAATGGACGGCGGCGGCTGAAACCCGCATCCGCAAGGTGCCGTTCTTCGCCCGCGGCATGGTGCGGGCGGCCGTCGAAGCGCTCGCCCGCCGGGAAGGTCTTACGTTGGTTACGGACGAACTGTTGGATAAAGCAAGACAGAGGATAAGACCGCGATGAAACAAGACCTTGAAACAACTCAGATCGGGATGCCGCAGGAGTTTCTGGAGTGGCAATGTGAAGAGCGTAAGGCCATGTTCGATGCGCTGAAGCGCGGCGAAATGCCCCGTTTTCTGGCCAGTCACCTGCCGGTTGTAAGCACGCTTAATGGTCGTCACGGCGCATTTCCGATCCACTCGTCAACCAAAGGCGTCGGCCTCTTCCCGGGGGAGTGTCACCTTGCCGAGCACAACGCGGAGATTGCGGACTGTCTGAAGCGATGTTGTCGCAAGGATCCGAGCGAAAGTCTCGGTGATCGCATCGAAGTTGCGCTCTCCCTGTACGGCCGGCCGGAACGCATCGACACGGGAACTTTCGGCGGCATCGAGATTTTTCGGGGACAGACCTATCGGAATCTGCTGGAAGATCCCCGCGCCTCGCTGCTTTTTACGGGCTTCGGACCGCAATACATGAGCTACCAGTTCAACTGCGATGTAGAGCTGGTCGAGCCTGAGGATCCGCGTTTTCTGTTCCTCCGGGGAATGCGGTTACTCTTTGATAGGGAACGCTTCCACATTCAACAGCCCGAGTACCCGCTCGGATACGTTTACCGCATCCGGGAAGTCTTCAACAAGACCCCGCATGTGGTGAAAGGCGGAAAGAAGGTCGAGACGGAGTAGCCCGACCTCTCTTATTCAAGCTTGCTCACGGCCTGCAGGATGGTTTTTGCTTGTACCCGATCGTGAACCTGGTCTAGCCATCGCTCTCGTATGATGCCTTTCTTGTCTATAAGGTAAGTGCTTGTCACGCTATACTTGCCCACTACATCCAGTACATCATCATTAGCAAGAGCAAAGCTGAAGTTCTTTTTCTTGGCCAGGCTCTCCGTTCCCTCAGGCGGACACTCCACGTGAATGGCTAAGATTTCCGTGTTCATTTTTTGAAAGGATTCCCATTCTGCTTGCAGCCCACCGAGCTGCTTTATGCAGGGTGGTCACCAATGAGCCCTGGAGAACACCAAGATCAGATTCTTCTTGCCTCGAAAGGATTTGAGCTGAAAAGTTGATCCTTTACTGTCTTTGATCTCAAACTGCGGTGCCGACTCTCCCACCGAGGGAAAGAGGTTCACTTCTTCATATTCTTGTTGGGAACCATCCTTTGGGGATGCCTGAAGAAGGAATGTGGTCAAAGCCTTGAGTCGATCGGAGTCATTGGGGACCATGCGGCCATAACTAAACATGGCCGTAAGATCCGAGTAGAATGCCGGAAGCTCCGGGTGCATAGGCCCGGGAAAATCTTGAAGGCCGCTTTGCCATTCCTCCCGAGTGAAGGCGCTCGGCCCATCCTGGTGGCAGTCCAGGCAGGCCCTCTGAAAAATGAACCGGCCGGTGATGGTCAACCACTTATCTCGCAGCTTCTCATCCGCCTGCCAAGCCGTCTTGCCTGCAAGAATCTTCGCTCTTCGGGCATCAATCGTGTCCGGTTGTTCGGCCGATGCCGGAGGCAGGACTGGAAGCACCCCTGCCATTACAACGACCATCCCATAATATGCGAAAGAAAACTTGGCCTGTCGACTTGCGGAAACACGTCTTTTCATTGTCATTTTGTAACTCCATTCGAAAAAAACAAATTGAGTAGCTTGTGAATGTCGCTGATCTTCGTGCTTTTGTCCCTTGCATGGCGCTCGCCATCCGCGACGGTCTTCTTGGGTGGGTCGGGTCCGGCCTCATGGTCGCTGAGATTTCCCTGTTGCACGACCTTGACGAATACTCTAGGTTCATCCACGATTTCCGGGAAAGAGAAAACGGCTCCGGCGGTGCGGCTCCAAGGCCCTGGAGGCCCGTAAGTACTTAAAGCACAGCAGTCTGTGCCCCGTCATGACTCCGCCTTCCAGTGCCCTGCGGCGTTAGAAGCTTCAGCCGACCGGCGTCCTGTGCTTCGACAGTGGCCTGATGGAATCGCCTTCCAAACAGCTCTCGGATCAGGGACCGACGAAAACACGCTTCGCGGAAATCGCGGCTGAACCATATTCTACCATGACAAGCTGTTCGGCTCCAGCGACAAGGGAAGGAGGCCAGGCTGCTTTTCTCGTTCCCCGATCAATTGCCTGCGCCGATCAATATCTGACCAGAGAGCCGAGGCAAGTTAGTCACATCAGGCGCCGCCCACAACGCCTCGTTTTGCCGGAACACTATGACTCATAATAGCTTACGAGTGTTTCTTTCAACCCGAAATCTGCACCATACAAGCTGGCACGGCCCCTGCTATAGCTACGTCAACGAGCAGCGGAGCGTCCTTACTGCTTGAAGGCTACGCGTCACTGCCGCGTATCGAGACGGATCCGCTGGCGAGGCATCCCGCGCCGTCCAAGGTCACGGGCTCGAAGTCCCCGAGGAGAAAATGTATGAGCCGCGCGCAGAAGACCGTCCGGAGATCGGGCCGCATCTTGTTGCCAACGCTTGCGTTGGTCGTGGTTTCGGCCGGTGTCCGGGCGGGTGGTCCGGGACTGGCACCACTGCCGGCGCCCTCCAGCGAACCCGATGCAAGACAGGCTGCCCTCGGCCACATTCTGTTCTTCGACCCCAAGGTGGGGGCCGATGCCACGATCGGATGTTCGACTTGCCACGATCCGGGAAAAGGATGGGCGGACGGTCTTCCGCTTTCCAAGGGATATCCCGGATCGCTTTACTTTCGCAACACACCCACTGTCGTAAACGCCGTTCACGGTCGCTTCATGTACTGGGACGGTCGACTTCCGGCTTCCGACCTACCGACCCTGGTGCGGGACCATATCTCCGAAGCTCATTTCATGCAGGCCGACGGCCGTCTGATCATTGAGCGTCTCCGTCAGATTCCGGCTTACGAGCAAGGATTCAAAGAAGCATTCGGTGGCGAGCCCACCTACGGACGGATTCTCAACGCTCTCGCCGCTTATCTGAAGACGCTGCGCTCGCGAGACGTTCCCTTCGACCAATACCTCAACGGCGACCGCAGCGCCATCTCGGCAGCGGCGACGCGGGGGCTGACCCTTTTCCAGGGGAAAGCCAACTGTATCCAATGCCATCATGGCCCGATGCTCTCCGACGGCAAGTTCCACGGCATGGGTCTTCCGCCCAACCGGGACATCTTCAAGACGCCGGAGCGGCACATCACCTTCCGGCGCTTCTTCAAGACGCTGGGCTTGCCCGAATACGTCGGTCTACGTGAGGACGTCGGTCGATACGCGATCACCAAGCAGTCCGAGGATTGGGGGCGGTTCCGGACACCGACACTGCGTGAGGTTTCGGCCACGGCTCCCTACATGCACGACGGTTCGCTCACCACGCTCGAAGATGTTATCGACTTCTACGATCAAGGGGGTGGCGAGGGACCCGGAAAGGACGCGGTACTCCGTCCTCTCGGGTTGACCGAGCAGGAGAAACGCGACCTCGTTGAGTTCCTGACGACGCTCTCCGGCGCACCCATTTCCGGCGCACCGGGCAAGATCCCGGACTACGAACTTCGAACTTTGGGGGAGAACTGAACGATGATTCCTAAACGGCTAGAACTGCGGTTCCCAGGCAGCACTGGCACGGGCCTTGTCCTTCTGGCGGCGTTTCTGAGCGGGCTACCCGATGCTCCGGGCGCCAAACCGGTGGCCTACCACGTTGCGATCGCCGCGGCGGTTGTGGGAGAGTCCGACGCAGCATCGCCGCGCCGACAGCAACCGGCGCCGTTGGCGGCCCTTCCCCCGGTTCCGGTCCCGTCGGACAACCCGATCAGCCCGGCCAAGGTGAAACTCGGCCGGATGCTGTACTTTGAAAAGCGAACATCCGGGGACACGGAGATTTCCTGTGCGAGTTGCCACGATCCCAACAAGGGGTGGGGCGATGAGCTGGATATATCAACCGGGTATCCGGGAACGCGGCATTGGCGCAACGGAAATACGGTCGTTAATAGCGCCTACCTGCAGAAGCTCTTCTGGGCGGGTGAGTCGACCTCACTCGAGTCGCAGGCCAAGAGCGCCATCACCGGCAACCTGGCCGGAAACGGCGATCCCGTCATGATCGAAGAGCGTTTGGCGCAGATTCCCGAGTATGTAGGGCTGTTCAAGGAGGCTTTTGGCGTTGATCGCCCCAGTTTTCCACTCGTGCTCCGGGCGATCGCAACCTTCGAACGCGCGGAGGTCATCTCCGACGACAGCGCATTTGATCGTTATATGAGGGGCGATCGATCCGCGATGTCGGACGCGGCCCTCCGCGGCATGGCGCTGTTTCAGGGGAAAGCGGGTTGCATTCAATGCCACAACGGCCCGCTTCTGACGGACGAGAAGCATCACAACACGGGGGTGCCGGACAATCCGGTCTTCAAAGAGAATCACTTCGCCCAGATCGCACTTCGCTATCAGCACTACATCCGCGGCGTTCCCGAGGATCTCTACCGCAAGGCCGATACAGACCTCGGCTTGTATTACACGACGAAGCGGGAGGCGGACAAAGGCAAGTTTCGGACGCCGCCGCTGCGCTACCTGACGTACACCTACCCATACATGCACAACGGTGTCTTTCTGGTGTTGGAGGAGGTCATCGACTTCTACGACGAAGGCGGAGGCGACAACCGGAGGAAGAGCCCGCTGCTGAGGCCCCTCGGACTGTCGGACCAGGAAAAAGAAGATCTGATCGAATTCCTGAACAGCCTGAGCGGAAGCGAACTCAAGATCGAATCGCCGGAGCTTCCGCCGTATGTGCCAACGGAAAAGTGAAATGGGAGGTGGCTCGATGAATGCGAAACACTTACGGGAGCGCGAAGCAATCGAGACGGCGCTGCGACCGTGTCTCGACCGGCGCCGATTCCTGCTCGTCGGGGGTGCGGGAGCCGTCACCATCCTTCTCGGCGAACTGTTCCCGGGAAGGGTGCTCGCCCAGGACGCTCGCCGTCGCGGGCGATTCGCGAACTACCCACGCAAAAGGATTGGGCGTCTCTCCCAACTCGTCGCGGACAAACCCGCGGAGTTTCTGTATCCGGATGACGGACCGCATTCGATTTCGTTTCTGGTCAAACTGGGGCGGAAGGCAGGTGGAGGGATCGGACATGCACAGGATGTTGTGGCATTCAACTCGCTATGCACGCACCAGGGGGGAACCCTGCGGGGCGCTTACTGTCCGGACCAGAAAGTGGCCGGCCCTTGCCCGATCCACTTGTCAACCTTTGATCTCACGCGGCACGGAATGATCGTTGCGGCTCATGCAACGGAGAACCTGCCGCAGGTGGTTTTGGAAGTCGAGGGTGACGACATCTATGCCGTCGGAATCCTGGGTCTCATCTACGGATATCCGACCAACGTTGCGTTCGTCGAAGGGAGTTAAGAAAGTG
>CBDUXT010000073.1:0-30505 GCA_965371245.1 uncultured bacterium | reverse complement strand
AGTCGAAAAAGAACGGCCGCAAGACTCGACACGTCATAGCGCTGTCATACTAGGCTGGGGGGCGACTTGCGTGTCGCGCTCCCAACAGCGCTCCCAAACGTCGGGAGCCTCCCGATTGAGGCTCCGCTTGTTTGTCGAAGGATTGTTCTAAGTGCTTACTGGGAAGCACTTTGCATCACTGCCGGAGGAGGGACTTGAACCCTCACCCTGTTGCCAGGACGGGATTTTGAATCCCGCGCGTCTGCCAATTCCGCCACTCCGGCGCGTTTTCCTTGACGTACATGTCTGGGATTTGGTGTCTTCCCGGTAAGAAGCATCGACCTTTCTTTGGGCTGGACACCCGATTCGTACACGTGCGTGCCTATGGATGCACCGTACATCGACGCGCTCATTATCCCGAGAAACAGGTCAAACGTCAAGGACGTCAGCGCCCGGAAGCCTTCGCCTTTGGAAACGCGCGGGTTGCATGGCTCGATGCGCATAGAGGCCGGGCGTGCGCCCGGTCCCGCGCACTCGTCCGACACCTACGGCCTGAGGATGGCGACGTCTTCTTTGACGCCGCCCTCCGGCTCGCCGTTGCCGAGGCTCGCGCGGCGGAGCAGGCGACGGTCGTCGGGTGGGTCATCGGCCGCGATGCGTCGGGCCAGTTCAATCGCTTTGTGAGCCGAGCCGAAAACGGCGTCCGTGGTTTCCATCAGGTTCTTGGGGCCGATGGTTTGGCCGAACTGACTGCCGACGAGGGCACGGTGCATGGTCGGCGTCAGGCCGCAGATGATGATTGCCCCCCCGCGATTACAGAACGGCTCGGCCTCATGATTCAAAGCTGAGATCACCGAGAAATCGATCTGCTGCGTTCTGCGCATGCGCAAGATGACCACGCACGGCGAGCGGTCGAGGACGCGGCGAAGCGTCAGTGCCAACTCGTCGGCATGGGCGAAAAAGAGTGGGCCTTCGACCTGAAGCATGACGATGCGCGTGGTGCCGGTTTCATCATCGACGGCGTGCTCGGCGAAGTGACCGCCCTGGACACCGACCATCTCGACGACGTTCAGCTCGCTGACGCGGCGCAAGAACACCGCAATGGACAGCGCCAGCCCGATCAGAATGGCCCAGTGGATCGGAATCACCCACACGCACATCACGGTGGTGACCAGCACCGCGCAGTCCTTGCCGCCGCGACGGAGGATGTCGAAGAGTTCCGGCCAGTCGACCAGCGTCCAGGCCGTCACCATCAGCAGGCCCGCGATGGCGGGTAGCGAGATGAACCGCGCGAGCGGAGCGGCGAGAAGAACGATCATCGCCAACGCCACCGCCGCCACGATGCCCGAGAGCCGCGTGCGGGCACCGGCCGCATCGTTGAGGGCGGTGCGCGAGAAGCTGGCCGCACCCGGAAAGCCGCCGAGCACGCCGGCGGCCATGTTGCCCACACCAAGGGCTAGAACCTCGCGTTTGGCATCGAGCGTTTGGTGCGACCTGGCCGCCAGCGCTTTGGCGATGGCCAACGTTTGAATGATGCTGACCAGGGCAATGGCGGCGGCCCCGACGAACAGATCGGTGGCCAGCGGTCCGCGATACCACGAGATGAGCCTGAGCTCTTCGGGCAGTCGGCCGATCGTGGGAACCGCGTAGGTCGGACCCGCGCCTTGCAGTGCCCAGACCGCGACGCCGCCCAGCACGATGGCCAAGAACGGCGTGGGGAACCGTTTCCCCAGGAGCGAACCGCCGACCATAACCAGGATGGTCCCCGCAGAAAGCGCCAGTGCGACCGGCTGGATGCCGCCGATGGCCAGCAGGGTTTGCACGAAGCGGCCGATCAACAGACGCGACTCGGGTGGATCGACGCCCAACAGCGGGGCGAGCTGCGACACGAAGATCAATAGCGCGGCACCGGCCGTCAGCCCCACCAGGACCGAGCGAGAGACGAATCGGACGAACTGTCCGATTCTCAAGACGCCGGCGACCACAATCATCAGGCCGGCCAGCAGGGCGAGCACGCCGGCCAGGGCCGGCCACTGCTTCGGCGAGTCAGGCGCCACCGTCACCAGCACGCCGAAGACCATGGAGCTGATGGTGACCGCGGGACCGACGATCAACTGCGGTGTCGATGAAAGCGCCGCACAGACCAGACCGGTGACCGTCGCGGCGTAGAGGCCCATGACGGGCGGCAGCCCCGCGATGGCCGCGAAAGCCATGGATTGCGGAATCGCCACGAGCGCAACGACAACACCGGCGGAGAGGTCGCTGGCAATGTTGCGCCGGGCTTGTGCCATCAAGGATCCGTATCGCGGCCTGCGTGAATCCATCGGGCCGGAATTCACACCGCCCGAAAGGGTCCATGCTGACGGTCACCGGCCGGCTGGTCAAGCTGAGCTCTGCCGTGCGGGTGTATCAGGATGCATGACAGAATCGGCGACCTTCAAGAACGTAGGGCAGGTCGTTGTTCCGCGTAAGCGGGACGTTGACCTGTCATGGGGCGAGGCAGATGAACCCCCCGCCATGGCCGGGAGAACCACCTGCCCGACGTTGATGCCGCCCAAAGTGTCATGCACCCGGTGTGTCAAGTGCAGTCCCAAACGAGAGGGCAAATCAGCCGCGGCGGGAAGCAGCACTCGGTCGGGGCTCACAGCGCAAGAGAAGCCAACCGCCATGTACGCTCCGAAGAGCCCGTCCGTCGGGTGCGTCCCGGACGCACCCGACAGGTCTCGTCAACCGGGCCAAGTTCCCCTGCCGCGCAGGGCCATTCGACGCGTCGAAAGTTTTTGTTGTTTTCTTGCTCTTGGCCGGTTGCGTCCACGTGGACCGATGGGCATAGTGTCCGCGCTTGCCGGTGAGAACGACCGCCGGCCGAGGAGATAGACCGTGACAATGATCAAAGACCTGTTCCGCGAATCCCCGTTCGAGCCGCTCCGCTTCCACATGAAGACGGTCATGGAGTGCGTCGGCTTCGTGAGACCGATGTTCGAGGCCGTCCGAGACAAACGCTACGACCAGCTTCAGGAAGTCGCCAAGAAAGTGTTCAAGACCGAGCACCAGGCCGACATCATCAAGGACGACATCCGCCAGACCATTCCCAAGCGATTCTTTCTTCCGGTCTACCGTGGCGACCTGCTCGGCTACCTCAAGCTGCAGGACGACATGGCCGACTCCGTGGAGGACCTGGCCGTCCTGTTGACGCTGAAGAACCTGACGCTTCCCGATGCACTCGTGGACCTGACCTTCGAGTACCTCGACAAGGTCGAGGATGTCTGTCGCCAGACACGGGCCATCGCCGATTACCTGCCCACGCTGGTCGATGGCGACATGGTGGGTGCCGAGGCGGAGACCGTCTTGGCGATGATCGCCGCCGTCGAAAAGGCGGAGTGGGAGGCCGACCGGCTCCAGTACACGCTGTCGCAGAAGATGTTTTCGATCGAGGATGAGATGAAGCCGTCCGACCTGCTTTTGTGGTTCCGTGTTTTCGGCGAACTCGGGCAGCTCGCCAACTTCGCCGAAAAAACCGGAGATCGGCTGCGGCGCATGCTCTCCACGTGACCCTTCACTTGGTCCTCAATTTCATGGGCGTTTGTTTGGCTGGACCGCCGCCTGGACTCTGAAACGGTCCACCGCAAGATCGGCGCAGCGATAAGAAGAACCGATGGCAGCAGTCGATCTGTCCTCCGTAACGGACTTCATTCAAGGCCTTAGCTGGTTCCATCTCGCGTGTTTGGTGCTGGCCATCGGTCTGTTGCTGTGGGACACGGTTGAGGTCGGGCGAAACGATGCGGCCAACCTGATCAACGCCGTGCTCGGGGCTCGGGTGTTGCCGCGGCGCTTGGCGCTGTTCATCGCGGGCGCCGCGGTGGTGTGTGGCGCCGTGCTGAGTTCGTCGGTGATCGACACGGCCCGGAAGGGGATCTTCGATCCCACGGCCATGGGCACGCTGAACGCGGCCTTGGCGGTCTACGTCTCCGTCTACATCGTTGATACGGTCCTGCTGTACGGCTATTCCGCCTACGGCATGATGGTAAGCACGACGGCGTGTCTGGTCTTCGAGCTCTTGGGCGCGGCGATGGCGATCAACGTCGGCTCCGTGCATTGGAACAAAGCCGGCGTCGTTATCGCGGGCATCTTCTTCTCCATCGTTCTGTCGGGTTTTGCGTCCTTCCTGATTCAGCGCGCCGCCCGCGGCGCCATCCGAGATCGAGCCACGAGCCTATCGACGCTCCTTTTACACGGCGGCTGGGTCGGTGGCGGGATGATGGCCGGTCTTAGCTATTTTCTGCTCTTGAAGGGCATGAAGAACGTCACGCTGATCAAACGGTTCAACGGCTGGCTCGACAGCGTCGATGAGCGTCTCGCAGCGGACATCAGCAGTGTGGCGTTGATTCTACTCCTATGGGCGTTCTTTGCGATCGCGATCCATCTGGCCCTGGTGGTGTTTCGCAAGCGCGCGGCGAAGCTGTTGTTCCCCGCGCTCGCGGTGCTCGGGATGATCGCCATGTCGTTCGCCTTCGGACAAAACGATCTGGCGAACTGTGCATCGCCCGGGCTTGCCGCCGTGAAACTGCTCGAGGCACAGAACCTCGAGATCGGCACGGAGGTCGGGATCGATTCGAGCTGGCTCCTGATCTGTGGGCTGCTGCTGTTCGCCGGAATGACGACGCGAAACGCCGAACGGGTCACCAAGGCCGCCATCTCCACGGGAAGCATGGGCGACCACGTGGCCCTTTGGGCGCCTCGCTGGTGCGTCGTGCTGGCCACGCGCCTCCTTACGTTTCGCGGCACGGCCCCCGCGCTCGTTCCTCGCGCCGGCATTACGCCCGCCGGGAAGACGGTCCATTTTGACTGCCTCCGGGCGTGCGTGATCATGTCGGTCTCGGCCAGTGTGATCGCCACCGCGAGCAGCCTCGGCCTGCCCGTCTCCACGACGTACGTCGCCTTCGCCGCCGTCATCGCCACCGGCATGGCCGACCGCATCTTCCAGCGCGGAGACGCGGAGCTGAAGCTCGGGCGGTCGATCTGGATTGTCACTAGTTGGGTGCTGTCTGCCGTCATCGCCATCGTGGCGGCGTTCGCCGTGACCTCCATCGTCTCCCGGCTTGAGGTCATCGGCATGGTGGCGTGCATCGCCGTGAATCTGAAGATTCGTAGCGTGCTCAAGATCCGGGCAAACCGGCAGGCGGAACGTGTTCAAGACGAGGCATACGAACGTGTTCATCCCGAGGAGTTCGCCCTCGAGCAGGAAGACTAGGCGTCTCGCTACTGCGTAGCGCGTGCCCATTCCCGCGGGAGCGCGACAGAATCGGCGCTGTGCGGTCTTGAGAGTGTGGGACGGCGGACCCGGTGTCATGCGGCCGCAGGGGTTCGCAGGCTAGCGACCGCGGCTCTGGCGACGTGTACCCTCGTGCTTGAGCCCATGCGAGTCCTTGCGTACAGTACCGAACCGGGTGCCGTCGGAACCCATGTCCCAAGACCTTGATACGGGAGTGAAGACCTGTGCGAAAGGAATCGTACGAGTTTCTTAAAGAGATGCAGGAAACGCCCTCTCCGTCCGGGTTCGAGCAGCCCGTGCAGCGCATCGTCCGCAAGCGGATGAAACCGTTTGCCGACACGATCGAGACCGATGTACATGGCAATGTCATCGTCGGGCTGAACCCGAAGGGGAGCCCTCGCATCATGCTGGCCGGGCACTGCGACCAGATCGGGCTGATGGTCAACTACATCGACGACCATGGCTTCCTGTTTTTCCGCGCGATCGGCGGTATCGACCCCAGCGTCCTGCCGGGCTCGCGCGTCACGGTCCACACCAAGCATGGCCCGGTCGATGGCGTCCTCGGTCGCAAGCCGGTTCACGTCATGAAACAAGAGGAGCGCGGCAAGAAGTCGGAGCTGCGCGAGATGTGGGTCGATATCGGCTCAAAGGACCGCAAGGAAACCGAGCAGGTCGTCAGCGTGGGTGATCCCATCACCTTTCGCCTTGAAATGATCCATCTCGGCAACGAGCTTGTGACCAGCCCCGGGTTCGACAACAAGTCCGGAACGTTCGTGGTCATGGAAGTGCTTCGCCGATGCGCGGGCAGGAAATTGAGTTGCGCATTGTTCGCGGTGAGCACCGTCCAGGAAGAGATCGGCCTCCGCGGGGCGAAGACATCGTGTTTCGGCGTCGATCCAGCGGTGGGGATCGCCGTCGATGTCACCCATGCGACCGACTACCCCGATATCGACAAGCGGGTCAACGGCGACCTGAGAATGGGCGCCGGGCCCGTGATCGCGGTCGGAGCCAACATCAATCCGCCCCTGGGCGCCCTGCTTACCAAGACCGCGAAAG
Source organism: uncultured bacterium (assembly GCA_965371245.1). Lineage (GTDB taxonomy): Bacteria > Planctomycetota > Phycisphaerae > UBA1845 > UBA1845 > CBDUXT01. The sequence goes on along the minus strand of CBDUXT010000073.1, from coordinate 24,198 downwards.
CCAAGCGCATCGCGTATCAGTTGGAAGCGGCGCCGGGCGGGACGGGAACGGACGCCAATGCCATTCAGTTGACACGCGCGGGCGTGGCCGCGGCGCTGGTCAGCATCCCCAACCGCTACATGCACACGCAGGTGGAGGTCGTGAGCCTCACCGATCTCGATGCAACCGCGAAGCTCATCGCCGAGACGGTCGCGACCATCAACCGGCGCACCAGCTTCATTCCGAAATGAGTTTGTTTGCATGACCGATGACGCCGATCATCGTCCCGCCTCTGCGGAAGCGGAGCTGACCGACCGTGTTGATCGTGAAACGCTCCACCGGCTTCAGGACGGCTTCGCCTCGCTCGGAAAGGTGACCGTCTGCCTCTGCGCCGTGGGTGGATCGCCCATCACCGAGCCCACCTGGGGCAGCCGCTTCTCGGAGTTGCTCGGAACCTCGCCGGGGGGAAGCAAGGCCTTCGCGGAGCGGACCCGGCAGTGCGCGACCGACCCGTCGGCCCAGGTGCCGTCTCTCTGTCATGAGGGAATGACGTTCTACGCGACCCCCATCCGACACGGTGGCAGACATCTCGCCACGATCGTCGTCGGCTCGCGGGCGGCCGGGTGCCCCTCGCGGGAGACCGTCGATGAACTGGCCGCGCGATACGGGCTGGACGCCGACGAACTCTTCGCCGGTACCGACCAGATCGACCCGTATCACGGAGGCACGCCGGAGGCGATTCGCCGTTTCGCGGACGTACTGGCGCAAACGATCGCCATGTTGTTCAATCAGGCCGACCAAATCCATGACCAACTTGCCGACCTTCGCACGGTACACGCGGTGGCCGAGCTTCTGTCCGGCACGCGCGAGCTCTCGGACATCCTCAATCTGACCGTGCAGCGCGTCGTCGAAGTCATGCCGGTCAAGGCCTGCGCGATGCGTCTGTTGAACGAAGAGACCGGTGAGCTTGTCCTCGAGGCCGTCCACAATCTCTCGCAAACGTATCAAAAAAAAGGACCCGTCCTCATCCGCGAGAACGCGATCGACGCGGCCGCCTTTGCCGGCGAAACCGTCTACATCGAGGACGCCGCCACCGACCCACGCATCCGCTATCCGCAAGACGCTCGCCGCGAGGGGCTGGTCAGCGGGCTCTGCGTGCCGATGACCCATCGCGCGAAGACAATCGGCGTGCTGCGAGTCTACACCGCTGCCAAACATCGTTTCTCCGCCGCGGACGAGGCGCTGCTGCGATCCATCGGGCTGCAGGCAGCCGCGGCCATCGTAAACACCCGCCTCCGCGCCGAACACGTCGAGGCCGAACGGTTTCAGCGGCAAGTCAAGGCCGCCGGTGAGATTCAGCGGCGCATGTTGCCGGCCGCGGCGCCCGAACATGCCCATCTTCAGATCGGCTGCGTCTACGATCCGACGTTGCAAGTCGGCGGCGATTTTTACGACTTCATCAAACTGCCCAGCGGCGCCTTGGGGGTCTGTGTGGCCGACGTCGTGGGAAAGGGTCTGCCCGCCGCCTTGATGATGGCATCCGTGCGGTCCGCCCTGCGCGCCTTCGCGGCCAACCAGCTCTCCGTTGATCAGGTGGTGTCGTCGGTCAACCGGCACATGTGCCGCGACACGCTGATCGGCGAGTTCGCGACGCTTGTCTACGGCGAGCTATCCGTCGATGGGCGGAGCTTTACCTACTGTAACGCCGGACACGAGCCGCCCCTGCTGCTGCGAAGCGGCCGGTTCATTGCGCTGACGACCGGCGGAATGATCATCGGCGTGCGTTCCGAGGAGGTTTTCCAGAGCGCCGTCGTTTCGTTGCGCCCCGACGATCTGTTGGTCATGGTGACCGATGGCGTGGTCGAGGCGATGGATTTTGGGAGCACCCAGTACGGACGCCGCCGACTCCGCGACTCCATCCGCAAGCATCGCGAGCTGGACCCAGGCCACTTGGCCTCGCAGCTCCTTTGGGACGTACGCCGCTTCGTCGGCCTGGCGGATCAGGCGGATGACATCACCGTTGTGGTCGTGAAGGTTTCCTAATGTCTCGACACACGTGGAACTGCGGGTGTGCCACTGCTCTTGAGCAGTGAGGGTGTTCCACGAAAGCCGCGATTCGCACTGCTCAAGAGCAGTGGCCCACGATACGGGGTGGAGTTCTACTCGCAAATTGTCGGGTGGCATGCCCAAGCTGAAGGCGCGGGCATGAGTCGGCTTGCCCAGCACATGGCCGCGCTGCGCCTGGCCATGCTACCCAACGACCGGAGCCGCGAACAGGCGAGCCGCCTTCCTGGAAACGTCGCCAGGCCCGAGGTGATTGCCATGCCCGCCGGACGAGGCTACAAGTACCGCCTCTGTCAGCCGGGATGATCCCGGCGTTGTTCGCTGAATGAGCCGGGGGGCTCGTGGCAACCCCTGACCGCAGCCATTACGCAAGAAGTCATCACGTTGAAAAACACGCACATTCGTAACATCGCCATCATCGCCCACGTCGATCACGGAAAGACCACGCTGGTCGATCAGATGCTGCGCCAGTGCGGCCAGTTTCGCGAATCCCAGGTATCCGGCGATCGAATCCTGGATTCCAACGACATCGAGCGCGAGCGGGGCATCACGATCCTCGCCAAGAACATCGCCATCACCTACCACGACACGAAGATCAATCTCGTCGATACCCCGGGACACGCGGATTTCGGCGGCGAGGTCGAGCGCGTCTTGAAGATGGCCGACGGATGCCTGCTGTTGGTCGATGCCTTCGAGGGGCCGATGCCGCAGACGCGGTACGTGTTACGCAAGGCGTTCGAGAACGGTCTGCGACCCATCGTCGTCATCAACAAGATCGATCGCACCGACGCCCGTCCGGACAGCGTGCTGGACGAGGTGTTCGAGCTGTTTATCGAACTGGGTGCCGATGACGCGGCACTCGAATTCCCCACGGTCTATACGTCGGCCACCAAGGGGCACGCGACCCGCGATCTGTCCAAGCCGAGCGACAACGTGTTTGCGCTGTTCGACACCATCATCGACCATGTGCCGCCGCCCGACGTCGATCCGGACGCGCCGCTTCAGATGCTCATCACGACGCTGGATTACAATGACTACGTCGGCCGCATCGGCATCGGGCGCGTCTTCGCCGGCACGATTCGCGCCGGTCACGACGTCATGGTCCTCCACCGGGACGGCACCCAGAAAAAGGAACGCGTTGGCGAGTTGTTCGTCTTTGACGGACTCGGGCGACAGAAGGTGACCGAGGTGCCGGCCGGCGACATCTGCGGCGTCGTGGGGGTCGAGTCGGTCGATATCGGCAACACGATCGCGTGCCTCGAAAAGCCGGTGCCCCTCCCCATCATCCGCATCGACGAGCCGACGCTGCACATGACGTTTCGGGTCAACGACTCCCCGTTTTCTGCCCGGTCGGGCAAGTTCCTCACCTCGCGCCACCTGCGCGATCGACTCGAAAAGGAGATGCAGCGGAACGTCGCACTCCGCGTGGAGCCGGGCCACACGCCCGAAGAGTTCCACGTGTCCGGTCGCGGCATGCTGCACCTGTCCATCCTGATCGAAAACATGCGGCGCGAGGGCTTCGAGCTGGCCGTCGGCAAGCCCAAGGTGATCTACCGGGAGCTGAGCGGGAAGAAAACCGAACCGATCGAGCTGTGCGTGATCGATGTGCCGTCGCAGCACGTGGGGACCGTCATGGAACTGATGGGAGCGCGCCGCGGCATCTGCACAACCATGGACACCAAGCGCGAGTCCACGCTGATGGAGTTCACGATTCCCGCCCGCGGGCTCATCGGGCTAAGAAACCGCATGCTTACCGCGACCAATGGCACCGCGATCATGCACCACAACTTCTACGAGTATGAGTTCTTCCGCGGTGACATCCCCGGCCGGCTCAACGGCGTGACCATCGCCAATGAGCCGGGAAAGGTGACGGCCTATGCCCTGAACAACCTGACGGACCGCGGCGATTTCTTCGTCGCCGCGGGCACGGAGGTCTATGCCGGGCAAATCGTCGGCGAGCATTGCCGCGACAACGACCTGGAGATCAACATCTGCCGTGCCAAGAAGATGACCAACATGCGCGCCGCCGCGGCCGACAAGACGGTCGTATTAAGACCCCCTCGCGCCATGCCGCTCGAAATGGCGCTGGAGTTCATCGAAGACGACGAACTGGTCGAGGTCACACCCGACGCGATCCGCATGCGCAAGCGATTCCTAAAAGAAATCGACCGACGACGGGCCGGTCGGAAGAAGGGATAGGCAAGTCACCGTCACTCCGTCCCGAGCCGCGGGCTTCAGCCCGCGCGGACTCTCCCGCTTTGTTGTGTCCCAAAAACCGTAACCCAACGCGTTGCAGGCCCTAGCGAAGCGCGGGCATGATAACTCAGGTGGCGAATTCAGCGTCGGGCCCGACATGCCCGCGCCTACGGCTTGGGCATGCCACCCGCCGTTGTGCGGGCACCTGGGGAGCGAGAAAAACATTCAAACTTCCCGCGAGGATTTGAGGTAAGGAATACCGCCAGGAAACATCTATTCCGCGTTTAGCTCACTACGCCTTCCTGATGCAAGTCGGCAAGTACTTGTCATTGAAACTGTATTGGCATAGACCGCCGCTCCTTCAGGGTCAGGAAAGAGAGTACGGTAATTGATGTTCATCAACTCAAGCGTGCCTATAGCTTCCAAGACCTCTGAGCAAGGCAATTCGAACTTTGTTAGGTAATAAGCCATGTCACGTGATTTCAGATACGACTCGATATCCAAATGTTCTGCATGGATAAGTATTGTAAAGAGACTGCTCTGAGCCTTTTGTCTATATGCATTGTCACCTTGACAATCAAGATACTCGAATTCGCTGTCCACAAAAATGGTTCCGGGCGTGCCTAACTCCCAAATTGCAACGGAATCGGTCGCAGCATTCTTCTTATCACACCACTGAACGCCAGGACCTATGGGGGATAAGCCTTCCTTGAACCCAGGATTACATATCGCAAGTCGGTCGAAACAGGCAAAGAACGCTGCGATCAGTGGACTCCTCGACCAGTCGAGTAGGGGAGTTGCAAGTCCAAGATGACGACCTATAGCCCACGTGTAATTCCTCTTTGTCTCGTCCTCGATGCCCATCTTGTCTGTATTCACTCCTGGCAATCCCTTGATGGAATCGAGAAATGAACGAAGTGTCATATCGCGAATGTTGTTACGATTGGTTCTTCCAGCTGGACCGAAGTATTTATCCATATCCCTCGGTGGTGGGACTCCCAGTGTCTTAGCTGCCTCGACAACCCTCTGCAAACGACGGTCCCAGACAGAGGCGAGTGTCCAAGTAGAATCACGGTGTCCACGGTAAATCGTACCTGTAAGCCACTTGATAGATCGTACTTTCTGAATAAAAGCATCGAAGGTATCACACTTGACTACGGTTGCCTCGTTCTTTGCTTCTGCCATTCGTGTACCCTTTCTTTCCGCCGAAATAGTACCGTTCGATTGCCTCACAAGCAAGCTGGGCGGCTGGGTGGCATGCCCAAGCGAAGCGCGGGCATGGGGGCTCGGATAAAGGAACCTGCGTGGGAAAAAACATGCCCGCGCCTGCGGCTTGGGCATGCCACCCAACATACATGCGCATTTAGCATCCCACAGGGGTCCACCACCCTACAAGAGACGCTGCCGAGTGCCTGTTCCCCCTTCCCCGCGTCATCTTCCGACCAATTGCAAAAACTCGGCCTCGCTCATTGTCTCGACGCCCAGCTCCTTAGCCTTGGCCAGTTTCGAGCCGGGTGACTCGCCGAAGACGACCAGGTCGGTCTTCTTGCTGACGCTGCCGGAGGCCTTGCCGCCGAGCGCTTTGACCAGATCCTGCGCCTCTTTGCGACTCATGCTGGTCAGCGTGCCGGTGACCACCACCGTCTTGCCCGCAAAGGCCCCGCCCGCGACCACCGTCCGCTTGGGCTGGCTCATGTTGACGCCGGCCTCGATCAGCCGATCGACAACGCCGGCGCTTTTTGTATTGCCCAAGAAACGAACAACGCTGGCGGCCACCTCGGGTCCGATGCCATCGACCTCGGTCAGGGATTCCTCGTTGGCCGATCGTAGCGCCGCCATCGACCCGAAATGATCGGCCAGAAGCTCGGCCGTGCCCCTGCCGATGTGACGAATGTTCATCGCGGAAAGGACCCGCGAAAGCGGCTGCGTTTTGCTGCGGTCGATGCCGGCCAGCAGTTTGTCCACGCTCTTTTTTCCCATACGATCGATCTTGGCCAGTTCGTCGCGTCGCGGGCGAAGGGCGTACAGATCGGCGCAGTCTTTGATGAACGACTGTTCTACGAGCGTCTTGATGACGATCTCACCGGCCCCTTCGATGTCCATCTGGCCTCGTGCGCAAAAATGAATGAGCCGCTCGATGAGCTGCGCCGGGCAAGCCGGGTTGATGCACCGGATGTAGACGCCGCCCTCGTCCCGCTCCACCTCGCCCTTGCACTCGGGGCACGCCGTCGGGCGTTTGATGGCCTTGGCGCTCTTGGGTCGTTTGGACTCGACCACACCGATCACCTGCGGAATGATCTCGCCGGCCTTTTCCACGATGACGGTGTCGCCGATGCGCACGCCCAGGCGATCCACCTGATCAAAATTGTGCAGGGTCGCGTGCCGGACCGTCGTTCCCGAAAGTTGCATCGGCTCCATGACGGCGCGCGGGGTGATCGTGCCGAGCTTGCCGACCTGATAGTCCACCCGAAGCAGCACGCTCTCCGCCTGCTCGGCCGCGAACTTGAAGGCGATGCACCAGCGCGGGTATCGACTGGTCGCGCCGAGGGCGTCGCGCTGGTCAAAGGCGTCAACCTTGATGACCAGACCGTCCGTTTCGTAGCGGAGGGTGTGACGGCGTTCGTCGAACGCGGCCAGCCGCTCGATGATCTCGTCGATCGAGTCGTGGGTCGATCGATAGGGGCTCACCGGCAGGCCCCACCGACTGAGGCAATCGAACAAGCCCACATCGGTGTGGGGCGTCAGCGGCTCCACCCGGCCAAAGCCGTGGGCGATGAACTGCAAGCCGCGTCCGGCGATGTTCCGCGCGTCGAGCTGTTTGAGCGTGCCGGTTGTTGCGTTGCGTGGATTGGCGAAAACCGCTTCGCCGGCGGCTTCGCGATGCCGGTTGAACGCCTCGAACGCCTTGATCGGCCAAACGATCTCGCCGCGCACCTCGAGCAGGTCGGGCACGTCGTCGCCCAGCAGCCGAAGCGGGACCGACCGGATCGTCCGCGCGTTCTGCGTGACGTCGTCGCCGGTGGCACCGTCGCCGCGTGTGGCCGCCAGTTTCAGAAGGCCTCGTTCGTAAAGCAACGAGACGGCCACCCCATCGATCTTCGGATCCACGACGTATCGATAGGCCTCGCCGCCAAGCCCCTTTGTCACCCGCTCGTCGAACTCGCGGAGCTGCGCTTCGTCGTAGGTGTTGTCGATGGAAAGCATGGGCACGGCGTGGGCGACGTGCTCGAAGCCGTCGATGGGCGACTCGCCGACGCGCTGGGTGGGCGAGTCGGGGGTGACCGAGCCGGGATTCGCTTCTTCCAGCGTCTTGAGTTCGTCGAAGAGCTTGTCGTACGCCCGGTCGGAGATGCTCGGCCGGCCGAGCACATAGTAGGCATGGTCGTGCATGCGAATCTCTTCGCGTAGCCGATCGATGCGTTTGGAATCCGACGTCGCCATGCGCCGATTATCCCCTGTTAAGGGCAGACTTGGCAACGGGGCCGAATGCCTTGGGTCCGCCACGCGTAGACTCGCGCGGTGGGTTCACCGCAGCCGATCGTAGTCGCGCGACTACAGCCTGTGCCTAATCGCCCAGAGGTCGGGGAACACCGGATTGAACAGCGACTGTTTGAGAAACTCAACGCCCGGCGAGCCGCCGGTTCCGCGTTTCTTGCCGATGGTTCGCTCGACCATCTTCACGTGTCGATAACGCCATTCCTGCAAACCCTCGTCGAAGTCGGTCATCAGCTCGAGGAGGATCGCGACTTCCGGGTTTGAACGGTAGAGCATCAATAGCCCTTCCTGAACCGCCTCGCTGGGCGTGGTGGCCTGCGTCATGTCACGATCGCTGGGCTCTTCGGGGATCTCAGCGCCACGCTGCCGAAGAAAATCGTAAAAATGATCGGGAATGCTCGGCTGTTCCAGGCGCCGTTTGAGGTCCGCGTAGAACGGGGCATCGTCGGAGTAGTGCCGGAGCATCTCCGGTCGTTTGACCCCCAGAGTGAACTCCAGGGCACGGAACTGTACCGACTGAAACCCGGAGGCCGACTCGAGAAGGTCGCGGAAGCTGGTGAACGACATGGGCGTCATGGTTTCGAGCACGTCGAGCTGACTGACGAGCGTTTTCATGACCGTGCGGACGCGCTTAAACGACGCGATCGCCGCGAACAGATCGTTCCCGCTGAGGTGGCGCCCGATGGCGTCGAACTCGTGGAGCAACAGTTTGAACCACAGCTCGTAGACCTGGTGGATGATGATGAACAGCGTCTCGTCGTGCTCCGGCGGCTTGGACTTGATCTGTTGGAGATCGAGCAGCTCGTCGAGCTTCAGGTACTTCCAGTAGGTCAGCGACAAGGTGCCGGCTCCGTTTCTTCACCGGCCGCTCGAACCGGCGCGACGAACTCGTTTGTCCCGCGTCACCAGGCGCGAAGGATGCCCCACAGGATAGCAATCAACAGCAAGACGGCCACGGCGCCGAACACGATTCGCACGATCAGATCCTGCCGCTGTGCCCGCTTGACCGCCTCGACGTAGGACGTCCGGGTAAAGGTGGCCATGGTGTACAGCGGGATGTACCAGGACGGGAACATTCGGTGGAGGGTCTTTTCCAGCTTTTTTTTCATCAGGAACCGGCGCATGCCGGTGTGGTCGCGCATCTCGACGAAGTTCGCGATGGCCATGTCCGCCAGCGTGTCCACGTCGGCCTTTCGCGTGGTGTGATAGGCCCCAAAGGCCCGCTCCCAGTCGGGTCCGTGCCGCTCAAGGCATTCCGAGAGAACGATCGCGTCCTCGAAGGCCGCGTTCATGCCTTGACCGTAGAAGGGCACGACCGCGTGACACGCATCCCCCAGAAGAACGACCTTGTCTCGGTGGTACCAGGGATTGCACCGAACCGTGGCCAGCGAGCCGATTTCGTTGCGGACGTAGTCGGCCGCCAGCGTGGGAATCAGCGGGACGGCGTCGGGGAAGTTCTCCTGAAAAAAGCGAAGCGCGTCGGCCTCGGTCTTGACGGTCTCGAAGCTGCCCGGCCCCTCGAACGGCCAGAACAGCGTACAGGTGAACGAGCCATCGGCGTTGGGTAGCGCGATCATCATCAGCGACCGGCGAGGCCAGATGTGGAGGGCGTTTTTCTCTAGCGCGAACTCGCCGTTTGGACCGGCCGGTATCGTCAACTCCTTGTAGCCGTGCAGCAGATAGTCCTGGCGGTAGTCGAAGCGGTCCAGCCGTTGCATCTGGCTACGAACGGCCGAGAACGCGCCGTCGGCGCCGACCACGACGGCCCCCTCGACGGTGGAAACCTCGGAGGTTCGCGTGTCGGTAAAGCGCACGGCGCCGGTCTTGAGGTCGATGCCGGTACACTTGCTGTCGAAGTGAAGCCTGACGTTCTCGCACGCCTCGGCCGCGTCCAGCAGGGTCACGTTGAGCCCGCCGCGCGAGACGGAGTTGATGGCCTGGCTTGCGTCTCGACCATAGGGCTGGAACGTCAGCTTGCCCGAGACGGCGTGGATCATTCGTCCGCGCATGGGAACGGCGCGATCGAGTACGTCCGCGGCGAGGCCCACGCCATCGAGGGCGCAGATGCCCCGGTGCGAGAGCGCCAGGTTGATCGAGCGACCCGTGATCAGTTCGGCCGTCCGAAGGTCGCCGCGCATTTCATGCACATCGACGGTGTAGCCGGCTTGGCCGAGATAGGTGGCCATCAGCGCCCCGCCCGGTCCGCCGCCGACGACTACGAATCTGTGCTGGTGCTTATTGGACATGTGTTCCTACTGGATGTGTTGCTTGTCATGGCCCGCGAGAAGCTGCGCGAATCGCCACACTTCGTGAAACGTGTTGTACAGCGGAACCGGGGCGACGCGCACCACGTTCGGCGGCCTGAAGTCGCAGACCACGCCTTCCTCTTTCAGGGCTGCCAGCAACTCCTTCGGGCGGTCGTGAACCAGCATCGAGAGCTGGCAGCCGCGGGCGGCCGGGTCGCGCGGGGTGATGACCTCGAATCGCTCGAGTGAGATGTCATCGATCAAGTATTGCAGGTAGCCCGTCAGCCGGATCGATTTCTTCCGCAACGCATCGACGCCGGCGCGGTCCGCCAGTTCGTAGGCCGCCTTCACCGCGGCGAGCCCCAGAATCGGCGGGTTGCTCACCTGCCACCCATCCGCGCCCGACCGGGGGATGAACTCCGGCTCCAGGTGCATTCGGAAACGCGTGTCGGGGTCGTTTCCCCACCAGCCACCGAAACGCGGCAGGTCGAGGTTGTGACCATGGGTCTCGTGGACGAAGCAGCCGGCCACCGCGCCCGGGCCGCCGTTTAGGTACTTGTAGTTGCACCACGCGGCGAAGTCGACCTGCCAGTCGTGCAACCGAAGCGGTACGTTGCCCGCTGCATGGGCCAGGTCGAGACCGACGACACAGCCCGAGCGTTTGGCGGCCGTCGTGATGCGCGGCAGATCAAACAACTGTCCGGTGAAGTAGTTCACGCCGCCGAGAAGAACCAGCGCGACTTCGTCGCCTTCGCGAGCCAGCGTCTCTTCGATGTCCTCGGTGCGTAGCGTGTGCTCGCCCTCGCGCGGCTTGGCGATGAGCAACGCACCGTCAGGGTCGAGGCCGTGGTGGCGAAGCTGCGTCGTCACGGCGTAGGTGTCCGACGGAAAGGCCGCGTGCTCCATCAGAATCTTGAAACGGTCCTTGGTCGGTCGATAGAAGGTCACCATCATCAGGTGAAGGTTCACCGTCAACGTATTCATCATGACGACTTCGTGCGGCAAGGCCCCGACGAGTCGAGCGGCGGTGTCGCTAAACAGTTCGTGATATCGATACCAGGGTCTTGTCCCCTGGAAGTGCGCTTCCACGCCCAGCGTCGCCCAGTCGGTCAGCTCCTGTCCAAGAAGCGCCGACACGCCTTTGGGCTGAAGACCGAGCGAGTTGCCGGCGAAGTAGATGACGTCGGAGCCGTCCGGTCTTTGCGGAACATGGAACTCATCTCGGAAGTGGGCAAGCGGATCGCTTGCGTCGAGCCGCCGCGCACAGGCCTCGTCTGGCTCAAAATCGAATGACACCATTTCGGCACTCATAATCGAAGCGTTCGGCGAGAAACGCGGGAACCGTTTTGATCGGTGATAGACTATGTTGCGAGGTTGCCTTCATCCAGTGCCAGGAAGGCGGCCGCGTTTTGCCACAGGAGCCGATCCTTGTCGCCCGCGGGCAAGTCGGGCAGCGACTCGATCAGCGCGCCGGGTCGCGCCTCGCCCAGCGGGAACGGGTAGTCCGACCCCAGCGCGACACGATCGACCCCCATCAGCTCAATCAGCCGACGAAGCGTGTCGGCGTCGTGTACCAGCGAGTCAACGTAAAAGCGACCCAGATAGTCTCGCGGATTGACCGGGTTGTCGGCCGCACACAAGTCGGGCCGAACCCGAAATCCATGCTCGATGCGACCGATGGTTCCGGGAAAGGAACCGCCGCCGTGGGCGAAGGCGATTCGCAGATCGGGCAGGCGCTCCAGGACGCCGCCGAAGATCAGCGAGCAGATCGCCAGCGATGTCTCGGCCGGCATGCCCACCAGCCACGGAAGCCAGTACTTGGGCATGCGATCCTTGCCCATCATGTCCCAGGGGTGAACGAAGACAGCCGCCCCGAGCTGGGCGGCTCGCTCGAACAAAGGGAACAGAGCCGGCTCGTCGAGGTTCCAGTCGCCGACATGCGTTCCGATCTGCACGCCGGCAAGGCCCAGGTCGGAGACGCAGCGCTCCAGTTCGACGATCGCCGGCTCCGGCGACTGCATGGGCAGCGTCCCCAGGCCCGCAAATCGACCGGGGTATTCCGCGACGACGCCGGCGATGTGGTCGTTGAGCAGCCGCGCCAGATCGAGCGTGTCCCGCGGCTTGGCCCAATAGCAAAACATCACCGGCACGGTCGAGAGCACCTGGAGGGTCACGTCCGTGTCATCGCAATCCACGAGGCGGCGCTGTGGGTCCCAGCAGTTGTCCTGAATCTCGCGGAAGCACTTGTCGTCGATGAACATCTTCGCACAGCATGGCCTGTGGTGTTCCAGTCGAACGAACCCACCGTAGCCGTAGCGTTCGCGCAGATCAGGCCAGCGCTCGGGCAGAATGTGGGTGTGAAGGTCGATCTTCAATCGCGGGGCTCACGCCGCGGGTGCCGGCGGCTGCATGACCGCACCGCATTTCTTGCAGGTGCGAAGAGACTCGTCGGCCCAGTACGCTTCCATCAGCACCTTAAGCTGGGTGACGATGTCCTTAAGCTCGAACTGCGGATCGTGGAGAATCTCGTCGCACTTCTCGCAGTAGAAGCGCATGTGATCGGTGACACCCGCCCCGCGCTGGCGCTCCACGACCATGCCGATGGTGTTGGCCGGTCGCTGCGGCGAATGAGGAATGTCGGGAGGCAAGAGGAAGATGTCACCTTCACGAATACGGATGTCGCGCTTCTCGCCGTCCTCGATGATCTTGAGCGTAATGTCGCCCTCGATCTGGTAGAACAGTTCCTCGGTGTGGTTGATGTGATAGTCCTTGCGCGCGTTGGGGCCGCCGACGATCATGACGATGAAGTCGCGGTCCTTCCAGACCACTTGGTTACCGACGGGCGGTTTGAGAAGATGGCGGTGCTCCTCGATCCAGCCTTTGAGATTCAGTGCAGCAAGCTGAGACATGACACACTCCTTGCGAGTCGAAACGCATCTTCGTGACCAATGCCCAAACGCATCGACCCGCAGTGTAGGCCGCCGCGCGCCGTCGTCAATCCGGGCAACCCGACGTGGTGCGTGACAGAATCGATGGTACGTAGGTTTCAGAGCACCGGGCACGAGCCCGGTGGCAGGCTCAGGCTTAGGTCCGCAGGCTCGCGCTTAGGTCCGCAGGCTCGCGCCTGCGGCTCTGAGTCGGCGTACTCGATCCGCCGGAAGTGCCACGAACCCGTGCCCGCGCCGCGTGTGGGCGCGTTTCAGGAGCGCCGGCCACGGCTTGGCAAACGCCCAGCACGGATCGCGCGGTGCGATCCCAGCCGCAGTGATCCACTGCGTATTGCCGTGCCTGCCCGGCAACCGATCGACTTCGCCCGGGCTGCGTCAACCAGGTCTCAAGGGCGGCGGCGAAGGCGTCCGGGTCCGCGCATGGGACCAGCGTACCGAGTGCCTCGTGTTCCAGGAACTCGAAGCCGTGGATTCGGCTGGCCACGATGGGCTTCCCGCAGGCGAGGTAGGCGTACAGCTTGATCGGAGACAGGCCGATCCGCTCGTTCCGCTCCTTGGTAAAGGGCATCGAGCAGACGTCGGCCAGACGGACGTAGCGAGCGACCTGTTCATAGGGGATGGCCCCGGTGAAAATCACGCGAACCCTGTCGGCGATGCGTTCCGCCTGCTCGGCGATCCGCGTTCGCTCGCGTCCATCGCCCACGACCAGCAGGACCAGCCGACGACCGGGCACGTCCATGCGCGCCACGGCCGACACCAGCGTTGGCAGGTCTTGCCATGGCTGAAGCGTGCCGAGGTACATCACGACGGCGTCGTTCTCCTGCAAGCCAAGCGACCGGCGAAGGCGTTGCTCATCCTCGATGCCCGCGTCCGGAGTAAACAGCTCCAGATTGACACCGTTGGGCACGACGGTCAGCTTCGTGGAGGGAAGTTGGTACCGCTCCGCGAGAATCTCCTTGATGCCCTGAGTGACGCAAACGATGGCGGCGGCTCGCCGTGCCATGAAGCGTTCCGGAAGGTTCGCGATGGCGCGGGAACAACGGCCGCCGACGGATCGGCCCCGCGTCCTGGTTTCGTCCGCCTTGAGCCCGTTGCACTCGAACACGAGCGGCAGGCCGACGAGCGGCGCAAGGACGCCCAGGAGACCGCCAAGAAGGTTGTCACGCGAGTAGAGCACGTCCACGCGCCGGGAGAGGCGAACCACGTGCCACGCCGTTCGGATCAGCATCGGGATCACGGTAAAGACTTGAAGCGCCAGCCGCCGCGAAGCCAGCCGGCCGATGTCGATGAACTCGACGTCCCCGAGTGGCAGACGAGGCTTGCCGGAGGCCACCAGCGTGACCCGCGCGTGTTGCCGTGCCAGTTCACGCACGACCTCTTGTACATGGATGGTGTTGCCGCCGGTGCCGTCCATGGGAATCAGCGTGGCATAGAGAATGTGCATGCTGCGATGTCCGCCGTTCATCCAGCCGCTCCGACGGGGACGGCGATGCCCGACAGTTCGCAGAGAATACTTCGGTAGAGCTGTGGGTGAACGTTTCCCGGGCGAGGTAGAAACCGGGTATGGTGCCAGAGGATTGTCATTTCTCCATTGTAGGAGCGAACGGTCGAGACCAGGTTGGCCGCGTAGTCGAGAGCCTCGTCTTCGCCCAGCCCCATGTACTTGGACTCGGTGAGCGTGCAGTCCATCAGAACCAACGGATGTTCCTCGATCCCCAGCGGGACGAGCCGCGCGGGGTCGAACAGGGGTATGGGATGGCACACCCCCAGGCGAAAGCCGGCCACATCGGCGTAACCCAGCGTGGAGTCCCAGTTCAGACCCGCGTCCGCCAGCGCCTGACCGTCCTCGACGCTGCGCCACGCGAGAAAATGGTGGCGGTTGCGTCGAATGGGCAATCCGCTCGCCTCCTCCAGGACGGCTTTTTCCGTCGCGATTTCTTCTGGATGGAAGCCCGCGTCGTAACTCGCATGAAGTCCGATGGTTGCGCCGGACGCGATGGTTCGCTCAAGGATGTCGCGACCGCGCCCGTGGCGTGGGTCGTAGTCTCCATCGAGACGGCTGTTCCCACCGGCCATGAAAAAGCAAACGACCTCTGCGTTCGCTTCGCCCAGCTCGTTTACGAGGGTCTTGTCCAGACGTTGTACTTCATCAAAGGCGGCGTCCAGCGGATCGTTGCGCAGCCCCGTGGCGACGGCGACGTGTTCGAAGATGTCGCTCTTGTGTCGTCGCCCGAGCACCGCCGCGGAGGCGGGACGTGGATGCCCACTTCGCCAAGCCAGCTCCGCAGCAGCGCGGCATACTCCTCGACGACGGGCCGGTCGAGAAAACCCGCGCGGAAGGGAAAGGACTCACGACCGGGAAACCGGCCGTGACAGTCGCGCGCGTCCCGGCGAACCATCTCTTCGTATCGGCTCACCAGGAAGTAGGTAGAGGCGATGATGTCGGCCGAGACGATCAGGCAGTCCCGCTCGCGCCTGATGTCCCGTGATCCATACAGTAACGGTACGCCGTCGATCGAGGTGGGTGGCATGTGCGGCAGTGATGCCGGCTCGCCGTAGTCCGACCCGAACAAACCGCCGGGAACGATGCAAACGACGGGTTGATCTCGGGGCGCGGCAGTCGGATCCGCATAGAGGATGCTGTTCGCCGGGAACTCGTCAGCGAAGTCCTCCCCCAACAGGACAGACAACACATAGCGAACACACCGGCCTGTGCCCTCGGCATCCATCGATGCGCTCTCCCAAGCTTCACGCACAAAAACGTAGGGCGGGTTATTGCCCGCCTTCTCTTGGTTGAACGGCGGGCAATAGCCCGCCCTACCTGCCGAAAAACGCTGCAACTTCCATCACGACACGGCGCGCCTGTTCGTCATCCAACTCGGGATAGACCGGCAGCGCAAGCGTTTCCGCCGCGGCCCGCTCGCTTTCAGGGAGTTCACCCTCGCGATACCCGAGGTGGGCGAAGCATGCCTGCAGGTGAAGCGGAACAGGATAGTAAACCTCGCAACCGATGCCGCGGTCGGCTAGGAACGAGCGAAGCCCGTCACGCCGCTTCACGCGAACGACGTATTGATTGAACACATGCCGGTCACACACCACCCGGGGGCAGGTGAGAAATCCGTTTTCGATGAGCCCTGTTTGCGCAAAGAGCCGGTCGTATCGCCGGGCGTTGTCCGCGCGGGCCTGATTCCACTCGTCGAGATAACGAAGTTTGACGCCGGCTACCGCCGCCTGAATGGCATCGAGGCGAAAGTTGCCGCCGATGATCTCGTGGACGTACTTGGGTTTCGCGCCGTGCCCGCGAAGGCGCCGAAGACGCTCGGCGCGATCAGGGTCGCCCGTGGTCACAAAGCCGCCATCGCCGGCCACTCCGAGGTTCTTCGATGGGAACAGCGAGAAGCATCCGTAGGCACCGACGCTGCCCGCGCGCCGGCCGCCCAGCTCTGCGCCGATGGCCTGCGCCGCGTCCTCGATCACGGTCAGGCCATGTCGCTCGGCGATCGGCATCAGGGCATCCATGTCCGCCATTTGTCCGAACAGGTGCACGGGCAGAATCGCACGCGTGCGCGGGGTGATCTTCGCCTCGATGAGCGCCGGATCGATGTTGTAGGTATAAGGATCGATGTCGATGAAAACCGGCGTGGCGCCGGTTCGTGCGATGCAGCCGGCCGTGGCAAAGAAGGAAGACGGCGAGGTGATGACCTCATCGCCCGGCCCGATCGCTTCGGCCATCAGCGTTACCAAAAGCGCGTCGGTTCCCGATGACACGCCCACGGCATGCGCGGAGCGGCAATACTCGGCGACCGCGCTTTCGAACTTCGTGACGATCGGCCCGAGGATAAACCGCTGCGACGCGAAGACCTCGGCGACCGTTTCGATGATTTCGTCGCCGATCTTTTCGAACTGCGCCCGCAGATCGAGCAAGGGGACGTTGTGCGTGGTGCGACTGCGTGTGAGTGTGGTCATGAGCGTGAGTTCTCCGCGGCCGCGCAATCCGTCCTGGTCAAGGTCCGCCGCTCGGGGGCAAGGCGGGCATCTCCCCGCCGCCGAGGTATCTATCGGACGTTCTGCTCCCGCGGACGAGGTCAGAGCCCCACCCGCGTCCGTGACACTGCCGGGTATGTGGGTACTGTGAGTCAGAGCCGCGGGCGCCAGCCCGCGGACCCCTGCGCGAGCATGTCACCGGGCTCGCGCCCCGGTGCTCCGAAAAACTCCAGGCACCGATTCTGAAAAACACTCGCTGTATCCGCCGCGGCTCCTACCGTCCCGGTGGGGTTAGGGTGAGCTCTCTGGCGGGCGGTGCCGCTGGTGATGCTGGTATCGCCGCCGCCAATGTTGAACTCGGCACAAGCCCACTGGCTTGGGCGTCCACGGATACGAAGGTCGCATGCGCCCGCCGCCCGATGGACTGATCCGCCGGCAGCGCCGCCGTCTCGTCCAGGTCAAGGCATCGCAGCGTGCCCGAGGTGCTCTGACGATAGCGATAGTCGCTTTCCGGACAGGTCATCACGCCGTCGGCGTCCGGCGGTGAAAGGCGATGGCCATGGCGACTCATCCAGCCCACGCGCTTCGCGGGAACGCCCACCATGAGCCCATAGTCGGGCACGTCCTTGGTCACCACGGCGCCGGCGGCCACGAAGGCGTACCGTCCGACGGTGACGCCGCACACGATCGTAGCGTTCGCGCCAATCGTCGCCCCACGCCGTAGCACCGTCTTTTCATACAGCGCGTGGCGGTCGATCTGCGACCGGGGATTGGTGACGTTCGTCAGGACGCACGAGGGGCCGAGGAAGACGTCGTCCTCGATCTCGGTCCCTGTGTAAACGGAAACGTTGTTTTGAATCTTCACGTTGCGGCCGATGACCACGCCGTCAGCGATGTGGCAGTTCTGACCCACCACGCATTCGTCACCAATCCGTGCGCCGCTCATGACGTGCGAAAAATGCCACACCTTCGTTCCCACTCCGATGAAGCAGCCGTCGTCCACGCAGGCGGTTTCGTGCGCAAAGTAGGCGGATGTCGCGGCAGCCGCCGTCCGAAGCCCAGCGCCGACCACGGCACCCTCTTGTTCCAGCGCCTGCTGGCAGGCATCCAGAACCCTCAGCACGCGCAGCCCCTCGCAGCCGTCGGTTAGCGGTCGTTTGCGTGATGCAACGCAAGCCAGGAAGTGTTCGCACTCTTCTCGAAGCGGTTCGGTGCTTGGCAGCGCGACAGCCCGCCCGCCCGCCCTGACAGCCAGCGGCCGGCGGTTCTTCCATTCCACGCGGTGGGGGTACAGGACGAGCTTGTCGGCGGCGGTGTCATCGAAGACGGCCATCTGCTCGGAGCCGACCACCACCAGCCGTTGTTCCTTGAACGGGTGGAGCCAGTTGACGAAGATGTGCGCCTGCACGCCACTGGGGAAGGTGAACTGACTCAGTGTTACGTCCGGGACGTGGCGATTCAGGTAGCCGCCGCCCTGACAGTTGATGTGCGAAGGCTCTTCGCCGAGCAAGGCCAACATGATGGAGACATCGTGCGGGGCAAAGCTCCAGAGAATGTTCTCCTCCGTACGAATGCGCCCCATGTTCAGGCGGTTGGAGTAGAGGTATTGCAACTGCCCCAGGTCTCCGTCACGGATCAACGATTCCAGCTTTCTGACGGCCGGGTGATACCGCAGCACGTGCCCGACCTGGAGGATGCGATCGCGCCGGGCGGCCAGCTCCACGAGCGTCTCACCCTCGGCGATGTTCAGCGCCAGGGGCTTTTCGACGAACACGTCCTTCCCCGCGTTGATGGCGGCTTTGGCGAGTTCGAAGTGTGTGGACGCCGGGGTGGCCAGGGCGACAGCGTTGATCCGCTCATCATCGAGGATGGCCTGATAGTTGGAACAAAACGGCACGCCGGGGTAATGCTCGCGCGCGGGAAGGGCGCAGGACGGATCTTTGTCGCAAATGGCCGCCAGAGCGCCGAGTTCATGAAACACACGCACCAGGTTCTTGCCCCAATGCCCCATGCCGACCGCTGCGACTTTGACATCCATCATTCGACCTCGCTTTCGCCGTGGACATCGGCCGATGCCGATTCCAAGTTCCAACACCAACCCCGAAGGCGCGTGAGCCCAAGGACAACCATGCCCTGGCCGTCCTCACATCGGCGGCTGACCGTCTGTCTCCGCCAGGTACATGTCTATCGGACGTTCAGCGGCACCGAATCACTGGGGAATCTCACGGAACGCGAAAGGCTACACCTCCGCCAAGAAGGCGGGGTGGCCCATCCCTTGCGAAGGCAAACGGTGGGGTCACGATGATTGGGCGAGGGAAACGCCCTGGGGAAATCCGCGACGTCTACCGATCGATCGGCCGGCACCCGTTCCAGCCCATCGACAGGGCTTGCAGCGCCTTGATCACCACGCGGTTCATGTCGTAGTCATGGAAGAACTGGATCCGACGGTAACGGGTGCCCGCCCAAGTGGAAGTGTGGCGCGTCGAAGCAGCGGCCATGCGATAGCCGAGTTGGTGAGGGTGTGATCCAGCCGGACTCGTGAATCTTCGAACTTCGATCAGCGTGAGCCCACCCATCGCTGCAAGATGGCTGGGCCGCCCCGCCCGATAAAGACGCCCTACGCCCTGACGTCGCTTCGATCATCGCGAGTGAGATCGGTCACGAAACGCCGGATGCTTTCAAGTCCTTGAAGACGGTGCGACCGAAGTAGCGCGCATGCCAAGTCACGGTCGTCTCGTGCCATGGCCTCCGTGATTCGCTCGTGCTCGACGAGCGATCGCGAAATATCTCGATGCTCATGCCAATAGGCGTACACATAACGGGCGATCCGCACGCTAAGACGTTCGTGCAACTCGGTAAGAATCTTGTTGTGGCTTGCTGCCACCGCCCTACGGTGCCAAGCGTTGTCCACCTCAAAGAGCGTAAGCGCATCCTTCGGCGCCTCAGACGCGTTGAAGTTCAACGCCGAAAGCTCATCGGCTAGCCGATCGACCGGCTCGGTGATCTGCTGAATGCCAAGGATCTCGAGGGACAGTAGAATCGGATACACGTCCTCAAGCTCCCGAACGTCCAACGCAAAAGCCCGACACCCTCGACGTGGCACCCGTTCGATCAGCCCATCGCGCGCCAGGCGGTTACAGGCCTCACGTATCGGGGTTCGGCTGAAGCCAAAGCGTTCGGCCAGACTCTCCTCGCGGAGCCACTCTCCCGGTCGGATCGCCCCGGTCATGATGGCGCGGGTGACAGCCCGCTGAACCTGATCGGCGGTCGAATTATCGCTTGAAATAACCATACCTCGCGCCCTATTTGTATACACCCGCCCAGATAAATCAAGCGTCGCCATCGGTGAATTCGCCGCCGGGGGTTGAGAAAACCACGCTACGAACGCTCGTAAGCGTTCAAGACAACCGTTTTTCGCCCCCAGGAGCCACGCAAGCCTGGTTTCGACCAAGGGGCAGGAATCACTCAGCCCCTTGGCAACGCCGCCATCTTGTATACAATTCTGGCGTACTTGGTTATCGGCTTGGCGTGGCGGCACGCTGCAGGCCAACGGACCCCATGACCGCACCACCGCAGTCCGGACAGTCATTCAAACGGTACTCGCGCACGTCGTCGATCTCTTCGGGAGAAAAGGGCCGACGCTCGTGTTTCGCATGACCCGGCTGGCCACCGATCTTGCCCTTCTTGTTCTTGGATTTCGAGGAAGACTTCGGCGGTTTGACGATGTCGCTCGAGGGCGGCTTGGAGGAGTTCGATGAATTCTTCGACAGCTTGGCAATCTGTTCCGAAAGCCGGGCCACCTGAGCTCTTAGTTCGGCCACCTCGGCTTCCAGTTCCGCGATCCGTCGCTGATAGTCTCGTTCTCGGGTCGGTTCCACCGGCCGCTCCTTCGCACTCAAATGTCCCAGCAAACCATCATCGGCAAAAACGCAGATCAACGGCCAGGAGTTACCGATCGGTCAATGGCCGCGCGAGGGAAAAATCGGGTGGAATGCCGTGAACGGTTACCAATTCTGTTTCTTCCTGAACCCTCTCATGCTCTTGGGCAACAGGCTGGGATCGACCTTTTCGATAAGGGATACACCGATTTGACCAGGGTTCAGGGGTGATATGGCCCATTCCATCTCCGACGTGAACGGCCACGACATCACGCCGTCGCCTTCGTAGTCTATGAAACGGGATAGTATGTCTATATGCATGCGAATACTGTTCCCCTGGTATATTACGTACGGTCGATCATTTGCGTCGTACACGGCGCTACCCCATCCCGACGATGGCGCATTACGTATGGGTTGTCCGATCAGTGCGGCCCGGTGTACGCTGCATGAGGTTCCCCAAACCTGCCGGTTGTCGCCTTGAAAGAGCGCTCCTCGTCTCTGGGAATGCCGGCGAGAGTTGTCGAGGATGACGGATTTCTGATCGTTGTTGCTGTCAATCACAACGAACGCCTCAACTAGTGGAGAACTGTCGATGTCCAGGATGAAGTTTTGCTTTTGCAACTGATTGGGAATGATGGCCGTGCTGGCCAAGATCGACGCTTGGCTTCCAAGAAAACGGATAAACGCGTTCTTGTTGTTCGGGTGTGCATCGACCAGCGTGCAGTGAGCCACAATAGGGCTGCTACCTACGAACGATAGGCCTCTGGGGCGGGACGGTTCCGTTGAGGGGGTACCGATGATCGTGAATCCCGCCAGCACAGTTGACGGGGTCTCATTCCCCCAAAAGTTAATTGTGCTGTTGAGCTCCCCACCTTGGATAATTGTCTCGGACACAATCTTCGGGTCGGTCGGATTGGTGCTGCGAACGGTAATCGCCCGTCCGAGGAACTCGATGTTCTGTCTGTATCTTTCAGGTGCCACGATAACCGTATCGCCATTGCGAGAGGCCGTAATGGCTTCCTGTATGGTCTTGTAGTCGGCCGGCACGTGTATTTCCTTCGCCCGTGCCGTGCCGGCAGCCGTGAAGGTCTGCGAAAACAGGATCCAGCCCAGCATCGACACTTGTATCCAGCCGTGAATCATCGTTGTCCTCCAACAAATCGCTTGCGGAACTTGCGTGACCTTCATGGCGACGCCCGAAATCGTCGCTTTGCTACTCATGCCGAAGCTGTCATGTCGAGCCTCCCCGCCGACCATCGGGTTGATGGCCGGCGGGGGAGTGATGAACCGGTACCTATGCCGGCTACTTGGGACCACCCGCCACGCCAGCCATGGCCGCGTGGAAGAGTGCGTAGTCGACCAGGTCGATCACGGCGTTCGTATCAGCCAGGTTGGCCCACTGGCAGGACGCCCATCGCTCGGTGTCAGTGTCCGTCACGCCGAAACACACCATGAACGCGCCCACGTCGCGAAGATCAAGATCGCAGTCGCCATCGTCTTCCATGGCCACCTGAATGGCACTGCCGCAAACGAAATCGGTTTCGATGAATCCGTCTCCCATGATGTGTCGATAGTACAAGTTGCCCCCGGACGGCCGCAGCTCGGACCCGGTGCGCAGGATCAACGTGTCCACATAGACCGCTTCGTTGCAGTCGTCCGAGTCGCCCGCTCCGTTGGACACATCGTTGACCAGATCGAGGACCGATCCGCTCTGCACTTCGAGCGTCCCCATAGCGAAGTTGCTCTCGAACCCGCACGGCAGGGCGCCGAAATCCTCACCGGCCACCTCGAAACGCTGGTCGGTCCCTGTCAGAGACAGCGAACCGGTCGCCCAATCGAAGTCCGCGCCGGCGGTGCTACGGTTCTCGAAATCGCCCGCAAGCGTGAAAGCTGAGCCACCAATCTCGGAAAACGCTGCGGCCACAGCCACTTCCGCATCGGTAAGGATCATCAGCGATCCCTCGACGTTCACACTGGCCAACGCGGACACGCTGAGCTTGGGCTTCCGCGGCGGCGTGCAACCACCGGCCACAGAGCCGATGGTCCGCATGCTCTCCCGCGATGGCGCTTCGCTCATCAACGGGGCGCTCGTGCGGGCTGTGCTAATCAGCAGGTCGCCCGAAAGTGACAGGGAAGCGTTGTCGATGTCAAAGGCTCCGCCGCAGCTCGCGATTTCCATGAACTGGCCGGAGACGGTCGGTGTGGCTGAGCCGGCTCGCACCGCAATTGTACCGCCGTCGGCGATGTAGAAGCCGTTTCCGGTCACTTGGGTGTTGCGGATGACGAGCGTTCCACCGGAGACACCCTCGAACATACCGTCATTGCGATGAACGCCATTCCCTTCGATGAAGAGAAACGAGCCACTCTTGTCCGCTCGAACGACTCCGGGTCTTAGCAGATCGAGCCCCGTTCCCGCCTGATTCGCGAGCGGAACCGTAACGCTCCCAAATCCGGCCACGGTCGAACGGTTCGCCAGTGCGACGCTCGGTGGGCCATCGAGTTTGGCGGAGCTACCGTCGAGTCGCAGTTCGCCCGATCCTTCAAGCGATTGGGATACGCTGACGGTGATCGATCGCCCGCCGCCAATCGTCACGAGTCCGTCGTTGAGGATGCCGTTTTGTACGATCGCGAGGCTGCCAATAGTAACCTGAAGCGATGCCCCTTTGAACATACGCAGGGCGTCAATCTCGGCCTCGATGTCGAGCACGACATTCGAGCTTTGTCCCGCGATGGTTGGCGCGAATGTGTCGTCGATGCTGTTGTTCGGCACGATCATGGCATCCCAGTTGCTGGCCGTGCTCCAAAGCTCGTCCGTCATACCGGGCGGCGCCCAATTCAGGCATTCATCCGGGACGCCGTTCATGTCCAGATCATCGCTCGTCCCACTGCCGATGTCGCAGGCGTCGGGACTGCCGTTGTTGTTGCAGTCAATGATCATGGAAAAACGCGACGAAACCGTGGTGGGCTCGAAGATCGTGCCGAATCCACCATCCTGGAACCCGCGCCCGCCGCAAGTGGTGACCGCGCCGGTGTATGCGGTTGAATTCGTGATTTCCATACGAATGCGCCCGCCGCCGCCACCGCCGTCGAAGAAGACACCTCTACCAAAGCCGTTTCCGCCGTTTGCCGAAACAGTTCCGGGCCCTGCTAGAGCGCCGGCGATGATCCAAAGACTACCACCTGAACCGCCGCCGCCGTCTAGTGCCGGCTCAAGGCCGTTGGTACTTACACGGCCAAGAGCCTTAATCGTTAACGTGCCGTCTACTTGCAGCTTGATTGCACCGCCCCCAGCTCCACCATCGGAACCGCCACTGCCAAGTAAATCCGGTATTTGCTCGTCTCCATAAGCTCCCCCACCACGAGCTATGCTTACTCCGTTTCCGCCGTCTCCGCCCGCTCCTCCGTAGC
>CBDUXT010000072.1:0-31755 GCA_965371245.1 uncultured bacterium | reverse complement strand
CGTCGGCCGGTGTGTTGGCACAGGTGTCGGCCACGTCGTCACAGGTATCCACCGTACAACCAACAGCATCGTCGCAGGGGTTGGTCCCTAGCTGACAATCGAAGACGGCGTCGCACGTCTCGCTACCGTCGCAGAACAAACCGTTGTCGCAGTTGGCGTTGTTCGGCGTGCTGGCACACGTGTCCAACAGCTCGTCGCAGACGTCATCCGTGCAGCCCACCGTGTCGTCGCAAGGGTCGGTACCGGCCTGACAGTCCAGCAGCGCGTTGCACACCTCAACCCCGTTGCAAAAGAGCGCATCGTCGCAGGTCGCATCGTTGGCCACGTTCGTACACGCGTCGGTAATGTCGTCGCAGGAGTCGTCGGTACACGTCACGGCGTCGTTACACGGGTCGGTGCCGGCCTGGCAATCGAGGGCAGGGTCGCAGAACTCGGTTCCGTTGCAGAACTGCCCGTCGTTACACAGAACGTCCGCCGGCGTGTTCGTGCAGGTGTCCGTCGCCTCGGCGCACGTATCGACCGTACAGCCGACCGTATCGTCGCACGGATCGGTGCCGGGTTGGCAATCGGCCACGGCATCGCACGTCTCGGCACCGTCGCAGAACAACCCGTTGTCACAGTTGGCGTCGTTGGGCGTGCTCGTGCAGGTGTCCAGAACCTCGTCACACGTTTCGTCGGTGCAAGCCACGGCGTCATCACAGGGGAAGCTGCCGGGCAAACAACCGGCCAACAGGTCGCACGTCTCGGTCCCGTCGCAAAACTGCCCGTTGTCGCACAGCGTGTCGTCCGCGGTGGCCGAGCAGGTGTCAGCCAGTTCGTCACACGCATCGACCGTGCAGGCCACGCCGTCGTCACACGGGAACGTCCCCGCCTGACAATCGAGGAGCACATTGCAGGTTTCGGCTCCATCGCAGAACAAGCCGTTGTCGCAGACCGCATCGACGGGCGCGTGGGCACAGATGTCGGCGATCTCGTCGCACGAATCTGTCGTGCAGCCGACCGCGTCGTCGCAGGGATCGGGGCCGAGCTGGCACGCACCGGCGGAGAAGAACTCCAAGCCGTTGCAGAACAGGCCGTCATCACAGGTGATGATGATCAGACCGGATTTGATACTGATCGGAAGGATCGTGGCGTTGTCGCTCGCGCGGGTCAGCTTGGTAAAGAACGGGCTGGCGTCGTCCTGGAAGATGACCGACGGCGTTCCCGGCGCCAGGGCCGTGAACGTCAAGGTCGCAACCGGGTGGTTGATGAGGATGGAACCGCCGTTGATGACCGCCGCCCAGGTGATGTCGCCGGCCACGTCCGACTGGCTGATCTCAAGCCAACCCTGTGCCGGCGCCGCCAGACCCAGATCCGTCGGCACGATATCGACGAGCGACATCAGCGTGGGGTCATAGTTGAGGAGCACCTGAACGCCGTTGATGGCGTTGGAGAGGTTGGCCAGGTCCAGTGTCAGCGTGATGGTGTCACCCGGTGCGACGGTTTCCGACCCTGGCGCAATGTTGATGCTCAGGTCGTTGACCGCCTGTACGGGCGATGCGAAGGACGCCGCTAGTGCAAAGACCGCCGCGATGAAACAACCTCTTAGTCCGTTCATAGTTTCTTCCCCAGGCAAATGTCCGCGGCAACGCACAACGCTCTCCTGCCGCTGGTGAATGTATCCATTCTAGGCAGACCCAACCGATGAGTCCGCGTGACGTTCTTTCCAGTAGTTCTCCAGACAGCCAAAGACGGCACCGTCCGAAAATCAGCGACGGCAACCTCACCGCCGAGCACTTTTTCAGCACCCCGACCGCTGCACCCGCAACCGGTGCGAAAAACCGATCGTCAGCGCGTGAGCCGCAATCCGTCCAACGCAACCGATATGTAGCGAAGCGATCCGTTTCCCCGCGCGGCTTCCGAACTGACCCTCAGGTACTACCTCAGACACCACACCCCACAGCCGGCGTCCAAGTCAATCGAGGTTCGCACGACGTGCGGACCCAACACGATTGACCACGAATATACCAGCGAAACTCACAGATTTCAATCACCCCGAACGTCCGTTTTTACTTATATTCATCGATTTCAGACAAACGCATGGCTCCAGGACGCCCTCCGCCGCCACGCCACTCATCCCCACGGCGAAAGCCGTCCGAACCGGGCTAAAGACCCGGCCCAGGCACACCGGGAACTTGCTTCCTAGTCCCGCAACCCCCGCGCTGGCCGCGACCGCGTCGTCTTGTCGGTGGACACGTCGCGCGGCGACGATCCACCCGGAATCTCACCTCGAAGCGTCGCCTTGATGTCCTCGACATCCACGACCCCGTCTCGGTTCACGTCGGCCACCGTCAAATGCCCAAGCCCCCTTGCGCGAAGCTCTTGAATCGTGATGGACCTGATCGGTTCGCCTACCGCGGCCCCCCCCCCGCCGGCCGGACAGCAGACCGTTTCGTTGACCTGCAGGCTGTTGCCGGACACGAACACCAGGTCGAGAAGATCGACCACATTGTCGCCATTGATGTTGGCATGCAAGCCGGCGAAAGTGCATGGCGTGTTCCGGGCTGACAGAGTCAGGTACTGAGGGAAGAACACGGCGAAATCGAGGATGTCGATTCGCCCGTCATCGTTTAGATCACCCCCGACGAGCCAATGACCACCCGACGCGCGAGGCCCGAGCAATGAGGCCGTAAAGTGTGAACCGTCGAGTGTCGTCAGGTCGGGCGCGGTGCTGCGCAGCGTGTGGAGTTCGTCGCGCACAGCCAGACATTCCCAGTCGCCGCCTGGAATCGGCATGTTCACGACGCTCGCGATACCGCCGACGAACGTCAGCGTTTGGGAGACGATGGCCCGTTCGGCGCCCGCGGGGCCGTTGCAATCGAGCAGCTCGAACGTGACACACCGCTCGAAGCTAGTGGGTGAGACAGTCGCAGAGAGCTGGACATCAACCGTCAGTGTGGACGGCACCACGGACACGTTGAACGTGCAGGTGTCCTGAAGGCCGCAGGAATCCGAGGAGCTACAGGTGACGAGCGTCGTTCCGACCGGGAAGGCCGAGCCGCTCGGCGGGTCGCACGAAGCCGCCAAGAACCCGGGATCACAACTGTCGGTTGAGGTGGGCTCCACGAACGTCACCACGGCCGACAGTTGCCCAGGGTCGGAGTTCGCCGTGATGTTGCCCGGACACGTCGCCAAGACCGGCGCGTTGGCGTCGATCAGCAGCGGCGGGAGGTCGAACCCGATCGGAAAGAGCTCTATGCCGCCGGCGCCGGCCACAAGGTTCGGCTCGCCGTTGGGACCGGCCGCCCGGAACCGGACGAAGCTGGTACATTCGGCGAGAGGTTGGAAGGTAACAACGGCCGTCCTGGCGGGAGATCGCGTGGGCACACCGCCGATCGCGACCGAAACGATATAGTCGATGGTTCCGGCCGTTTCATCGATCTCCCTTCCCAGCTCAAAGGAAAAGGGCGATGTTGGATCGGACGTCTGCCCGGGCCGAATGTTGAGGAAGTCGAGCGTCGTGGCATCGTACTCAAGGAAGAACTGAACGCCGACGATATCATCACCGCTGATGAACTGAACATTCCGCGGCCCCAACTCGACATTCACCGTTAACGGCACGGTTGTGTCGTAGCACGCGTCCGGAGAGAGCGCGCCGGGCTCCGCAACCAGTTCCAGCGTCACGCCGATGCACTCGCAGAATCCGCTGACGCAGGGGTTGCCACCGGGACACTCGGAATCGATCAAACACGCAATGGCGTTGATGTCGGCGCTGGTGCATGCGCCACTCGTACAGGAATCCAGCGTACAGGCGAAGCCGTCTTCGCACGCCTCGTTGGGTCCGTCGGGGCCGGCTGCGTGGCTGACGGCTCCGGTGGTGACGTTGCACGTGTCCACCGTGCAGGGATTGCCGTCACTGATGGCCGAAAGAGCCCCTGAAACCGGGACGCAGCAGAACGTGGTGTCGTCAAAGTTGACGTCGTTGACACATGCGCCGGCACTACATGAATCTGCGGTACACGCATTGAAATCGTCGCAGTTCGAGCCGGACACGTTCAACGTGAACGTTCCACTTGCCCCGCCCACCCCATGCACCAGGACCAGGTAATCGGTCCCGACGGTCGAGCACCAACTCACGCTCTCACCACCGCTACCCGGCACATCGGCCTCGCCCACGCAAGTCAACGCGGCGCAACTTCCGGAATAGATCGTCAGACGAGAATCGAACCCTGCATCGGATCCGATGGAAGCCGTGATCGGTCCGCCGTTCCCTGGAACCAAATACCATACGCCGGACGAATCGACAGGACCCAAGCCGCAATTCGGACCGATGCCGTCATTGATGGGCGTGTTGGCGGTCGAACTGGTCACGGTCGCCGGCACGGTCAGAGGGCTCGCGTCCGCACACAAGTCCGGCGCACAGCTCACTCTGAGAGTCCCCAACCCTTCAGCCAGACCGAGACCGCCCAGACGAACGGTATAGCATCTTCCCGCGTTTACCGGAAAGGCCACTTCCGAGGTGCCGTTGGCACACGCCACGCCGTCGTCGTTACACGCCAGCAGGGTCGAGTTGTCGATGGGACACGAACAGGTCGCCAACGTACCGCCGTAGATAGCCAGCCGCGTGTCGAAGTCCGCGGCGTTGCACGTGCTCATGGTGGCCACGCCGTTGCAGGAGGCCGTGTACTCGAACCAGATATCCTGCTCGAACGAAAGCCCGTTGCCGCCGTCACATGAAGGATCCAGGGGCGGACCATCGGTGGTGGCGTTGCGAGTCGTGAAAGGAGTGAGGCCGTCCGAGATCGACAACGCGCCGACACAACTGTCGTTGACCACCTGATCCACCACGTTGATGGTCAAGGGCGTCGTGGTGAACGCCAACGTGGTTCCGTCCTCACTGAGGAGATTGGTCGGTCTGGCCAGTGGATTATTCGGATCTACCAGCTTGAAGTCGATCAGGAAGTCACCGAGTGCGTTGCCGGATGCCCGAAGAATAAACGTCCCCAGGTAGCTCGGACCTGCGGGCGATACGTTTCCGGAAATGAGCGTCGCGGCCACCGCCAAGCCGGTGACGTCGGCGAACGCGAATGAGGAGCCGCCACCTGCCAGAACCCAGTCAGGCCGTGACGTATCGACAAAAATACTGGTGTTGTTCGGATCCGGCGTCACCGGATCGACGAGCCCGAGCCCCCCGGTGGCACCGGGCTGAGGGAGTATCTCGATCGTTACCTGATAGCTACGGAGAAGGTCCGGAGAAATGTTGGCGACAAAGGCTTCAATTTGCACCGTACCCTGGGGTCCGATCGTCGTGGGATCGACGGCCACCAACGTCAGATCGGCCGCCGACGACACGGCGCACATAAATCCCAGGAACATTGCCCCCCTGGTAACTGGCGGTCTCATCCCATTCCCCTTTTGGTGCCGGAGGACGTGCCTCCATGGCTACCGAACCATACTCTCAACTGCCGCTCCCCAAATGGCCCCTCATCCTTCCCCAAGGGTGAG
The DNA here is from genome assembly GCA_965371245.1 of uncultured bacterium. GTDB lineage: Bacteria > Planctomycetota > Phycisphaerae > UBA1845 > UBA1845 > CBDUXT01. The sequence continues at coordinate 26,271 of CBDUXT010000072.1, read as the reverse complement.
GCAACCAACGGCTACGGACAGACCGTCACACATGGGTCCGCCAAACGACGGAACGCATCAATGGCGGTTGTCACGTCCACGATGTCAATACTGCCGTCCGGAACGCAGCCCACCGGGCTGATGAGGTCCACGTTTTCCAGAGTCAGCCGAACGCAACGGTTTACGGTGGTGTCGCACTGAAAAACCGGCCGAACGTTTGCGCAGTCCAGATCACTCGTACACGCTGTGCTGGAGTTAAAGACCGCGCGGAAACCATCAATAATCCTGGTGACGTCCAGGATGTCGGGAACGCCGTTGTTGTCCGTGTCCGCGCGCTGCCAGAGCGTCGCCGTAGCAGGTTGCGACATACTCACGCCGGGATTCGCCCCGTCGAAATCCGCCCGGACGGCGTACGTCAGGCCCGACACCATCTCGGCACCATGGACCACGACAGAATCACCCCATCCACCCAAACCGGGCAGCTGAAACACCGGGGTTGAACCCAAACGACCGCTGGCCCCTACATATCCCAGAACGCATGCAACCTCCGCATCGACACCGGTGACCTCAAAAGCCACCCCGGCTGAAGACACGGGCGGGACCACACGCAAGTAGCGCGGACCGACCACCTCGACCAGCGGCGCTGGAAATGCGCCGCAGCTACGGGCGACACAGATCTGCCCGGCAGGACAGTCCGCATCCAAACCGCATTCAATCACAAACTGGACAGCCGGCCCGATTTGCCCGAGCAAATCCTCTCCCGGCGTGATGCCGCTGGCGACCTTCGATCGCGTCCTGTCTCGAAGGCACGCTTCCAGAACGATCTCGGCCGGGGGGGCGACACCCGCGGAAGCGGCGACCGCCTTAAACTTCAATATGGTAGCCAACAGTCCGCCGGGACCGACGCAGGCGGGCTCAGCCGAGCTGAGGCCACAACGGATCTCCTTGAAAGCCAGGAGCAGTCCGTCGCCGTCGTTGTCCGGGAACCCTGGGCACGGGGCATTGATTCCGTCCAAAGTGAACGCACAATTGTCGCTGGAGCACTGCAAATTGAGCGTGCAGGCGGCGCCGTCATCGGCTCCACCGGAGCAGACCTTGGAACAGTCCTGGGGGAAACTGGAGCCCCCGCCGAGCCAGTTGTGCGTCGCAACGGCCAAGCCGCAATCTGTTACACATTCGTCGAGCGAAATACACGGATCCTGCGGATTATCGCACTCATCAGGAATCAGGTTGCCGTTGTTGTCGTTGTCGGCCAAACCGTCCAGGTCGGCGTCGGGCTCAAGACCCACGGTGCAGTCAAAGATAGGATCGACGAGTGCAAAAAAGGCCGTGTCCCAAGAAAACGCCAGCTCAAACCCATCGACGGCCTGCCCGAGATTGCCGGAGCAAACGCCGGCGGGCGGAGTCGGACAACCGTTGTTCGTCAGCCAAACCTGAACCTCGACGGCATCGCCCGTTTGGATCGTAGTCGCGCCGCCGGCGACTCGGAACTCCATCCCGACGCAGCCGGTCCCCGGCCCGCCGATACAAAAACCACCCGCACAAACATCCAGCGCCGTACAAGGGTCGTCGTCGTTGCACAGGACGCCGTCGGGTTTTGCCGTGAACTGACAAGCCCCCGTGCCGGGGTCGCATGTCCCAAACAAACAGCTGTTGGGAGCGGCGGCGTTACAGTCCACCACGGTGCCAACGCAAACCTCGCCGACACAGGTGTCGGTGGTCGTACACGGATCACCATCGTCGCAGAAGCCGACTCTCTGGGGGTTGCTACAAGTGCCGTCGGAATTGCAGACATCGTCCGTGCAAGGGTTGGAATCGTTGCAGCTAAAGGCCGTCAGGCATTCGACGCAACGATCGGCCGCTTCGTCACAGATCAGACCGCTGATACAAGGCGAGGTGCCGGGAAGACAGGTACCCGGTGGCGCTCCGCCACAAACCTCGAGCCCGTTGCAAAAAGCTCCGTCGTCGCAGTTCGATATGTTCAAGCAGACAGGAAACACGCCGAGGACGCAGATGTCATCCGTACATACCAAGCTATCGTTGCAGTCCGCGTTCGACGTGCACTGAGCCTGAGCCGATCCCGGATGGAAGAGCGAAAAAACCGCCACGGCGAGCGAGCCCATCGCCCAAGGCCGTAGATACACCGCCCCCGCAATCAGATTCCGGTCCCTCGACGACAATTCCATGATGTGTTACCCCTGTTCACTGACGCGCCACCTGGGCCGTTCCAGCCGTCGAAACCAACCCCCCGCCGAGGAACAACCAGCCCGAAACCGGAGCTTTGCTACAACAAGAACCCCTGATCGGCCGCGGGAAAGAAACGAATCGAGACTACATGAACGGCGTCATTTCCCCCATGACATGTCGCGAGTCTATCCGATACGCCCGTGCAATACAATAGGCTTTCTTTCGAAAAAATATATCGGACCGTCCAATTGGGCACGAACCGGAGCTGATCCACCTTGCGGAACGAGCCCCAACGTCCCTTGTAGGCTAGGCTCCGGAACCGCGGGAAGGCAAGCCCGGACGCCCGAGAAATCGAAGGAATCGCCCGTGGAGTTCGCCGATCAGCGTCCGCCCGCCGCGTCGCCGCACCGAACCACCAGGCTTCGAGAAATCCGCGGAAAGGGGCCGCGCCGGGTGGCGTCCCGCGAGCCGGCGGACTTATCGGGCGGATACTCGCACTTCGCCGACTTCACAGGCTCGCACGACCATCGCCCGAAGAAACCGCAGCCTGTTGAAACTACCTTGGCCTCAGCGTATCCTAAAGTGGTGCCGTTCGTCGGCCCCTGCGCATCGGGTGGGCGGCGGCGACCGTCAACGATTCCGCACGCCTCGCGTTCGATCGCCGCTGAGTGCGTCGTCCGCAGGCCGAGGCGGGAACGGGGTAGCTTTCGTCCAAACTTAATACTCTTGGCCTCGCGCGCCGCCGGCCCTGTTCGGCAGGCGACGTGCGCATCCCTGAAAGAAGCGGAAGGGAATGAAGCTCAAAACCACGCTACGGCGTCTGCCCGTCCTCCTCGTCTGCGCGGGATGTGTACCGGCGTGGGCTTCCACGATCGATTTCGATTCCCTTCCTCCGGGTGCCCCCACCGTGTTTGGCGCGGATTCCGGGAACGCCCCGGGCGACGTCGCCTTGACGCAGGACGGCATCACAATGACGGTCGAGGAATTCTTGCTCGGTTCCTCCATCGGGTTTGACCGGGCGGAAATCGGCGGCGTATACGCTGACAACTTCTCTACCGATCCGCTGAGCCTCGACAACATCAGCGTCTTGTTCGATTTCACTGGATTGGGCTCGAACATCTCGCTGGTCACGCTCGAGGTCCAGGACTTCGGCGTCGATGGCGGCAGCAACCTCTCCGTCAACGGGCAAATGCTGGTTGATTTGTCGAATCTTCCAATGAGCGTCGCGCCCGGTGTGAGCGTGACCTTTACGGATGATCTTATGGTTCTTTCGGGACCCATCAGCACGTTGCAGATCGGGGGGCAGGAACTGGGGATCGACACGGTCACCGCGGTCCCAGAACCATCGGCGCTTGTACTGCTGGGCATCGCCGCCGCGGGAGCCCTCAGACGGCGCCGAATTCGTTCCGCGAGCCCGAGACTGTGACTCGACGGGGCAACCCTCCGACGCGCCGACGCAAGTGCCGTCTCCAGTAAGCGACTGCTACCCTTTCAGCCGGCACGCCTCCGCCAAGACTGCCTGTCCGAGCCGCGACGGTAGGGTGGCGGTTGGCTCGAAACAGCGCCGACCTTCCTGGAAACGGCATTGGGAAGCTACCGGCGGCAGAGGTGGCGGGGCGAGGCATCTCCCCATATCACCGCCGGGACGGGTCGGATAAGCGGTCAACGGCCGACGTCGCACTTCCCTCTGGCAGGTCCGAACTTAGCTGCTGTTCTTCGATCTCAGCCATCACTCTCTCGAGCTTCTCCAGGCGTTGCCGGGCGACGTCGCGCACGGGGGCCAAGGTGAACGAGTCTCTCAGGCGCGCGTTCCAAAACTGATATTCTTTTCGCCGGCGCCAGGTGTCGATGACCGCCTGCACGCCTTTGCCTTCGATCGCTCCGCGGCGGATGGCGGTCCACAAGGCGACCGTGCCGAATTCATCCAGATTATCGGCCTCGGCCACAACCTTCACCTCAAGTGTCTTATGTTCGCGAAGGTGTAGCGTTCGGATCACTTGTGAAGCGCACCGCAACGACGTGGGGGACATCAGATCGGCCAACCGCCGTTCCAGGAAAACCGCCCCCTGTTCGCGATGCGCCCCTGCCATCGGGCGAAGGAGCACCTCATCGCGGGAAATGTCGCCCTCCTTCACGCGGATCACCCAGCCGGCCTCGTGGTACAGCGCAGCGGCGACGATCGCATCTTCATCGGGCGAGTTCGCCTGGACTTCGGGCAGACCGGCAATCCAGGCGGCATTTCGGGCCACGCGAACCGAGTGCTCCCAGAGGAATAGATCCTCCGCTCCCTTGTCCGTCGTGATGACCAAGTCACCGCGACCCCGACTCCAGATGGCTTCCCGCTGCATCGACGCCCCCGTCCGATCCCGGCCGCGATGACAAGACAAACGGGGCCGGCGTTCCACAACACCTTTCGCAGTACGCCAACGGAACGGTCCGAGTAGACGCCAATGCCGGACTCGGGACGGGACCGCCAACGAAGCATCGCCCGCGAAGTGGAACAGAGTTGACGCATATCCGTAGGGCCGCCTGCTGCCAACCTTCCCCAGCGCCGCCAGCCCGCACGACCCGATCGTAGCACAATTACCGGTCCCAATACCATCGAAAAATCCACCGACGGCCGGGTGGCGCGGGCACGAGGAGCCGTGCTACGGCCGATCGATAAGTTCGTAATGGAAATTCCGTCTCCGAGGTTCCCAGCCGGCGCCGGAAATCGCCTTCCGGATTTCGCTTTCCGTAAGCGAATAGGTCGTTCCCGCGGCGGAAACGACGTTTTCCTCCATCATGACCGACCCCATGTCGTTGGCCCCGCCGAGCAGAGCGAGCTGCCCGATCTTCACACCCTGCGTGACCCAGCTCGATTGCACGTTGGCGATGTTGTCCAGGTAAATCCGTGCCAGGGCGGTCATTTTGAGGTACTCGTGGGCGTCGGCCAGCACCAGATGCTGCCCATCGGGATCTCCACCCTTGCCCGGGCCGAGCTGCCGCACACGACCGAGCGGCGTGTCGCCCGGCTGAAAGGTCCAACTGATATAGGCCGTGAAGCCACCGGTCTCGTCCTGAAGGTCGCGGATTTTTCGTAGGTGCTCGACGCGTTCCTTTACGGTCTCGATGTGCCCGAACATCATCGTAATGCTCGTTCGCATCTCGATCCCGTGGGCCTCACGCATGACGTTGAGGTATTGCTGCGTGTTCGTTTTTCCCAGGGCGATGCGGTCGCGCACGCGATCGACGAGAATCTCCGCACCGCCGCCGGGGATGGAATCGAGCCCCGCCTCCTGCAAACGAAGAAGGACATCACGAACCGGCATTGCGAAGATCTCGTGGAAGGCGTGGATTTCCGGGGGGCTGAACGCGTGGACGTGAATCCCCGGGTACTCGCGCTTGATGAACCGCATCAGGTCGAGGTACCACTCAAACGGCAACATCTCCGCCGGCACGAGCCCACCCTGCATTAACACTTGCGTCCCGCCGATGGCGATCAGCTCCTCGATCTTCTTGCCGATTTCCTCCAACGAAAGAACGTACCCCTCGGGCAAATCCTTGCGGCCGCTGTCCATGCCGGGCGGATCGGCCTTGAAATTGCAGAAGATGCACTTGGCCGTGCAGAAGTTGGCGTAGTTGATGTTGCGATCGACGACATAGGTGCGGTACGGCTCCGGATGAAGCCGCATCGTCACTTCGTGCGCCCGGCGTCCAAGCTCGTGGATGGCGCAGTCGGAATAAAGTTCAAGCGCGTCCTTCTCGGAGAGGCGCGACCGGACCGGTGCGACCGACGTCATGCGAAGACCAGCTCCTGATCGGCGGGCGCCAGATCGTTCGCGCTGGCCAACTCGAGGAACCGTTGCATCCCGCGGCGCTGCCGCTCACCAAGCGTGAACTTGAGCCGGGTGGTCAAGTAGCGTTCAGCCATCGCGATCGGCCAGCCCAAGCCGGGCGCATAATCCGCGGCGATCACCTTGGCCGACGCCACCCCTCGGTCGCGCGCGCGGGATAACCGCGGAGCCAGGGATGCCATGTCAACGTCGCGCGGCGCCGCCCAAACCGCGAAGACGAACGGCAGCGACGTCAGCGTCCTCCACGCCGAACCCAGGTCGGTCTGGATGTCGTACTCGATCAAGGTGTTGTTGACGACTTTGTCGCCGATCAGAAGAACGGCCTCACACTCCTCCACGGTCTCGGTCCCGACGAACGGCAGGGTGTCTATCTTCCGGCCGTACAACTCGCTCCAGATGATCTTCGCCAGCGCCACGGAGGTGTGGGAGTCGCCGTCCACGTGCAGTGTTGTGATTTGTTCGCGCGGCACGCGGGAGAAGACGCGAACCGTAAGCGTCTCACCGTCACAGCCGATGCACGCGTCGGAGACGATCTGCCAGCGGCGCCCATCGGCAAGCAAGTCGATCACGGGGACGAGGGCAACGTCCACGTCACCGGCGTCGAGGCGCTCGGCGAGCTTGGCCGGCACGCGGAAGTCGAGTTCGACGCACGGATCATCCGCCAGCCCGGCAATCAACGGCTTGGCGTTCAGGAACGAGACGACGCCTAGCCGCCAGTGGTTCGTTGTGGATGGGTCGTTCAAGGCTCTACTACCTCCGTTTCGTGAATCGTCGCCCGGGATCATAAGGCGATCCGCCGGGCGCGTCCAAGCGTCCACACCGAGGGTCCGTCGTTTCAGCGTTTTTGAAAGCGGAGCGGATCCGTAACGCTTCCTGCGGGGACGGGTACGCCAAGTCAGAGCCGCAGGCGCTAGCCAGCGGACCAGCGCGCCAGCATGTCACCGGGCTCGCGCCCGGTGCTCTGAGAACCGCGCGACGCCGATTCCGTCACGCACCGAGCGCAGCCTCCCACCGTTGACGCTTCCGCATGGCACCGCTATCGTGCCGCTGCCGTGGAACACTTCAACCGATCGGATGCCACACGCACACGCGCCGCACGAGAGAACCTCGATTCTCTCGAACACCGCCAACATCCGCGGGCCGCGCGAGCCACCGGGATCACGCTCGTCGGACTGCTGACCGCGGGGATGGCGTGTTCGGTCCAATCGACCACGTTCCAGGTCATCGACCACCGCGAACCGGGCGACGCCCGGACCTACAACGAGACGTTCGACGAGGCCTACTTCGACCTGGACCCGCACGGGAACGTGGACCTGGTTCTGCGCCGAGGCGGCGACGCGAACCCCGGCGAGTCGATCACCCAGGTGATCCACATCAAGAGCTTCTGGCGATCCATCCCCGGCGAGACCGTCGCCCACCGCTCACAGATCAACGCGACGGTCGTCTATCACATCGTGGTCGGTCGGACCGGGGCAACGTTTGAGGGCGCCGGTTCTGTTTTCTTCCGGCACGACCGCAAGAAAGATGTGCTGACCGGGTCGCTCGATCTTGCCTTCCTGAGGCCCACGCGCGAGCTGGTGGCCGGCAACCCGTTGTTTCGCCGCGCGGAACTGAGTGGGGAGTTCCGCGCCACCCGTAACCCGCGCCGTGTCGTGCGCATCGTCAACGACATGAACCAGTTGTTCGGGCTCAAGCCGCCGCCGCGGACCACGCCGTAGCCGTTGGGTGCGTCCGGAACGAACCCTCTGTCTGGGACATGGGGCTGGAAAGATAGCCGTGGATGACGGAAAAAAGCTGCGTCCGGGACGTACCCTACCCGTTTGAGAACCTCGAACCGTGCGGCGCGTGGGCGGTTGCATTGCCGCGCGAAGCCGCCGAACATGGCGCGCATGTCTGAGGTCGCCTTTCAACAGTGCATCATGCCGGACTGCGGCGCCAGGTACGGCCTCGACGAGGTCGTCTTTTCGTGCGCGAAATGCGGCGCGTTGCTCGACGTTGTTTATGACTGGGACCGGTGCGAAGTTCCGACCGGTTTCTCCATCTTCGACAGCCGGCGGGCTGCTTCCAGGGCGGACGGCGCACCGTCAGGCACCAGCGGCGTGTGGCGCTTCCGCGAACTGCTTCCCTTCGCCTCGATAGACGATCTCGTCAGTGTCGGCGAGGGCCGAACCATCCTCCAACGCGCTGATGAGCTTGCCGGACGAATCGGCCATCGCACGGGCAACCTCTTCCTTCAGTACGAAGGGTTCAACCCCAGCGGCAGCTTCAAAGACAACGGCATGGCCGCCGCCTTCACCATGGCACGGCACCTCGGGCGGCGACGGGTGGCCTGTGCATCAACCGGGAATACCAGCGCCGCGCTGGCGATGTTCGCCGGGCGCACCACCACCCGCGACGGTCGCCCGATGAAGGCGATCGTGTTCGTCGGCGGTGGCAAGATCGCCATGGGCAAGCTCGCCCAGGCTTTGGACCACGGGGCGCGCACCCTCCAGGTCGAGGGCGACTTCGACGCATGCATGCGGCTGATTCAGGCGTCGGCCGAGCGGCTCGATCTCTACGTCATGAACTCGATCAATCCCTTCCGCCTCGAGGGGCAAAAGACAATCATGTATCGCGTCCTGGAGGGGCTGTCGTGGGAGGTGCCCGACTGGATCATCGTACCCGGCGGGAACCTGGGGAACACCAGTGCGTTCGGCAAGGCCTTCGTCGAGTTGAAAGAGCTGGGTCTGATCGAGCGGGTACCCCGCCTGGCCGTCATCAACGCGGCGGGTGCTAACACGTTGGATGAGATCTACAACACGCAGGGCGTTCGGTGGAACGGCGGACGGGTTGATACGGCGCGAATCGACGCCTATTACGACCGCATGCGAGCCGACGGCAGAGAGGCCCAGACGATCGCCAGCGCGATCGAGATCGGTCGCCCGGTGAACCTGCTCAAGGCTTTGCGCAGCCTCGATGTCACCGACGGCGTCGTGCGGCAGGTCTGTGACGAGGAGATCATGGACGGCAAGGCGCTCGTCGGGCGATACGGCTACGGCTGTGAGCCGGCCAGCGGCGCGTCGGTGGCGGGGTTGCGTCTGCTGCTGAAGGAACAGGTCATCTCCGAATCGGACCGGGTGGTTTGCATTCTGACCGGGCATGCGCTCAAGGACCCGGCGGCAACCATCGACTACCACTCGGGTGCGGCCGGGCGCGAGCCGACGGGGGAGTGGTCCAACGCACCCATCCGCGTCGCGGCCGATGTCGAGGCAATCGCGGCCGCCCTGGAACGCGCATCGTGACGGGCAGCGCCCGCGACGCAGGACCATGCCGGGTCGATGACCCGACCTACCGCGCGAGGAAGCATTGCCTCGAACCGAGCCGCGACCGTGAGGGAGCGGTCTTCATGGCGAGACCAACATCCGTCCCTCCGCTTCCTTACGGGCGCGGCTCGGAAAGAAGACTGTCAAACAGCGACCGTATATCTCACAAGTCCTATGCGTGTGCTACTAACGCCACTCGCTGCCGGCACAATCACCGGAGTCCTACGTCATGATTCGACTGGCCATCGCGGGCGCGACGGGACGAACCGGACAACGCGTGCTGACCCTCGCGACGCAAGACGACCGCTTCACGGTGTCCGGTGCCTTGACCGCCGACGGGTGCTCGCTGATCGGCACGACGGTCCCTGCGGCCGGAAGCGACGTCAAGATCGTTGACTCACTGGATGCACCCTGCGACGTCCTCATCGATTTCAGCGTTCCCGAGGGCACCATGTCGTGGCTTGAGGTGTGCCAAGCTCGCGGCATTCCACTCGTCACCGGCGTGACGGGGCATAGCGAAGATCAGCTCGGACGGTTGCACCGGGCGGCGAAAGACATCGCCATCGTGCGGGCGAGCAACTTCAGCGTAGGTGTCCAGGCGATGCTGGGGGCGGTTGCGCGGTTGGCCCGCGAACTGGGCGCGGGATACGACGTGGAAATCGTCGAGACCCACCACCGCCACAAGATCGACGCACCCAGCGGGACGGCGTTGACGCTGGCCGATGAGATCGCCGCGGCCACGGGCCGGTCGCGCGACAGCGTCACGTTCGGTCGGGAAGGCCGGGTCGGTGAGCGCCCCTCTGGGCAGATCGGCGTCCACGCGGTCCGCATGGGCGAGATCGTGGGACAGCACGAGGTACACTTCAGCGGACCGGGGGAAACGCTGACCCTCCGCCACACGGCCCACTCACGAGACACCTTCGCAGCCGGCGCCCTCCGAGCGGCGGCGTGGGTGGTGGGCAAGCAACCGGGCGCCTACACTATGAGTAACGTGATTGGGTGAGTGGAACAATGGCGAGCACTTAACCCGACGGTCTCGACATCGAGGGAATGCGACCGGGGACCCGCAATGAGCGAGCCGAGGCACATGCGCGTAGGCGCAACGATCCTCAAGTGCGCAATCGGTATCGGCGGCTCCATCGTCTTCGGCACTGCCTGTCACGAGATCATTGGCCACGGGGCTGTTGGAGTTTCCTTGGGTGGACGGATCACCTACGTGGAAGTTGTTGGTTTTGAGCTCTACCCCAGTCCAGGATGGGTCGGTACTGACGGATACTACGGGCGATGTGGTGTACGCGGACTGGATCGTGCATGGGAAGACCGTCTTGTTTCTCTGGGCGGCTCCATGAGCACATGGTGCATATCGGTAACGACCGCCTGCCTCTTATGGTGGCGCGACTGGCCACGCCGCGTACGTTTTCTACTGATGTGGGCCTCGGTTTGGTGGTTCGATCTGTTCACGTACACACTCCCGAGCTTCGGACTTCGCCGCTTCGTTATATTTGGAGGGCACAGGCATGAGCCTTATAAGGCAGCAACCGCTTTGGGTATGCCCGGACCTTTGTTTCAGGCGTTTGTCTGCGGCTCGTGTGCGATTCTTGCGTTAGCCTTGGTCCTTCGGCTGCGAAGACCCCGCGCGTAGTGCCGTGTCCCGGGGGCCTACCAGTGTCGGCCCCACGGAAAACCTAAACGGGCGGGTGGCGTCGGCAAACTTGTTCGCCCATACAAGACTAGGGACCACAAGGCGCGGGTGGCGGGCAATAGCTCGCCCTACGCCGTGCCTGACCTACTCGGCTTGGTCATCTTCGAGATAAGATGTCTGCGACTGCTCCGGATCAAGAGCATAGACTGCATCCCAGGCTATCTGGAGTGAGTCAATCGTGTCTACCGTCAGTTCTAGGCTCAGTCGTTCCCGCTTCTTGTTGGCTGGAATCATCCCCTTAATCGGGAGACACTGATCCAATTCCGCCAGCGACAGGCACACTTGAAGCATCGTCGGATAGCAGTAGGCCTCCGGCGGAACCATGTCCCACCAGACTTGCTTGTCCGGGTCGTGGCCGAGCGGACCAAAATACTTCATGAAGGGTTCCCCGCTGTCGCGGTCAACCCCGATCCAAATCTTCAGCATCCCGTCATGCATCGCCTGATGGACTAGGCACCCCAGGAGAGGTTTCAGTGAGCGTTTCTCGGCGGTAATTTCTTCCGGTCCAGACCAACCCGAAATCACTAACGCGCCCGGCGCACACATTTCACGGATCGACTGCATCAACACGGCGACCTTTTTCTACTACTCGCAAGGCCCGCGCCTATCGAGTGAGCGACGCGTTTCCGGAACACACCGTTTGCCCGTGCGAGACGACGGCCAATAGGACACGGTTCAGCAATGCTTTCTCACGGCGCAGATTCTACGAACTGTCCATGGAACCTGACCGGCCCCCAACACAGTACCACCCCTTATGATAGCCGTTCCCCACCCGGAGAACCAGTCGGTGGGTGCAATGGAGCGAGTGAAACAAGTCGCGGGCGGCGGGCAATAGCCCGCCCTACTTGCCGCTGCCACCGGTTGGGTTGCCGAACTCCTGCCGGAAGTTGTTCAGGATCGTCTCGTACATCGGAACCACGGCCTCCCGGAACGTGCCGTGTCCCATGCCCGGAATGACCCTGATGTCGGCGTCGCTGCCCAGCTTGGTCAGCGATTTCTTTAAGAGCCGGACCGCCCCTTCAAGATAGAACGTGTCTCTTTCACCGGCGTAAATGTGCATCTTGCCGCTGAGCTTCGGGGCAAGCTCTTCCCAATTCTCTTCGAGTACAAGACGTATGTCGTACCGACGCCACGACTCGGCCACGCTGGCGTCGATCGCGCCGGTCTTGCGATCGAACAGCGATGCGGGCGTGCCGTCCGAGCCACGGCGACTGAAGACGGCCTCGAACGAGTGGATCTGTCCTCCGGGGCCTAGGACCGTCTCGGCACTGACGAAGTCTTCATACAAGAGGGCCACCTCACCGTTGCGTCGGGCGAGCGGGCGGGGGTTCTCATCCTCGTCGCGATACATGTTCGTGCCGGGTTTGTAGAGGTTGATCTGTTGGAAGTCGCGAAAGTCCACCGGGTCGGGCACGTGGGACCAGCAGCCGTTGAAGGCGTCGGGGTAGGTGATCTGAAGCCAGAGGCTGCTCCAGCCGCCCGACGAGCCGCCGGTGACATAGCGATGTCGCCCCGACTGGGCGCCGTGGAACTTTTTCTCGACTGCGGGGATCAACTCCTCGATCAGCGCCTTGCCCCACGGCCCGTTGTTGTCGGAATCGGCGAAGACGTTGTGCCCGCGATAGCACTGTGGGTCCGGGACGACCATCAACACCTTGGCAGCCAGCTTGGCGGATGGATCATCACCGCGGCCGGGCCGGCCACGGCGTCGCCGAGCGCCGGGAACCATGAACCGCGCCGAATGATGGCTGCCGCCGAAGCCGCCGATGCGATAGAGAACGGGGTACGTGGTGGATGGGTCGTCCTTCCATCCCTCGGGCAGGATCACGCCGGCGCGAATCTTCATCTCACGACCGTGAAAGCTCGACAGCGACGGGCTGACGATCTCCACGAGTTTTACGCGGTCGGTCTCTTCAAACGGCCTCGCTTCGGCCACCTTGGTCAGTTTCAGGGTGATGGTTGTCGGGGCGGCCGGGTCGAGCGAGACAACGCGGGGCTCGCTGTACAAGTCGCCCTCACCGCGCCCGGGGACGGGATGAACGAGACTCCGCCGAGCCACGGCCTGAACCTGATAGTCACCGGCCGGCAACTCGGAAAGAATGCCGGGGTTTTGAAGAGCGCCGCGACCAACCGTGATCGGCGCACCCGGGGCGACATTCGAGACATCAAGAGAAAGGACCTGTGGCGGTCTGAACCAACTGTTGATGCTCAGGCGCGGCTCACGCTCAAGGTTGGTGGATACGACCACGTAGACGCGCCCGGTGTAGCGTGTCTTTTGCACGGACGGGTCCAGGGTCAGGCGAAAGGCGGTCGTAGGCTTGGTCTTGGTCTTGCCGTCGCGGACCACGCGCGCCGGCATCTTCGCCAGGCACAGGTTGCGGGTGGGCTCGGCGGTGAACGCTACGGAACTAGCAGCAAGCAACAGGGTGGCGTGCAATCTCGTCATGGTCCAAGTTCTCCGATTGAAAGGTCGTGTGGGCGGTGGTGGCCACGGGTCGATCAGCCCGATCCTCCAAGAGCGTGTGGAAGAAGACTCTTTCCGAGCCGCGCCCGTAAGGAAGCGGTCCGGTTTCGCACTCGAAACCGCTCCCTCACGCTCGCGGCTCGGTTTGTCATGACCCTTCTTATACACCCTCTAAGCATGTGACGCGGCTTCGACAGTGCGACCGTCGCACGGCGGCCGGCTGACACGAAACGAGTGGACCCGCGTCAGCCTACCTCGCGCTTCTGGAAAGCGGCGATGCTGATGCCGACGATTCCGGTCGTCAACAGAAGTGCGTACGCAGTCGCGTAGCCGACGTACTCGAACGTCACGACCGTCTTTTCGGTACCGGCATGGAGCCCATCGATGACCCAGAACAACCCGATGTTCGGGAAGACCCGATAACCGAAGGCCGCCAGGATGGATTCTCCCTCAAACTGCCCGAAGGTGGAATCGGCGATGATGCCCATCCCTAACACGGCCGTGGAGATGACGAGGGTCATAAGCTGCCCGAACCGGGTCGAAGCCGCCAAGGCGACCGCAGCCATAATGATAACGATGAGCGACACCAGATACATGGCCAGAATAACCTGCCCGGCGACGAAGTTGCTGGCGAAGGGGATCACACCCCAATGCTCGTCGAGCTTTGTGATGAGCAGGACGGTCACGGTGAGAAAAAGAGCCATAAGCGTGACGGCCGTGGTGGCGAAATCACGGTCGTAGAAGAAATTGCTCAGCCCCGCCAGGAGGATCGACAGAAAGACGCTGCCGAAGCCCAGGGCCAGGACGGGTCCGTCCCACGGGTCGGCGGTGTTGGCGAGGACACCGTGGCGCACCGTCAGCATGAACACCAGGGCGCATAGATAGAACGCCAGGAGGAGGGCCCCGAGGAGTCCAAAGAACTTGCCCAGGACGAAGAGCGGACGGCTAACGGGCTTGGAAATGACCGTCAAGACGGTCTTGTTCTCGATCTCGCGACTGAGGATCCCCGCGGCGCTGAAGGCCGACAAGAACAAACCGCCGAGAAGGAGCGTAGAAAGCCCAAGATCGAGGAGGAGCTTGTCATCATCGTCGAGCGTGAACGCGGCGAGAGACACGTTCAAGGCAAGCAGGCAGGCCGTGGCGAGCAGAATCACGCCGTAAATCGGCTGGCGGATCGTCTCGACGAAGGTATTGGAAGCAATGGCGAGGAACCGTTGAAGCATGGGCAGGTCGTTGGCCGGAGCAATCCGGCCCCTCTCACGGTAGCTTGGGTTTCACGGGATCAACCAGCCTGTCTGTTGGCACTTGACATCGAGTATTGTAAGCTGCCGCGGTTTGTCGGCAAGCTTGGGATCTTTGGGATCGGACATCCACCATCGGTACGTACCCGCGTGCGTGCGAGTTCGGGTTTCGGGTCCGGGTGAGAATCGCGTATGGCAGAATCCAAGGGAACCGGGGACAAGCGGGCCCAGCACGTAGCGCTCTTCGGCGCCCTCCTTCAGGCGCTGTGGTTTGGGCTCTTGCTGGGGATAGCTGCGTGGGCCGGCTCGTCGGCTCTTCTCCGCGCCCTCGCCGGCTTCATGCTGTTCGGCATCCCCGTGTGGTTGGTTCTCTACTTCATCCTCAAGCAGATTACGCGCGTCGAGCTGGAGGCCCTGGAGACGGCCGAGCTTCGCCGCGCGCAGGAGGCCGGCGCCACCCAGGCGCTGTTCGAACTCGACGACGAGGCGCTGCTTCTCGAGCAGAACCGTCTCAAGTGGATGGTTCAGTGGCTCTTGCCCGCGGGAACCATCGTCGTCGCGGTTTGGCTGCTCTGGGGAATCTGGAACCTTTCGGTTACCGAGATCTTTGACGAAAACCTGTCCGGGCGAACCGACCAGCCAAAGGTCATGATGGTCTTCGTCCTGGGTGTCGCGTTCCTCTCTTTTCTGTATGCGCGCTACTCCCTGGCCGTCGCACGGCTTCCGCAGTGGGGGTTGCTTCGCGGAGGCGGCGTGTGCATGGCCGGATGCGCCCTCGCCGGCGTCGTGGGGGCCGTGGCACTCATGCTGGGCGGCACTTTCGAGTGGGCCGAGCCTTCCGCCACGCTGATCTTGCGTTTCGCGATGTTCGTCCTGGGCGTCGAGTTCGCCGGCAACTTCATTCTCGACTTATACCGCCCACGGGTCCCGGGTGAGGTTGCCCGCCCCGCCTTCGACAGCCGTCTGTTGGGGATGATTGGCGAACCGGGCGGGTTGGCCAAGTCGATCGCCGACGCGGCCAACTATCAGTTCGGCTTCAACGTCAGCTCGACCTGGTTCTATCAGTTGCTACAGCGATGGCTGTTTCCGATCACGGTGGCAGCCGCCGCGGTCGTTCTTTTGATGACCAGCGTCGTCATTGTCGGCGCGGAAGAGCGCGTCGTGATTGAGCACTTCGGCCACAGACCGGACGCCCCGCTTACGGCGGGGTTGTATTTCAAGTGGCCGTACCCCATCGACATCTCCTATCGCGCGCCGACCGGACGAATCCGCGAGGTGGTCATCGGCGAAGCCGCTGAAGAGAATGACGACGGGCACGGACACGACATCGATGAAGCCATCCTCTGGACGAAGGCGCACGAGTCCGTTCCGGAGATGTTGCTCCTTGTGGCCGCCCCGAAATCGGATGGCGGGCCGCGGGACCGATCTTTGTCGGGGGCCAACGACGGCAGCACCGACCCGGCGGAGTCTGAGCCGGTCAGCCTGCTGATGATGTCCGTGCCGATCGAGTATCGCATTCGGAGCCTTCCGCAATACCTCTACAAGTACGCGCATCCCGAAGGACTGCTTGAAGCCGTGGCCTATCAGCACCTCTCCGAATACGCCTCGGGCGTCGAACTCGATGTATTGATCGGTTCCGGGCGGGTGCGTTTCAACGCCGATCTGAAACGACAGCTCCAGGCGCGGCTCGACGCGCAGGATGTGGGGATTGAGATCGTCGCCGCGGGTATCCGCGACGCCCACCCACCGGCCGAAAACCAGGTGGCGGCGGCGTTTCAGCAGGTTCTCGCCGCCGAGATAGGTGCCGGCGCGGTCATCCACGCAGCCGAGGCGGAGGCTCGGAAAATCCTGATCGGCGTCGCCGGGACGGAGGCGCGGGCCAAGTCGCTGGACGAGGCGATCCGCCTGCGCGATGGCTTGCCGATGGACTCGCCGGAACGGGCGGTAGTGGATCAGCGCGTTCAGGACTTGGTGATGGGAAACCCCGGGCGCGGCATTTCACGCATCAGCGGGAAAGCGGCGGAGATGATTTCCGCGGCGAACGGACGGGCGACCAATCGCACCAACCTTGCGGCGGCCAAGGCCCTGTCATTCAGCGCGCAGGTCGCCGGGTACAAGGCGGCGCCGGTGCTCTACCTGAAACGTCAGGTCTTCAGTATCTACCGAGGCCTTCAGAATGTTCGCAAGTATCTGATCGTCGGCGACCGCTCGAACATCATCATCGAGTACGACACCATGGAAGAGGCCGGCCTCGATCAGGTGCTCGGGGAGAGCGCCGAAGCGGAACGCAAGAAAGCCAGGAAGTAACCCTGTTGGGAATGCATGGATCATGAAGAACATCGGTTCGGTTCTGGCGGCCCTGTTTGTTGTCGCCGTTCTCTTGCTCTACATCTGCACGTTTCAGGTTCGCTTCACCGAGGTGGCGATCCGCAAGACCTGGAACAAACCGGATAGCGCCGCCATCACGGAGCCCGGGCTCCAGTTCAAGTGGCCCCGCCCGATCCAGACTGTCGTGAAGTACGACAAGCGCATCCGAATCCTCGATGTACGGACGGAAGAGACGCGAACGATCGACGGAAAGAACCTTCTGCTCTCGTCGTTTACGCTGTGGCGGATCACCGACCCGGCCAAGTTCCACACGAACTTCGCCTCGGAAGAGATCGGCATGAAGAAGTTGCGAACGACGGTGGTCACGCATAGTCAAGCGGTCACCGGGCAGCATGTCTTCGGCGAGTTTGTCTCCACCGACCCGTCCACGCGTAAGATCCGTGCGATCGAAGACGAGATTCGCACGGCCGTCGCCAAGGACGCCAAGGATCAGTACGGCATCGAAGTGGTGGACTTCGGGATCAAGAAGCTCGCCCTGCCGCAATCGGTTACCGTGGCGATCTTTGCGGCCATGAAGGAAAACGAGAAGAAGAAGGCATCGAAGTACACCGCCGAGGGTCTCGCCTCGGCCAGCGCTATCCAGGCGGACGCGAGCGCCGCCAGAGACCGAATCATGGCCGAAGTCAGACGAAAGGTGGCCCAGATCCGCACCGAGGCGGATCGCGTTGTCAGTGCCTACTACAAGGAATTCGACGAGTACCCCTATCTTCGAATCTTCCTCGACAGCATGCAAACCGCGCGCGAAGCGCTTAGCGACCGGACCACGCTCGTTCTTCCGGACATTCAACCGCCGTTCGACGTGTTTAACGAAGAGGCGCGCCGCCTGGTTCCGATCCATGACGGCGTGCTGGGCGACGCGGGCGCCGAGGCGACCGCGAAATCGGATGTGCCGTAATGACAGACAAACAAGATCAACTCGATCCCGGCGATTCCGACCCGGTCGCAACGCCGATGGATGCGGCGAACCAGTCGCTGTCCGAGGCGCTTC
Source organism: uncultured bacterium (assembly GCA_965371245.1). Classification (GTDB taxonomy): domain Bacteria; phylum Planctomycetota; class Phycisphaerae; order UBA1845; family UBA1845; genus CBDUXT01. Next base: position 8,184 of record CBDUXT010000072.1, on the reverse strand, counting down.
GCGCCAGCTTCGTTGTGTTGAAGGCTTTGATGGCGTTTCTCGTGGTGCTCTACCTCTTCTCCAATGTTCGCACCATTGAAAACCACGAACAGGCGATCGTGCTTCGCATGGGCGAGTTGCGTCCCACGGTCTACGAGGCGGGGCTGGTGTGGGCGTTCCCGTTCCCCATCGACGAAGTCGTTCCCCTGCCGACGAAGCGCAGCAACGAAATGCTGATCGACAGCCACACCTTCCACCGGTCTGAAAACGAGATCGGTCAAGAGTTGGCCATGATTTTCCGTGGCCCCACTCAGCCGCTCAACCCAACGCTGGACGGGGCCTTGCTGACCGCCGACGCCGGCCTGGTTCACGTTCAATGGAAGGTCACCTATAAGTTCGATGATGTGGCCGCCTTCGTGAAGGGCATCTACGGGGACGGAACCGAGGCCGCGGAGACGCTGATCAAGACGCTGGTCGAAACCGTGGGCATCGAGGTGGCGACCGAGTTCAAGGCCGAGGAACTCATCCGTACCAAGACCGAGGACGTACGCCGCGAGATGAAGCGGCGAATCAATCTGCGCCTGACCGGCTTGCACAGCGGCGTACAGGTCACGCAGATTCAGATGCATGAGCCAACGCCTCCGCTTCAGGTTCGCCGGGCCTTCGATGAGACCCAACGCGCCGCCGCCAACAAAGAGCAGAAGCGCCGCCAGGCGGAACGAGAGGCGACGGAACTCCTCAGCGAGGCCGCGGGTGCCGTGCACCCGGCACTGCGGACGCTGCTACAGGCCGTCGATCGAGCCGCCGACGACCCGGACGCGTTGGCCAAGCTTCGCGTTGAACTGGACGAGATGCTTGAGACCCGCGTGGAAGGTGAGGCGGGCCGACGGATCCGTGAGGCCGGCGCCTACCAGGCACAGGTCGTCCAGCAGATGAACGCCGACATCGACCGGTACCGGATGCTCCTGCCGGAGTACAAGCGCAACCCATCGACGCTCATCAACCGGTTGTGGGAGGAGACGAAACTGGCCATCCTTTCGAGCCCCGGCGTCAAGAAAATCTATCGTCCCGCCGGTCTGGAAAGGTTTGTCCTTCGAATTCCGCTGGACCCGCAGCAAAGGCGGATCGACCGTATCCAGACTCTGCAAGGTGCAACGTTCGACCCCGGGCAGCTCATCCCCGAGCATCTTGTTCCCGTGGGGCCGGCCTTCGATTAGAGCCAGCTCGATTTTTTTCTACCGGCGGACTCCGGGCGTCTTCCAGGAGATGGACTCGAAAGAGTGATACAGAAAATGTCAGCACGCTACAAGCGAAGCCGACCGGCGGTAAGGTGACTCGTTTCCATGATCGATCAGACGCTACCCGTGGTTCAAACCGTGGGCCTGTGCAAGACCTTCCAGGATTTTTGGCGCCGGCCTCGCGTCGAGGCGGTCAAGGATCTCAACCTGGACATTCGCCCCGGCGAAGTGTTCGGGCTCCTCGGTCCCAACGGGTCGGGGAAGACGACGACCATCAAGATGCTGCTGGGGCTCTTGTACCCCACCCGCGGGCGCATCTCGCTGTTCGGCAGGCCGCCGACGGACGTATCCGTCAAGGCACGTATCGGGTTTCTTCCCGAGGAGTCCTATCTCTACCGGTTCCTCTACGCGCACGAGACGTTGGACTACTACGGACGGCTTTTTAGACTGCCACGGCGCGTTCGGCGGGAGCGAACCGACCGCCTTCTCGACATGGTCGGTCTTCGACACGAGTCCAAGCGACGTGTCGGCGAATACAGCAAGGGCATGGCCCGGCGGATCGGACTCGCCCAGGCGCTGATCAACGATCCGGAGTTCTTGATCCTTGACGAGCCCACCTCCGGCTTGGACCCCATCGGGGCCAGGCAGATCAAGGACGTGATTCGGGAGCTGGGTCGCAAGGGCAAGACGATCCTTCTGTCGAGCCACATCCTGTCCGACGTCGAGGACGTCTGTGATCGGGTGACGATCCTGTATGGCGGTCAACAGCGGGCGGCCGGCGACATCAGCGAGTTGCTGCGCAAGACCGACGTGACGCAGATCATGGCGCCGTCTTTGTCCGACGACACGGTCTGCCAGGTTCGTGACCTGATCCAGCGATTGGAAGGCAAGGACATCATCAACGCATCGAATCCACGCGTGAAACTGGAGGATTTCTTCCTTCGCGTGGTCGAGGAAGCGCAGGCGGCCAACATCAATACCTCCGGCGCGCGAGCGGGCGGGGCGATGCCCGGTTTTCTTCAACAGCCCGCGCAAACGCCGGAGACCGTCGTCGATTCGCTTGTGTCGGCCGCGTCCGAACCTACGCAGGCGACCGAGGCGCCCTTGCCACCGGAGCCCGTTGAACAGCCGACCAGCGACGTGGTGGCGGCGCTGACGGGCAGCGTAGAGCGCCCGAGCGGGCTGGACACGCCCGCCGTCGAGGAGCCCGTGCTCAAAGCCAAGGCGCCGGAATCGGATCAGTCTCGCGCCGTTCCCGACGCGGACGCCGACGTGATTGAGGATCTGCTGGGACGAACGCACGGAGCAAGCGACGAATAGCGTTCGATTCACCTGGTGCCGTGACCGGAAAGGTGGCTGGACTTTTCGCGGCTCCGGTCGTTGGGTGGCACTGCCAAGCGCAGCGCGACTATGTGCTGGGCGGACTGACGCATGCCCGCGCCTCCGGCTTGGGCGCGCCACGCGCCGGCATCGGGCGAGACCCGGCTCTGACAGTCGCGGCGTTGGTACGTACCAACGTGTCGTGAACAAACGATAAGGCGGACAGCAACGAGTGAGCATAACCTGGGCCATCGCACGGCACACGATCGCCGAAGGCGTTCGCATGAAGATCGCCCTGGTCTTCCTGGCACTGCTAGCCATGGTCGTTCTGGGGCTTCCGTTCTCCGTGGCGGGTGACAGCTCCTTGACCGGCGCGGTGCAGAGCTTCATGCAGTACGCGTTGACCGCGACCAGCGTGGTGCTGAGCTTGCTCACGATCTTCATGTCTCGCTCCATGGCCGACGAGTTCGTCAACCGGCAGATCCTCATGTTGATGGCCAAGCCGGTGGCGCGATGGGAATACGTGCTGGGGAAATGGCTGGGTGTCACGCTGATGAATGCGGCTTTTCTGCTTGCTTCCGGCGCGGCGACGTACGGGATGGTGCATTACATCCGGGACACGCACCCACCGATCGACGACATCTACGACGCGGACTCGTTGGAAAACGAGGTGTTGGTGGCCCGCCATGCGCTGCGCTGCAAGCTCCCCGATTTCCGCCAGCCCGCGGAGCGCGAGTTCCAGCGCAATCTCGAAGAGGGTCGCTACGACAACGTGTTTGATTTCGATCCGGAGACCATCAAGGCGGACCTGGCGATGAAACACGAGCAGCGATGGCGGTTTGTGCCACCGTACGAACGCCGCGTGTTCGAGTTCGAAAACGTGCTGGTCGATCGCTCAGCCGGCCAAGAGGTGCAAATTCGTTACAAGACGGATGTAACGCGCCCCGCGCCGGACGAGATTTTCCGAGCGCTGTGGATCGTCGGGGATACGCTGAAGGGCGCGCGGCAGACGATCGTCCCGGTCCGTCACGTGGTCTCGCGTTTCCATACGGTGGCTTTTCCCGCCTCGGCCGTCGCCGACGACAACACGCTGACCGTCGAGTTCCAGAACCGCAACCCCTACGAAGGCGAACGGCAGGAGCCGAACATCATCGAGTTCAACCGGGCGAACGAAGTGGAGGTGTTGTTCATCGTCGGCTCGTTCACCGGGAACTTCATCCGCCTGTTGACGCTGATGATGTGCAAGCTGATGTTCCTGGCGGCCGTCGCCACGTTGATGACCACGGTTTTCTCGTTCCCGGTGGCGTGTTTGGGATCGTTGACGATGTATGTCTTGGCCGGCGTCCGTGGGTTCCTGGCCGAGGCATTGGACTTCGCCTCCGACGACTACGCCCAAATGTTTTCCTCGTTTACGGAATTCGCGACGCACGCGATAGGATACCTGATGGTCGGGGTCTACTGGATCGTCCCCGACTTCGCCGCCTACGACGCCGTCGAGGATTTCGTCAACGGTCGCAACGTCAGCCTGGTGTGGGTGCTGCGCGGCGTGGTTTGGTTGGTGATGGTGAAGACCGGGGTCATTCTTGGCCTGGCGATCCTGCTGTTCCATCGGCGCGAGGTGGCGGAGATTTCAGTGTAGGACCGGTGGCACATCATGGCTGACATTCTCGACTATCAATTGCCTGAACATCTCGCGGCCCGGCGGTCCGCGGAGCGGCGTGAATGGGGGATTCAGGCCAAGGCCCTGTCACTGGCGCTGGTGTGTTTCGTGGCGGCGGGCTTCTTGGTGCGCCCGATGAACCAGATTCGTAAGGAGCATCAGCTCCTCATTGATCCCACCACGGTTAAGGGCCTTCCCCCCGATCTCGCCCTGCTCGGCAAGCTCGGAACGTTCCGGGCGCTCGCCATCGACTGGGCCTCCATCCGCGCCGAACGGCTGAAAGAAGAGGGCAAGACCTACGAGGCGCTTCAGTTGCACATGATCGTCTGCTCGCTGGCCCCGCGGTTCGCCAGCGTGTGGGCCAACGCCGCGTGGAACATGGCCTACAACATCTCGGTCATGCAATACTCGCCCGAGGCGCGGTGGAAGTGGGTGCGAAACGGCATCGAGCTACTCCGTGACCACGGCATTCCCAACAACCCCCGTTCCATCATCCTCTACAAGGAACTCGCCTGGATCTTTTGGCACAAGATCGGCGACTTCATGGACGACGAGCACCTCAACTACAAACGAGCCCTGGCCGTCGAGATGGAAAGCGTGCTCGGCGCGCCGCCGATCATTTTTGGCGACGAGGAGTACTTCGCCTGGTTTCGAAAGATCGTCGATGCGCCGCGCGAGCTGAACACGTTGATCGAAGCCGATCCGCGCGTGGCTGCCGTGGTGACGCGGATGGACGCGCTGAAATTCGCACCCGACCTGGAGTTCCTGGCGTTTGTGGCACGCCACGTTCGTCCCGAAATCCGCGCGGCCGCCCTGGCGGAAGAGGCACTAACGCTCGATCCGTTGACCACGCGGCGGCTGGAACTCGTAAACGACCCCGAGCTGGCGGAGCCGCTCGATCTTCTTTTGGCGGCCGTCCGGTCCAAGGTGCTGCGCGACACATACAAACTCGACCTGGACTGGATGCAGAACATCATGGAGGTGCAGTACGGGCCGCTGGACTGGCGGAACCCCTACGCGCATTCGCTCTACTGGTCGACCTACGGCGAGAAGGTTACTCGTGGGCACGAGAACATGAGTCGCACCGATCGGATCAACAACTCGCGCAACGCCTTCCACACGGTCCAGGCGATGATCGACAAGGGCAGGGTCACGCTCTGGCCCAACTTCGATGACCCGTTTTCTTCCTACATGGATCTCGCACCGGACACGCGTTACATCCCCTACCTGTACGAAGCCTACCTGCGGGTGGGGAAGGAACTGTTCGGCGACGATCCTCGGTTCATCGAGGGCACGCCGGGTCCGATCTATCGAACCGGGTTTGTGTCGAACATGCACCGGTGGATTCATCTTCTCTACCTGGAAGGGGGAGCGCGTAACCTCGAGCTAGCCGAGAAGTTCTACGTTTGGCTTCGGGTCAACAACCCGCACGCCGACGGTAGGCCCCAGGAGCCGTACACCACGACGGTCGAGGAGTTCGTCATGCGCGACATCCGGGACCAGCTACAGACCTGGCGGGCGGCGCGATCCTTCGTCGGCTCACTTTCGCAGCAGGCGCTCAAGCATCTCGCGCTGGGGCAAAAGCGGCAGGGACTTCGCGATCTGGTGCGTGCCGAAAACGCACACGAGACGTGGCAGGCGGCCACGAGTATCGACTTCAACGAACGGCGGCAACTCCAGCCGTTCTCGATCATCGTTCGCGACGAGATCGAAGTGTACGTGAAGGATCCGCGGGTCGGCCCTCTCTACAAGGTCACGCTGTGGGAGAACCTGCCGGACTGGCCGAAGAAAATGACCTACGATCGCCTGCTACCCTACTTCGTCGAGATATGCAACCGGCAGGAGCCTCCGTGGAGCCGGTTCAAGGCATTTCTCGAACCCCCGGGTATGGACGAGTTTCGCAAACTTCCCGTCGATACCGCCGGCCAGATCAAACGCGGCGAGGTGGACAGCGGTAGGCGATTCAAGAAATGACCGCCACAGGGCGCGGCGGCCCGGCGAAAAGCGAGCCCGGTGCCGTTGCCGAGAAGGTCGGCGCTTTTTCAAGTCCATCGCTCCTTTACGGTCGCAGCTTGGAAAGACAGCCGACCGTCAGTTCAGACCTCTGCACCACTGTCCGATAGGCAAGTAGGCCCGATTTGGGAGGCGTTCCCGCGCGACTCGTGCGCCGACATGCCGCCGCCCGGTTCAGGAGCAACGACGTGTCTGTCGCCCTCAACGTCATCGCGCCCTCACCAGCCCGCGCACCGGCGCGTCGGGCGGCGGAGCCGATCAAGCCGTTCAAGGTTCTCTTGGCCGACCCCCCTGCCTTGGACGACGACTACGACAAGGCCTACCCAAACCTGGGCCTTCTTCAGTTGATCTCGCAGCTTCGTGAGGCAACCCCGCTAACCAACGATGACATACTGTTTCTCGATCAGTTCCACTCGCTCCAGGATCACATCCGTCTCATCCAAGAGTACCGACCGCGGATCTACGGCATCAGCTTTGCCTTCTTGACCCAGCGCGTCGCCTACCAAACCATCAACCAGCTCAAGGCTCGTTTTCCCGAGATGCTTATCATCGCCGGCGGGCCGCACCCGACCTCGCTCCCCGAGAGCGTGTTGACCAAGTCGGCGACCGACCTCGTGTGCATCGGCGAGGGCGAACTGACTCTGTCCGACATCGTCAACGAGATGATCCGCGGCGGGCGGGATTTCACGAACATTCCCGGCTTGCTGATACGCACGCCCGACGGTCCGCTACGCACAGCCAACCCGCGCAGCGTCGAAAACCTCGACGACCTGCCCTACATGGCCTGGGACCGGATCGACTTCAGCAAGTTCGTCGGTCAGCACTATTGCAAGTCCAACAAGCAGAGCTGCATCGTGATCAGCCGCGGGTGCCCGTACAAGTGTACGTTCTGCTCGCTACCCGTTTGGCGAGCGGCCAAGCCGTGGGTACGCATGCGTTCGCCGGAACACATCGCCGGCGAAGTCGAGTGGCTGTACAGCCTCGGCGTACGCGAAATCAAGATTGTCTCGGACGAGATCAACGTCACGCTTCCCTGGGCCAAGGACGTGTGCCGCGCGATCGCGGACCTGGGTCACAAGGATCTCTACTTCCAGTCGAACCTGCGCGCCGACAAGATCGACGACGAACTGGCCGAGCTGTTCAAGCGGATGAACATGTGGCTCGTTCATCTCGGCGTCGAGAGCGCCAACGATCGCGTGCTCGAGGGCATCCAAAAGAAAATCACCGTGGCGCAGACCGAGCGGTGCCTGAAGTTCCTCAAGAAGCACAAGGTGCGCGTCCTGGTGTTCATGATGGCGTTCCAGCTTTGGGAGGAGGACGACGAGCTGAAGCATGAGACGCCCGCGGAGATCCGCCACTCGCTCTGGTGGGTGTGGAAGCAGTTCCTGCTCGGGCGCATGAGTTACATGACCTGGTCCATCGCCACGCCCATGCCCGGCGCACCGCTTCAGGAGATCGTGGAACGGCACGGCTTTCGGTCGGCCGACCAGGTTCTGGACAACTGGAACCGCAACAAGGACTACCTCGGCATCGACCTGACGTCGTTGGGCATCACCGAGAAGACCAAGATGCGGCTGCTTCGCGCCGGGATCATCTCGAAGGGGCTCTTCATGCTCAAGAGCGGCCACTTCGACTGGCGCCGCCACGCCTTCCGCATCGGGATTCTGTTCCGCAGCTTCTTCGGAAAGTGGAACGCCGGCGCGGCGAGCAAGCCTTCGACGCCCATGCTGAACACAGCCCTGCGGACCAAAATCGAGGGGTAATCCGTCACTCGTTGAACAACACCTGAACGCGGTGTGGCACCGGCTTCCAGCCGGTGCGAACACATGTGCTGGAAGCCGGTGCCACACTTGTTCAACGCGCCCATAACACTCCGTAGCCTCATTCGTCTATCAAGGCGAACGCAGTGAATCGAGCGATTGTAATCCCATGAAAGGCTGTCTCCCGCCGGAGTATAAGATCTCCGGCGTGAGA
>CBDUXT010000071.1:0-32303 GCA_965371245.1 uncultured bacterium | reverse complement strand
GCCTTATCGGCGAGACTTGTCAATCAGGCGCATGTACCGGCGGGACCGCGCCGGACTGCTCCGGAGCGGGTGACCCATGCAACTCGGCGTCGTGTGATGTGCTTGGGTTCGAAGGGAACTGCGACACGCTCACGCCCGCCAACGAGGGATTCAGCTGCGACGACGGGCTCTTCTGCAACGGGACGGAAACCTGCGTGGTTGGCGCCTGCACGCCCGGAACCGCGCCGGATTGCAGCGGCGCGTCGGACCAGTGCAACGTCGGGGTTTGCAACGAAGCGACGGACGCTTGTGATCCACAGCCAAGCAACGAAGGCCTCAGTTGCGACGATGGCCGGTTCTGCACGACCGGTGAGACGTGTACGACGGGTGTCTGTAACGGAACGGCCACCGATTGCAGCGGGCTGACGAATCAATGCAACACCGGTGTATGCAATGAAACGCTCAACCTCTGCGAAGCCCAGCCGGTGCCGGACGGGACGACCTGCGCCGATGCCGATCCCTGTACAGAGAGCGACGTCTGTACGTCGGGAAGCTGCGGGGGCGTCAATGTTCCACGAATCACGATTACCGTAGCGGTGGAGGGGCTCGCTCCGGCTGTGTCGGTGGCGCGTGAGGTAACCTCCACGATGACCGTATGCGCCGGTCCCGCGACCGACACCCGCGTGGTCCAGGAGACGTTCGACGCAAGCGGGCTGGGAACGGTGATCCTGGAAAACGTGGATCCGTCGGCCGCTTGGATCAATGTGCGCGAGGCGCATAGCCTGAGCCGCGTGAAGCCGTTGGTGTTCGCCGCGTGCAACCAGGCGACGGTCAGCCTAACCGGGCTGGATCGGCTCGCCATCGGGGACGTCAGCGGTGACGGGTTTGTCGATATTGAAGATATTTCGGTTCTGGCGTTGAGGTGGAATGCAGCCGGCAGTCAGGCGGACCTCAACGGAGACGGACAACAGAACAGCGCCGACCTCATGTTGTTTCTGGCCAATATTCTTCTGACGGGGGATGCGCCCGACGGATGTGTTCCATGACGACTCGCTCTCAGTGCTTGCCCGGTCCTGCGGCCTACGCGTCTGAACGGCCGCATACGGCTCTCCCGTTTCGCAAAGGGCGAATCCCATGGCGGTCCGTCCAGGCAACGATGCTACTGGTGTCGCTGGCGGTCGTTCCGGCGAATGGTGCCCATGAGTTGGCTCTGCGCGTCGCGAACGGGTCAACGATGGTTCGCCTCGGTGACGTGCTTACCGTGACGCTGGATGTTGCCGGACTGACCGTTCCGATAAACGGCATTCAGGCCTTTGTTCACTATGACCCGAACGTGCTGCGCCTCGTTGAGGTCTTGGGGAATGACAGCGTGGGGACGGGATGGACGGCCTTCACCGAAGACCGAGGCGGTGGCGACTTCCTTCAGTTGCTGGTCATGCTCGGCGGCGAAACAGCGATCGATCATTCGGCCGCGACGTTGACCTTCGAGACCATTGCGGTCGGATCCACCACGGTGACGTTTCTGGCGGATAACCCGCCGTTGCGCGTGAAGCTGACGGTTGCGGCCGATGCTTCGCCGATTCTTCCCGTCACGTCGGCATCAGAAGAAATCGTGGTCGCCGCCGCGGACATCCCCACTGTGTCCCAGTGGGGTCTGGCAACGATGGCGCTGCTCCTGATAACAATGGGCTCGCTCGTGTTGCGCAAGAACGAGTTCGCGTACGCCAGAGCCTCGATTCGTAGGCGTCGAGCCGGGCGGATCGAGCCGGTTCGGAAATCTCAGGAATCTTCCGGTCTTACCGGATGAGACGAGGAGCCGGCGACATCGTGACAATCGCTCAAAGTGCGGATCCAGGCAGGCGGAGGCGTTTTGCCAGGTTGCCGGGACGCCCAGGCTCTGGCATACGGTGTGCTCAAGTACCGACAGTTGGCTCTCGTTGAAAGAGAGCTGAGACACCGGGCGTGTTCTACTCGCTGTGCGGCGCGCCTCGAACGGGGTGCGGCCGCGGAAGCTGCGCAAGAAACCCAGGCGGGCGCGTGCGCCGCCGTCACGGAATGTTCTGCCGTCTACTTTCGGCGGTTTATAGGGGGAGAACTTATGAAAAATGCGCTGGTTGATGCGTTTGTGGCGCTGTCCCTTTTATTGCTCGTGGGCTGTTCAACAACCGCCTCGCTCGATGGCGGAGATACGGGAGCGCCCCCGGATCCTGGGGCGACGCTGTTTTCTTCCCTGCAACCGACCGGCGACGACTCTACCTCCGCCGCGTCTTGCGCCCAATGCCACGGAGCCGATGGATCCGGCGACCGAGCCGCGAGCATCCGCGGTATAGGCGCGACGCTACTGCAAGAACATGCCCAAGGCGATACGTTCCATCCCACCTTATCGGGTGGGCGCGAGGGCCGCGTACCGGAAATCAAGTTTCCCGAACTCGACGCGGCTGACTTTGAAGCGATTGCCGCGTTCCTTGCCGACAATTGAGGCGACGGACCTGGACACCCTGCGGTCAAGGTCTTCGCCGGATCGAAGTTCGTAAATGGTAGGGCGCCGCAATTCCCAAATGGTTCTCCCGCGTGGGTGGAAAGCGATGAGGATACATAACCCGCTATGGACGGGCCTGCCGGTCTTGCTGGCGGTTTGTAGTGTCTCTACGTCCGCCGCCCCGCCGTCGGCGATCCTATGGCGGGCCGGACCTAGCGAGACCATTCCACGCAGCTCCACGGAATCCGCAGAAGTGATCGCGCAGCTTGTTGAGCAACACGCAGCACAGCATCTCGTCGTCCACTTCAGCCGGCCGGTCGGTCCGGCCGAGCGAGCAAGGCTTGTGGCGGCGGGGATGAAACTCCTCAACTACCTTGGAGACAATGCGTTCTTTGCGTCGGTCTCGCGGGACAGTACAGCCCCTGCTGCGCTCTCCGCGGTGAGGTCGCTGGACCATGCGGGGCGAATCGAAACCGTCTGGAAGCTCCATCCTGTCTTTGCCCAAGGTATCGAGCCTACCTGGGTCACAGTTAGCAGAAACAGCGTGGGGGAAGCGACCATCGGGGCGTACGTGTTGTTTCATCCGGACGTGCCGCTGGCACCCGATGGCGTCAGAGCCGTTAAGCAGCATCGTGGCGTCGTTCGGGATCGTATACCGTCGGTCAACGGGCTGGTGATCGAAATCGCCCTGTCGCAGGTCGCGGCATTGGCTCAAGAGGACATCGTTCAGTACATTGAACCGGCGCTACCGCCGATGGAGGGACTCAACAGCGAGAACCGCACCCTTACGGGTGCGGAGGTTGTACAGGCATCGCCGTATAATCTCGACGGAACCGGGGTAACGGTACTGGTTTATGACGCTGGCCGGGCCATGACCTCGACCGGGGCGACGCACCCCGATGTCGGTGGCCGCATCACGTTGGGCGACACATCCCCGTGGTCGGATCACGCGGCACATGTCACGTGTACCGTTGGTGGAGACGGCTCTCAGAGCGTTGGCGGCATGCACCGCGGCATGGCGCCCGGTGCGAGTCTCCTGTCTTACGGATTCGAGTCCGACGGCACCCTCATTCCGCTTTACTCGAACCCCGGCGACCTTGAGACGGACTACGCGCAGGCCATTACGCTTCACGGAGCCGACTTGGCCAACAACTCGATCGGCACGAACACCTGCGAAAACGGTTTCCCCTGCGCCATCACGGGTGACTACGGGGTCACCTCGGCCCTGATCGACAACATCGTTCGCGGAAGCTTGGGCGCGCCGTTCCGCGTGGTCTATGCGAACGGCAACGAGCGAGCCTGTGCCCTCTGCCCGCTGCAACATCAGGGTGGTTATTACTCGACGGCGCCGCCGGCCACCGCCAAGAACCACATCACCGTCGGGGCGGTCAATGCAAATGACGACTCGATGACCAGCTTCAGTAGTTGGGGGCCGACCGATGATGGTCGCATCAAACCCGACATCTCTGCCCCGGGCTGCCAGGTCGGCGGCGATGGCGGCGTGACATCCTGCAACACGGCGTTCGGCCTCTTTGGTTACTCCGTTAAGTGTGGCACGTCCATGGCCGCGCCGACCGTTTCGGGTCTCGCCGCACTGCTTTTGCAGGACTTCCGCGTTCAGTTCCCCGCCAAACCTGACTTCCGCAATTCGACGCTCAAGATCCTCCTCGCCCACAACGCGGTGGACATCGGCAACACGGGTCCGGACTATCAGAGCGGTTACGGCTCCGTGCGCATTCAACCCACGATTGACTTCATGCGCTCGGGTGCATTCCTCGAAGACCAGGTGGCCCACGCTGCAACCTTCACCACGCTGGTGACCGTCGTGGCCGGCGACCCGCAGTTGAAGGTTACGCTTGCCTGGGACGACGTGGCTGGTACACCGAATGTGAGCCCGTCGCTGGTCAACGACTTGGACTTGCACGTTTTTGATTCGTTAGACGTCCAGTTTTTCCCCTGGACGCTTGACCCGGCCAATCCCGCCCTGCCCGCCGTGCAAACCCAGGCGGATCATCTCAACAACATCGAGCAGGTCGTGATCAACGCCCCCGCGGCGGGTACGTACCGGGTCGAGGTACACGGCTTCAACGTTCCGCAGGGTCCGCAGCCGTTCTCGTTGGCCGCGAGTCCATCGCTCGCGCTTCCCGGTGAACTTACCCTGGTGCCGATATCGACCGAGTTGCCCGTTGCGACGCAGCATTCACTCACCGCTACGTTCCATGACAGCGCGGCGCCCTTCGATCCCGTCCCTGGCGTTCTGGTCACCTTTGAGGTGCTCTCCGGGCCAAACATTGGCATCCTGGGTTCTGATCTGACGGACGTCAACGGAGAGGCCACGATCGCCTACATCGGTGTCAACCTGGAAGGAACCGACCAGATTCAGGCGAGCCTCGATGACGCGGGAACCCCGCGCCTTTCGAACATCGCCACGGCGATCTGGGTAGCCGGACAGATCACGCTTGCACCGGCAACCGGCAGCGGGACTGAGTGCGCCGGGCATACCGTCACGGCCGACGTCTTTCAGGGCGCGGCTCCCTTTGCGGCGATTTCCGGGGTGACCGTCACGTTTGACGTGATCTCCGGACCCAACATGGGAATGAGCGGCACCGATGTGACAGACGCCGCCGGCATGGCCACGTTCACCTACCCCGGCACCGGTGGCCCTGGGACGGACACCATTCAGGCGTCGTTCGTCGATGCGTCCGCGACCCAGTTTTCCAACACCGTTAGCCGGACCTGGACCGCGAGCGCCTTGGATTGCAACCTCAACGCCACGCCGGACGAATGCGAAATCGGATGGGATCAGGATTGCAACGGCAACGGAACGGCCGACCTGTGCGATCTCACGCGCCTGCCCGGCTTCGATCCAGTGGCCCCGCACACGGTCGATGCCAACCCGTTTGCGATCGTCGCAGGCGAACTCAACGGTCTGCCGGGGATCGACCTGGCCACTGGAAGCAACGGTTTTGCCACGGCTTCCGTCTTGCTGAATAACGGCGATGGCACCTTCGCGACCTCGACGCCATTCCCACTCGATTCGATGGCCACCGGTCTGACCATGGCGGATTTCGATCGCGACGGCGATCAAGACCTCGCCGCGGTGACGGATAACGATACGGTTTCGGTGTTGCTCAACAACGGGAATGGCACCTTCGTGACTACGGGGCCGTTTGCCACACTGGGTGATACGCCGACCTGGATCGCCACCGACGATTTCGACGGCATCAATGGTCCGGATCTGGTTGTGGCCAACAAGAGGGACGACGGAGTCAACTTCTTTGTGACTGTCATGCTCAACAGCGGAACCGGAACGTTCCCCACGACCGTCAGATATTTCGTTGCGGACTTTCCAGCAGCCGTAACCGTCGGTGATGTGGACGGCGTTAACGGTCCGGACATCGTAACCGCGGCCATGTCGGTCGATGCCATCTCGGTGCTGCTCAACAATGGAAATGGAACCTTCGCCCCCATGATGAACTATCCCGGCGGTGGCTCACCAGCCTCCGTCACACTGGCTGATCTGGACGCGGACCTGGATCTGGATCTCGTCATCACCGAGTCCGACTTCGATAAGCTCCGGATCATGAAAAACAACGGGAGCGGGGCATTCTCCTTCTCCGCGCAACTAACCGTCGGGTTGGTCCCCATGGCCGCGACCGCCGCGGACCTGGACGGTGATGGCGATCTCGATCTGGCCGTCGCGAACTACGGATCGCTGGTGGTTCCCGGTACGACGATCACGGTACTGATCAACAAGAGTGACGGTGTCTTTGTAGTCCAGCCGCCCACGAACCTTGGTGCCTCCTTTCCGAGATCACTGGTCGCCGAAGACTTCGACCAGGACGGAGAACTGGACATCGCGATCGCCCACGAGATCGCGACAAGCAACGTCTCGGTCCTGCCCGGACTCATTTTCTCGACAAGCGTGGATTGCGATGGCAACGCGATACCCGATGAGTGTGAGCCGGACGCCGACGTCGACGGGGTGCCCGATGCTTGCGACCTTTGTCCCGGAACGCTTCCGGCGACAACGGTTGATGCGACGGGTTGCCCGCCCGGCTTCAGTTGCTCGTCCGCCGGAACCATGATGCTGGACGCGGCGACGTATACCTGCGCTGACACCGCGTTCATTCAAGTCGTTGATTGCGATCTGAACGCCAATGCCGGCTCCGCCGACACCGTCAACGTGACGCTTTCCTCGACCGCCGAGCCGGCCGGCGAAACCGTTACGCTGACCGAGACCGCGGCCGATTCATCCGTCTTCGTATCCAGTATCCCGCTGAGTACGACTGACGGCATCGGGATCCTCCGTATCACCAGCGGCGAAACGATTACGGCGACGTACCTGGACGCCGACGACGGACTCGGCGGGACAGACGTTGTCGTTACCGACACCGCCTCCGTCCCTGGTGATTGCCTCGACGTCACGGTTCAGTTGGAGGCGGTGAACACCCCGGTCACGCGTACCTTGACATTTGTCATCACCGATTGTGTGGGGCCGACCGCAGAAACCATTATCCAAGCCATCGATTTCGATAGTGCCGGCATGGGGACCGTAACGTTGACCCTGACTATACCGGGCGCCGACTGGATCAGCGCCGTCGAAAGCCATACGCTCCGTCACCTTCTTCCACTCGGCCCGCCGCTGCCGACGAGCATCAGTTTCAGTGTCGCCGATCGACTTGTGGCTGGAGACTACACTGGCGACTCGCTGGTAGACGTCGAGGATCTCTCGACCTTGGCATCCAGGTGGGACGCATTCGGTGATGTTGCGGACGCCAACGGCGACGGCGTGCAGGACATGCTCGACTTCCTGGCCGCCCTTGCGAACATCCTGCGGACTGGGGACGCTGTGGACGGCTGCGGGCCATAAGCGGTCCGTGGAAGGTGTGGCTCTGACATCGCCGCGCAGGCATCATCACCCAGCCCTCCCTAACATCATGGAAACTCGTCGCCAACACCCGGCGTACACAGTTGGGTACCGTTTCCAGTAAGGTACCGCGACGTTTTCAGACACCGGGCCGCCGCCAAGGCTGTCTTAGCGAGCCGCCACCGTAATGGAGCGGTCGGACCGAAACGGCGCCCATCTTTTCGCAAACAGCGCCAGATGCACTTGGGCCCGGCGAGCGCACCCATCCATCAGGCTCAACCCAAGACCCGGTCGATACCAGTTCGACTCTCGCCTACCCTCTCACTGGAACCCTGCCCTGTGTTGGATCGGCTTGGAATCGGCGCACGCCATGCCTTCCTCTGTCCGATAATCCGGACTGAAATATGAGGAATCGGCGTAGTGTGCTGAAATGTGAGTGATCGCGGTCGCGTAAGGCGCGAGGATGCCACATTCTCGGTCTCAACCCGTTCTCGGACCGGCGAGAGAGGTTTCGGACGTGGCACGCTCCTTGCCTATCCAACAGTCGATCCGCCCCGAGTCAGATTGCGGGAAAAATACCCACACCTCCGGCCGAGTTCAGAATCTATGAGTGTCTTGTCCTGGTAGGACCGGGGAGCGCGTACGCGCGTCGCGCAGGCGACCCCGCTCCGGCGAACGGTGAGACACGCGGCGACTGGTTGATGAGTATACCGACCTTTCGGCGCGTGGCTGCTGAGGGCCGTACGAGTTTCTGAAACAAACCCGCGACAGCACAAGGTGTTTCGCACAGCCACAACAGCAACAGTCGTCAGTTTCAGCCGCAATCGTGACGAGTTGGAAGGTGTGCGCGTGTGGCGCGCGCCGGCACGCACAAGGGAAAGCGAAAGGAAGCAAACACA
The DNA here is from genome assembly GCA_965371245.1 of uncultured bacterium. Taxonomy (GTDB): domain Bacteria; phylum Planctomycetota; class Phycisphaerae; order UBA1845; family UBA1845; genus CBDUXT01. Next base: position 24,076 of record CBDUXT010000071.1, on the reverse strand, counting down.
ATGACAGGGACATCAAGATTCGGACAATTTGTTATGGTGGGGGTGCTGACCGTCGGTTGTGCATCGGCCGCCCACGCGCAGGATTTCCAGACCAATGAGCCAACGTCAATCGCGCGGTTTGGTCCCACTGATCCCGCTTTTGGATATCCCATTTGGGCGGAGGATGCGAACGGTGTGATCATGGAGATCTGTTTCGATACACAGGGTATCATCGACCCACTGGATCCCCTGGTTCCCTGCCCGACCTGTATTGATCCCGCCCTTGACCTGCCGGACCCGGCGTCGCCTATCTCCTTCCCGGACAACTTCCCGGAAGAAGCGTTTTACTTCGCGGCGGACGCGTTACTGGACACGAATAACGGCGGAAATGCATTGCTGGTGCTCGCACTGGAGGCTGCCTTCGATGGGCTTGGCACCGTTCAGGATGGTGAACAGATCGTCTTCTCGCGGCTGCGGATCAGGATCGACAATGTCATCGGTGGAGAGACCTATACCATCACGCATCCGTATGGTCAGGTTACTATCACCGCCGATGGAGCGGGTCCACGCGGCATCAATATGTCCAACGACATTTTCCTCTGGAAGGGCCAAGAGCTGGCCGATCCACTTAAAGCCAACTTCGGCGTGTTCCCGACCGTGCTGTCACCCGTACCCGATCCCCGGTTCTTGGGCGATTTCTGCGTCGGTGAAGACCTGATCGATACGGACAACGATGGCATCGCCGAGGTCTTCAGAATTGAAGGTCCGGGCATCGGCGACCCCGGTGCAGCCAATCTCTGCGCCGATCCTACGCTCGGTCCCGACCCGATCGCCACCACGGACTGCATCGAGACCCACGGCTTCGCCTTATTGGGCAAGTTCGCTACACGATTCGGCGGAAAAGTCACTCGTGCAACCTACAACAGAGATGGTCAATCCACGCAGATCAACGTCTGGGCGGAGTCACTTCAGGGACAGATCCTCGAGTTGAGCGGAGCAGGCCTCCCTACGACCACGATGGTTACGGATGGCACGGGTAAGTATTTCGCCCACTTCGTGGAGCCCAGTGCATTTGTCGTGCCTTCCACGATCACGGTCACGAACCTGACGGACGATCCGCCGGCAATCTCCATAGCTGCCTTAACCGACAGCGTGGTCATCTCACAGGCCAGCTACAACGCCGATACGCAGACGCTATCGGTGCAGGCGAGCTCCAGCGATTCGGACACCAGCGGCACTGCGCTGTCGCTGGGACTCGACGCGTTGAGCGCCTCGGGCACGTTTGACATCCTGGGTGTCGCCGTACCGCCCGAAGCAATCAGCATCGATTCGACTGGTGGAGGTTCTTCTACTATACCTGTGACGGTCGTGGGGGCCGTGCCTGAAGTGATTGCGGTGGCAGGTGGTCTATCGGTCGTCGCGACCGGATCGCCTGTTACCCTGAATGGAAGCGGTTCCGTGGGTCTGGATCTTACGTACAGTTGGACGCAAACGGGTGGAACGCCGTTCGTCGTAATGACCGGAGCCGATACCGCGACCCCAAGCTTCACCTTCCCATCCACCGACGCCATGCTCACCTTTACGCTGACCGTCACGGATATCAACTTGGAATCAAGCATGGACGCGGCTACGGTCACCAATACAATCGTAGCCCTTGCAGGTGGTGACGAGGTCTTCATCGACTTTCCTACCGGTGGTGTGACTCTGGATGGTAGTGGATCAGTGGGCTTCCAGCTGGATTACAGTTGGGTTCAGACTGCTGGTCCCACCACGACCTTGGCAACTCCAAGCAGCCCAACAACCACGTTTGACTTCCCCTTGGAAGGTGGTACCGTCACGTTCAAGCTGACCGTTTCCGGTCTAGGTGATCCCTCCTCGGATCTCGTGAGCGTAACCGCACCGGTGGGTGCTCCAATTGCCAACGCCGGAGCCGATGTAACGGTCTTCACGAGCGAGTTGGTCCAACTGGACGGCGGCGCGTCTCAGGGTCTGATCGATACATTCTCCTGGACGGCGCCGGTGGGCGTCACTCTGGGTTGCCTCCAACCGGACGGCAGTCTCGACACCAGTATCGCGTGTGACCTGAACCGACCGGACCCGGCGTTCATTTTCCCGAGCGTACCGCAACCACTCACCTTCTCACTGGTGGTCACGGGCCCGGGTGGTTCGAGTGCGGCGGATACCGTGGACATCACCGCTGGTGATCCTGTGGGAGCAGACGCGCTCGCCATCACAAGAGCAGAGTACAAAGAGGATAAAGGCGAATGGCGTGTCGAAGGCACCAGCTCGATTGCTGGTCCGGGGCACACCGTGACAGTGTGGTTGGACTCGCCATTGGACGCCAACATCATCGGTATCGCCGCGGTTGACGCGCTCGGCGACTGGCGAGTTCAGTGTCGATCCAACAACTGCCCCAACCCCAATGGCGACGATTCAGTCAGCCTGTTGGTGCAGTCAACCCTGGGTGGATCCCTGAATTGCGTCGGTTGTTTTGAGATAAAGTAGTCTGAGCGGAAAACAGGCTATGGAAGTCCCCAGTGGGAGTGGTCTAGGCCTACGAGGGCCGTAGACCACTCCCTTCGGGTTTCTGGCACGCCATGGGGTATCGCATGGCCGGCGTGGGCGACATCGCGAAGAACTTGGTATTGCACATTATGTAAGGGTTCGGCGCAAACTTTATCAATTTCCTGTCACCGAGTGGTACGTGCCTGGGGCAGGCACGCACCACTCACTCCTTGCGCCGTGGAACGCGGAGCGGCCCCGTCCGACCTCCTGTGGCCGATGAACAGGCCTAGTTGATCGTCGAGTTGGCATCGACTTTTTCGCCGTCGGCACGGCCACAGTTCGAGTGCGGTTGGCCTTTGTGGTGCTGCCTCACGACCGGTGAGAAGTCGTCCACTCCAACGTAACAGCCCATCCGACGGCCGAGTGGACCGCTCAACAGATCGTCACGGCGTTTCCTGAGGAGCATGCCCCTGGGTTCCTGATCCGAGATTGCAACTCGCCGGCTGAACGCGATGAGGAGTCACCGGAGCGTGGGAAGGTCAACGCGATCCCGCGAGGCGGTGGGTTGCATCATCGGTAGCGCGGCTCGGCTTAAGACAATGCCGCGGGTGTCGATCTGCGCACGTGATGGCGAGGGGGGGGGGCGCAGCGCGAATTGCACGGTTTCGGCGCTACCAAACGCCGGTGTCGGAGAGCAGCTGCGGCATTTAGCTGACCCCGCCGGGGACCGGAGTTACACAAAGGCCGAATCGTTGCCGGATCGCGTTTCTGCCGGGAACACGGGAGGGCTGGTGAACCCTGAAACCTGGACCATTCGCGCCAGGTCGATCAGTGAGTCGATGCCGAGCTTGGCCATGATGTGGCCGCGATGAACATCGACCGTTTTTCGACTGACGCCCAACGCGAACGCGATCTCTTTGGGCGTCTGGCCGCTCGCCAGCCTTTGCATCACTTCACGTTCGCGCGGCGTCAGACGCGACAGGCGGGCATCGACGTCGGCCTGCCGCACTTTTTCCCGCCGCATCCGGGCGTCGAGTTGCAGGGCCTGATGGATGCGGTCCAACAGGTGCGTCACGTCATAGGGCTTCTTGATGAAATCAACCGCGCCTGTCTGCATGGCCCGGACGGCCGTCTCGACCTCCCCGTGCCCCGAGATGATGATCACCGGTGTCCCGACGTCCTCACGCGCGAGTTTCTCCTGCAACTCGATGCCGGTCATCCCGGGCATCCGGATGTCGAGGATCAGACAGCCCGGGCGTTCGGAATGGTGCGCGTCCAGGAACGCCTCGGCGCTGCCATACGATTCCGCGATGAAGTCCGATGACTCAAGCAACCCGTGTAGCGAGTCGCGAAAGGCGTCGTCGTCATCGACAATGAACACGGTCCCCTCAGCGTGCATGCTTCACTCCTCCTTGATCGGCGGGAAGGGTAAACCGAAACGTCGTCCCGCGATCCGCGCCCGGCGTCGCCCACAGCCGACCCCCGTGTCCCTCGATAATCGAGCGGCTGATCGACAGCCCCATCCCCATGCCATTGGGCTTGGTCGTGAAATATGGATCGAAGACGCGTTCCAACGCATTGCCTGAAAGGCCCGATCCCGTGTCGTGAATTGCCAATTCCACAGCGCCCGGGGTTCTGCGCGTCGTGCGAATCTCGAGTCGCCGGTCGTGCGGTTCCCTCTCTTGCAACGCCTCCAGACCGTTGCGCATCAGGTTCACGATGACCTGTTCGATCTGAATGGCGTCCGCTGTCACCGATGGGAGGAACTCTTCCAGCTCGAAGTGCAGCTCCACACCGTTCGGGCGGGTCTCGAACTCCATCAGGTCCGCCGCCTCGCGAACGATTTTGTTGATATCAGTTCTTGCGGGGCAGGGCTCTCGCTTGCGAACCACCCGGCGCAAGTGTTCGATGATTTCACTCGCCCGCTGGGCCTGGGCCGCGGCCTGTTCAATGTCATCGAGGAGCTCCTCCGGGCCGCCGCGCCCCGAACGAATCCGCCGCGCGCACGTCTGAACGTAGTTGACAATCGCCGCGAGCGGCTGGTTGAGCTCGTGGGCCAATCCCGTCGCCATCTCGCCCATCGTGCCTACGCGCGTCACGTGCGCCAGGTCCGCAAGGCGTTGTCGGGCCTGTTCCTCGGCCCGAACACGCGTGGTGATGTCCTGGACCACGACCCCCATCCCGAAGACACAATCCTCGTCCGACTTGATTGGGTGAAAACTCATCAACCACACAAGCTGTTCCTGCGAGGGCGTGATCCGATGAACCTCAACGTGCGACACCGACTCGCCCGTCGTCAGGACGCCGGCCAGCATCGCATCGACCTGTGACGCGATGTCCTGGAACACGTCTCGGAACGCCTTCCCGATGTACTCCGACCCCGACCGGCCGCCGGCCGCCGCCAGTTGTTCATTGATCCGAACGAACCGCAGCTCGCGGTCCAAGAAACACAGCCCCACCGGCGATGTGTTGTAGATGTGCTTGACTTCCACAAACTGCTTTCGCGCTCGCTCTTCGCTTCGTTCGAGCGCTCGCATCGCCCGGCACAGAGTCATCACCGCCCCACCGAGCAGCAGCACCATGGCCGCCGTGCCCCAGCCCGCGACCTCGCTACTTACCCCGATGGCCGCCAATGAGCTGGTCTGGTCATATAGAAATGCGAGGCGCCAATCGGCATCGTCCGGGAAATCCACCTCCATCCACAGCGCCGTGTACTTGCCGGCCTGAAAGGAGTTGCCGCGCTCGCGGAAGAAGCTGGAGACACCCCGTTGATTGAATCGGTCTTGGAACCACGCATACATCGGTCGGGGAAAATCCGTGCATCCCACCGCGCTACCGTCTTCGCTCGTCAACAGCACGGCCGTGGGCTTGGGGCTGCCTTCCTCCAGTGTTTGGGAGACGACACTCGAGGCAACCATGCCCGCCACGAGGCCGAGGAATTGACCGTTGTTGCGAATCGGAACCGACAGCACGCGCCCCTGCTTGCCAACGCAAAGTTCGACGGGCTTGCTGATCAGCAGCTCCAGCGAGTCATCCGCGGCAAACCGGCGGAGGTGTTCAACGTGCAGCGCGTATTCCTCCGTCTCGCGCTCCAATGAGTGGTCGTCGGATTCGTACTCTTCGTCGCCGTCTTCAAACGCCTTGAACGGCGCACGCGTGCCGTCGAACCCCGGCTTGATGATGTACACCTCGGACAACTGATGTCGCGCGTGATTCGCCAGATAGACGGCGTGGAGGTATTCGTCGGCTTCTTCCGATTCCTTCAGAACCTGCGGATACTGGCTCATCAGGCGCAGGCAGAGTTCGATTCCCTCGATAAAGTTCTCGATGTGATCCTTGACGGCATGCATCTTCAGGCGATTGCGTTCGCGCAGCTGATCGATGGCCGCGTCGCGCTCATGGTGCGAGCTCGAAACGACGAGTACCGCGATCAACAGAGCCGTCGCAGCGCTGAACCATTGGATGGAACGCAAACTTCGGGCGACACGGCCGCCGCCGGTCCCGCCCTCGTCGGGAAACCCGGGTCCCATATCGACCCGTTCTTCGCGTGTCGGCGCCGGCGACCTTGCCGAGCCCGGCTGGGAGGGCCCGCCGACGCGCCGGGGTTGATCGAACCCGTTTCGCAACTTCCCGTTTGGACCCGCCATCTTGCCTGGAATCCTGAAAATGCCGTCCACCGGTGTGACTACCGGGCGCGGTGGTGATAACTGACTTTTGCCGTCGATTCCCCATAGGTGGAGCAATTGGCGTGCCGCCGCCGGGCGCACCCGTTTCAGGTTTTGGGGAGGTTGCGGCCGGGATCGGAGGCGCGCGCCAGCTGCCCCCACCATGACCATTCTTCGTCGCGCGCCGCGCGTCGCTGGAGGGACTTGTATCGGTCCTGCATACCGACCACGCAGCATAGCCCGCCGAGCCCCTTCCAAGCAAAAGTATCTCTGAAGTTCCTTTCAAAAACAGAGCACACGCAGCCAACCCACGCTGCCATCCGCCCGATCGTCTGAGGTCCGCCGCTCGTGCTGGAAGTGCCCCCCCCCTCTTCTTGTGCATCCCTGTTCCGGGGCATTTGTCGAAAAAACGTCCGATTCAACCGCTACGCATGACATCGAGCTCGCTCCAGTCCCTAAATATCATCCCTAAATATCAGCATCTCCTTTCTTTCGCGCTCCGTTCCATGTCCGCCGACGCCTCCGCGCCCAGGCGGCGGCGGCGGGGCGACGGCGATTATGACTCGTTGCGGCGGGTCGGCCCCTCCCAAGTAGGGAAGTGCCCTAGGCCATCGACCTAGGGCAATTGGTCGGGCGTGCCGGTCCCAAGCGTGCTGTATTTGCGGACCAGAGTTGACGCACGGGCGACGCCGTGTTCAGAATCCACCTGACGACACAGTGCCAGACGGTGGCACTACACGGAACGGATCGCGGGTTCATCCAGACCGCAACGCAGAAAGAAGCCTTACGCTCAGCCGGCGGAAAGGCCGCCGCCACCGCCGCGCGCACGAGTTGCGCAAAGCAGAGCAACGGGTGTTCTTGTGATGTACCGGCTTGGTTCAGTCCCGCCCGTTCGGGTTGGGACACCCAGCCGCCGTCCGAGGCTCCGGGGACGCATGGTGGCAAGACACTGACATCGACTGGTTTCGTGTCTTCCTTATGGTTGGCATTGCGCGGGCGTGTCCACCGCTCGCCAGTGCCGGCCTGGGGAGACTGGACGAACGGAAAGACTGACCGGGGTGCCGGTCCGACGGAGGCGGACAAGCGCGTGCTTGAGAGCCGCGATGCCGCCGGCTGCCGAAACGCGTCCATGCCCGGGAGAGATCACACGGGCATGGCTCTGTGGCGCACGCGGGAACTGTGTTGATAAGACCAACCGTTTCGGCGAGTGGCCGCTGGGGGCCGTTCGGTTTTCGTAAACAGTATCGCCACGGAACATGGTGTTTCGTTTAGCCGCAGCAGCAACAGTCGTCAGTTTCAGCCGCAATCGTGATGAGCTGAAGCGCAAGCGAATGTCCCGGGGTCGTAAGCGGGACGGAATCAGGGTTCTTGCCCAAGGAGACAGGAAATTGAAGATTCACAAACAAAAACCCAGGCTGTTGCAGTACGCGGGGATTATGCTTGCCGTGGCCAGTGGTTATGCCACGGTCGCGCAAGCACAAATCCAGGACTTTGCGGTCATTGACACCACGCCGTTGATGCGTTTCGGGCCGACCAACCCGGTCAACGGGTACCCGATGTGGGTACAGGATGCCAACGGGCTCGTGTTGGAGCTGTGCGAAGACACGAACGATGTGACACCGGCGCTGTCATCCATCGGTGAACCCGGAATTCCGCTAGCGCCGTGTCCCGCCTGCATTGATCCGGTGTTGGATCTGCCGGACCCGACGCTTCCGCAGTCGTTTCCGGACAACTATCCCGACGAGCACTTCTTCTGGTTGTCCGAGTCGATCATGATCGAGTCCGACAACTCGCGAAGCATCGTCGTCATGGCGATCGAAGGAGCCTTCGATGGGCTGGGCGCGGTTGTCGATGGTGAGCAGATCGTCTTTGCTCGTTATCGCATACGCGTCGATAACGCCACGCCGGGTGAGCTGTACCAGATCACCTACCCCTTCGGCGTCACCTATGTTGAAGCGGAAAACGACCAGGGTGGTGCGGCCATCAGCAACATCAACTTCACCAACGACATCTTCCTTTGGAAGGGTGCTCCGCTCCTCGATCCGCTCGTCAGCATCATGGGTACGTTCCTTACCTCGGTGGATCCTCCGCCGCCGGCCGGACAGGGCGATCCGCCCAACACACAGACCTATCTGGCCGACTTCTGCGGCGGTGGCACGATCCAAGGTAGCCCGTTCGGCACCAACTTCTTCAGTGTTGTCGGCCCCAATGCCGGCTTGGAGCTATCGACCGGGAAATCCAGCCTCAACCAGTGTGATCCTGCTTCCGAGGCGATGACGGCGGCCTTCGACGCGTATGACGCCTATGTCATCGCCAACCTGGACGCGGCCTTCACCGGTCTGGCGAGGAATCCGTCCAACTGTACGTTCTCCAACATCTTTACCGGCATCGCCAAGCCGGCGACCTCGCTCGGTGTGCAGGTCGATCGCGCGACGTACAACCGGGATCTGACGGCGGGCGCGAACTCCACGCAGATCAACGTGTGGGCGAGTTCGTTTGAGGGTCAGAACATCCAGCTCGAGATTCCCGGCGTCGTTGATCCGATCACGATGTGCGGCGACGGCACGGGCAAGTACTTCGCCCACGCCCTCTTCCCGAGCAGCTTCATTCCGCCGAGCACGGTCATTGTGACGAACCTGTCGGATGATCCGCCAACGTCCGTCACGCATGTGTTGAGCGCGAACCTGCAGATCCTCAGCGCTGAGGTAGACTTGGCGGCAGGAACCCTCGCCATCACCGCGTCCATCGCCGATCCGGGTACGGGAGGAGGCACCCTGTCAACCGGGGGCGCCGACCTGACGGTGGATCCGTTGGACCCAACCATTGGGACGGCCGATGTCACGCTCGCCTTCGGTGTTTGCGGCGTTGTTCCTCCGAGTTCTATTACGATCGACTCCGGCCAGGGTGGCACGGTGACGGCCCCGACGACGATCCTCGGCGCGGTTCCGGACGTTCTCGCGGCTGCAGGGGGTACCCTCGTCGTGGCGAAGGGCTCTACGGCCACGCTCGACGGCAGCGCCTCGATCGGTGTGGGCCTCACGTACAGTTGGGTGCAGGCCAACGGAACAGCCGTTACGCTTGTTGACGCCACGACTGCCAGCCCGAGCTTCGTCTTCCCCTCCGCGGATGATCTCATCACGATTGTGTTGACGGTCACCGACCAGAACGGAATGACCAGCAGTGACACGGCGATCGTGACGAACACCGTTGTCGCGGTGGCAGGGGCCGACCAGGATCTGCTGGTGTTCCCCGACGCGGGCGTCGCGCTTGACGCGAGTGCTTCCCAGGGTTCCGGCTTGTCTTATAGCTGGGCGCAGATCGCGACCGATACGATCGCCTCTCCACAGTGTGTCGGCGAGACGCTTGACCGGGACGCCTCGGTCGCCATCGATCCATTGGACTCCTCGATGGCTACGCTCTCGATGCCACTCATAGGCGGATGTGTCACGCTGGAGCTGACGGTGAGCGGTCCTGGTGGATCAGCTCCGGACGCCATTGTGATCAAGGCACCGGTGGGTGCTCCGGTCGCCAATGCGGGTGCGAACATTGTTGTCTTCACCAACGAATTGGTGCAGCTCGACGGCAGCGCGTCGGCCGGCCTCATCTTTACCGATGGAACCGGCTTCGGCTGGACCCAGCTCGCCGGTGAAACGGTGGCACTGGGAACGCTGGAGCAGGACGGTTCGTTGACGATCGTTCCCGGCGTTCCTCCGGGCATCTCGATGCCGGCGTTCGTCTTCCCGAGCACGTTCCAAACGCTGACCTTCCAGGTCGAGGTGTGTGGTATCGGTGGGTGTACGTCCGACACCGTCGATGTGATTGTCGATGACCCGGGGACCTCGGACACGCTGACGCCGGGTCGAGCGCGTTACGACGGCAAGAAGGAGCGTTTCACCATCGATGGGACAAGCTCGATTCCAGGACCGGGGCACAGCGTCACCTGCTGGCTCGGGGACCAGGCATTGGGTCTTGAGATCGGCACTGCCGCGGTGGACGCGATCGCCGACTGGAAGGTCGATACGATCGGTGGCATCAACCCGTGCGCCATAGATCCCGGAATGGCTGCCGACTGCGATTCCGGCACGCCGACCATGTTGATCCGCTGCATCTCGACGCTCGGCGGCGCGTTGCAAATGGATTACGAAGCGAGGAGGTAAGGACTTCGTATAGTTGGTTGTAACTTGGAACCTTGGGGGCAAGGGTCCAATCAAAGGAGTGGCATGTGCTCGCAAGAGTGCATGCCGCTCTTTCTTTTGGCACATCGAGCGCAGCGCAAGGACCAGGCAGCTCGAAGGATCGTGCTGACGCAGCGCCAAGCTGGTTTTCGCAGGGAGTTCGCTTCGTTCTTCGTTTGGTACAACGAGCATCGCCCTGATACGAAGCTCGACGGTCGGACGCCCCAGGAATCTCGATTTCGTTTGCGACCGGAAAACCGGCGTCCACGTATCGAACCACGCAAGGGGTTCCCCGCCGGGCTCGCGACCTCGCCTACTTGTCCCGTACTTCCCCGGACCGCCGGGGGGATTCCAACAGCCTCGCCGCCCCCAGCTCTTCGAAACGCGACAGGTCCGTCCAGAATGTTCCGTCTCCGGCGAAGAACAGGCGGATGGACTCCGGCTGGAAGTTCTGAGCGAAGGTGTAGAGGTTGTAGGCCTCTCCGCCGCCCAGCGCATCGACGAGCATCTGATACCCTTTCGCCTCGGCATCGTTCCGCATGCGTTCCACGTCGGCCCGCGACTTGCCCAGAATCTCCACGCGCTGAGCATCCAGGCGGGCCACCTCTTCCTGTATCGTGGCCACCTCGAGCGCGGCCTGGGCATCCACCTCCGCCGCTTGCTTTTCGGCGTTCGCGGTGATGCTGGCAACCATGACTCGTGTATCGGCCTGGATGGCCTCGCGGGCGATATCGACCTTCTTGCGCTCCTCCTCGAGCTGAGCACGAACGGTGGCCGCCTCGCGGCGCTTTTCCTTGGTAATCTGATTCTCGATGGCGATGTAACTCTCCTGAATGGTTCGCTTGAGGTCCTGCGTCAGGTCGCTACTCGTCGTGCCGGCCGTCGGCGCGTGAACCTCGATCTCCCGCACCAGCGCGATCAGTATTTCCAGGTTCTTGGCACGGCATACGCGCTGCAGCTCGGCCGTCATGTCCCGTTGAAACTGCTCACGCTTTTCGCCCTGGATGAAATCGCGGGCCGCATACGTGGAGCCGATGTTCCGGCAGATCGAGCGAAGTTGTGGGCCGATGATCTTGTCGAGCACGCCGTCGATGTTGCCGAACTCATTGATGGTCTCGGCCGCGTGCTTTGGATGAATCCCCCAGACCACCGTCACGCCGACGCGAATCAGGTAGCCGGTGTCGGAGGGGAAGGCGATGCGGTAGTTGGCCGCGTCGCTCTCCTTGATCTGCGAGTACTCGTTGTAGCCGATCTCGATGAGCGTCACCTTCTGGAGCCGGGGATTGATGTAGTAGACACCCGGCTGGAGAACGTCGCGCAGCGTTCCGCGCTCGCCCGGTTCGGCCAGCGCCCGAACGCCTCTGGTGAGCAGCGTTGTTTCTTGATCGACGGGCGTCCCGTCGGCCGCGGTGGTCGGTGTGGCGGTCGAAGTTGTTCCGAACGCCTCCGGCTGATCGCCGAATAGATTGGTGACGACACCGACGAACCCGGCCGGGATCACCAGGGCCGGATGAAGCTCGACGGCGTACACCTCTGGGTTGATCTTGTACGTTCCCGGGGTCAGCACCTCTTTGAGAATGCCCTTGAGCCCGGAGTCCCGATCGACGATCGGTTGTCCGGATGGCGGTTCGCGTCCCACCTTGCGCACGACCACGCCGATCTGCGGAACCTCGCCCGCGAACCGGAAGGTGCCCTTGCGTAGCTGGTCGCGCTGCTGTTCACTCAGCGAGTGCGTCCATTCCCAGGTTTCCGGGCTGCCCGAGGGAATCACGGTCAGCGGCTTCAGGCTGATCTCCCAGGTGTAGGGGTTGAAGAAGTGCCGACCGGGACCCAGGGGTTCTTCCTGGATACCCTTTTGCCCGGGTTTCGTGGCCACCAGGTCACCCGGCGGCAACGACGACCCGGTCTTGCGGATCAGCACGGCGCACATGTCTTCGGGCACGTACACCCGGCAGACGGACCATACGAACCCGCCGGCCGCGGCCGCCACGACCAACAGCCCGCCCGCCACCGTGGCCAGGAACCCGCGCTTGGTCAACTTCGGCAGAGAACCATTCATCGCTCACCTCCGTTTCCCGTATCCGTTTTGAACGTCTGAAGCTGCTTGAAAATATCAGCGAACGGTCCGTCCGTGTTTGACAGGATGGACTTGATCGAGGGGGCGATCCGCTGGAGGAAGAAGTGCTGCGCGTAGGTGACGCCGCTACCGAAGGCCGCCACCGATCTTGCAAGCGGCTCCGCCTGGGCCTGGTAGTCGAACAGAATCACGTTCGCTTCCGCCTCTCCGCGCGACCGGATGGCTGCCGCCTCCTTGGTCGCCGCTTCCAGGGCGAGCTTGGCGACTCCTAACTCGCGTTGTGCCTTCGTGACGGCCACCACTTTGCGCTGGTCGGCTTCCTTGACGATCGTCACGACCTGTCGTCGCGCGTTCCCCAGGGCGCTGTTACGGGCGAACAACTCCTGTTGCTCGACGAGTTGCACCTCGGCCTTGGCCTCCTCCATCTCGTTGGTGAACCGTTCCACCTCCTGGTCGGCCTGCTCACGCTGGCTGATCGGGGTGGCGATCTCCGAGGGGGTCTGAATGTCGCGCACCAGCGCCGCCTTGATCGCGATACCCTGCTGCGAGCACTCCCGTTTCAACTGCGCGAGCAGCCGGTCCTGAAAGGCCGTTCGTGTCTTGCCGCTGATGAACTCGCGGGCGAGTAGCTTCGAGCCCTCGATTCGCGCAATGCTGCGGGCGTTGGGAAGGATGATCTTGTCCAGGATGTCCTGCTCGTTGCCATAGGCGACGGTGACTTCCGCCACCCGGTCCGGACGGATGGCCCATTCGATCGTCCCCTCGATGCGGATCTGGAAGCTGTCGTTGGAGGGGAAATGGATCGCCCCCTCGCCCAGCATGTCGTATTTGTGGCTGCGTACATCGACGAGATCGATCTGCTCGAGGTAGGGGTTGTAGTACGCCAGACCCGGGGGCAGCGTTCGTCGCTGGACCCCCTTCTCGCCCGGCTCGACGGTATAGGTGTTCTTCACGGCGGACGCCTGCCCGCTCAACAGGGTCACCACGCCGGCGTGCCCCTCGGGAATCAGAACGGCCGGGAACTTTTGCACGTCGAACGCCAGTGGGTTGATGGCGTGCTTGCCGGGCGGGAGGATCCGCGCGACGGGGCCGCGCTCATCCGGTTCCGTGGCGACCGTCTTGGGAAACGGCAGCGGGCGCCCGTACTTGCGGATCTTCACGCCAATCTCACCCTCCCGAATGATCGTCGCTCTCTTTCGTATCGTTCGGAAAGAATAGGGGTTGGGGAAGTATCGACCGGCGGTCAGGACGTCGAAACGGACGCCCTTGTAGCCTTCGCGTACGGCGTCCTCGGATTCGCCCGTCACGTTCGCCACCGCGCTCACGAGTTCGGGATACAGGATCACCTGATCGCCGAACCGGTCCGCGAGTTCGACCGGGAGCGCCTTGCCCGTCTTGTTGACAAGAACCAGGATCTCGCCCGCGCCCACCTCGACCCGAACAACGCCCCAGAAGGTTGCGCCGATCAGGGCCACGACGGCGAACGCCACACCGACGAGAGCCTTCCAAAGTGACGGTCTCGGTCGCGGAATCGACGGCCGAACCACGTTGCCTCCGTAATCAGCCATGGGCAAGATCCTTTCGAAATGGTGCGGCTAGGCGCCGGGCAGGCGCCGACCGCAGTGAGAACAAAAACGCGCGTGACCCGGATTCGTCGTTTTGCACTGCTGGCAAACGCGGCTCCTGGTCGTCGAGGTCCGCGATGACATGGCCCCAGCGATGATAACCAATCCGAGCACCAGGGCGCCCCCGAAAACGAGCACAACGATAAGCGTCATCGGTCCCGCGTAAACCATGGCACACCGTCCATTCTCTTCTTTGGCATCCAGCGGAAGTATACCACCAACTCAAGACGACGGGGCTTATAATCCACACCGGCGATTGGAATGCCGTTACGGCGCCGTGTTTTGCGGGCTCCACGGCTCGGTTATGACGAACCTCGGGGATGGTATCAGGGACAGATGTCTTGAGTAACCACAACGCGTGGAAGCGGTCATCTCATCGTGGCCGGCGGCGTGATCGCTCACGACCCGCGTCGGCGTTCGGCGCGCCGGCCTGTGATGCCGCCTCGACATGGTACTTTGCCCAGGTTGGGTATCCCAGGGATTCGTAGACCGCGGCCATGCGGCTGTGGACTTCAGGCGGCGTGTTGGTGCGCGACAAGCCCAGGCTCAAATGCATCAGAGCCTTCTTGTCGTCGCCGCGCAAGTGCTCGATCCAACCGAGGGTATCCCGAACCTGGACACTGCGGCTGTCGGCGTCAAGCGCTTGGGATGCCAGGCGATGAGCCTCGTCCCATCGCTCCGGATAGTGTTCCGCGAGAAGCCAGGCTAGATCATTGGCCGGCGCGGCTGGCGCGGCGCCGATCCCCATCGTTACCCGCTCCACGCCGTTCATTTCGGTATTGGTCGCTACGGCTCTCCTCACGGACGACCGGGCGACCAGTTCCTCGAGCGCGCTGATTGCCTCGTCGATGCGTCCTGAGCGTATCAGAAGCTGCGCGGTCAGGTACCGCACATGAAAGTTGGCGGGCTCTCGCCGCAAAATCCGGCGTAGGTCTTCGACAGCGCCGACCGGGTCGCCCCCCGCGTCGTTTCGGCGTGCCGACAGATACAACGACAGATTGCTCCCTGGGAGCACGCGGTCGATCGATCGCTCGGCGCGCGCAAGCTCATCCGACAGGTTCCGGTCCAATAGCGACTGAGCGTGCAGGGCGTAGGCAAGCGGGCTCTGGGAACCATCCCGTATCATCCGGCTTGTTACCGCGGTGCAGAGTTCCGGCAAGGCGACAAGCCTCGCCAGATAGGCGAGCGCCAGGTGGCGGAGGCGATCCCCCGCGGACTCCGGGCGCGGTCCGACCGCAACCACCCCTTGGAGGAGATCGCTTCCAAAGACGGTGACAGGCGCTCGATCAAACGCCGTTCTTGCCGCCGGTTGGCTGATCGCACTCGCTTCGATGATGTGTCGTGCCGCGGCCTGATAGCCATCCGGCTCCCCGGCCGCCAGGAGGTCGCCCACCGCGCGAGCATGTGCTAAGCCCAGCGCAGCGCTCTCCCACTGCGAGCCGGCTTGTGGGGGATTGCGTCCGTCCGGAGATTCCCCCACGACAACCCGCGCCAGGACGGCCATGTCGGAGTTGGATAGCTCTGGACCGGCATGGAACAACTCGCGCGCTTGCTCCATCCTGTCCAAGTGGACCAACACACAGATGCGGGCCGCATCGAGGGTTGGTGACGGAGGTGCAAGCACGGCCAATCGCTGCAGCGCTGCCAGGACGGCTTTCCAATCGCCGTCCTTCGCCGCTAGCGCTGTATGGACACCCAACCACAGGCGCTGTGCGTCTTCGGGAATGGTCTCGGCGAACGCAACGCCCGCAAGCGCCGTGCCTTTGGTCGCGGCGCTTCCGCCGCTGCTCTTGGCGCCGGTCACAATGATTCCATCCGCCCATCGCAAGATCCGTTCGTCCCCGACACGGTGGATGTTGAGCTTGACCAGCTCGCGGACCGTGCCGGCGGCGGTACGACGATCCTTCAAGAGGTGACCCAGACGCTCGCGAGCCTGCCCGGTCGGACCGGACCGCTCATCCACGCGAACGACCAGGCTCTGGGCTACCGTGAACTCCGGCGCCGTTTCGGGGATCGCGAGTAGGTAGGGTAGGGCGGCTTCGTCGAGGTTCAGCGCGGCGCTTAGCTGCCCCAGGGTCAGGAGCACGTTCGGATCGCGTGGCATGGGCAAGCTCGACATACGCGCAAGAACAAGACGCGCTTGTCCGTGGAGTCCCAAATCCATCCACATCTGCCCCAGACTAACGAGTGACATCCTTTCGGCATCATGATCCTTGCGGCCTAGCGTCTCGAATGCCGCTTTTGCCGCGGGGAAGTCGAATTGACTGACCAGCAAACCGGCCAGTCGGCGCCACGTCATGGCGGTTCCACCGTCGCGATCGACGAGTCGTCGGTAGATGTCGATGGCCTCGCCGCGCCGGCCCGCTTCAACCAACAGCTCGGCCTTTGCGCGAAGAAGCGGTGTCGAGTCCGGATGCGTCTCGATCCACGCCTCAAGGAGCGCCAGGGCGCGATCATGGCGCCCCAACGCGACGTATCGCCGCATGAACTCAAAACGTAGCGTCGGTCGGCCTCCTTCGAGTTCGACCGCGAGCCCGTCGAGCGTACCGACGGAGTCGCCCAGAAAGCCTGTCGTGACGGCCAGATCCACCTGACGAAGAGCCGCCCGCGGCGCGGACACACCGGCCGTGATCATCTTGTCGTAGACCTCTTGCGCGGCCGTTGGTTTGCCGCCGGCCGCCCGAATTCCGGCGATCGCGTCTGCAACCGTCAGGGCGAGTGTGTCGCCCTCGGCAATGAGGGATTCGTAGAGCGGGATATACAGCGCCAACGCCTCATCGCTTCGACCCGCCAGCCTCAGAATGGAAGCGCGAGAGATTCGCGCAAGCGATTCGTTGGCGCTTTCCAAATCTTGCAGTTTCGACAAACCTTCGTCGATGCGTCCGCTCTCGAAGTAGAAGCGTGCCAGCAGAGCAAAACCCTGTGGGTCGTCGGGTTGGCCGCGCACCAGCGCGAGCAGGTGGAACTCTGCCTGGTTGAAGAGGTTCTTCTCGATGGCGATCCGTGCAAGGAGCGTTCTGAGCAACGGGTTCGCGTTGCCGGCGAGGAGGGCGCGCTCGGCGATGGCCGCCGCGCGTTCCGGATCGCCTTTGGCAAGCTTCGCGCGAGCCAGGAGAACCGGATACCTTCTCTCGTCGAGCCGGGTCTCATCGAGGCGGGCGAGGCATTCGTCCGTTTTGTCCGCCCGGCCTGACAGCTCGTACACACGAGCGACCATGCGATGAACCGCCATGCTCTGGGGGTGCTGCTCGAGCACCCGTTCCGCTTGCTCGACGGCATCGTCGGCAAGCCCGAGTCGGCTCAGCGACTCGGCGAGGAGGATGCCGGCTTTGTAGTTGGCCGGCTGGGTGTCAACGACCTTCTGGAACAGGTTCGCGGCGCGCCCATACCGACCGTCCAGGAGGTGACACCGCCCTTGGAGCTCGGTCACTCGCAGGTCGTTTGGGAATTTCTCCCAGAGATCGGCCAGTTCATGAAGCGCCCGTGCGTAGTGTCCCCGTGCAAGCATGGCCGCGGCGGAACCGAGGTATCCCTCGATACGACGCGGACGACGCTTTATCAGCGCCCGGGCGAATTGCAGGCTCTTGGTTGAATCCTTTAGATACAAGTACCCGTCGATCAGTACCGCGAGGTGGTCGTCGGAAAGCGGCGAATACGTTGCCACTTGGCGCATGAGGTCTTCGATCGCGCCCCGATCATCAAGCGCGCGCTCCAGCAGCAGGATCATTCGGATGGCGAATGGATTGCGCGGATGGGCGTCGGCGTAGTCGCGGATATCCTGTGCGACCTCCGTGATGCGTCCTTGCTCGGACAAGAGCCTCCAGAGCATCCAATGGGCGGCATGGCCACCGGGGTCGATTTGGATGGCGCGCCGCAGGGCCTCGACCGCAAGATCGGTCTTCCCGATCTTGAGGAGCGTGAGTCCATAGAGCAGTTCCAACTGTGCGGACGGCGCCGGCTCGCGGCACAAGCCATCAAGGATCTTCCCCGCGGCGGAGTAGAGCTCTTGGTCGAACAGGCTCTTGGCGAGCAGGTGTCGCGACTGCACGTGATCGGGGCGGCGTTCAAGGATTCTTTCTAGAAGCGGTTGCGCCCGTTCGGGTTGCCCACCGGCCAGATGAAGCCTGGCGGCAGCGAGGCGCCAATCGACCGTCTCACGGTGATCGGGGTTGACGGCCAGCAGTACCTGCCAACCGGCCTCGACACGCCGCTGGATCGGCAATGCTGCATTCCCCGCAGTCAGTAGCGACGAGGCCGTCTTTGCCGCCAGCCGGCTGGGGACATCGGGGCGCCGGCTGAGTTGCTCGGCCGCCCCCCACAGGAAGGGCTCGCCCTCCCGACTGGATGCCAGATCGACGTACATGTCCCAGGCGGTGAAACGATCGGGGTCAGCGTCAAGCACTGCCTGCAGGTGCGACTTCAGTTCCGTGCGCCGCGATTCCATCCGTCGCGTGAGTCGCTGCGCGTCGCCGTCGCCCTGGGTTTCGTCGTCGCGCCACTTTCCACGCGGGCCGGTTGAAGCCAACCGAACGGGGGACTGACCAAGCGCGTGCCGAAGTGACTGAAGTCGCCGGAGGTCGGCGAGTACAAGTCGGGCCTCCAGAAGCCGGCCCACGATCTGCTTGCGCGGATCCTTGCGCTCGCGAAGCCACCGGCAGTGCGCCAAGCCAAGGGACATCGACCCATCGAACCGGGATTGAAGCTCCGGGCGGGTCGAGAAATCCGGCTGCTTCAACGCATCGTGCATGTGTCGGACCGCCCACTCGACGAGCAACTCGTGCGGTTCGGCGCCGCCAGCCCCAACGGCGACGGCCGTGTCGAGCGACTCCCGCGCGGGCTGCATTCTCCGCAAGAGCATGAGCGCCTTGGCGTGGACACAAAGTGCCCCGACATGGTACGGATGCTCGGCGAGAAACGGCGCGAGTACCCGTATCGCCAGTTCCGGTTTCCGATGTGTCAGCGCGAGCCGAGCCTGCCGGAGCGACTGGTCTTTCGGAATGGAGACAATGACGGCCGTCGTGGCAGCCGCGGCCAGCATGGTGAAGAGCGTCATGACTGCGAGTCTACTGCGTCGCAGCTTGCGAATGCGCCGCTTCAAAGACCAACGCCGAAAACGGAAACGCTTGCGGGTCACCGTAGTTCCTCCGTAAGACGCGGCAACAAGGTGCGCGCCGCCGCGTAGCCCCACCGCCTTGCCCGATCCACGTCCTCGCCGTCGATGGGCACGGATAAGCGGATCAGGGCCCCGGCAGCGTCACGCGACCGGAGTCCGTTGAGAAGTATCGCTGCTTGTTGGCGGAGGTAATTGGGGGAGTAAACGTCGCCGGCCTTATACGTGTAGAGGTGGTAGGTGAGCTTGGATTCATGCTGCGTCACCAGCTCTCGCATCGCCAGGCGAACCGCGGGCGTGCTCCCTTGGAGTTCCACGTGGACGAGACGTTTGTGGATGACGTGTTGCCCAGCGCCTTCCAGGCAGACCTCGGGCGGGTGTATGCCCTTTCGGTTGTCCGCGCTGAAGATGATCACGACGTCCAAGACCATGTCGCCCGCCGACCCGGCGAACCGCCGATACACGTAATCGTTCGTCTCCAACAGGGTCAGTGTCTTTGCGTCGAGCGTGAAGTCTCGCCCGGTCAACACTTGGCCATCGATCGTCACCCGCAAGGGAAGTGCCTTGCGCGCGACATTGATCGATTCCCGGGCCGTGGCCGGCAAAGACCACAAGGCGCTCAGCAAAGCCGTGCCTCCCAGGGCGGTTAGCGATAGAACGCTGCCGGCGGCGGGGGATCGCGACCGCCTGCGCGGTGTCATTGGTTCCGGGGCAGATTCCGCCGGGGCGGCGGAGGCGCGGTCCAACGTGTCCAGCTCGGACGGGGTGATCCGATCCCGTGGCACGCCCGCTCTGGCTCGGCTGATCATTCGTTCGATGAGAAACAGCGCGGTGACGGCCAGTGCGAACGCCAGGAGCCCCGAGCCGTGGTGGAACCAACCGTCGGGCGCGACGGCGTCCGAGCCGAAACGGTGGGCGACGAGCATAAAGCCCGTGAAGCGCGCCACGTTGCATCCAATCGCGAACGGAACAGCCATGACGAACACGAGCCACCGGCGCCAGCCGACAACGCGGCTGAGAAAGGCAAACACAGAGGCGAACCAGAGGAGCGCAATCAGACTGCGAAGTCCGCCGCAGACGTTCTCCACTACCAACGTGTTCAGTTCGCCGGCCTCTACGGAAGGCAAATGAACGTAACTGCCGTCGATCAACACGGGTACGTGGAATAACCAGTTGACGACCCACGCGGCCGACTCCGCCGCCCCGATCTTCAGCGCGAAGTTCAGGTCGGCGATCCATGCCAACGGGAGTGGAACCATGAACACCAGGCACGCGAGGGGAAACGCAAACGCTCTAAACAACTCACGCCCGGCCCGGATAAGCACGAGTCCGCACAGCACCCCGACAAGCGCATATCCCGAGACGAACGTCACGCGCGCGTAGACACTCGCAAGGTGCGCCAGAAGCGACGGAAGCAGGACCGCCCAGCCGAGTACCGTGGCTCGGCGTGTCACGTTGATGGTCAGCCCGCCACGCTTATGGATCAAGTGCGCGATCAACAGGCTAACGAGCGGAACGAGCGGCGCGTGCGTGTAGTAGGAATCGCCCTCCGTAAACCGACTGGATAGCGTGAGACCGGGCGCGTTCCACGCCGGAAACCAGCGGAGCCACATGTCCCGGAACGTGTTCGCCCAAGCCACGGCCAGCAAGACCGCGCACACGAACAGGCCCAGCTTCGCCCGACCGGGGAATCGATACACGCGGACGCCTGGCGGAGCGAAGCGCGACTGTCGGGTCTCGTCGCCGGTGATGACGCTGCAAACAGGCTGCATCCGTGATCGTTCCGTCTTGGGACTGGGCGCAAAGGTGCGTCGAGGGAGTCGTTGGTGACAATCCAACGACACACGGAAAGTACTCCTCGGGGTTTACCAAGCCCCGTGCACCTCTCTATCGGACTCCAGCAGGTACCACTTCAAAGGAGCGAGAATCCACCCATAACAGCTGTTCCCAGTGTTGGGAACGGCCGAGAATCATACGAGGAGTTCTACAGTGCTCATGTTTTTTCGACCGATAATCGGTGTCTTCGTGGTGTTGGCCTCGGCGTGCATGGTCAGCCCGGTAAGGGCCGAACTGTACTACGACAACGGCGACGGGATAAACATCTTCGGCGGAAGCGTGGCCTACGTGCCCCAAGGCAACACCTGGGCGGGTCCTTCCGGCGGACCCGCGACCATCAGTTACAGCTTCGCCTCCGCTTCTTATGCCACGTCGGAGTCCCCCGGACCCAGCATCGTCGTGCTCAACCTCGCCAACACCGGAATCTCCTCGGCGAACTGGCAAACAGAGATCACGGCCGCACTCAATTCCTGGGCCACCGCGGTGAACACGAACATTGCCCCCGGGACGCTCGTCTTCAATCTTGTGGCCGACTCAAATACGGCCTGGAATGCGGGCGGCGCCACGGGCGACATTCGCTTCGGCGGTGAAACCATGGACGGCGCTTTCGGAGTGCTCGCCCATGCCTACTTTCCACCGCCGAACGGCAACACCGCGGCCGGTGACACTCATTTCGATGTTGCCGACAACTGGGTGGTCAGTTCCCTCGACGCAGACACAAACACCATCGATATTTTCCAGGTCGCCGCCCATGAGATCGGGCACGCACTCGGGCTGAGCCACACCAATGTGCCCGGGTCACTGATGAACCCCATCTACTCCGAGGCCTTCTCGGGGCCGCAGGCCGACGACATTGCCGGGATCATCGACATCTTCGATGGCGGCGGATTTGTCGCCGCCGCCGCGACCACGCCGGAACCCATGACCGCCGCGCTGGCGCTGCTCAGCCTGACAGCGCTGGATCGACGGCTCCGTCGTAAGTTTGCCTGACCGTTCCTTCCGTGGCGTCCAACAACACAACCGCCTAAACAGCTACTTTGAAACGGCTCACCGCCAAGTGTTCTTGTCTGTAGGAAGCGATAGATGAATGCTTCTTAAGCATGGCAACTGCTTCTCGCAGCCTTGGCGGGCTGGATCAACCAGCAGCATCTCGACGTGATTGTGTACATCCAGAAGGCGCGGGCCGGGCCGACCGCGCCCGGCGGAGGAGATTCCCGAGCCGGCACTAGAGATGGCTCGTGAGAACCCGGGTTGGGGCTAAGCGACGACAAGCGCGGTCATGTTCCCCCGTGGTCACACGGTGGCTCGGGAGACAATCCGCAACGTGCCGAAACGTACGAAACGCAATCGCTTTGGCGACCGACGCGGCGGCTGGATCCCTGTGCCGTTTCCAGTAAGGTCCGGCAGCGTTTTCGGCCGGCGCGGGTCGATTGACGTGGGCGCAGGTGGACTCTCAGACCCAAAGCGTACCGAGCGCGCCTCCGACCCAAAATCCCTTGAAAACAGCAAGAAACGCGGTTGGTGCGAGGAAAAGCATCGGAGGAGGAGGGATTCGAACCCCCGAGACTCTTGCGAGCCTAACGGTTTTCAAGACCGTCGCCTTCAGCCGCTCGGCCACTCCTCCAAGTACGGTCGGCTTCGATGCCAGACCGTGTCATTCGATGCCCAGAACGGTCGGAAGTACTGGATTCATCAGGGTTTAAGCAATTCCGATCATTCCGATCGGGCTCCGTTTCAGTGCCATCCCACGACAGTGGCGACGCCTTCGATGTACGCCGTTCCACCAAGCCAGACACCAAGCTTTTTCCGTCTGTGCCTGTAGCCCGCTGACGTTCCTGTTCGGGCCGGGTCATCAGGTCGGGCAACGCCTTCAACGCAGCCGCTCGGTCGGCGATCACCGTATGGCTGTATCGGCTCATGGTCAAATTGATGTCGGAGTGTCGGGCGAGATCTTGGGCCTGTTTCGGATGAACACCGCCACGAGCTAGGTTCGTGATGAAGGTGTGTCGGAAGGCATGGAAGTCCAAGACACGCCCTGAGTCATCCCGGTATGGAATCCCTGCATCTTGAAGGTCCGCCTTCAGCATCCGGACGACACCCGAGGGGTACGGCATCGTAAAAACCGGCGAAGTAGCCGAGCGGTCAGCCAATACGGTTCGCAGGTCGGCGGCTAGGTTTGGCGGTAGAGGTTGTACGTCCTCTCGCCGGTGTTTGGAGTAACCGGCCTCCACGGTCACGGTTGGTGGTTCACCCTCCAGATCGAACGACTGTGGCGTCAGGCTCCTAATCTCGCCCGCCCTCAACCCGGTCTCAGCCGCCAACCTATACAGGAGTGCCCGACCCGATCCGGTCATCTTGAACCGTGTGGTTGCGTTCCGCGTCGTCTCCAGCAGGCTACGGAGTTCATCATCACCGAATGCCCGCCGATCCTGGCGTCGATCTAGCCGCACGTTCCCACCCTTGAGATACGCCACGGGACTCTCGGGTGCTCGACCGTCCTGCACCATCCACCGACTGAACTGCTTGACCGCTTGCAGGTAGAAATTGCCGGTTTGCACACTTCGACCTTCCGTCCGTAAGCTACCGATGAAAGCCTGAACCCTGGACGCCGATAGGTCGGGCCAGAACACGAAGCCACAGCCCTCGACAACGCGCAACGCCCGGCCCCGGACCAAGTCAGCGTGCTTCCGGGTTGTCCCCTTGTCGAGCAGGGATTTGTGCCAATCGGTTATGTGATCGGATAGTGCCCGCTTCCGGTGCTCGGCGTACTTGTCCACCAGCCCGCTCTGCTCACGGGCAGCCCGACGTTCAAGTTCGGACGCAAGCTGCTCGGTGGCCTTCCGGTCGGTGTATCCTGCCTGACGCCGTCGGATGCCCTGTGCATCCCGATGCTCGACGTACCACTTGCGGGTCTTTTTTGTCACCCGCTTCCCGTTGACTTTCTTCGTGTATGTATGCTTAAAGACCCTTGCCATGATGATCTACTCCTCTCGCTCCTCCAACGGCGGCGGCGATCGAGTCCGCCCGCTGTCGTTCTTTCCGCTTCTATCTTAGTACTACAGCGCCGCTTGGTCATGGCCTACTCCGTCGGCACGAGGGCAACT
>CBDUXT010000070.1:0-32883 GCA_965371245.1 uncultured bacterium | reverse complement strand
GCGACGACGCTGGCGAGTCGGCTACGTGCGACGCTGACTGCACTGCGGCGACCTGTGGTGACAGCACCGTGAACGCAACTGCTGGTGAAACCTGCGACGACGGAGGCGAATCGGCGACGTGTAACGCGGACTGCACCGCGGCGACCTGCGGCGACGGCACGCTGAACACGTCGGCGGGTGAGACCTGCGACGACGCTGGCGAGTCGGCTACGTGCGACGCTGACTGCACTGCGGCGACCTGCGGCGACGGCACGCTGAACACGTCGGCTGGTGAGGCCTGCGAGCCGCCTAATGTGGGGAACGGCTGTAGCGCCACGTGTTTGATCGAAAACGGTTTCCCATGCGGGAGCGGCGCGGAATGCGCATCCGGGTCGTGCCTGCTGAGTATCTGCGTCCCGTAAGTTCTTGAGTGTGATGGCTCCGGCGCATTCGAAGGAGTGCGCCGGACGCCGTCATCGAGAGCATCCAAGTACGCCCAAGCGCCGGCGCGGGCGCTGTCAAGGAATGCAAGGCCCCGTCCGGAGTTCCGCGGACTGACGCGGCGCTTATCGGACACGGGCCTGCCAGAGAAGGATTCGACCGATGGACCTACGGTTTTCCAGGCTTGTGGCCGTCTTGGTTTGTGCGCTGTGCGGGCTCTGTGTCGCGCCCGCGATGGCGCAGGTGTGCGGCGACGGCGTCGTCGATGCCGGTGAGGCGTGCGACGACGGTGTCAACAACTCCGACGTCACGGCCGACGCCTGTCGTACGGACTGCACAATCGCGAGCTGTGGCGACGGCGTTGTCGATGCCGGTGAAGCTTGCGACGACGGCGTGAACAACTCCGACGTCACCGCCGACGCCTGTCGTACGGACTGCACAATCGCCAGCTGTGGCGACGGCGTGGTGGATGCCGGTGAGTCCTGCGACGACGGCGTCAACAACGCCGACGACACGCCGGGCGCCTGCCGCACGGACTGCACCGGCGCGGGATGCGGCGACGGCGTTATCGATGCCGGTGAAGCGTGCGACGACGGGGTCAACAACTCTGACGACATAGCCGACGCCTGCCGTACGGACTGCACAATCGCGAACTGTGGCGACGGCGTTGTCGATGCCGGTGAGTCTTGCGATGCCGGCGCGCTCAACGGTTCCGGGGCAGGCGTCTGCGCGACTGATTGCTCGGGGCTTCAAACTTGCGGCGACTCCGTGGTCGATGGCACCGAGGAGTGCGACGAGGGCGGCGAGACCGCCACCTGTGACGACGATTGTACGGTCGTCGAGTGCGGAGACCTCAACATCAACGAGGCCGCCGGCGAGGAGTGCGAAGGAACATTCATCGAAGCGACCGGGATTCGTTGCAGTGAATGCCGGCTGACGTGCGAAACGCCCGGCGCGGGAAGTCGGCTCCTGCTGACCAAGGTGCCCGGTGTGTCAGTCTGTCGGCTGCTAACACCGAACCTCCTGGTGGCGGCCGTCCTCCAGCGATTGGACATCGATGGCGACGGGGTGGCCGATTTCTCCCCCGACACGGATGGCGACGGGCTCCCGGACAACTGGGAACTCGGCGGCAACGAGCCCGACGGGATCGATCGGGTGGTCTTCTTTCCCGCGCCGTCGCCCGTCGTTCCCGGTACGCCTCCGACGCCGATTTTCATCCGGCGGCCGGTCGCGACCAGCGCTTTGCTGGCCGACACCGACGGCGACGGAATCAGCGACTTCATCGAGGTGTTCGGGCTCTTGTTCATTGACGACAACGGCAACGGGATTCTCGACCCGCAGGAATGGGCGGAGACGGAGAACGCCGCGGACGGTTTGTTCCGTAACGGCCTGCCCAACCCCGGTGAGTTTCCGATTGATCAATCGCGTGACATCGAGGACTTCGGCGGCGTGGGGCTGCAACACGATTTCGATGGCTTCGTCTGGACCGACCCCACGAACCCCGACACCGACGGAGATGCGATCCTGGACGGACGGGACCGCGACCCGTTGATCAACCCTCGTTCGTTCGGAATCTCCGAGAACATCATCGTCCGCTTCAACGCCGAAGGGAACGACGACATCGACGGCGACGGCCTGGGCAACGGTATGGACATGGGCAATGATCTCGTGACCCAGGACGGCGTGGATGTGCCGCGAGACTTTCAGGTGATCGATAACCCAGCCAACCTGCTTCAACTGTTGGCCCTGTTTCGTTCGGACCTGCTCGCAGAAGGCGTGGTCCCGGAGTCCGCCATCGAGGATCTTCTTGGCGCCGATTGGGACGGATCGGGGCTTTGGCGAACGACGGACGTGCGTGAATGGACACCGTTGATTGATCTGGACGAAAGGACGTTGCGCCCGCCGGACGAGTTTTTTATCCTCGACGGTGAGCGTCTCTATCGCCCGCAGTCCCTGGCCGACCTGCAGGCCGCCGAGCTGAACGACTATGGCGTACGTGGGATCGGGCTTGGGTGGCAAGAAGCCCTTCGCCCCGTCGCCAAGACGCAATTCATCCCCGACCTCCGGATCTGGGCTATTCTGTACGCGTGGCGGGTTCCCGGTTTCGATATCGATGGCGACGGCTTCACGGGGGTTCCCAACATCACTGCGGCACGGGCGGACCGCAATGGCGAGCGTCTCGTCCTTCAACTGACCGGAACGACCGGGGCCGGTTCGCTGGTGTCTTCAGCAGACATCGAATCACCGACGATCAGGCCGTTCGACGACCGTATTCGAATTGGCCAGGAGGAGCCCCGGGATCCTTCGTTCGACGGCGCGATCGACGTTCCTGGTTTGTCACCGCTCGGGGATGCCCTTCGCGCCTTCGGTTGCGGCGGGGTCAGTGCAACCATCCTCGCCACCATGTTCCTCGGGCTGACCGTTCCGCGGCTTCGGCGAAGGCGCAAGTAGCGACGCGCGCCGGCCAGGGGGTCGGACCGGTTTTACCACCTGCCGGGCAGGCCCGGCTTGGGCACGCGTCCGCGCTTGGCGCTGTGTGATCAGCGTGGTCGCCGGCTTGTCGGCCTGATGACTTTTTCGGGCGGGCGCACTGGAACGGCCCGCTTGCGAAGTTCGTTACGGGCGCGTTGTTGGTCTTCCGTCGCCATGAGCCCCCGCTCTTCGGCGATGAGACCGTCCGCCGGTGACGAGGCGGCCGTTGGTGCTGGCTTGTTGTGGGCCGATGGTCCCGCCGATTCATGCCGCGTCGTCGCGCAGCCCGCCGCCACCACCGTTCCGCCCAATGCAAGCATGGCGATCGCGGCCGCGCGTGACAGTTGGCGCATCGCAGATCCCCCGTTTCTTGCCAGCCCGCCTCGTACCACGGCTCCCGCCGGCGTATTGGCATTCCCATCGGTGAAGCCGACCGTTGTGATTTCGCTCTGGTTCCCCATGTCGCGATTCGGGTTGCTCGGCATACAGAAGAATGCGTTGCAACTTCGACAGCGCCTCGCTGCCGCGCCCGCGGTTACTTCACGATGATGATGTTGTCGGGCAGTGTGGCCAAGGCCGCGGTCAGCTCCGCCCATCCGGAGCTGTCTTCTTTCCCCGTGGGGTGTGGCAGCAGCGTCTTGGCGTCACCGACCAGGGAACACAATTCCTGCGCGCTTCGCTGGACAATCTGAACATTGACCCCCGACCATTGGAACTGTTTCACCGGGAACGAAACCGTACCCGGACGTATCAGATGAACGTGGTTGCCGCGAGAGGCAATGAGACGTCCCAGATCAACCTGGATGTCATGGAAGCGATTCTTGGCCTCCAGCGCCACGCCGGCATCCATGATGGCGTTCCCGTCGCCGTCCAGCGCGCCGCTGGTGGGGATGCAGCGGTACTCGGCCGGTTCCACCCACAGATCGCAGACCATCTCCTTCATGTCTTCCTCGTCGCCAGAGCATGGGTGCCCCTCCGCACGCTGGCTGTATTATCGGTGGTTGTGCGCAACAAGTCATGTGTCATCGGAGCGGATTCCTCCGCCGTACGCCTAGGGTTGACATTATGGGACGTTTCCCGATCTGCCTCTTGTGAAGTCCCCGGCGGTCGGTCGGTTCACCGCCAGCATCGATCGGCGGCTCCCCGCGCCGCCAACGGGCGCCCGGGTCCCGATCCGACAGGCTCGGTCGGCTTGGCGAACCTTGTGAGGTTCTGGAAGCCAAGCGCTACGATCAGCCGTTGTGCGAAACCAGGAACCAGACCGCGAAGATCGCCGTAGCTCCGGCAAGGGCGGACAGCAATATCTTGACCCAACTGTACGGCCGATCGCCTTGAACCTCGCCCGTGCCCGCGTTGACCACGATCTGATACAGTTTCTTCCCATAACGATAGGTTAGCATCCACAGCGGCAAGAGCAGGTGCTTGTACGTGATCGCCTCGTGCCGCGTGTTGCAGGTGTGGATGCGCTGCGTGTCTCCGCCGATCCGCGCCCGCACGTCGTCGCGGATTGCCTCATCCATGCGCGCCTTCGCGGTGACAAAGCCCTCGTCCAGAGGCACGTCGTAGGTCCGCGCGAGGAACCCGGCGAGCAGGCCACCGGAAAACGGGACGCATTGGTTCAGGGGCCAGGGCTCGAGCGCGAGGATCCGCTTTTCGGGCAACCCGGTCGCCGCGAGCGTCAGCACGTCGTCGAAGAACCGCTGGAACGATCCGGACGCCGGGTACCACCGGGTCCGTCGCACGCGGCGACGATTCTTACCGCTGCCGACCGTCACCCAGTAATGCTCGCCGCGCTGCCCGGTGTAGTGCGTGTTCGTCATCGAGTCATACGTCCAGTAGGGAAGATAGATGCCGTTGAATCGCCCCTCGACGCCGCGTTTCACAAAATCGTTCGGGGCAAACCAACGCGAGCGGACCCACGCGGTCAGGTTGGTGTGCGCTTTTTGGCGGTCCACCTGGAAGGCCAGAACACCATCGACGCCGATGCGATTCGGAGCGTCGTGGGCATTCTCGATCTGCAGGGCAACGTCGCAGTAGGGGCATTCCCGGCTCGTGAACGTTCCCTGGAACCGGACCGTTGCGCCACAACCGTCGCACCGAAGTTCCCGAAAACCTGGTTCGTCCGGACGGGCTGCGTCCCGGAGTTCCGCGAGTCGCTGGAGCATAGCCTGGAAGTCTTGCTCAGCGACCTCGGCGTCGGGCGCGGCCTCGATGACCTTGACATGGCCGCAGTAGGGGCATTCGAGGTTCTGCTCGCCGATGCTGAAGCGCAGGTCCGCGCCGCAGCCGTCGCAGGGGAACAGTTTGGTCGATGCATCCTCGGCTTTGGGAGGGGCTTCTTGCGTCGTCGCCGCTTCCGACACCGGCATGGCTACGGGCCGTGGTTCTTGGTCCATGGAGCAACGTCCGCTACAACAGAAAGAGCCGGAGCAAGGTCTGTCTTGCCGGTGGTCCGCGTTCGGGAAATGCTCGCTTCACACCGTGAATTTGCGCCTGATAAACCATACGGCTCCGTACGAGAGACTCACGAACGCGCTCACGGCGGCACGGGCTTCCGCGTTCGGCTACGGTGCCGGCGCCGGCGGCGGGGGTGGCGGCGGTGTGGCACCGAACAGCGCGGAAAGCTGCGGTACCTGACCGGCCGGTGCCCACGCCGGCATGCCGGCCGTCCACACGAGTGAGCCGGAAGCCACTTGTCCCTTCGCGACTCCGTCGGCCAACTGCGATTGCGTAAACGGGCCTTGTGTCTGACCGTTGACGGCCAGGTGCCACACGCCGCCCGGCGGAGGTGGCGGGGCGACCGGTCCCGGTGTGGCTTGTCCGGCACCCTGCATCATGCGTCCGGCCATGGCAAAGCCCATCCCCAGTCCCATTCCTTCCGCGGCGCCGCCGCCGGCGGGGTTCTCAGCGGCCGCCGTCATGGCTTGACCCATCTGATACTGCTGGAAGCGACCCAGGTCGCCGATGACGCTCATGCTTGTTCGCGTATCCAGGGCCCGTTCCACCTCTTCGGGCAGCGAGATGTTCACGATGTAGAGCTGCGGAATGTCGAGCCCATACTCATCATCCACGCGCTCGACGACCTTTTCCCGAAGCTGCGCCGAGAACTCCTGATAACGAGAGGCCAGGTCCAGCGCCGCGACGTCCGACTCGCCAATCATGTCCGCAAAGCCGGAGTTGATGATGGAACGAAGCAGCTCGTGAATCTCGTCGGTCTCGAAGGTCGCGTCCGTGCCGACGAGTTCCCTTAGCAGGGCGCGCGGCTCGACGGCCTTGAGGGTGTACGTGCCGAAGGCGCGCAGCCGGATGGGGCCGAACTCCGGGTCGCGCAGCATGATCGGGTTCGGCGTCCCCCACTTCAGGTCGGTGACCTGGCGGGTACTGACGAAATAGACCTCCGACTTGAACGGACTGTCGAAGCCGTGCTTCCAGCCCTGAAGGGTGCTGAGAATCGGCAGATTGTCCGTGGTCAGCCGGTACTGTCCCGGTTCGAAGACGTCGGCCAGTTCACCGCGGTTGACGAACACGGCGACCTGCCCGGGTCGAACGATGAGTTGGGCACCGTTTTTGATTTGATTGTGGTAACGGGGGAATCGCCAGACCAGCGTGTCGCGCGTGTGGTCGAGCCATTCGATGATATCGACCAGCTCGCCGCGGAGTTTGGCAAACAGACCCATGGTAGGACTCCATCGGTTATGACAGCAAATCCGACGACTCTCACCGGCCACGAAACCGGCACGTCGTCGGTAAGGTCAGCGTACGAGTCGCTCCCGGCGTGGTCAAGCATCCGGGCATGCCCAGCATGAATCTCCTTTTTCTCGTCGTTTCGGGAGGGCGGCCCGTCTAAGGTAGCGACGGGCGACAAGACCGTCGGAATGCTTCTTGCGTGGAAAGCACAGATCACGAGTTGGTTCAGCGGTTCCGGGACGGTGAGCGGGGTTCTTTCGAGTGCCTCGTTCGCCGCTGGGACGATCGTGTCCTGGCGCTCGCCTACCGAATCACCGGCAGCGCCGAAGACGCCGAGGATGTTCGCCAGAATGCATTCATCCGTGTCTACAACGGTTTGGCGAGCTTCGATGGGAAGGCCGAGTTCTCGACGTGGCTTTATCGCGTGGTGGTCAACCTCTGCCGCGACGGATTGCGGTCGCGCGGCGCCGGGGCGCGCATGATGGAACGACACGCCGACCGGCAGCGACGGGCGCAGTCAACCGACAGTGCGCCCGATGCCGAGGGCGAAACGAGTCAGGTCGTGGCCCATGCGGTGGAGGCACTGCCGCCCGACGAGCGTGAGGTACTCGTGCTTCGTCATTATCACGACATGAAGTTCCCACAGATTGCGGACATCCTGGGCGCGCCGGTTACGACGCTCAAGTCCCGCATGCTCCGAGCCCTTCAGCGCCTGCGCGATCAACTCGATCCGATGCTCGACGGGTTGGATCGGTAAGGAGAGATGCCCATGCGATGTGGCGACGTGATCGATCAGTTGCCGGATCTGCTCTACGACGAGCTGGATGCCCCGAGTCGGCGCGCCGTCGAGCAGCACATACTCGGGTGCCCGACCTGCAACGCGGAACGTGAGTCACTGCAACGGACGATGCAAGTACTCGATCAATGGGCGCCGGTCGCTTCCGCGGACGATCCACAAACGATCGCTCGTGTGGCCGCAGCGCTCGGGCGAAGCCGAAACGGGGGGCGCAACATTCAACCTACGTTCCGGCGGTCCGCGCTAACCGGTTTGGCGGCCGCGCTGGTCGCCTTCGTCGGGCTCTCGTTGTTCCGAGCCGAGATCAGGTACGGTGAGGGCGGCATGTCCGTTTCGTTCGGTCGCTCCGAGACCTTGGCGCCGGGTCCGGAGCCCGAGTCGCCTGGTTCGGAGTTCCTGCTCGTGCTGTACGAGGAGCCCGCTTCGGCGGCCGGCAGCACCGCCGACCAAGGGCGCGAGCTCGCCGACGAGTACACCGCCTGGGCAGGGCGAATGGTACAGGCCGGGCACGCGATCAGCGGCGAGAAGCTCATGAATGAACGAGGTCGCGTTCTTCGTAAACGAGATGCTCGGGTCGAGGTGCGACCCGGCGAGGACGAGGTCGCGGACGAGTTTATCACCGGGTACTTTCGCCTTCGCGCGGAGTCCTACGAGGAGGCCGTCGAGTTGACGAAGTCCTGCCCACACCTGACCTACGGAAGCCGAATCGAACTGCGACAGATCGATCCGTTGGATGGGTAGATCGGGTGCATAACTTGTGCGGTCGCGGATCAAGAACAAATGGAGCTGCTTACAGGAGAATGATGATGCATCGACGAACGGTTCACTGCGGGTGTATTGGAATGGGGGCACTGGCGTTTGCCGGGTTGTGTCTGGCGGCCATCGCCCCCGATGTTCCCGTTGCAAAGCTCCGGACGGGGCGACCGGCCGCTTCATCGCTCGGGTACGAGAAGGATCTTCTGATCCAGCTTCGCGTCGTCGATCTGGATCGGGCCGTTCGATTCTATCGCGACGTGATGGATTTTGATCTGGTATTGCTTGACGAAAGCCTACAATGGGCCAAGATGGACCCGGGTATTCCAGGGGTTATCGTAGGCGTGGGCGTCGGGCCGAAGGTGGCGGGCAGCGGCACGCTCTCCATGAACTTCGGCGTCACCGATATCGAGAAGGCGCGGAAGCTGCTCGAGAAACGCGGTGTCGTGTTCACTGGACCCACGATCACGATCCCTGATGTCGTGAAGCTCGCGGACTTTGCGGATCCCGATGGAAACAGGATCCGCCTCGCACAAGACCTGGGCGGCTAGAGAAGACTCGTTGGAAACAAGCGTGCGATGCAACGTCGCGCGAACCGATGGAGATTGAATATGAACACAAGAGCGCTCCGAGTGGTTGTCGGCTGTGTTGCCTGTCTCGGTCTATGCCTGGTCGGTCCCGGCCTCGCCAGCGAGAAGACGCCGCGTAAGGCGGCCCTGCCAAAGCTGGAAAAGCTTTCGTGGATGTCGGGCACGTGGCACACGCAGCAGGGGGCGGACGATCTGGTCGAGATCTGGAGCGAGCCGCTGGGCGATTCCATGATGGGCGTGTTCCGCTGGGTCAAGAGCGGCAAGGTTTGGATTTATGAACTCGTGACGATCTCGCAGGACGACGACCAGGTCGTCTTTCGGCTTCGACACTTCGATCGCAAGCTGGTTGCGTGGGAGGAGAAGAACGAATCTCTCACCTACACGATGACGACCCAAGGCGATCGCGAGGTCATCTTCGAAAACCCCGAGCGGCAAGCTCCCAGGCGGTTTGTCTATCGCCTGGAGGGCAAGGACACGCTGATCGTTCGAGTCGAGGGGTACAGCAAGGGCAAGCTCGACGTTGACGAGTTTCGTTTCCAGCGGCAGTGACCCGGTAGGCCTATCGGCCCAAGAGTGCCCGCAAGGCCGCCAGCAGGGTGTGGACGTTGTTGGCCGTGCAACTGTGGCCCATCAATCCGATGCGCCACACCTTGCCGGCGAAGTCGCCAAGCCCGCCGCCGATTTCGATGTCGTACTCGTCGAGCAGCCGACCGCGAATCGCTTTGTCATCCACGCCTTCAGGGATCCGCACGGCGTTGAGCATGGGCAGGCGATATTTCTCATCGACCACAAACGCAAAGCCCATGGCCTCCAACCCGGTTCGCAGGAGTTCGTGGTTCCGGCGATGCCGGGCGAACCGCGCCTCGAGTCCCTCCTCCAGCACGATACGTAGTGCTTCGTACAGGGCATAGACAGAACTGATCGGAGCCGTGTGATGATAGGCCCGTTCCTCGCCCCAATACCGTTGCAGCATTCCCGCGTCGAGGTACCAGCTTTGCGGCTTGGTCTTGCGCCGGTCCATCACATCCACCGCGCGAGCGCTGAACGACACCGGGGACAGCCCGGGCGGCGCGCTCAGGCACTTCTGCGTGCCGCTGTAGACGGCGTCGATGCCCCAGTCGTCCACGCGCACGTCCGTTCCACCCAGTGACGTGACCGCGTCAACGAGGAACAGGGCGCCGGCCTCACGCGCAAGCCGGCCGATGTCCTCAAGCGGCTGAAGAACACCGGTCGATGTCTCGGCGTGAACGATCGCCACAAGCTTGGCACTTACTCCGCGAAGGGCGGCAAGCACCTGATCGGAGTCGATCGGGCTTCCCCACGGCGCATCCACCCGCGACACCTTGGCCCCGCAGCGCTCGGCTACGTCACACATCCGGTTGCCGAACACCCCGTTGACGCAGATGACAACTTCGTCGCCCGGCTCGAGCAGGTTGACGAAGCAGGTTTCCATGCCCGCGCTGCCGGTGGCGGAGACGGCAAAGGTTAGTTCGTTGGTCGTCCCAAGCACCGAGCGGAGCATCGAGCGCAGCGAGTCCATGATCGAAAGAAAGTGCGGGTCCAGGTGACCCAGCAGGGGGGTCGCCATGGCCCGCAGCACGCGCGGATGAACCTCGCTGGGACCAGGCCCCATGAGGATTCGCGTTGGCGGATTCAGTTCGCCGGGCATGTCGGTGATTCCTTGTAATGTTCGACGGGTCCAGCGCGTCTGGCTCCTGGGGAAGCCAACGTGGTGACCCTGCCGCTCATGATACTCCGTAGGACCCGAGCTTCCACCCCGCGCGGATTCTCGCCGTTCGTTCCATCGCCAAGGGCACCGAACCCGGCACGCGAAACGGGCGAATGCGCTTGAGCAAGGAACGGCCACGTGTCCCCAGCTTCTCTTTCCGAGCCGCGACCGTCAGGGAGCACAAGGGCAAGCGTAATCTTCGCCCCGAGCCGCGTGGCTTTAGCCCGCGCGGACGCAGGGCCGGAATGAGTACTCAATCTCTTGGCCGCAAGGTTGGCGAATGGATGAACCCATGGGTGGTTCCGTCGTGCCGTCCGTCCCCCTCCGCCAAGAGCGAAGGATGGGGCACCCGCGCGAATCAGGTGACCATTCGAGTCCCCCACCTCTGAAGAGGCGGGCCACCCACCGAGCAAGACCCGCATATCCCGCGTTGTCCCTGCACTAGCGGCAGGTCTTGCTCCCGCCCCTGCCGCTGCACTTGTTCGAGCAGCACGCGTCGTTGTTGCTACACGCGGTACCAGACGGTAGGCAGGCGCAGGCCGGGTCGGCGGCGCAGTCGGAATCAGCACAGTCGATCAGTCCATCGCAGTCGTCGTCCGCGCCGTCGGAGCAAGACGCTTCGGTCGCCGGAGGTACACCGCAGTCCAACCCGCAGATACACGCGGTCTCGTCGCCGCTACAGACCCCATCACCGCAGCAGTAAGGCTCCGGCGGCAAGTTGCTGCAGGCCCAGGTGTCGGTCGAGCAAAGCGGATCCGCACAACTCACCGGGTTCTCGCCGTCACCATCACCGCAGCAGAACCGGCCGTTCGCCCTTCCGTTCTGCTTGCCGCGGCAGTCCGACTCACAGGACTGGCAGTCCTCGCCGAGGGCGGGCTCGCACACGCCGTTTCCACATCCGCCGACCCCCCCGCCGCTGATGCAGTCCGCGGGACAGGTATCGCAGTCCTCGGTTCCGTCGCACACGCCGTTGGCGTTACAAGGCGGCTCGCAGATTCCATTGACGCAGGTCTCACCGACCGGACACACGACCGGGCTGCTGCCGCATCCGCTTACCGAATCGCAAGCGTCGTTGGTGCAGGGGTCGCCGTCGTCGCAATTCGTGGCGGCCGTACCGCACCCGATCAGCGGATCGCACGAGTCCGTCGTACAGGCGTCGCCGTCATCACAGATCACTGAGTTGTGGAAACAGACCCCGCCCGCGCAGAAGTCGTTCGTACAGGCGTTGGCATCGTCGCAGTTCACCGCCACGTGGTTGCACGCACCGCCGGCGTCACAGGAATCGACGGTGCAGGGGTTGCCGTCGTCACACGACACGGGCACGTTGGAACACGCGCCGCCCGAACAGATGTCGGTGGTGCATGGATCGGCGTCCGCACAGTCGATGGCCACGTTGGAACAGCCGGTCAACGGATCACACGCATCGACCGTACAGGCGTCACCGTCGTCGCAGGTGGTGGGCGTGTTGGAGCATGCGCCGCCCGAGCAAACGTCGGCCGTGCAGACATCGGCGTCGTTGCAGTCGAGCTGTGTGTTCGAGCAGCCGAGAACCGCGTCGCAGACATCGATCGTACACGGATCGGCGTCGTCGCAGTCGGGCGACGTGCTGAGACAGCCCAGCGCCGGATCGCAGGAATCCACCGTGCAGGCGCTACCGTCGTCGCAGAACACGGAGTTGTGGAAGCAGACGCCGCCGGCGCAGAAATCGGTCGTACACGCGCTGCCGTCATCGCAATCGAACGGATCATTCGAGCAGCCCAACACCGGATCGCATGCGTCGGCCGTACAGGGATCACGATCATCACAACTGAGTAGCACGTTCTGACACACACCGCCGACACAACTGTCGGCCGTGCATCCGTTGGCGTCGTCACAGTCCAGCGGCACGTTGGAACACGCGCCGCCACTGCATGAGTCCACGGTGCAGGGGTCGGCGTCGTCGCAGTCGGGTGGTGTGTTGACGCAGACACCGCCCGAGCAGCTGTCCGTGGTGCAAGCGTTCGCGTCGTCGCAATCGATCGGCGTATTACTGCAACCGCCGACCTCGTCACACACATCGACGGTACAGTCGTCCGCGTCGTCGCAGGTGGATGTGCCGGTGACGCATCCAACGGCCGGATCGCAAATGTCGGCCGTACAGGCGTTGCCGTCATCACAGATCAACGGGAAGTGGAAGCAGACGCCCCCCGCACAAACGTCGTTGGTACATGCGGTCCCGTCGTCACAATCCACCGGCGGGTTGGAGCAGCCGGAGACGGGGTCGCACACGTTGGCAGTGCAGGGATCGCCGTCGTCACAGGAAAGCGGGGCGTTTTCGCAGATGCCGCCGGAACAACCGTCCGCCGTGCAGGCATCACCGTCGTCGCAATCGAGTGGGTCGTTCACACAACCGAGCACCGGATCACACGAATCGGTGGTGCATGGGTCTCCGTCGTCGCAGTTCGATTCGGAATTCGTGCAGACGCCGCCCGAGCACGTGTCCGCGGTGCAAGGATCGAAGTCATCGCAATCCAGCGGCGCGTTGGAGCACCCGACGGCCGGGTCGCACACATCGACGGTACACGCGTCGCCGTCGTCGCAGGTTGGCGATCCGGACACGCACCCGACGCCTGGATCACAACTGTCCACGGTGCAGGCGTCGCCATCGTCGCAGATTAGCGGAAAATGGAAGCATACGCCGCCCGCGCAGAGATCGTTTGTGCAAGCGGTCCCGTCGTCACAGTCCACGGGCGTGTTCAGGCATCCGCCCAGCCCATCGCACGTGTCGGTGGTGCATGGATTGCCGTCGTCGCAGTTCAGCGCCACGTTCGAGCAAACGCCCGCGGAACAGGTGTCGGCCGTGCATGCAACGCCGTCGTCGCAGTCGATCGGTGTCTGGGAACAGCCGGAAACCGGATCGCAGGCATCGACGGTACAGTCGTCGCCATCGTCGCAGGCGTCCGTTGCATGCGCACAAACACCGCCGGAACAGGTGTCGGTGGTGCATGCGTCGCCGTCGTCACAGTCCTGGGCAATGTTTTGACACCCGATGAGCGGGTCGCACGAATCCGTCGTGCAGACATCCCCGTCGTCGCAGTTCGTCGCCGCGCTGGAGCAGACACCGCCCGAACAGGTATCGGTCGTGCAGGCGTCGCCGTCACTACAGTCGAGCGGCGTGTGAACACACGTGCCGCTTGCGCACGTGTCCACCGTGCAGGCGTCGGCGTTGTCGCAGTCGGCGTCGAGCGAACACTCCGGGCCGATGAGCGACAGTGAGTTGAGCGCGTCAATCCGGCCGAACCCAAACGTCGAATCAAAGCCCGGGGCGCCAAGATCGACGGCGCCGCCTCGGATGGCTTGGCGCACCTCGTCGGGCGTGAGCGTCGAGTCGGCGCTTAGCAGGAGAGCCGCCAACCCAGCGACATGCGGGGCGGCCATGCTGGTCCCGCAAAACCCGATCAACCCGTCGGGCGAGTTGTTGATGTCCGCGGAGAACGTGATGCATCCCGGGGCGACGACATCGAGGAGATCGGCCTTGTTGCTGAAACAGGTCAGCTGTTCAACCACGGGCGACTCGTCGGTACACTCGGCCACGCAGATTCCACCAAACGCCGCGGTGCAGAAGGTGAAGGTCGTCTGAGTCGGCTGCTCGCAGTTTGGAAAGCTGTTGTCGTAGGTCGCGCCGACGGAGATGACCTTCGACCCGCACGCCGGGATGCCGAGCGCGTTGTCCTGAGCGCCATTGCCGGACGACGCAACCACGACCACGCCGGCGTCAACCGCGGCGTTGGCGGCCGCGGCGGCACTGTCGGAGTCGCACGGGCCCGTCGAGACGCCACCGCCGAGGCTCATGTTGATCACATCGGCTCGCCCACCGGCGGGCGACTGGTCGGCGCAGTAGTCGATACCGGCAATCACGTCAGAGAAGTTCCCGGACCCGTTGCTGTCGAGGACCTTGACGCCGATCAGCGTCGCGGCCGGCGCCATGCCCTGGAAGGGCTTGGCACCACAGGCGTTGAACTCGAGCATGCGGCCCGTCCCACCGAGGATCGTCCCCGCCACGTGCGTTCCGTGGCGGTTGTCGTCCTGGGGGTCATTGTCGCCGTTGACGAAGTCGCGGCCGGCGGCCACGTCGATCCGGGTGGCATACAAGGAGCTGTTGGCGTCAATCCCGGTGTCGATGACGCATACGCGAACACCGGCCCCGTCCGCAGAGAATCCGGCCGCCGTGATCTGGCTCTGAAGGGCTCGGACAAGCGGAACACTGCTGTCCATGTGAGCCTGAACCTCCGCGTCATCCTCGACGCGCAGCACACCCGGGACGTTCGCCAAGCCGGCGAGGGATTGCTGAGGAAGACCGCGAACGTTCACTACATTCGGAAGAATCTGATACTCGTACTTGACCAAGCCACCATGATCCGCACAGAAACGTCTGACCGGACCGCGGGCGGCACCGGGAGCGAGATGCACGAGCACGCTGGCGCCGGGCGCCTGACCGCCACCAGGATTCGCCGGCGGGTTAGCCTGAGCGACTGCAAAAGCGCCGCCGGGGAATTCCGCCTGGGCCGAAACCATGTCGGGGCAGGCGATGAAACCGAAGACAGCCAACAGGGTGATCGTAAAGAGTCCGCGTTCTTGGTTTCGAGGTGTCGTGGACATCGTCCGGTTTCTCCGAATGGATCGCGCTCGTCCCCGGCATTTGCCGAGTCGGATGAACGTCACTTCGCGTATGGGCTAGGGACCGTACCCGGGATCACTCCTCATCCATTCTAACTTCTAAAGATAGGGCAAGACATGGTCTTGTCACTTTGCGCCACCGGTGCCCGATAACAGTCTTACGGGTGGCACTGCCGGCGTAGGTATGTGTCACGTTCGGCACGGCGAAGTCGGATCGAGCGACGATCCGTCGAGTAGGACGGTCTCCGCTGTGCGATGCCCGTCGCCCAGTGGGTTGGTCCGGTCCGTTGCCGGGCGCCACTTCACGCCTGTCTCCGCGCTCGCACCGACGATATAGTCCCCGCCATGCATGGTGAACGTCTCGGTCAAGTTTGCGCGCTGCTGTCGGCGATGAACTGGGCCGCCTCCATGGTTCTGTTCAAGGTCAGCGGCGAGCGCGTTTCGCCGCTGGCGCTCAATCTGTTCAAGAACGTGGTGGCGTTGGTCCTGCTGACCGTCACGCTGCTGCTGTCGGGGGCGCGCGTCTCAGAGCTCACCGCCACTGCCCCGGCCGACATGTACCTGATGCTCGTCAGCGGGTTCATCGGGATCGCCGTGGCGGACACGGCCTTCTTCGCGGCGCTGAACCGCCTGGGCGTGGGCTTCACGTCGGTCGTGGAGTGCGTCTACAGTCCCTCGGTCATCCTGTTCGCCGTGGTGCTGCTCAAGGAGCAACCGCGCTGGACCCACTTTCTGGGCGCCGGTCTGATTCTGTCGGCCGTCTACGTTTCGTCACGCCACGCGCCTCCGCCCGGGTACACACGCCGACAACTCGTCGCGGGCTTTCTTTACGGAGCCTTGGCCATGGCACTCATGGCGTTGGGCATCGTGATCGCCAAGCCGGTGCTGGAAGGGGACGGAATGCCGCTCATCTGGGCGACCACCCTACGCCTCCTGGCGGGAACCGGTCCGCTCGCGCTGATGGCGCTCGCCTCACCGAACCGCGCGAAGCACGCGGCGGTTTTTCGCCCGTCGCGGGTCTGGTTCACAAGCATTCCCGCGTCCGTATTGGGCGCCTATCTCGCGATGATCTTCTGGATGGCGGGGTTCAAGTATGCCACGGCGACCACTGCGGCCATGCTCAACCAGACATCGAGCGTGTTCGCGCTTCTCCTGGCCGCCTGGTTCCTCAAGGAACCGTTGACGCGACGCAAGCTGGTCGCCGTCGTCCTGGCGCTTAGCGGTGTCGTGTGCGTAACGCTGTCCGGGTAATGTCTGTCGGTTGTTGCGCGTGGGCACAATCTCTTCCGCGCAACAACGTCGTGGGATCGACCCGCCGCGAGAACCGTCTCTACGGACTCTGCCCCTGAAGCGATTTGAGCCGCCCGCTCGCAATGTGGTTTGGATCGGACGCGAGCGCCTTGCGATAGCTTTGTATCGCTTCTTCACGGCGTCCCTTCTCTTCGAAGAGCATACCGATCGAGTAGTGCGCGTTGGCGAAGTTGGGATCGAGTCGCACCGCCTCCCGGTAGCGCGCCAGCGCGCCCTCCTGATCGTTTTTCTCCGAGAGCGCCACGCCCCACGTCCAGTACGCCCGCGCGGAAAGGGAACCCAGCGTCTTGGCGCGTTCAAAGGCCGCGATTCCTTCGTCGAGGTGGCCTTGCTGAACAAGCACGTCGGCCACCCACATCGGCACGCCCACGTTGCCAGGCTCAATCTCCAGGGCACGCTGGTAGTGCCGCATGCCCTTGGCCAATCGACCGAGCTGGATTTCCACGGCCGACAACTCGAGATGAGCCGAAAGGTTGTCCGCCTTCAATTCGATCGCCCGCGTCGCGTGTGTGCGGGCAAGCTCCAGTTGCGCCGTGGCTCGATAGCAGGTAGCCAGGTAAACGTGTACAAAAGAGTCGTCGGGATCGACCTCGGCGCAGCTCTTCAGATCGGGAATCGCTTCCGCGTATCGCCCGGCATTGACCAACGCCTTCGCCCGGGAGTAGATCGTGACGGAGTCGCCGGCCAGCGCCCGAACCTGCGCCCGT
This sequence comes from uncultured bacterium, assembly GCA_965371245.1. Lineage (GTDB taxonomy): Bacteria > Planctomycetota > Phycisphaerae > UBA1845 > UBA1845 > CBDUXT01. The sequence goes on along the minus strand of CBDUXT010000070.1, from coordinate 15,762 downwards.
AGCGGATCGGGTACGTCGAACACCGGCTCCAGGCCCCGCGCCGTCTCCGCCGCTTCCCGCGCGCGCTCCGCCTGACCGGTACGCCGATAGGCCTGTGCGAGGCTCGCAAAGACTGCGCCGTCCTTCGGCGTCAGCCGGGCGGCGCGTTCGAGATGCTTAATGGCCAATTCCGTTTCGCCTCGCGCCAGGAGCGCTTGCCCCGCGCTGCGATCGCCCATGGCAAACGGCGTGCCCTGCTCGGTCGAGCGGAGGAAGACCTCGAGCGCCTCGTCGGGCTTTCCCTGGCGGTCGAGCGCAACGCCGAGCCGCCACAGGATCGGCGGATAGTCCGACCGAAGCTCGGCGGCCTTCTTATAGAGTGTCACGCATTCCGCGCCGCCTTTCCCGGCGGTGTCAAGGACGATCGCCAGCAAGTAGGGATAGGCAAAATCGCCCGGGTTAAGTTGATGCGCACGCCGGTAGCACGACTCGGCGCATTCGTACAGCTTGTGCGCATCGCACGCAGCCCCAAGACCGCCCCACGCGCGGCCGGAGTTTGGGGCCTTCAACACGGCCTCACGGGCGTTGGTGATCAACTCACGAACCTTCGGCTGCATGTCCGGCGTGATCGGGTTGGGTGGGGTCGAGAGGGATTGCGCGGCGGGCGCCAATTGGTTCTCCACTGCGTGGCACCGTGTGGGCTCGGCAAGCCCACCCGCCAGCGCGAGCGTTATGGCTGTCGCTCCCGTGAAGACAATGCGAGATCGGGTCATCATCTCAGTCGCGGGCGACGGCGCACGATGCTGACGTTGGTTTGGACGGCTCATGGTCGGTTTCCGGTTCCACGTGTGAGAACAACGACATTGTTGACCTTCGGATTCGGGAAATGTTCGCGAAGTCCGTCCGGCCAGTCAACCTCAAGCCGATCAACCCGGTCAATGTCACCCAGCCCGAAGTGGGCACGCACGTCACGGCTGGACATGTAACTGCTGGCCCGTCCGATCGTTTTGACCCAACGGCGCGGCCCGGCAACCAGCGTGACGCGCGCACCGATGGCGTCGCGGCGCAGACGCGGGTCGAGCGCGCGAACCATCATCCAGGAACCGCGTCGAGGCGTATCGTTGCGATAGATCCGGACAGGTCCCGCGATATTCGTCATCACCAGGTCCATGTCGCCATCGGCGTCCAAGTCTCCGGCGGCGAGGCCGCGAGAAATCTCGATGGGACGACAGAGCGCAGCGCCCGGCTCACCGGCAGGCGAAAAACGTCCCGTCCCGTCGTTCAGGTAGAACAAGTTCGGCTCTGCCAGAACGTCCCACGGCGGCGGCACGCCCGCACCGGGCAGCAACGCTCCTCGCTTGACGCGACCGTTTACCACGACCAGGTCCAGGTCGCCGTCCAGTTCCACATCCAACGCGACGGTGCCGAACCCAGTGTAGGGAATGCTCGACCAACTCAGACCCGCCTTGCCGGTGACGTCGTTGAAGCCCATCGCCCCGCCGAGGTTGCGGTACAGGGTGTTGCTCTCCTCGCCCAGGTGCGTCATGAACAGATCGACATGACCGTTGCCGTCGAAGTCGGCCGCCACCACGCCCATCCCCGCTTCAGGCATGCCGTTTTGGTTGAAAGCCACCCCAAGCTCAAGGGCTTCGTCCCGGAAGACGCCGCCCCCCTGATTGATCCAAAGATGGTTGGCGAAGGCATCGTTGGTCACGTAGACGTCCTGGCGCCCGTCACCGTCGAAGTCCTCGCAGGCGACGCCCAAACCGGGCGCCGCCACCTTGGCGATCGTCGCCGATTCGCTTACGTCGGCAAACGTCCCGTCCCCGTTGTTGTGGAGCAGCACGTCGTGATCGGGCGGGAACGCCAGCGGTCCACAATACGTGGGTCGGCCGTCGGGGCTGAAGCACTTCTTGTCTGCATGCCACTTCAGGTAGCGAGAGACGAAGAGGTCGAGAAAGCCGTCGGCGTCGTAGTCGAAGAAGCAGGCCGACGCCGACCAACGGCTCACCGTGATTCCGGCACGACTCGTGATGTCCTCGAAGGTGCCGCCGCCAAGGTTGCGATAGAGTCTGTCCGGGCCGAAGTTGGAAACATAGACGTCGGGCCGACCGTCGTTATCCATATCTCCGATGGCAACACCCATGCCGTAACCGTGATCACCCAAACCGGACGCGTCCGTGACGTCCACGAAACGGCCGCTGGATTCCTGACGGAACAGGCGGTTTGTGGCTTTGCCCCGGTCAGCCTCGGGGAAGGCGCGATGCCCGTTGACGACGTAGACATCGAGATCGCCATCGCCGTCGTAGTCGAACAACGCCAGGCCGAACCCCATGATCTCCGGAAGAAGCAGTTTGCCCGTCGCACCGTTCTCATACACAAAATCGAGCCCCACGTCGGGGGTGATCTCCGTGAACCAGACGCCGGGCGTTGACAAGGTCCGTGGAGCGGACTTTGCCGGGGCAGCGGCGGCTGAATGAGGCGGATCGTCGCCCCGGCGGCACGCGCCGCACGTGAGGAGCACGACCGGGAGGGTAAGGGAGTGTATTAGAAGGGTCATGACAAACCGAGCCGCGACCCTGCGGAAGCGCTTTCGTGCGCGAAACCAAACCGCTTCCTTACGGACGCGGACTTCTCCTACGCATGAGTTGCCGGGTGCCATGCTCACGCTTGCCTGAGCACGCTCTGCCGGGGCCGTACACCCATGACCACGCAAGCATGAGCATGCCACCCTGATTCGAAAAACAATCACATCCCCATCTCTCATATCACGTGCGTCGAACCACGGGTCCGCGCTTCCACCCGCCGGCAGCCGGTGCCACGCCGAGTTCACGCGCTGTTCAACCGACTCCTACGGCCGAGCGCCCAGCGCTCGTGCGCGTTCCTCATAGGCGCGACGAATGTTGGCGCCCGGGGGCAGCGCCTCGATGGCCCGACGAAACAACGCCAAGGCGGCGTCAAGCTCACCGCGCAGGGCGAGCACCTCGGCCCGACAGACCAGGACCGGCGGCGCCTTCGGCGCGAGCGTTTCGGCGCGCTTCGAGAGCCGCGCCGCCTCGTCCAGGTCGCCCGCTGCGCGACGCTCGAGCATGAGCATCGCCAGTTCAATCATCTGTTGCACGCCAGACGGGTTCAATTCGATGGACTTTCGGTAGCGGTCGATCGCCTCGTCACGACGGTTGAGGAGGACCAGCGTCACCGCATACTCTCCGTGCCAGGCAGCGCTCCTTGCGAAGTGGGCTTCCCGGTCACGAAACCGCTGCAAGGCTTCCCGTGTCAAGGCGAACTCGCCGAGCCGCCGAACGAGGGCGATCTCCGCTGTTACGTCGTCCGGTCGCTCACGCGCCGTTCGGCGAAGTTGCCGGAGCGCGGTATCCGCTTCCGAGAGACGCTCGGTGACACGCGCGAGCGCCGCGACCGTTGGTGGATGACCCGGCACCTGCATGTCAGCCACGCGAAGCGCCGCCAGCGCTTCCGGCAAACGCCCGCGCCTGAAGTGAGCCTGGCCAAGCACGCGGTAGGCGTCCGTGAAACCAAGGTCCATCTGTGTCGCGCGCGTCAAGAACTCGACACCGTCTGCGTACTGGTCGTGGCGAACAAGCCACTGTCCGCGAAGATAGAGCACACCGACGGCATCGGGAAGATCCTCGTATGCGGCCGCGTACAACGTCCCATCATTGCGCCAATCCTCGTTACGCACCCAAGACCGTGTACCCATCGCCGCCAACACGACGAAGACGACTACGCACGACATCCGGGCGCGTGCCCATCGCTGCGCAGCCAAGCCGGCCAGCAAGGCGACCCAAACCGAGGGCACGAACCATATCCGCTCGGCCATGAACACCTGCATCAGCACGACGGCGTTGGCCGTCGGAGCATACGTGATGACCAAGGCGACGCACAGAAGCGCGACGACACGGTTGCCACGGCGCCACGCCACGACGGACATCGCCGCAAGAAGGAAGGTGAGGACCGCGCCGAGAATCACGTGCAGATCCTCCGGCCCCGTTGCCAGGCGGATGGCATTGATCGAATAATTGACGGACAGCACCTGAGGCCAGATCGTCTTGGCCCAGTACATGCCCCAAAGCTGGACCACGCCCAAGGCGTGCTGCCAGGGTGGAGCGTCCACGAGCACGTTGATCGTCTTGGTGATGTCGGCTCGCTGGTGCAGCGCGCCGCCGAGCGCGTAGTAACGAAGCCCGAGATAGGCGGCCGCTGGAATGATAAGGTACGCCAGCCGTCGGAGTGTCGGCGGACTGAGCCAGCGATCCTCGGAAGGTCTCTTTCTCGCCTTCGAAAACCAGAGCGCATCAAAGAGTGGAACCACGGCCACCACCCCGACGCCGCTCTCCTTGGAGCCCATCGCCCCGAACGCCGCCAACACCGCCGCGGCTCGCCAGGTCGTTGCAAGATGCCCCGAGGCGGACATCATGGCGCGGCGATGGCAAAGGATGGTGACGAGCATGCCGACGGCCGCCAACAGATCCGCCCGCCCCACCACATTGTTGATCACCTCGGTGTGGATGGGCAGGACCGCAAACGTAACCGCGGCCACACGGGCCGCCCACTCGGAACCGCCCGCCAGCCGGCACAGCCGCGCGATCAACGCGCACAACAGGGCGTACAGAAACAGGTTGACGACGTGGTGCGGCATCGGTCGCACGCCGAACAGCATCCGCACCAGCCGATAGGAGACCATCGCAACGGGTCGATACAACAGGTCGCGGTTGGGGTTTTCCAGAACGGTCTGCGACCAGTAATCGGTGGTCCAGATGGCCGACCATTGCCCCGCTTCGTTGACCTTCCGGTTTTGCTCGACGATGGCGTGACCGTCGTTGCAGAAATCGTTGGGAAGAATGTTGAAAAAGCAGATCACGGCCGCCGCGGCGCCGAGCATTTCGGCGCGGAGCCAGGGCGACGTCGCGCGCGACGGGCGGTCACTCGGTTTCCGATCTGTCACGCCGTGTTCCATCCACGCGGCCGCCACACGACACCTGGTCAACGAACGTCTGACAACCCATGTCACCGCCGATGAGCCGCGTGGTCAAGTTGCTAGTGCCGGTTCCAAGAAGGTGCTCGATTCTTTGTGGCTGCGGTCGTTGGGTGGCATGGCCAAGCGCAGCGCGGCCATGTGGTACGTGGGCCGACGCATGCCCGCGCCTCCGGCTTGGCATGCCACCCGACGCTATTCGGCGCAGGGGTGGGCGATGGGCTTGGTCAGCGTGTTGGGGACCGAGTGTGTCGTGGCGTGCTACCGCGCAGTCCACTTCCCCCCCGGGGACCAAACGGCGCCGCGCATCGACGTCGGAGCGCTATCTTCCCCGCCGTTTTCCGCTCATCTCCACGTCGCGGTTGATCTCGACGAAGTCCGCGCCGGTAGCGGAGTCGCCGATCAGGTGCTTGCAGAAGTACTCGCCCCTCAGCCAGAAGAAGTACTCGGTCATGTCACCGTAGCCGTGGCGCTTCCCCGGAAAGAGAAAGAAGTCGAACCGCTTGTTGGCCTTGATCAGGGCGTTGGCCAGCCGGATTGTGTTGGCCGGGTGGACGTTGTTGTCCATCTCGCCGGTGGTGATCAACAGGTGTCCCTTGAGGTTCTTGGCGAGCTGGGAGTTCTTGTCGATTTCGTACTCGAACTTGACCTCGCCCTTGTCATCGACAACCTCTTTGACGCCGTGATGCTTTTCGCTCCACGTGTTGTTGTAGATGTTGTTCTCATGGTTGCCGGAGGAGGAGACCGCCACCTTGAAAAAATCCGGGTAGACGAGCATGGCCGCGGTGGACATGAAGCCGCCGCCGCTGTGACCGAAGATGCCGACCCTGTCGACGTCGATGAAGGCGTGCCGGTCGGCCAGTTGCTCGATGGCGGTCTTCTTGTCGGCCAGCCCGTAGTCGCGCAGGTTGCCGTAGCCGTAGTTGTGATACCACTTGGACCGGCTGGGATGCCCGCCGCGGTTGCCCACGGTAATCACGATGAAGCCGAACTGCGCGAGCCGCTCGCTGCCGCCCACCCTCGACATCGACTTCGCCACGCTTTCGGTCTGCGGGCCGGGGTAGACATAGGCGATGATGGGGTATTTCCGGGTTGGGTCGAAGTCGAACGGCTTGTACATGACGCCGAAAAGGTCGGTGATGCCGTCGCCGGCCTTGACCTGGAACGGCTCGGGGAACTGAAAGCCGGCCAGGAGCAATTGCGAGAGGTCGGCCGTCTCCAATTCGAGCACCACCCGACCGCGATCATCCCGCAGGTTCGACTTGGGAGTCGTATCGACGCGCGAGAAGTTGTCGATGAAGAAGCGGTGGGAATCATTCATGCTGACCGAGTGGTTGAAATCGCCCAATGTGAGGCGCGTCAAGCCGGAGCCGTCGAAGTTCACCCGATAGAGGTGCATGTAGTAGGGATCCTCGCCCGCCTCGCGCGCATTGGCCTGGAGATAGAGCACCCGCCTGTCCGCGTCGATGCGGACGATGGACTGACAGTGAAACGGCCCTTGGGTGATTTGGTTCTTGAGCTTTCCCTCACCATCGTAGAGGTAGAAGTGGCCCCAGCCGTCTCTTTCCGACCAGTGGATGAGTTCCGCGCCTTTGTCCACGATGGCCAGACGCTTGGTCTCGATGTAAGTGTTGAGCCGTTCTTCAATGAGCGTCGTGACTTTGCCGGTCTTGGCGTCGGCCACGCAAATGTCCACGCGGTGCATGTCGCGGCTGGTGCGGGAGAAGTAGAGCTTGTCCGCGGTCTCGGCGAGCCACCGGCTGGGTCTGTAGTCGTCGTCGCGGCTGCTCGCGCTCGCGGGCGCGGTGAGGATCGAGATCCGCTGGTCGGGGAATCGGTCCGACTTAATCTTGAGCTTCTTCTTTCTGCCGGGCTCAAAGATCCACATCTCGGATTGCGGCACCTCCTTGTCGCCCGGCATGGCGTAGCGATAGGTTTGCAGGGTCGGTCTCGGCTCGGCGAGGCTGTTGATGACCCACAGCTCTTTGACCTCGCGCGAATCACTCCGTGTGATGGCGAACTTCTTCGAGTCGTGCGACCAACTCACACGCGCGGACTTGCGTTTGGGCTTTTTTTTCTTGTCCTTTTCGTCCTTCTCTTCTTCCTGGCCCCGCCCCCGCCGGCCGCTGGCGTAGCTGAAGTGCTCCTCGCCGTCCTTGGTCAACTGGTGATCGACGATCGTGTCGTCCTCTTCGTCGGCTTGTGCCTTCTCGTAGTTCTTCTTGTCCATCCAATAGAGGTTGTACTCTCGGGCGAACACGATGGTTTCGCCGTCGGGGGAGATCGAGGCCCAGCGCGGCCGTTCCGGCGGCTTCTTGTAGTCGGTAAGCAGGGTCAGCTCGCCCGTCTCCAGACTGTATTCGAAGCGAAAGACCTTTTTTTTCTTTTTTTTCTTCTTGGGCTTCCGGTCCTTCTTTTCTTTGTCGTCGTCTTTGTCGTCCTTGCCCTTGACTTTCTTGTCCTTGTCGCCCTTTCCCTTGAGCTTCTTGTCCTTGTCTTCCTTGCCTTGATCCTTCTTGTCTTTGCCGTCCTTGCGCTTCGTTCCCTTGCCCTTGTCGTCTTTGTCCTTGTCGCCCTTCTCCTCGACTTCTTCCTCTTCCTTGGAGCTGGTCACGCTGAACTGGAACGCGGTGTCGTCGTTGACGAACTTGACCCTCGTGATCGGCAGATGCTTGGCGTCATAGGGATCCTTGGTCATCCTCGTGAGCGCGGCGGCCATCTTCGTGTTGTCGAACAGTGGATCCTTCTTCTCCTTGTCCGGATCGACGAGATAGAACGTCGTGCCGTTGCTGGTCTTGTAGCTGTACCAGAACCTGTCGCTGTGCTTCAGCCAGTGTGGACTGACGGAGGTGGCGAAGACCAGGTTCCTGACCTTCGCCGGCGAGAACCGTCCGGGCAACGAGTAGTTGGCCTTGGTAACCGGCGTGTTCCGCGCCGACAACTCCCCACAGACAAGAAGTGACAAGGCGACGATGGTAACAAGGATCGGACCCTTTTTCATGGTTGCTCCTTCCCCGTTTCAAACGGGAATTGCCGTCGCCGGGAGGGAATGAGAAGGCACCCCCCTCAGCCGAGGCGACGTTGTGTTTCCCCTCGCTCGATCAGCGACGGACATCTTACACGGGCTTCGTGCGAAACATGCGTAGCGGGCTGGGAGGCGCGTCGGGTCTGCGAGCCGGGTCTGTGTTGCCGGCCGGAACTACTTCGCACCACGCCTCTAACCCCTCTTCAAGCCCGTGGACGCCGCTTACAACGAGGATGCACCGGACTCGAATGCGCGCCATGATACCCAATCGCACGCGACTTCGTCAAGGCATGATGCGTCGGCTCACCCAGCACACAGCCGCGATGCGCTTGGCCATGTCACACAACGAGCGCAGCCGCCAAGAGTCGAGCCATCTTTGGGGAGCGGCACCAGGAACCTCTGTGATGAGTAAGACGAGCCCGGCCAACAGAACGCGAACGCCACTGCGTTACACGGGACGTGGGTAGGGCTTGCCGTCCGCGTGCCACAGATACGCAAGCCGGGGGCGAACGCCCGGCGGCAGGAACATACGCACGACCAGTCGCGACACGGGGCGTCCGACCAGTACGGCCGTCATTCCTCCGAGCATCTGAACGCCGGCGTGAAGAGCCGTGTAGCGCAACCCCCACCCAACCAGAAGCGGCGCTTCGTGGCTCCAGGCATAGGTGATGATGCCACCGATGACAACGGGAAGGGTCAGCCCCACGGCGGCATACGCAACCTTTGGCCAATGCGGGAAGACGACGACGGCGCCGGTGCCGGCCACAAACGCCAGCAGGAACGAGCTGCCAATCATCAAGGTCATGAACAGGTTGTCGTCCGGCTGCGGTTTGCGCGGGGCCGGAAGATAGGTCTTGTTTCCGCGGATGCGTATGTTTCCCGTGTAGGTGATCGTCGTGCCATTGACGGTGATCGTTCTCGGATTGTTTCCGTCCGATCCATCGACGGCACGCCACGTCGTCAGTTCCTGGAGCGTCCCAAAGCTGACGACGCCCTGCAGGACGTTGAGCTGAATGAACACGACGGCCAGAAGGAGCATCCAGACACCAAGGCCAATGCCTGACAAACGATTCAGCCATGGCCTTGCCACGCTTGTGGCGTCGTTGGCCGGCTGAAACTTGCCGCACTCGGTGCAGCGGATGACAAGGATTTCGGTGGCCGGGTGGGTATGAACCGGCAAAGTTCGCAGGTTGTAACCGCAGCCCGTGCAGAATCGGTCGAGTTCGACACACGCCACCGGCGGAGTCGAAACCCCGGCCGCAGCCGCTCTGGTGGACGTTTCTCGGCGTACACAGTCTTCAACGATCATGGGTGCTCGCTGCCTCGGCGCGCGGTCACCGCGTTGACACAAAGCCATGTTAAGGATCCGGTGTGTCCGCTCGCCGGAGGCGTATTCGCGACCCAGCCCCGAAGATTCGCGACGAATCCAGACAATCTGCGGGGATCTTGGTGCCGGAGACGAATGGATTGGCGCCATGCTCGTGCTCACGCTTGCGTGGGCATGCTCTGGCGGACCGGTAAGCACATGGCCACAAAAGCGTGGCCATGCCACCCTGATCCGCAAGACAATGGCACACCCGTGGATTCACGGCCGGATGTAAGAACCCGTCGATCGATGCGAGGGTTTGGGGATGTCCGTGGCATACTACGAAGAGAAAGGCGACCGGCGGTGCCGGGTTTGCCCAAGCCGGATGCGGTGCAAAGGAACGCGGAGACAGCCACGTGGAATTGGCCAACCAAGTCATCGCCATCGAGTCGATCGTTTCATACGACGAAACGAACGAGCCGCACAATCGTTTGCGCCGAATCTTTCTGAAGGGCGGAGACGCGCTCTACCGCTACATCCTCGTTCGGGTTGGCGGTGACAGCCACCTTGCCGACGATCTGCTGCAGCAGACATGCCACGAGGCCGCTCGGGGACGACGGCTGCCCGACGACGACAACGAGTGCGAAGCCTGGCTCCGAGGTATCGCGCGGAATCTGCTGCGTCGCCACTGGCGACAACGCAAGCGAACGCAGGGGCAGGTCCCCTTGGAGAACGCCGTGCTGGCCGGTCAGCTCGTGGCGGACATGGAATCGCACCCGCTTCCGGCCGACGGAATGATCCGTGACGAAGCGGCCGGGCAACTGATGCTGGCGGTGACGTCGCTGCCGGCGGAAGAGCAGCGGCTGATCTTCGCGTTTTACTTTCAAGGTCGCTCACAGGCGGACATCGCGCAGGAGACGGCGCAGTCGGCCAAGAGCGTGGAAACGAGACTCTATCGAGTCAGGCATCGCCTTCGGGCGATCCTCCGGAATATCGAAAGGACATAAGAGATGACTTTGCCAAACGATCCCGACCAAGTGTTTCACGAAAACCTGCGGACCCTCGGTGGACGTTTGTCGACTCCCGCCGGCCCGTCGCGCACCCTTCGGTCGCATTGCACCGCGGCCATCGGCGCAGCCGCCACACCACGCGCCGCGATGTTCCGGCGCCCGGTCTGGCTCTCGACGATGGCTCTGGCAGCATCCATTGCGCTCGCCTTCGGCCTGCTCTTCCCCACCAACGGTGGTCCGACGGTTCAGGCCGCGACGATCCTCGCAAGGCTTCGGGAGCAGATCGCCGCGCCCAAGTTGCTTGAGCTGACGATCAAGGACATCACGGTCGAAAAAGCCTCGGTCAGCGGCCACATTCAGCTCGCCAAGGAGGGCATCGCCGGTGACATCAGCGCCGTCGTGGACGCGGACGAAATGGGGCTCATCGAGATCGACGCCTCCTTCGGTATCTCGCAGGACGGCGGCTGGATCCTGATTCGCAAGCTGGTGGTTCCAGACGAGGACGTCCAGCCGATTATCAACCTGCTGTTGCCCCCGGGGACCGAAACGCTCTTGAAACTTCCCGAGGACATCGACCTTCCAGGGCTCGATCTGGATTTCGCAGATGCCATCAAAGAACTCAGCTCGGCCCATAAGATGCTCGAGACCTTCACCGACATCGTACGAAACCAGTCAGACACCCGTGCCACGGTCACGGAACGGCGCGACGGTACCATCGTCTTGACGCTCCCCATTGACGATTCCGATTCGCTGACTGAGTTCGCCCGGATGGCCGCACAGGCCATGAAGGCGGAGCTGAAGAGCCAGGGGAAAGACGACGAGGCCGACGAGATCGATCTGGACGACATCGACATCGACATCAAGGGCGACGAGGCGAAGATGCTCGTCGGCAGCACGCTGGAGATCGAGTACGACCCCGAAGCGGAACTCGTGCGGCGGTTCGAGATCTCGAACTTCGGCGAAAGCAAGGGCTCGATCTCCATCGAACTCAGCGACGGCGAGATCGACGAGAACCTGCTCGACGCGGAACGCGTCAGCGGACCGAACACACGGGTCGTCGATCTGTCGGCGCTCAAGTCGCTGATCGAGAATCTCGGAGGCTAAAGCTCAGTCACGACTGACTGACAGTCTTGGCCAATCAGAGCCGCGCCCGTAAGGAAGCGGATGTCCGCGGCAGGACCGACGTGGGACTGGCACTCCCCGACGATCGCCGATCGGAGAAGACAACACCGTTCCGAGAGTCGTTCTAACCGCTCGGAACCCAAGACCGAGCCTTCCTCCAGGGGAAGCCCGCGGACCCCACCCCGCGGGCTTCTCTTTTGCGCGGACGGGTGGGAACTAGTGCCGTTTCCAGAAAGGTGGATCGACGTTGCGCGGCTCCGGTCGTCGGGTGGCATGGCCAAGCGCAGCGCGGCCATGTGAATCGTGGGCCGACGCATGCCCGCGCCTCCGGCTTGGGCATGCCACCAGACGGATCAGCGGGCAGGGATCGCCCGGATCGTGGAGACGGTGGATGCGTGATTCTGGTTCGCCCCATGGGTACAATGTAGCGATGATCCGCAAGGCAATCATCGCCGTGCTCACGCTCGCGACGGTTGCGTCGGTGGTGCTGTGGGCTGTCAGCGTGACTCTCCGGCCGACCTGGAACCTCTCTCAGCACATCGGGCATTGGACCGTTGTTGCCGTCTGGAATGGACATGCACATTTCCTGGAAGAGCTCCGCGTCGGCGATGCGTACACTGAGTGGGAGGTCGATGAGATAGCCGGATGGCGCGTCGTCATGCATCATTCTACTGCCACCGAGTTCTTGGGTTTCTATTGGCACGATGTGCCCGTCCTGACCGCGCCCGTCCCTTCCAGCGAAATGAGCTACTGGCCTTCGCCTCCCGGAGGGCCTGTCAAAACCGGTAACGTCGAAGTGCGACACCGCCAAGTTTCAATCCAACTCTGGGCTCCGGTCCTGCTCTTCGGCGCCTACCCGCTCTACTCGCTCATCCGGTTCAGGGCACGCCGTCGTCGCCATCGACGCCGTGAGCAAGGCCTTTGCGTCGATTGCGGCTACGACCTAACGGGCAACGAATCGGGGAAGTGCTCCGAGTGTGGTGTAAGGATCGAAGAACCGTGATCCGCAAGGCCATCATCACCGTTCTCACGCTAGCCACGGTTGCGTCGGCGTGTCTGTGGGTTGTCAGCGTAGTTCACTGGACACTTTTGGACATATCCCAGTACACTGGATATTGGTCCATCGTTCCCACGGGACGCGAGGCCATCCTGTCCATCCGGAATGGACGTGCCGAGATGGTGGAAGACATCCCCAGTCAACTTTGGGTACACATGCGGCGAAGTACGCTGCCCATGCCACGACGCCGACGACTTTCAATCCCGCTTTGGGCTCCGGTCCTCCTCTTCGGCGCCTACCCGCTCTACTCGCTCATCAGGAGCCCGCGCGGCGTCCCCGACGTTTCTCCCCTTTGCCAACGCCCGAGGACCACATGCCACGGCGATCAGGTCGCCCTGGACTGCGCCCGAAGCAAAGTGCCAAGAGAAAAGGTTCCACAATCAGAGTCAAGCATACAATCCAGACGCCCGGCGGCTCGCAGCAGCGCGCGCCGGGCGCGACTGCATCGACACTTCGCGGTTGGTAAGTCGGATTCGGATTATCGGGCTAGGATGTGGTGGTGGCTCGCGACGCGATGGCCTCTACTCGGCGCGCCAGGCGGATAGACGAGCGATAATCTTCGCGGCCCGATCTCGAACGGCCTCGAGCGATCGCGTGGCCAGCTCGCACGGCACGAAGAGCGAACGCACGAAGCCCATGCCCGCGCAGCCGGCATCGAGGTAGGTGGTGAAGTTGTCCGGCGTCACGCCGGCGGTGGGGAAGAGTTTCAGGTGCGGCAACGGACCGCGAACGGCCTTGATAAAGTCCACGCCACCCGCGGGGGCGGGGAACACCTTCACGAAATCCGCACCCAACCGATGGGCGTTTTCCATCTCGGTTGGGGTGTACGCCCCGGGGATGATCGGAACGCCCAGCGAGGCCGCCTCACCGATGACGTCGGCATCCGCGATCGGAGAGACCAGAAAGCGCGCACCGGCCGCCACGGCCTCACGAGCCTGCGCTCTCGACATAACCGTTCCCGCCCCGACGAGCAGATCTGCGTGCTTACAGAACGCGGCGATCAGTTCATTCGCCCCGGGCGTGGTCAGCGTGAACTCGACCATGCGAAACCCGCCCTCGACGGCCGCAGCCATGGCGTCGGACGCCAAAGCCTGATCCTGGGTACGAATGATCGCACTCACGCGCTCATGCTCAATCCGCTCGACAAGGGCGCTTCTGTCACAAGCAACTTGGTTTTCCATCATGGGCTCTTTCAAACAAACGAAGCGGGACGGCCGTCCGGTCGTCCCAGGCTCGTTCAGACGGCGTAACAGACGTGCATTCTGCGCTGCGGGGAACGTTCTGGAAAGCCGCTTGTGGTCGATCCCTCGGCCCGAGTGGCCGCGGCCACCTCAGTCCGGTCCATCCGCGCCTTTCAGCGCCTCGACAATCTGCTGCTGCGTTTTTGCCTCAGCCAAGTTGCGACCGTCGCCGTTGATGCGGACAGTGATTCGCATGGACTGGATCAACGACCCAAACTCGGTTGACAGGGGCGTCCCGAATTCGGACGTGGCCACAGAATCGAAGGCCGCGCGGTTTACCGTCGCGTACTTCTCAAGAAGTGTCGCGACCTTCCTTCCCACAGCGGAGTAGATGTCACAATGCTTCTCAAGGTCCACTTCGGTTTCGCGCACCGCGTCGAGCAGTACGGCCGCACATACATCGTACTTGTCCATGAGTTGTGCTCCTCGTTGCCTTTCGTTTCGACATCTATAGTGCTGCCGTGTGTGACGGATGGATCGGTTCAGGTGACGGCTAACTTGTGCGCCCGTCAAACATTTGTCGGGCTTCGCCCGACGGAACGCCATACTCAGCTAATCGGTGTCTAACGGCGAGCCGATTTCTGTTAGCCATGTCCTGAACTCGCCCGCTGAATCGCGCTCATCTACCTGCGCTGCGGTCAGCTTCGCTGCAAACTCGTCGCTCAGCCTGTGTTTCCCGTGCGATATTTTCTTTTTCTTGTCGTCGCTCCCGATGTCGGCCCACACCCTGGGACTGTCGCTGGCCTCAAATACTGCTTGGGCAAACAGGAGTGGCACGTCCTCAAAATCACCACCTGTTCCGGCGTATGCAGGATACTCCGCTCGGATGACATCGGGATGAATATAGTTTTCTAGCTCACGTTTTTTCGTGCTCCAAGCCTGGCACCGATCACGCTTGTTCCAATCCTCAATCTCCGCTTTGTAGTGCGCATCCTCTGGCGGAGGGACATCACGATCGACCACGTAGAACTCAGGACGCTTGAGGCCCGACAAGCGGGAGACCCAAAGGTCAAGGCTGCTTCCCCCTAGCGGGACGAACATGAGATGGCCATCGGCCTCGGCGCGACCGAGGTCTGGAAGGCTTGCATCGGCAGCATGAAGGATGCGCGAAACATGCTTGAAGAATTGGATGTCGTTCCGTCCTTCCAAGCCGACGAAGGCTTTGATGCTATGGTCGGGAAGGACGCCGAGGGATGCAACGATGTCTTGCAGCGTGCTCTCGTCGCTTCCATACCGTACGGCCGGCTTGCCATTCGTTTCGTCGATGTACCGGAGCGCGCCCGAGTCAAAGCGCCGAGCGAGCAACGGAGTATGAGTCGTGAGGAACACTTGACACCCCGGCGTTTCCGACAAATCGCCGAACGCATCAACCAGCATGACTTGGTTGCGAGGATGCTGACTCGTTTCCGGCTCCTCCACGGCGTAGATAACCCCTGTAGTCCTGGACTCTGCTTCCTGGTCCGCTTTAGCTCTGAAAAAGCTCAGAAGGATCAGCCGACGGGTTCCGCTACCTCGCTTATTGATCGGGATTTCGTCGTCTCCAGTGAGACTCACTGAAAACAGCGTATCCCAGCTCTTATTGGATACATGCGGTGTCAGTTGGCTCGCCAGCGCCGGGTTCATTTCGCGAATCTTGTCAACCGTACGGTCGGCGATCTGCTGAACCTCCTTCTTAACGGCCGCCGCGACCGAATCGAGCGCTGCTTCCTGTCCCTTGATGGCCTCCTTCACTGCTGCCTTCAACGGATCCTGGGCCTCAGCATCCTGGTCCGTACTTGGTCGATCGGATTTGAAAAGGGCGAACACCGGCAGATGTTTCTTGAGTTGTTCCCAAACGTCCTTGGCCGCTTCCACCTTCAGTTCCACGTCGATTTCTTCGCGCTCCAGGTCATCGGCGTGGCCCCAGATCGCGGTCCGAAGTTCCGTGTTTACGCCCTGGTTCACTTTTTCAAGGTTGACACCGAGCAGTTTAGCACGAGATATCACCAAATCTTGTGGATGAGGATTTTTCAAGCGGCGTTTTTTCTTA
>CBDUXT010000069.1:0-32958 GCA_965371245.1 uncultured bacterium | reverse complement strand
GTAGAGCAACGGACTGAAAATCCGTGTGTCGGCGGTTCAAGTCCGCCTCTGCCCAATGATAAATCCTTGACGCAATCGGGGGCGTCAGGGCGCACCGACGTGCATTTCGTCCGTGTTTTCGTAGGGTTTGGTGGACGGGTCACCCCTGCGACACTTTCCGATTCCGTGCAGTCCGATGAACCGAGCGACACTTTACGCGCATGGCGTTTCGGTAAGGAAATCGGTAAGCAAGTCGGTAAGCGTTCTTCGGTGATATCACAGGTGCCTGTTTTCCGTTGACGCTCGGCGTCGGGACTGGACATATCCGGCAGCGCCCGCAGCCCGTCCGCCAACTCGCCGACGACCGTGTGCGAATAGCGGTCCATCGTCAGCGTGATGGTCGAATGCCGGGCGAGCCGTTGGGCGACCTTCGGGTGGACGCCGCCGCGAGCCAGATTCGTGATGAACGTGTGCCGCAAGGCATGGAAGTCCGCCACCCGTCCGTCGTCGTCGCAGTACTCGATACCGGCGTCGGCCAGATCGGCCCGCAGCATCCGTACGATGCTGCATGAATGCGGCATGGTGAAAACCGGGTCTCGGTCCGCCGGGCCGGTTTCATCGCCCCAGCGGGCCAGCATTTGCGCCGTAGATGGGTTCAGCGGCAACACGTCGTCGCGCCGATGCTTGGAATACGCCGCCCGCACCGTCACCGTCGGCGGGTCGGCGTTCAGGTCCAACGAGTCCCAGGTGAGCGACCGCAGCTCCCCCGCCCGCAGGCCGCTTTCCGCCGCGAGCTGATACAGGGTCGCCCGTGCCGGTCCGGTCATGCCGAAACGAGTCGGACCGGTCCGCGCGGATTCGAGTAGCCGTCGCAACTCGCCGGCGTCCAGCGCTCGGCGGTCGTGGCGTCGGTCGATTCGCTCATTCAGTTTCGACAGGTGGGCGAGCGGATTGTCCGGCGTCCGCCCGTCGCGCACCAGCCACCGGGCAAATCCCTTGACCGCGCGCAAGTAGTGATTCGACGACGCGACGGACAGCCCGCCTTTGCGACGCTCGGCTAGATAGTGCGACACGGAGTCCGCGCTCAAGTCGCCGACGAAAACGGCTTTGACGGCAGCCAGGATCGAGCGGACGCGGTTCGCGCTCAATTTCGCGTGCGATAGCGTCCCGCCCTTGTCCGATAGGCTTCGTTGCCAGTTATCGACGTGTTCCGCCAGTGGTCGTTTCCGATGCTCGGCGAACCGATCCACAAGCCCGGCTTGTTCACGCTCGGCGTTTCGTTCCAGCTGCGACGCGAGCTGTTGCGTCGCGCCCTTGTCGCGGTATCCAGGCACCCGCCGTCGGATTCGGTCGGCGTCCACAAACTCGACGTACCACTTTGCCGATTGCTTGGTCTGGCCGCCTTGCGTGTACCGTTGTCGGAAGATTCGCGCCATGGGTCATCGTCCTTTTTGTTTAATAGGAACCAACCGCAAGCCGAGCACGCGGCACCACGCCGCCACCGTCACCAGTTTCGCGTCGCGGTCACGCTTGGCGAAAAACCCATGCACGGACTGATACCGCGTGTCGGACAGAACGGACAGCCGCTTCAGGCTCAGCCCGCTTTCCGTGAACGCCCGCCGCAGGGCTTCGTACGGGTCGTCGGTTCG
The DNA here is from genome assembly GCA_965371245.1 of uncultured bacterium. Classification (GTDB taxonomy): domain Bacteria; phylum Planctomycetota; class Phycisphaerae; order UBA1845; family UBA1845; genus CBDUXT01. Next base: position 31,330 of record CBDUXT010000069.1, on the reverse strand, counting down.
CTTGATTCCCATTCCCATAAGATATCACACAACGTATACGCCGTCAAGCGGATTCTCCCGCCTTTCGCAAAGCGTCCCGCAGTTCGTCCAGCCCGATCCGCTCGGCGTCGTCGCGGTCCAGGTTCCCTTCGTACTCACAAACCGCCGACCGATGCTCGAACAGCTCCCGCAGGTTCGCCCGCTGGTCCGGGTCGGCCACGGTGGCGTGCAACGCCGCCGCTTGCCGTGCCCACGTTCCCGCGTCGCCTACCGGCACCGGCTCGGCGAGCTGCGCCAACAGCTCGCGCTTGTGTGTCCGAAGCGAATCGAGCAGTTCGCCCGTTACCGCCGCAATGGGTCGAAAGCGAATCCGGTCGCCGACCGCCACCAGCTCCACCCCCCGACGATCCAGCTCCCGTCGTAGTTCCGCAAGGTCCGTCATAACTCGCCCCACGCCCGCCCGGAATCAGCCTCAGCGGCAGCCGTTTCGGTGTACTTCGGGTCAACCGGCGAGCCATCGTCATTCGCACCCGGGCGCGCGACTACAGCGTCTACGTCTACGGAACCACCATTTTCGATAGCGCCAGCCTGGGTTTCGTTGTCGTTGTCACCGTTGGCGCTCGGAACCTCGAATAATCGAAACCGCTTGGACGGCGCGCCGGGCTTGCCGCTGTCGCCAAAGTCCCAACGCCCGCGACCGGTCCGAGCGAGCTGTTCCAGGTCGCTCAGCGCGGTGTCCGGGTTGTCACGATAGCGCCGCAGCCCTTGTCGCAGCTCGCGCGGCGTCGCCGACCCGCCTCGCTTGTGAATCCAGTCCACCAGCTCGCGGCCGTCGCGCTCTTTGGGTTTCTCGCGGAGCATCCCGTAAACACGCTGCGATTCCCGTGCAAACCACCGCCCGATCGTGATTGCCGACCGCATCGAATCCACTTCGACCTTCACGGCGTGCAGGTCATCGACGAGCGCGAACGCCAGCGCCAGGCGCGGAACGTACCCCTCGATTTTGGCAAGACTCGCCGCCGTGGCGTCATCGTCGGCGTCCGCTTGTTCCGTTGCGAACAGGTTGTAGAACCGGACAAACTCTCCGTGAGCGTCCGCCGTCATCGGGAGTGCGATCGAGTTACCGTCGGTGTCGTGTTCCAGCCGGAGCAGCGCGGCGACGATTGAATCGTAGGCGTCCACGGCGTGTCGGTCGGGCACAGCGCTCGTCCATTTCTTCAACTTGCTCGGCGGCGCGGCCAGCAACATCCGGGCGGACAATCCCGCCTCAAAATATTCCGGCGTGAGCAACCGCGACAACGTACCGGGTTGAACAGTGCCACAGACCGACACGGCAGCGCGCAACGCGCGGAGCGTGCCCGTTGTCTTGCGGTCCGTAATCACCGGTCCGCCCCGGTGCATTTCGAGCCAGTTTTGCAGGTCCGCCCCCTTGCCCCCCTTGTACTGGTTAAACGATTGCAACCACCCGCCGAGTTCATCCCGGCAGAGCAGCACGCCGCGCGGATTCGCAGACAGGATCGGAACGAGCGATTCGACGGTCGAATCGGAAACCAAGTACCGAACGCACGCGGGCACGTCGGGCTTCTTCGGCATTTCACCGCGCTCCGTACCTTTCGTGAGTTTTCGTTTCCAGTCGCCCAGCTCGGCGTCGTAACGGTTCCGCGCGGTTTCATGCTCGACCATCGCGGCGTCGTGTTGCTCGAAGCGATCCTCTTGCGCGTTGCGGATCGTTCGCACGGCCAAGTCCAGCGCCGGGCTCTTGCCCGTACCCGACCGCGCGACCACGGCGGCCCAGACAATCGGATATTCGTACCACAGTCCCTTCAGGTGGATTTGCCGCGTCGTCCCGATTGCACCGGCCAGTGTCGCTATAGCGGGCAGGGCGATCATTGAAGGGTCGCAGCGCATACTCGCTGCGTTGGTGGCGATGAAGTCGCGCAGGGCCATCGGCAGCGCGTCCAGTGGAAAAGGTCGCCATTGCGGCGGCGCGGGCTTGGGCGTTTCCTTGTGAGCCGTAGCGGGCTTCACGGGTTTCGCGGCCAGCCGGAGCAGATCTCGCGTGAGCGATTGCCCGTCAATGCCGGGCCGGTCGTTACGCAATCTTTCGATGAATGCTTCGCGCTGTTCGCGGTCGAGCAAGTCCATACGCTCCGCCGCAAGCACGTCATCGCCGCAGAGCACCCGGAGCACACCCACGCCGGGATTGCCGTCCGGTTGAAAATCGAGTTCAATCGTAGTGCCAAGTTCTGTCATTCGTTTGTATCCTTCGCGCCGACGGCTCAGCCAAGCCGTCGGTGTGTGTTTATGGTGAGTCCGATCGGTGCGACGCTATCGACGGACCGCCGTACGTCAGCCGCCGTCGCGCCGCGCTTCACCCACGCCCGCGCGTCGTCTACACCGTCCGGTGGATAAAACACGCGGACCGATGCGACGTAGAGCCGCAACACGACCGCGAGCACGTGCGCCCCGGCGTGTCCGGGTGCGTCACCGTCGGCCAGAATCACTACGCTTGAGGGCCGCGAGCTGCGCACGAATCGGACCAGTTGGTCCACGCCGCCGCGACAGCTCGGACGACCGACAGCGTGCAGGCCGAGCGTCAACAAGGCAGCGCAGTCCGTCGGCCCTTCAGCGATAAACAGTTCGACGGAGTCGGACAGGTCGGCGGGAACAAACAGACCCTCGCGCCCGCCCTTGCCGCTCAGCTTGCGACCGCTCGGCAGTCGCCGACGAATGCCCACGACGCGGCCGGTCGCGTCGGCCATAGGGAACGTCCAGCTTTCCCCGTCCCATCCGACACACAGCCGCCGGAGCGAATCCGCAGACACGCCGAGCTGTCCCGCCAGGGCCGTCACAGCCGCATCGGACGCCGCGTGTGCGTAGCGCGCCGCGAGCTGACCGAAGTCCAGATCGGAGTCCGTCCGCATGGCCACGCGGGCGACACGCCGCCGGAAGGGTCGCGGGTCGTCGGTGAGTCGATGGAGCCACCCGCCGTTTCGCGTTGCCGTGCCGCTTTCGACTCTCATACAGACCGCCGCCGAGCCGTCAGTCGAAACGCCGCACCAGTCGGCCCGCTCACAAATCGGGCAAGGGTGCGCCTTCGACACGCGACGCCACTCGCTCACCGGACAGCTCCCGCCGCTTGCCGTGCCTCAAACTCCGAACGCGACGGGCAGCCCAGCGTCACCCAGCGGTCAATGTCGTCGAGCCTCCATCGGACCGAGCGACCCACCCGCACCGGCGCGGGCAGCTTCCCACTGGCGTCGAGCTTCACGATTTGACGTTGGCACAACTTTAGCCGGGCCGCGACGTGTTTTGTCGTCAGTAACTCCATGATTCGTACCTTCCAAGATCGGACCACCCAATTGCGGTCCGTCTAAACAAAGGCGCGAGTGTCCAGTTTTAAGGGCGTGCGTGCTGCACTCGACACGCGGGACGTGGGTTTCGTGCTATACGGGTCGGTGCAAGACCATACGCAAGTTTTTCTCGGGACTGGACGTTAGAAGTGGACAAAACTGGACACTGCGTCAGTCAGCGTCCCTGTCGTCGGCGACGGAAATTGCGCCGCGCTGGTCTTCGGGCAGCTTGTTTCGCACGCGCTTGGATCGCGCGTCGGATTCAAGATAGCTTCGCGCAATCCCCACCCACTTGCCGATGGTGGTCGGCGATTTGTGGCACTCCCTCGCAATTGCACGATAGGACGTGCCGGCCTGGTTTGCTTTGTAGGCACGGACCATTTCGACAGTCGGCTGAGTCCGTTTCGGACGGGCGCGTTTTCGTTTCGTTCGCTTCTTCGCCGATGCTCCCTGGGCTGATAGCCCCGTCCCGCCTGCGGATTCCGCATCCAAGATATCTTCGTCGGTTTGCGACCCGTCCGCAGCGGTCGGCGAGCGGACACAGTCCCGCTTAGCCTTTTCGATGGCGCCAGTCTCGATCCGTGCCTCAATCGTACCCTCGGGCGAATGGCGAGCCGGCGTCTGTGTGTCAGTTTGCGATCCGTTCGGAACGATCGGCGAGTTGTCAGAGTCTCGCCTAGCCTGTTCGATCCCCGCTGCGGTAAGGCGGTAGCAGCGGCCACACTTCTCGTTCCGAGGGGCGTAGTATTTCACGCACCTACCCTCGATAGTAACGATGAGTCCCCGCGTCGGTTCACCGTTGGCGGGTTTCGCAGGGCCGATAAGGGTGCATTGCTCTTGCGGCCTGTCGGCGGATATCCTTCTAACCAGCTCAGCGGTTTTTTCGTCAAGCGAAGCAAACGGGATAGTGTCCGGATCGCACGGATCGAAAACGCACACCGTTCGATCATCGGGCAATACCCAACCGCCATGATGGTCGTCCGGCCCCTCATCCGTCGCGTGGTCACGATCGCAAAGCGATTGCAGTGACTTGGTGACTTGGTGGCCAGTCAACGAGCCACACAGTTCGGCCCCGATGAGGTAGTCGGGCACCTTCTTCAACGCTTCAAGTCGAACCCGAGGGTCGTCGCTGAGGTAGCCGCCGGAATCCAGTTTGCGGCAAAAGCAACCATCGACATACCGTCCGGCACACTGCCAACCGGCGAGCGCACGGCGGACCAGCGCGTCATTTCGCCATATTTCTGATAACGGATTGTAAGGCATGATGCACGATCCCAGGTCCGGGTCGTCGGCCGATGCCACGCCGGATCGTGCTTTGAGCGTGACACCGGACAACGCTTGGCGAGCCGTCACCCGCCGTCCCGGTTGCCACAGTCTATTCCACAGCCGCCGCGTCAAGCAAGGTGGGGCGTTGCGAGGGGGGGAGGGGCCACGCTGCTTGTTGTGCTTGCCCGGCACGTCCGGCTTTCCGTTCGTCGTGAATCCCGAGGCCATCGCCCGGGTTAAAGCGTGCTTTACCCGTGCTCGCCACCTAAGACCGTCGATGCTCCGGGTGTCGGGCGTGTGGGCGGCCGAGCTCTAGATCGATCGCCCGCTTGAGGATGGCCGCCGCCCGATCCGGTGGCACGGTCCGCACTCTTTGGTGGTGCCCGCCTCCGCATGCTTTGCACGTCATTACCGATCATCCTCTAGCGTGGTGCCGTCAGACAGTTCTGGAATCGCGCGAAGTCGCGTAGGTCAATGTCCCGGTCGTCGTTCGTGTCGAAGCGCATGAAGCACGGAGCGGGCAAAGGCGCGCCGAGCTTGACCTGCATTTGGGGGTTGTTGTTGATGGCTGGGAAGAGGAGGACTTCTAGGGCCGGGCTCCCGTCAATGTCAGCGGTCCATATCTTAAGGCTGTCACTCCAGTACAAGTCCCCGTTGACGAAATCGACCGTAAACCGCACCGGCGTCACCGGCGCCACCACGCTGCCCATTACAACCTGAACGAAGCGCGAACGGTCAAGTGGCACGCGGAAGATGTGTGCCAAGTCGGTGAAGTATGCGCGGCCAGTCTGGTCGTCAATTGCAAGTTCTCTGATGTGCGAAATGCTCGCCATCGAAATGCGCTTGTCGCCGTCGAACTCGCTACAGAGGAGTTCGTCTGCTACAGCCCAGCAATACATGCCGAGCGTGGCGCTGACGGCGATGCTCAAGGTGCCGCCGGCCGTCCCTGGAAACTCGTCTGTGGTCTCCAGGAATTCCACTGTGCTCGGATCGGACAGGGAGGCCCTGTTCACATGGCCGATGCCGCCGTCGGTCCAGTAGATCATGTCGTTCACTTCGTCGAGTGCGATACTGGTGATGTTCTGAGCACTAAGGATCTTCACATCCACGTCCGTCGGATCATCAACGTTGTTTGTGTAGATGGAGTCCCCGTCGGCAAAGAACACGCGGGCGCCATGCTTCTCAATGGCAAAAGGGCCCACGGTTACACCGGGCGTAGGGCTAACGAGCCTGTCGTCTTGTCCGATGGCCGTGACGCTGCGAAGCGTCCCAGACGACTTGTAGTACAGCACTTGCCCGAGGCACTTGGTTCCGGCCTCCGGCCCGAGGCACGCACACACGAGGGCCACGAAAATGCTTCGCGTTTTCATCGATTCTCTCCCTTGACGCACCCTACCAAATCCCGTGCAGAGGTAGCATCGAGTCATCCTCGATGCGAGCCTCATCGGGCCAAGTCGCCACGGAATCGCCGGTCACGGACGACCGCGACGGCCCCGCTATTTGCTTGCTGACTTGCCGTCGCGCCGGAATATAATGGGCGCGGGCACCCGCAGTTCGGGCACGCTTCGGCCTTTTCGCTGCATTCGTGCTCGCATTCAGGGCAGCAAATCAGCACGATCGACCACTCCGTACGGCGCGAACCCGCAGCGCCCTACGTTGTGTAGCGCCAACCGAAAAGGAAAGCACGTAGGCCGCGCGGGATGTTTCTGTTTTCGGGCGTGAGACTCGATTGTCACTACACGCTTTCATTATAGATGAAAACCGAGAGACGTGCAAGCCGCGCACCGGCGTCCGGATCGACGATGACAGTCGATTCTCTGGTGGTTCGGCCCTACAGTTTGCCGAACAGAGTCGCCATGAGCTGTTGGTGGTCGCGCGCTGAGGCCAGCTCGGCTTCGTCGGCGTCGAGCCGGTCCGGGTCGGTCGCGTTCCCCGGCTTGCCCACGGTCCGGTTGAGGATCTCACGAGCAGCGACCACGTCCCCGGATTTCGCCCGGTCCACCAAGGCCTGAACGATTGCCTCAAGGTCGTCGTCGGTCACGGCGTCGAGCAAGACCGAGCGCAGCCGCGCCGTTCGCCGAGCGTAGGGGTTGCCGGGGCCACCGGGGTTGCCCTTTTGGAATCGGCCACCGTTATCGCCGTTTGGTGACGGTGCGGTTCGACTCATCGCCACCCGATCCTACCTCCGGTCCTTCCCGCCAGACGCCGCCGTTACCATCGCCACGATGCCCGCCTTGACGGCCTCCGGAAGCTCTGGCCAAGCCTCGACGACAGCGATCAATTCGGGCCATTTCCGGCAAGAGTCGGTAAGCAGAGCGGTAAGCGCCGGATCGACGTTGGCGTAAGTCGTTGCTCCGTCACTACTTACGGAATCCGAGCAACGGACTGAAAATCCGTGTGTCGGCGGTTCAAGTCCGCCTCTGCCCAGTAGAAAAAAGCCTATTCTCATAGCGTTTCCTTGAATTCTCGCTCACTCCACGAATTAAAGCCCCGCAATACTTTCGTACCAAACTTGCGTACCAGAACGACCCGAACAAACTGGCGTACCAGAGCGTACCGACCCCTTGACATTTCCCGAGATTTCGTTAAAGTGCCTGTGCAGTGCGTCCGTTGGGGACGTACAAAAACGGAACTACGTTGGTCGTCCCTCACGCGGCTCGCCATGCCGAACCGAGCTGGTTTGTTGTGGTGTAGGATTACCACATTCCGGACAGGTGCCACGGGTCAATGCCATTCTTAGTCGGAATTGCGAACGGCTCCATGGGTTCAGTTCCGTAGGTCGGGTCATCGACCCGGCATCGCCTGGCTTGTCAACTCGCCAGCGGAGGATCAAGGAGGGGTTCACGCACGCGGATCTCGGGTCCGTCGCTAGCCCCGAACACACTGCGACGCTCGGGAGAGCCGGGTCGATAACCCGACCTACGCAACTTCGCCTTCCCTGGCTGCATGCCGGTTCATATACCAGCGCCAAGGAGATCCCGCAAATTACCCATGCCGCGTTGCATTGCAGACGGCGGAAGAGTTACCACCACTTGACATCCCCCTGACAGCGAGCCGGATGGTAAAGGCAGGTCAACGACCTTCCCCACCTGGCTTGTGCATCCCACTTGGCGCCACTTCGACCCGACGCAACCGCGAGGTCCATGTTCGTTCCAGTTAAGACCCGATCTTCATTCTTTCAGCTCGACGGTCACGGCGCCGAACGGCATCTTGACCGTTGACTTGACCGTCATCCCCTGCTGATCGGTCCAGGTCTCTGTAGTGAACTTGCCAATAGTGATAGTGAACTCGGACGTGTAGTAACGTGCCTCGAAGCTCTTACCGCTTGCGAGTGTCACGGGTCGGTCCTCATGTCGCTGCGCCTGCACCTCGGTTACGCCAAGCCGCCCGCTCGGCGACCCGAACCTGATCGCAGTGTAGGTCGTCTTTTCTCCGACGCTTAGGTCACGCATAACGGGGCTGGCGAACTCGAACGCACTGAACGGTCCGTTGAAACTCCAGCTCTCCGGAAGCTCAAGCCGTTGCTCCGAGGGCTCTTCGCCCTTTTTCTTGGCCGTCGCGACCATCGTGTTGCCCTCGAGCGTATAGGCCACCTCGAGCGGATCTCCGCGCAGCGTCTTCCACGTGGCCGCACGAAGCCCGAACGTCTTTGATAGGTGGATTGTGCCCATGGCCGGTGGCTGCGGCCCGCCCTTTGGCTGGGAACGGGCCATGATGCTGTAGCCCTCGGGCGTCGTGGTTATGAGGAAGTCTTCGGTGCCGGCGTCGGTGGTCCCGAACTTGGAGCCATACCGACCGCGCATGATCACATCGCCCGGAAGCGAGAGCTCAACTTCGGCCGTTTCGGGCGGGTTCCGCGTAGCATGCGCAGACCGCTTCGCCTCTTCGAGTAGCTCAGCCAGAGCCTTGCGATCAAAGTGCTGCCCGCGAACAAAGACGGCGTCGATCTTCCGGGCGTTTCGCACGTCCGCCAGAGGGTTCGCATCGACCAACACCAGCGACGCGGTCTTTCCCTGCTCGACGGTTCCAAGCCGATTCGCCACGCCGAAGACCTCGGCCGGTATGATCGTCGCGCTACGCAGAACGTCAGCAGCCGGCACGCCGGCTTCTTGAAAAAGCCGCATTTCGTCGTGAAGCGAGTAACCGGGTATGACGTTCGGGTTCGCCAGGTCCGTTCCGCAGAGCAACTTCACCCCCGCCTTGTGCAGTTCCAAGACGACCTGCTGCATCAACGGCACGGTTCGCTTCGCCCCGGGTGACATCCGCTTGTACATTCCGCGCTTCCACATTCCTTGAAGAGAGCTTGGCACATACTCGAGCCAGGGATCGTCGGCGTCCGTATCGCCCGTCTTACCAATACCCTGCATCACAACCAAAGTCGGGCAGATCGCGACTCCCGCGATTCGCATCCGGTTGTAGGTCTCTCTCAACTTTGCCTTGTCCGCCTTCGAGTACAGCCGCCACCGGGCGAACGCGGAGCGATAAGAGCGCGGAAGTGAAACCTCAACCCCGGCAGCCCGGGCAATCAGGTCGTCAAAGCCTTCGAGATGCTCGATCGTCGCTTGCCCGGCCTCGATCGCATCGTCGAGCGTGACCGCGAACGGAACGTGGCCCACCGCCGCGAGCCCCTTCTTGCGGGCCTCGTCAACAGCGGCCTTGTAGGCGTCGAGCGGTAGGTTGCTGTAGACCTTGATCTGATCCACGCCGGCCTCGGCAAGCTTTCGAACGGCCTCGCGGGCGTCGTCGGCTGTCTTACACACTTCCGAGAACGGCCAGGTGGGCGGGTTCCCATCGACGACGGCCCCGGTGGCGATCATCTCCGGCCCGTCGACCTCGCCGCGATTGAGCCGGTCGCGCAGGGCGAGGATGGTCTCGGTTTGTGCGCCCAGGTCACGAACGAAGGTGACGCCGTGAGCGATCAACATCGGCCCGAACGTTTCGGTGCTGATATAGTGTACATGCGAATCGAACAACCCGGGCAGCAGGTACTTCCCACGACCGTCGATGATCCGCACGGCGCCGGCCGGCATCGCCTCGTTGACGGGCTCCACCCGCGCGATCCTCTCGCCCTCGATGACAACACGCTGGTCTTCCAGGAGTCTTCCGGCCCGGACATCAACGACACTAACATGATCGATCACGATCGTATCCGCCTCGCAAGGCGCGGATAGGACGACCGCCACGATCAGAAGCGACAACCTCGCGACTTCATCCCCTAACGGAATTCGCGGCCGTGCGACGGATCCAACTAATCTTCTATTTGCGACTCGACGCATCGACGGTCTCCCTTGCCTCTAATCCGATGTTTCCCGGTAGTCGAACTTCAATCGGTCATGCTACCGGTACCGCTCAATCGGCCGGTGCCCAGGACCATCAACGAAGTGAGTGGCGGTGTAGGCGTAGCGTACCGGTACGGCCCGTGGATCGTACCCCAAGACGACAGACCTGGCCTCCACCTTGGCGCATCCTACACAGGAAAACAAGTTTACACATGCCACGCGCCTCACGCCGCGGGCCGCCAAAGTCCGTCAACGGCCCGGTCTTCTTTGCCTGATAGCCGCCGGTGCCGTACTCGTAGGTGAAGCCGTAGGCCCGACGCGACGGGCGGCATCCATGCGCGAGTTTCCGTCAAGTGCGGTCAGGAAGGAGCGAAACACGCCTTGGAAGGAATGGCTGTCCCTGGTTTTCTTACTGACCCTTGCGCGTAGGGCGGCCGATGGTCGGCACTATCTTCTACGCTTTGAGCAACGCAAGAAGCTCACGCAGGCCAAGAATCGGAATCGGACACTTCGCAAAGTGGGCCGCCATCGGCCGACGGTCCAATACGATCACCGCTTCTACCTTCCACTTCACTGAGTAGCCTAGATCTAGCCACGCAAGCAGGGCCCTAAGATTCACTTCCGCCCATTCCTTGCGTGAGATGTGCTTCTCTACAGTCGACTTCCGGTTCTTGCCGCCACGAACAAGAGCATCCAGTTCGTTCGCCCATTCGCGGGGCGTTCGAGCTAGCACAAGGTCTTTACATTCGATGACGAACACGATCCGTTTCTTGCGGCAGATCGCAAGAACGTCGATGTCGCCGGGCGGGGCCAACTTTCCACGAAGTGGTCCGGCCTTCTTGACCCGCCGTTTCACCTTTAGCGTGCCAAGTGACTCTAGCGCATCAGCAACTTTGTCGTTGAATTTTTCCGCTTCACCACTGGCCATCCGGCTCATCACCTTCTTCATGGGTAATGAGAGCGCCTCAAGCCTGCCACTGCAGCAAAGGTGCATGAGGTAACGGTACGAGTGCTGCAGATGACGTGGTCCGGCCACAATGTCGGGACCATTCGTACCAGCCACGAGAAGAAATGGCCTACGCAAATAGGAGTACCGACGCGTGAAGCGCCATGGATACACATCTGTTTTGAGGTATGGGGTTGGTGGCACCAGGAATTCCTCACGCTCCCCGAGCGACAAGTTTCGAGTCAGTTTGTCTACAGATCGCTTCGCCCATTGCAGCTTGTCCGCAACGTTTTGAACGAATGTATCCCTCTGGACTCTGCATGCGCCGGGTGATATCCCAGAGGCTACGGCTCCCGCAGCGCCCCAGAAATTCCGTAACTCGGTCAGCGTGTGGCCAAATTCCTCGCGCGCTGCCTCATCTATCTCGCCCACCCCGTCATGACTTTCGAAAACCCCGTCCAGTTGCCACCTTTCCGAGAAACTCGCCTCCGCCTCCACCACTTTGGCGTCCGTGTAGTCAACCATGAGCGCCTTCAAAGCGGCTTGGGAGTCGTCGAAGTTACGGCCAAGCCGCCCAGACCGAAGAATTGAGACGGTCGCTTCGCATAAATCGAACCGAACGATATCGCTTTGGAAGCCTACGTTGACGATTTCGCTCCCGATCGCTAGGAGCCTATCGTAGACTGAATTACTCCTGGGCCGAAGCCCGTTCGGAGGGGAGGCAGCGACATACTCAATGATGAATCGACTTGATAACAAAGCCGCGGCCTGACGCGAATGCTCCGTGCTCCATTCCTTGCGGATAGTATCGTGTGACGCGAAGCAAGCCAGGCGTGTGGCGAGCGTCAACTGTATGGACGCCCGTTCCTTGAGCAGGGATTCGTTATGCGCAACAAGCCATCTAAGAAGCCCGTCGGGGTTCAGCGTGTGAACGAGACGCTGGAGCTGTTCATAGTACCACGCAGCAACCCGATTCAATACTACTGAGCGCTCGGCAGCGGGGATGACACCGACTTTCAAACCGAGATCTGTAGTGAGGTAACTGCCCAACTCGTCGAGCAGTTGGCCCTCATCGAACGGGTCTACTGTGCGCGGCCGCGGCAACCCGCGTGGATCGAGTTCTGGATCCCGATGACGCTGAGTTATAATGATCTTCTTCTTTAGAGGCGGGGCAGCATGCGCCTCGACTATGGTCGCAATTTCAGCCTGGGAGAGTCGGTCTTGCCCACGGGATGCAGCACACTCGCTCATTTCGGACAGGATTCCCGACATTATGATCCTCTCACCGTCGTTGGTCCCTCCGCCGAGAAGGTCCAGTGCAGCACGGTGAAACGTGACTCCAATGCCGGGTGGATAGCCATCAAGGACTTCGACGTCGAAGGAGGCTGTCGAAGAAGTGCCGTCGCCATCCGTTGCGTCATGATCCAGTTCTTCATCTGCGTCGATGCTGATTATGAAGACATTTCCGTGCGCTCCCAGTGCTGCCTGGAACCAACGCTCCAACGACGGTGTAAACTGCCACATCCAGTAGGCGATCATGTTTGCGATAAGTCTGAGGTGGCGCCGATTGCGCCCGTCATCTGCCTTGAATTCTGGCGAGACCACCCAGAGGGGATTCGAATACCCCTCAACCAGAAGGGCCACTCGGCTATCGAATGTTGTAGGCTGTACGTAGATCGGGATCTCACGGTCGTCCTGCAATAATACGACTTCGGCAACGTGTGTTCCGTCATACGACAGAGCGCCGTGCCGATCAACACGGTCCAGTGATTCACGATGGAGTTGACCCTCCCAACTGGCATCAAACAACATCGCTGTCGGGGGCAAGTCATCGGATTCATAGAAGCTGTACTGATTGTCACGAAAGACCCCGTACTTGTCTAGCAGGCCGAACGCAACGACATCGGTTGTGTCATGCAACTTGCGATTCGCGTGCGCGAACTTGCTTAGAAGCAGACTTTTCCCGCTCTCAATGTGTGATATGGTTTCCAGATCAGAGACACTTAGTAGAAGTATCTCATAGGGAGCGTGTTCACCTTGATCGCCAACGCCGACGGCCCACGATCGTCCAAGCGAACCGGGCAATAGGAGTATCAAGAGCTCATTAGGTGCATTCCTCCGAGAGAAGAGAGCTTCGGCAACTGTTTCGAAATGGGCGCGAAGTACCGGCCAGAGATCGACGTGCGGTCTCAGGCCGTACACAATATCTCGGTCATAGTCGGTGAGGTCATCTGATACTATACAGGCATATAGCGCCTTGTCCGCATCAAACGAGAAAAGCCCATCAGCCATGAGAACACCTTGCGGACCACGCCAACGAGACGGGCCAGCGGGATGGATATCCATCAGCTCCAGACAGTTCACAACGGTCCTCTGCAAGAGCGCGCTGTGTCGGGACGCGAGTTCGGTTGCGACCGATGTGTCAACGGCCCTGCAAATGACTTGGTGTCGTAGTGCGGCTGCAAGACCTAACGGATTGGCGATGACGTATTCCCCGTCCACTCGTACGATTGGAGATGCTTGGAGAGGGTTGGCATCCGGGTTGCACGCGTCGGCCGCAAGGCTACCTGAATCAAGAACGAGTGCATCGATAGTGGCCATGTCCGTACGGCACCGTCTCAGAATCGAGTCGAACTCGTCCTGGCTGAAGGTGACGGCACGGCGGAGGTCCGCGAGACGTTTCGCGTTGGGAATATCGATCCGTGATCGACCAGGGTGCTCGACCGGCAACAGGCCTCGCGCCAATCCCGCACGACATGCAATCGTCTCGCTAAGCGTTAGCACAGCCTGAAACAATTCACGGGCCCGCGCTTCGAAGTTTGGCTCGGAGAAGGCGTCACGGTGAAGCGCTATGGCCGTCCCCAAGTGGCGCAGAATGAACGTCGCATTGGTCGTGATGCCGGGAAAGATGCGATACACACCTCCTACAAAGGATACGGATTCAACAAACCAACCGCCGATTGGATCTTCCAGAGATATCAGGTACGGGTCGCTCAGCTCGGGGCCATTGACTAGACCATCGAGAGCGCTCCGCGAAACCGGGCGACTTGTCCCGTCAGACTTGACAGCCGCGGCACCGCAGGCAGCGAGCTCAAGCCGAGTTGCGCGGCGAACGTTCTCTGGCATAAGCTGAAGGGCACCTACGGAGGCCAGCAGTTCTGTTGGCGCAAGTTGTGATAATCGGCGCGCTAGCGCTGACAGAGAGTGCTCTTCCATGGTGGCGGAAGACTAACACAGCGCGTCCCGTTTGCGAAGCCGAGCAATCTAGCGCGACGGGTGGCACGACCGAGCGCTGGGATGGCCCTATTGGTTTGTCTTCCCTGGAAGCGTTTCGAGCGCCTGCGTAGCAGCCTCGTCGAACGCACGCTGCGCGCCTGCCACCCGCTTCGTCAACTGTGCGGAGGCCTCTCCGAGCGGCACATCTATGACACTCTTCAGCGCACCGTCGTACCAGTCGCGCCAGGCCTGCACAATGTGGACCTGCTCGACTCGGTCCGCACCCGCGTCGATGGCCGCACGACTTAGCACCGCCTCTTTTTTGATGCGATCTATTCCCGCGTGGAGTGTTTCGTCGAGCACTTGCCGTGCGAGTTCGTCGCCGGGCGATGCCAGGCGCAGTGCGACCACCAGGGCCGAGACGCCGACGTTGGTCATCGTGACGGGTGAGACCTTGTCCAACCGATCGCCGTCGGTGTGGTAGTAGACGTCGGTGAAGTGCCAGAGGAGCAGGCCCGGTATGTCGGCCCGAAGAAAGGGTACGTGGTCGCTGCCGCCCTCGTAGGGGTTGGTCTTGACCACCCAGCCGGTGGCGGCGGACTGCTCCAGGCATCGACCGAGCACGAAGTCGTTGAAGTAGTGCGGGGCGAGGTCGCTTTCCCGCGTCCGGCCGCGACCCCACTCGGTGTGCTCATCGTCGCCGCGCGTCCAGATGGCCGACGGATCGGGCATCTTCTCGATCAGGAACGTGCCCCCGGTCTTGGCGGTGTCCTCGCCGACCATGTCGAGGCTGATGCCCCATCGCACGCCGCCCGCCCGGGTGGCGTCTTCCCGAAGGTAGCGGGCGATGGCCGATATCTCGTCGCCAAAGAGGAAGGTGATGGTGCGCTGCGGGTCGATCTTGCCCTTACGCAACAGGACGGCCGCGACACGAGCCATCTCGGCCTGCGCCGCCACGCCGGATGCGTTGTCGTTGGCCCCGGGCTCTTGCACGTGGGCGCTGAAGACGAAACGCTGCTCGGGGGCGACCGATCCACGCACCTCGGCGATGAGTGTCAGCTCGTCGGCACGGTAGCTCTTGACCCCTATGTCTACGTGCAGCTCGACCGAACCCGTGCGGAGTTTGTCCTTGAGCCGCTGATGGGCGCCGTGCGAGAGCATCAGCCCCCAGCCCTTGCCCTTCGGGTCGCTGGGCACGCGCCGAAAGGGGATCGACGTGGGATGGGTCGCCGCCCGGTTGTAGAAGGGGATGCTGTAGTTGAGCACCCCGAGCGCGCCGCCATCGACAACGGCCGCCCGAAACAGGCGTGAGAGAGACCCCTCGCCCATGACGATCGCGCCGGTGACGTCCTTGCCCGCAAAGTCGTCGGCACTGCCCTTGCCAACGTCGATCAGCCGGCCGGTGACGCCGCCGGGCGGTGTGGAGTTCGAGTTGATCGTCACCATGTTTCGGTTGGTGGCGAAGCGAAGGAGTGAGGCGGACTCTCCGACGATCGTCAGGCTCGCGTCGATGGGCTCCCACGTGTCTCGCCGCATCGGACGCCGCTCGACGCGGTAGACGAGCCGGTCGGCGGGGGCGGCGTTTTTTTCTTCAACATACCCGGCTTTTAGAAGAACCTGCACCACGTGCTCAATGCTTGCATCGAACCCGGAGTTGCCGGGCAGTCGCCAGTGGTTGTCCATGAAGGCCACGGTCTCCAGCGCCCGCGCTCCGGAGAACTCTTCTCTGACTGGTTCGAAGTACTCGGTGATGGTCTGCAAGCCAGGCGCCGCCTGGCGCAGAGACGCCCGTTGGGGCGAGGCGCAGCCGCCGGTCAACAGGAGCATCGCGCCCAGCCCGACCGCGTAGCGGTTTCCCGTCTTGCCCGGAGCGACGGATGTCCTCGGTCGTTCGTTGTGCGCCCGGATCCCGGGCGGGCTGGCGCCGGCGTTTCGATCAACAAGAGAAGGAATCGAACTCTGCACGCGCTTGTCTCCTGGTAACGCCCGGACATTTTCGTGTGATGAAGCCGGCGTGGCCGGCGCGTCCCTATTCCAGCCGCTGGTCGAGGATCGCGAGGATACGCTCGTGCGCGTCTTCGACCACGTAATGACCCGCATCGTCGAAACGGTGTACTTCGGCGCCCGGAAAGTGTTTCTGCCACTCGTCGAGGAAGCGCGCGGTGAAGCAAAAGTCGCGCATGCCCCAGAGGATCGTCATCGGTTTGTCCCGCAGGGAGGGCAGCCCCGCTTCGATTCGTTCAAACTCCGCGTAGCTCGGAATCCGCGCGTGGTAGGGGATGTCTCTAACGAAACGCAGGACGGCCGTTCGATGCGCGGGGCTGTCATAGGGGGCGAGATAGCCCGCTGCGACCGCCCGCGTCATGCGCTCGCGCCGACAGCAGGCCATGTGTACCGCCGCGCGGGCGAAGGCGTTGCAACCCAGAATGGCCGCCTCGCCAACGATCGGCCAGCCGCAGACGCGGATACGAAACGGCATCTTCCCGGTCAAGAAGGCGGCCGTGTTGAAGACGACGATGTCGCGCACCCGGTCGGGGTGTTTGGTTGCCCAGCCGAAACCGATCGGCCCGCCCCAGTCGTGAACCACCAGCGTCACATCGTCGAGCCCCAGGTGATCGGCGAGTCGCTCGAAGTTCTCGACATGGGTCGTCAGCGTGTAGGGATAGTCCCCGGGCTTGTCCGACAGGCCGCAGCCGATGTGGTCCGGGGCGATGACTTTGAAACGGCCCTTCAATCCGGCGATCAGGTTTCGGTAGTAGAAAGACCACGTGGGGTTGCCGTGAAGCATGACGACGGGGCGACCGGTCCCCTCGGCCACAAAATGCATGCGACCGCCGGGTACGTCGAGATAATGAGGGTCGAAGGGGTAGAGATCACCGAGGGCGCTGCGGGTAAAGGGCATCGGGTGCTACCACTGCGCGCCGAGCATGACGCTGTTGAGCCCGCTACCGATGCCGAGCATCCCGATTTTTTCGCCCGGCTTGGGTGGGTCGCGTTCGATCCCCAGCGCCATCGTCAAAGGAAGCGACACCGAGCCGACATTGCCCAGGAACTCGAACGTCGAGAAGTCACGCCGCGGGTCAAGGCCGAGCGACTCGTACAAGCGATCTCGGTGGGCGGCGCCGACCTGATGGCAGTACGTCCGCCCGACGTCCCCGTTCGACCAGCCCAATTGGTTCTGAAGCGCTTTCCAAGCCTTGGAGGCCAGCGCACAGCCGTTGACCAGCAGGGTTTCGGCGTTTGTCCGCATGGTCATGGTCGCCGTATCGTCGAACCCCGTATCGGCGCTGCCGCGGCAAAGGTCGTTGTGCTGGGTGGCCGTACGCGTGACGCCGCCCACAAGGCGATGATCCGCCTTGGCGACCGAGTCGTGAGACATGACCAACGCCACCGCGCCGGAGCCGATGGTCAGCGAGGCGAACGCGGCCTTGAACTCCTGCTTGGTCAGCGGGGAGGCCTTCAAGAGCTGGTTGATGGTCGTGCGGACCAGGTTGCGGCTGCTCTCGGCCGCGACGACGAGTCCTCTCTTGACCTGTCCCAGTTCAATCATGTTTCCCAGCGAGATCATGCCGTTCATGAAGCCCAGGCAGGCGTTGGAAATGTCGTAGACGAGCGCCTTCGGCGAGAGCGACAGGTTGTCGTGGACCACCGACGCCGTGGCCGGCTCCAGAAAATCGCGCGACACGGAGGTGTGGATCAGACACTCGATGGTTTCGGGTGCGACGCCCGAGGCCTCCATGGCCCGCCGGCCGGCACTGGTGCTGGCATCGCTGGGCAGCGTGTCCTCATCCCAGAAGCGGCGCTCCTTGATCCCGGTCATCAACTCGAGCCGCCCTTCGTGAACGCCGAACCGCTCGTACACGGGAGCCAGTTCACGCTCCAACTCGGAGGAGGTCACCACCTGGTCGGGAAGGGCGTAGCCGAAGCTCTCCAAACGAACGTGTTTGTAGCTAAGCATTCCGCGGCGTCCGTAGTATCGCTGGGGCATCATCGACAGCGCCGGCCATCGAGTGAAGGTCGGCATTATAGCGAACATTGAGGAGACGGGTAGCCCATGGCGTGGTGCGAGCGACCAGGGGCTCCGTAACACTTCCGGTGGATCGGACGGGCCGAGTCAGAGCCGCAGGCGCCAGCCTCCGGACCCTCGCGCCAACGCGTCACCGGGCTCGCGCTCGGTGCTCTGACAGCTGCCCAACGTCGATTCCGTCACACATACCTTCTATGCTGGGTGCGTGACAGTTTTGGCGGGCCGTGCAAAGCCATCTTGACGGCGCCACGCCGCGTCAGAGCCGTGGGCGCAAGCCCACGGACACGATGCGACCAAGCAGAGGGCTTCCACGATATCAGACCGGTCACAGGGCTCGCGCCCTGTGCTCTGAAAACTGACCGTCGATTCGGTCATGCACCCTTCTATGCTGGGCTGGAGGCGTTCCCGTTGACCCACCGCCGTGCGCGTGATAAAATCGCCCTGGGGCGGTTTGCGGGACGCTTGGCCCGTCCGGCCTGTTCCGCGGTTGTTGACTTCGTCCTCCGGCGTGCGA
Organism: uncultured bacterium; assembly: GCA_965371245.1. GTDB lineage: Bacteria > Planctomycetota > Phycisphaerae > UBA1845 > UBA1845 > CBDUXT01. The sequence continues at coordinate 12,750 of CBDUXT010000069.1, read as the reverse complement.
AAAACCTACTGAGGGGCGATCGTTTGCCCACGGATTCCGTTCTGGTCAGGCATCTTCGAGCAGGGAGACGAAGCTGAGCATACGCCGAGTTCATTCCGACCACATGCCCGCAGTCGTTATCGGGCTGTCTGTCTTGCTCGCCGCCGTGGCGGGTGGGTGCGGTGCAATCCCGGCCGGTGGTCAGGTCTCGGGTGCGTTGGTCCTTTCTGAGTGTGACGGAGACGCAAAGCAGACGCAAGCCGAACTCGTGCTGCTCCGGTGGGATGGCGGGCTCACTCCGCTCTATCCGCAAACGAGCTTCGTGGGCCTGGATCTCTCGGCGTTCGCGGTAGAGGGCGGTGGCACACTGGCGGACGAGGCGGATCTCTTCAAAGAGCAAGTCCAACAGCAGATCAACCGGGTGTACTGTGAGTCGGCGGCCCCCAAGGTGCGCGTCCAGCCCTTCGACGAGTCGAGCCCGCCCGGGGCGACCACCGTCTTTTTGACCCAAGCCCTGTCACCGGCAAGCGCGTTCCAAATCGGCGAGGGAGAGTTCGATCGCTGCAACCAACAGCACGACAACGTCGCCTTGATCTTCGGCGAACAGATCCGATCGTTGTCCGGCGACTATTCGTTCGATGAATGGGTGATGCTCTTCGCCAACGTCACGGCCCACGAGATCGGACACATGCTGGGCTACAGTCACGTTCCGCGTGCTGAATACGCGCCATCAGCACGAGCCCTGTTCGTCGAGTTGATGTTGGACGGACACACGATGGAAGAGCTTCGCCGCCAGCAGCGGCTGGTCAGCAACCAAACGAACTGTCCCTCGACCTCGCCCGCTCTCCTGCGCGGAAACGAATACCCCGTCATCACGTGCGGCATTATCGACTAGGCGCCGGGCGACCTCGCCTCTCGCTCTATAGCAAAGTCACTTCTCGTGCCCCTAGCCGCGGGCTTTGCCCGCGCGGATGTCCGCGCAAGCTGAAGCATGCGGCTCAGATAGTCGTGGTACTGATGAAACACGGCACTTGAACGCACGACGTGCCTGTTCCGCTTGCGCAACGCCTACCGACCGCGAACCCTGCCCGTCGATGCGGACGGAACAGCGTTGACCGGCCGACCGCGCGCATCTTGGCATAGGTACTCCACTTGGTCGCTCGTGAAGCTTGGATCGCCCCGGATGATGATTTGCTTCTGGGTTTCCGTCTCGATTCGGTTCAGCGCGGCACGTTTGCTGTTGAGAAGCTGATACGCCAACTCGGCCGCGGCGGACACGGTCACCTTCTGCACGTTCTTGTTGTGTGCCGCGAGCTGAACGATCCGCATCACATCGAGCACGACGGAGTCCGCCATCTTCACCAGGCCCGTTCCCGAGCAATGCGGACAGTCGAAGTAGAAGCTGCGTTTCATCGACGGCCCCTGGCGTTGGCGAGTGATCTCCATCAGGCCGAACGTGCTCAAACGCGGTGACGTGCGGAACCGTTCCTTGTGGCTCTTCAGGGCGTCACGCAGGGCACGCTCCACCGCTCGTTTGTGGTGCTCCTGCCGCATGTCAATGAAGTCGCACACAATCAACCCGCCCAGGTCGCGGAGGCGAAGCTGCCGGGCGATCTCCTCGGCGGCCTCGATGTTGACCTGAAAGGCCGTCTCTTCCGCGTCGTCGTTGACACGCGATCGACCGCTGTTGACGTCGATCGCCACCAGCGCCTCGGTCGAGTCGATCACCAGCGAGCCACCCGAGGCAAGCGGCACCTCACGCATGTTGATCCGTTCGATCTCCGCCTCGACGTGGAAATGATGGAACAGCGGTTCGCGTTCGGAATAGAGGTCCACGGGCACTTTCGCGCGCGGCATGGCGATTTGGAGGAACTCCCGCGCCCGACTTGCCGTCTCCGGGTCATCGACGACGACCCGCGAAAAGTCGGCCGTGTACACGTCGCGAATGGTTCGCGTGACCAGATCCGACTCCTGGTACAGCTCAGCCGGCGCCGCCAGGCGCTTGATCCGATCGACCACGATCTTCCACAGCCGATTCAGGTAGGTCAGATCGCGTTGGAGTTCCCGTTTGGTCCGCCCAAGCCCGGCGGTGCGCAGGATGTAACCCATATCCGAGGGAAGATCGAGTTCGCTCATCAGATCGCGCATGGTTCGCCGCTCGACCTCGTCCTCGATCTTGCGTGACACGCCGTGGCGATTCATGCCCGGCATCATCACGAGGAACCGCCCGGGGATCGAGAGGTAGGTCGTCAGCGTCGGTCCTTTCGTGCCCACACCCTCCTTGGTGACCTGTACGATGACCTCTTGGCCGTTCTGGAAGCAGGTCTGAATCGGCGGACGCTGATGACGCGGGATCTTACGCCCCACCTCCTCCAGAACGCCCTTGTGGTCGGGGAAATACTGGGGCTGTACATCCGAGATGTGCAGAAACCCGTTCTTGGACGGCAGGCCAAAATCGACGAACGCGGCTTGGATGCTTGGTTCGAGGTTCACCACGCGGCCTTTGTAGATGTTCCCAACGTGTGACTGCGAGGTCGCACGCTCGATGAACAACTCTTCGAGGCGCCCCTCTCGAACGACGGCGATACGGCATTCGTCGTCACCCGAAACGTTGATCAACATTTGCCGCTTGCCCGACGGAGCCGCGGACGTGGGTTCCGCCGGCTTCCTCGAGGGCGCTCGCTGGGCCGACCGATTGCCCGCCCGATCCTCGCCATCGGAGGCGACAGGGTCGGTTCCTTCGCCCTTGGCCTTGCTCCCGCCGCGTCGGCCACGGCGCGTTCCACGAGATCGCGTACGCTCCTTGGGTTTCGCGTCGCTCGTTTCGCGTGCCTCCGTTGCCAGAGGTGGCTCGCCCGGTGGCGAGGCGTCCGAAGGCTCCGCCACGGTTGTCGGCGGGGGTTCGCCGGCATCGGTCTGCTTGGATGGTGCCGATTTTCTCTTGCGCCCGGCGCCACCGCGCGGGCGACGTGAACGCTTGGCCCCAGAAGCCGGCGCGTCAAACGGCTCTGGGGTTAGAGCGGGTTGGTCGGATGCTTCCATCGCGCTGGGCGGCGGTGATTCGGCCGGTGATGCGCCAGCGGGGAGTGCGGTGTCGCCCGGCGGGCGGTCCGTCCCCTCGGCCACTTCGCCGGAAGCCGCATTCTTCGCGCGTGATCCAGGCCCGTGTCGGCCACCGCGGCGCCGGCGAGGTGGCGACGTTTCACCCGACGCCACGGGCACGCCCGCGCCCGTAGCGACTTCATCCACCGACACCACGCGTACGTCCACCTGCGTGGCCGTTGGGGCGGGTGGCTCCGCGAGCTGTCCACCGGCCTTGCTGGCTGGCGTCTCGGGCTCCCTGGGTGTCGTTTTCTTCTTTCGCCGAGCGGGTTTTCGCCTCGTTCCTGATTTCTTCGTCTTGAGTTCTGTCATAGGTACCATAGTTTCTAGTGTTCGTCGTTGCGCCATTGAACCGCCAAGCGATGGATTCGGTGATTGATCGTCCGGGCGTCGAACCCGAGAAGGGCTGCGACCTCCGATGGCTTGGCCGTCCCGCGTTGCGTAACGCGAAGCGCGAAATCGATGCCCTGTTCGGACATCGTCATGTCGTCAAGATAAGAGCGTACGTCAATCGTACGCCTGGTTCCGTCCTTGCGGTTGATCCGCTCTATCGGCAGCGTCGTCGCGTCCATCAGCCGTGTGATCGACGCGGCGAGTTCGTCTCGTTTCAGCGGATCGACGTCGAGCCGATAGCGGACGAGTTCGGGTTGAACAGACTCGCCGGATGCAAGGGGCCGTGCGGCGAAGAGCCGCATCCCCGCCGGGAGCTGGGCTGCGAGCCGAGTGAGCACATCGTCCGCGCTGATCGGCTCATCGAACTCAACAACGAGCGCCTCGGCCTCTGAGGAGAGCCCGACCGGGCGAGGGACCGGAATGGAGAGCCGGGCGTGCGGGTTGAACCCCCGGCTATGCCGCACCGGCAGGCGGGCGCGGGCCAGCGCTCGTTGAAACAACCGGATGGTGTCGTGGTGTGAAATGAACCGCAAGTCGCCTGCGATCCCGTAGGAAATCACCCAACGCTCCGGCGCGCGGTCGCTCGGTGATTCCGCCGTGTCCGGGCACGTGGTGCCTGTCGCCGAGAGCTTCCCCTCAGCGCTCGACCGTGGCTCCGTCGTTGCCTGCATGACGTCAAGCTGTGGATCAGATCGGATCGTCGGGAAGTACCTTCCGGGTTTCATCGCGCAGATAGTTCGTTACCTGCCGCTCGGTCTCAAAGCTGATCGCTCGCCTGGCGACTCGCTGCGCCTGCGTGATCGACACCAGGCGGATGAGCTTCTTGATCTCGGGGATGTTGGCCGGCGCCATCGAAAGATGCCTAAGGCCGATCCCCAGCAGAAACATCGTGTATAGCGGTTGCCCCGCCATCTCACCACATAGGCTACACTCGATCCCGGCCTGAGTACACGCCCGCGAGACGTCGCGCAGCACTCGCAGGAGCGCCGGATTCGACGCATTGTAATACGGCGCGACACGTTCGTTGCTGCGATCGACGGCCAACAGATACTGAATCAGGTCGTTGGTTCCGATGCTGACGAAATCGACCTCGCGGCAGAACTCCTTCACCTGAATGGCCGCCGCGGGCGTTTCCAGCATCATGCCGATGGGCGTGTTCCGGTTGAACGGCGTTCCGGCCTCTTCCAAGTCCTCCATCGCGTCGTAGAGCGTCATCTTGGCCTGGCGGAACTCCATCAGGCTTACGATGAGCGGAAACATCAACCGAACGTCTCCGAGCGTCGAGGCCCGCAGAATGGCCCTGAGTTGGACCTTGAACATATCGAGATGCCGTAGGCTGTATCGGATCGACCGAAGCCCCAACATCGGATTCCGTTCCTGCTCGTACTGTCGTTGCTGCGTGTACTTGTCAGCCCCGAGGTCGAAGGTCCGGACAATGATCGGTTTTCCTTCGGCGCTCAGGATGGCGGCGCGATAGGCCTCATACTGTTCCTCTTCCGAAGGGGCGCCCTGTTTTCGCAGGAACAGAAACTCGGTTCGATAGAGCCCCACGCCGTCGGAGCCCTTCTCGATGCCTACGGCCACCTCGTGTGGGAACTCGATGTTGCTGCGAAGCTGGATTCGCTGGTCGTCTCGGGTCACCGACGGCAGGTCGCGAAGCTCGTCCAGTTCGCCGGACAGCCGGACGTAGGCCGCCTGAAGGGCCTGATATTCCTCGAGCGTCGCGTTCGTGGGGTTGGCGATGACGAGCTGATTGGTTCCGTCGATGATCACGAGGTCACCGCCGCTGACGCGCGTCGCCACGTCGGTTAACCCGATCACGCCCGGCTTGCCCCACGATCGGAGGAGGATGGCCGTGTGCGACGTCGCGGCACCGGAATCTAGCGCGACCCCCGTGACCTTCGTGCCCGAGAGTTCCGCCGTCTGCGTGGGCGTCAGGTCGTGGGCGATCAGAATCACGGGTTGGGTCAGGTGCGCGAGATCCTCACGCCCCTCGCCGAGCACGCCGCGAAGCAAACGTCGCTCGATGTCCTGCACGTCGCGGATGCGCTCGGCCAGGAGCGGATCGCTCATCTGCCGGAAACGCCGCTGATAGTCGCCCATGACCGAACTGATCGCGTAGGCCGCCGAGGATTGCTTTTCTTGAACAAGCCTCTCGATGTTCTTACGCAACCGCGCATCCGAGAGAACGCCCAGATGCCAGGCGAAGACATTGGCCGCGTCGCGACCCAGGTGGGTCTCCAGCCGCTCGGCCTGGGCCTCGAGTTCCGTGACGGCGGTCGTGAAGGCGTGGTCGAGTTTCGCCAGCTCCTCCGGGATGTTCTCCGCCACGACCATGCGATAGGGGATGCGGTATTCCTCGGCGTCGAGGATGACCGCCTCGCCGATGGCGACGCCGGGTGAGACGGAGGTACCACGTAGAATCTGCATCTCAGGTTCGAGTGTTCGGTGCCCGTCGGAATCGGCGGCGACGTGCGCCATGTAGCCGCGTTGGGATCGGGGCGCGGTTGACGCGTCCGGTCAGCCGGCAGTGGACTGATCGCTGGCAGCGAATCCGGAAGCCACAAGGGCCGACAACGCTTCAACGGCATCGACGGCGTCTGCCCCACGGGCCTCGATTCGCAGGACGCAGCCCTGCGTTGCCTCAAGGAGCATCATCTGCATCGCACTCTTTCCGTCTAACGCTTCGCCCGCTCGGGTTAGGTTCGTTACCAGGACCGCGGATTGGCACTTCGAGGCGAGATCGACGAAGCGCATGACCGGTCGGGCGTGAAGACCCTCGGGGTTGGGCACCGCAACCTCGCGCACGGCGTCGGCCTGGTCGTCGGACAAACGTGCATCACCTCTCGGATCGATCCCATCGACCCTGTGCCGGCTGACCAGCCCACTAATCGTTTTGCTGGTCGTCCGCTTCCTGAATTAGTTCAATGATCGCCTCACGGGTCTCCGCCTGGCGCAGGAACCGTCTGAAGTTCTCGCGCTGAAGATACCGGAAGATTTTTTCCATGGCCGCGAGGTGTTCTTCCGGGGCCGATGCCGGGCTCAGCAGCATCACGACCGTGTACACGGGCGCGCGGTCGAGCGCGGCAAAATCGACACCGTGGGCGGAACGTCCAATCGTCGCCGTCATTCGCACGATGCTCTGGTGCTTTACATGCGGAACGGCCACACCTTTGCCAAACCCGGTACTTCCCTGGTTCTCGCGTGCAATCGCCGCGCGACCGATGGTCTCCACGTGCTCCTCGCCCAGAGCCCCGTTAGAGGCAAGCGACTGCACCAATTCGCGAATCACGCCGTTGCGGTCCGTGGCCGTCAGCTCCGCGATAACCGACGGCGCATGAATCAAATCCGAAAGCCTCATTGTTAGTTCCGTCTTCACCGTTGATTCTCGATTTCAAGCGCTGCGCGTACGGAGGCGAAGCGGTGCGCCCGCCCCACTACAGCGATGTCGTATCGTCGGCTGCGTCCACCCTACCGTCATGTCTGTGATTTCGTTTTTTTTCCTTGTACTTCTTGAGCTGCCGCTCCAACTTCTCTGTGATCAGATCGACCAGTGCGAACGTGTCCGGTCCAAGCTCCTTGGCGACGAACGTGTGTTTGTCGTCCACCCGAACGATCATCTCCGCGGTAAACTGCTCCGACTCGTGGTCGAGCACGACCTCGATCTCATGAATCCGATCGTAGAAGCGAGGCAATTTGTTCGCCTTGGTCTCGATATAGTCGCGAACGTCATCGGTCAACTCAACGTGTCGGGCCGATACCTGAACCTTCACCGAGAATTCTCCACCTTGCTTGCGGCGCGCCATCGCACGACGACGCACGTTTTGAGCCGTGCGAGAGAGGGCTCAACGAGCCTCCTCAACCTCAGGCAGGCCCGGACGTTCCTCATTGGGCTTGATCACGCCACCGCTGATCGTGAACCGAAGACCTTCTTCGATGGTCATATTCAGCTCAAACACGTCCTCCCGCGGTACCTGAATCACGTATCCCGTGATCGGGGTCGGCGAACTCGGGATGAACACCGTAACCAAGTCGTCCTGGACGCACCGGCGCATGTCCCGCATGCCCTCACCAGTCCTCAGCCCCACGGACCAGATACCCTTCCGTGGATACTGGACCGCGACGACGCCGGAGAACTCGACCGTTCGCTCGCTTAGCAGGAAATCCGTGACCTGCTTGACGTTCGAGTAGATCGCTCGGATCAGCGGAATCCGCTTCACAAGGCCTTCCGCCGCCCGCCAGGATGTGCGTCCAATGAAACTGGCGAGGAAAAAGCCGGTGAAGTATACGAGAATGATGCCTATGATGAAACCTAGCAAGCTGAGCCGGTACCGTGCGAACGCGATCTCCCAGATTGCCTGGCGCTTCGCTTGGCGTGCACTCACGAAGATGTCGTCGTCTTCGGTGATCAATCCGGCAGCTACATTTTCCTGCGTTACTTTATAATTCTTGATGATCTTGTACTCGATCGTCAGACGCCGACCAAGATCGTCCCACTCGTCGATAGGCGTTCCGAAGCGCAGCGAGTCCGTTTCGGGATCGACCCATCCCGGGGCCGGCTCCTCTCGGACGAAGGAGCAGAGCTGCAGGAGCCCGCGAGTGATGTAGTGCCCGACGTTGTCGTTGATCAGGCGGAACGCCCAAACGATGATGGCGAAAGTGAGGAGGGTGGGAACCAGAGCCCCGAGCCCGCGGAGGAAAAAGCGCCGGAAATCGTCCATGAAGCCGTGCTTCGTCACGCCAACCTTATTGTAAGCCCGGTCCCAGCCAGCGCGCCTTCGCAACGGCGACAGGAAGCCTCACGGGCACCGGACCGGCGTGAGTCTAAGGCGGCGGGAGGGGGGCGTCAAGGGTTGTGCCTCACACTTGGGGTTCCTACGATAGGCACGATGCTGTTTCGCGTTTCGTCAGGTGAAAAGTCGGGCTCACCACGCCGTGCCTTGGTCGTGGCGACCCTCTTGCTCGGCGCGTCCTGCGCGCTGGCGGCCGCAATGAGTTGGCGCCGCTCCGCCGACGCCCCGGGCGAAAGCGTTGAGCCGACAGGCTTGGAACGTATCGTTCAGCCCGCTGAAGGGCGTTCTGCTTGGGGACCGAGCAGCCAGTCGATCCGGTTTTGAGTTCCGATTTCGCGGCGAGTGTCTTGTCGATCGTCCGCTGGTCCTGATTCCTCCATGCGTTCCCCCTCACGAGTCCGTCCGCGGGCCGGGCGACCGGACGACGCATCGCTTCGGTGAATCCCCGACTAACGACGCGACCTTCATGCCTCGTATGCCGTGTCGGCGGGCGCCTCTTTCCGCGCGATACGGGCCGATCGGGATTCCGTAGTCACTCGCCGTAGCGCCTAGCAGCCTGTTGAAGAGGTGTGGCACCAGAAACCAGCCTTCAGGCTGCCAGGCGGTTCCATGGGCTGCGCCCGCGCGCCAGGCACGTCGGTGCCTTGATCCCACCCACGAGTGCGGGGAGTCCGTCACGACGCACAGTCTCCTGGGAGCGTGATGTAGGCGAATCCGGTGCTACACAAACCCCCTTTCGGTCTTGGGCAGTCGAGTAGGGGAGAACACCTACCCAACCAATTCCGCACGCGCGGTGCGATACTTGGACCTCATCTCCGACGTTCGGCGCGCCCGCGCAAGGGCGCGTCTGTTTCGCGGCGCCGCACGTGCCTGTGTCACTAGAATGGCACTTTTTCCGAGACCGCCTATTGACAAATCAAAAGTGTGGCCCACAATGAAGTACGGAAGGGACTATGCCGTTTGGGTCAGGCTCGGCGCTTCGTCCATGCCGAATAGGCGTTTTCCCTTGTGTCCGGCGAAGATATACGGTTGCCGGTCGGTCGGCCGCGCAATAACCGGAGTGCCATGAGCGAAGCATTGCGCGACTTGGTTCATGACGAGTTCCACGGCCGTTTCTTCGGGCGGGCTATTCTTCGTTCCGCCGCTGTCTTCTAGTGAGCGGTCCGATGGCGTCGGGCCGCTGCTTCACGATGGGTTGCCGGGCGAGTCTGGAAGGGCGGGTTCGTCGGCGTCCCAAGCGCGACGTGAGAAACGATAGGCCGGCGCCGAACTTCTTTTGGAATGAGTTGACTGACAACAAGCCGGCGTGGATCGAAGACACCTTGCACTCGACCAGCACCATCCTCGTTGTCATGGACGACGTGGCCGACGAGTCACGGCTGGTCGAGCGCCTCCAGCGCGAGCCCGGACTGGTGCTCATCGGAGTTGCAACGAGCTGCGACGACGCCATATCCATGTTGATTCGGGTCGCGCCGGATCTGGTGCTGCTGGATCTCGACCTCCGCGGAGGCAGTGGGCTCGATGCGGCAAAGCAAATCTTGCAGGTTCGACCCAAGTCCAGGATTCTCCTCACCGGAGAACTCGACGCCCAAGACATGTCGCGAGCGCGGAAACTCCGAATTCGCGGCGCTGTCCCAAAGAGCGAAGGCGTGGATAAAGTCGCGGCCGCGGTTCGCCGCATTGCGGACGGGGAAACCTGTTTCCCCAAGGTGGAGCGCCGGCGGAGCGACGACGATTCTCCGGACGAATCGATCGAGACCGGAGCTGAACGGCTCTCGACCCTCACGCCTCGAGAGCTCGAGGTTCTCAAACTCATCGCGACTGGTCTGCCTCAAAAGCACATCGCCGAGCGACTGAGCATTTCCATCAAGACGGTGGACAATCATCGATCCAACCTGATGAAGAAGCTGGGGATTCACGACCGCGTCCGCCTTGCCCGTTTCGCCATCCGCGAGAGGTTGGTGGACGCCTGACGCACCCGCCGCGGCGACCTTCCATCCGCGCGTCGCTAACCCCTCCGGTCCTCTGAGGGCGTGTCTCAGAAGGGTTATGACCAACCGAGCCGCAATCTTCAGGGAGCGGTTTCGTGCGCGAAACCGAACCGCTCCCGCACGGGCGCGGCTCTGAAAGAGCCTTCTTGAACGTGCTCCAGGGCGGCCGCATGTCCTACCGAGGTAACTTCTTCCAGGCCGCGGTGTCGTGGCGGCCATCCACTCTCTATAATGTGCGTTCGGCTCGGAATCACTCGGACCCAAGGTAGGAACAGCATGATGAACGCCAGAATCACGACGCTTCAACTCCTTACGCTCACCGTCGTCGCGGGCGGGCTCCTCGCCGCCGACGTTCAGGCCGATGACTGGCCGCAATGGCGCGGTCCCGGTCGGGACGGCGTCTGGAAGGAAACCGGAATCATCGATCGCTTTGACCAGCCTCAGGCCAAGATCGTCTGGCGCGCGAAGGTCGGCGGGGGATACTCCGGACCCACGGTGGCCAAAGGCCGGGTCTACGTCATGGACCGCCTGGAGAAGCCCACGGAGGTGGAACGCGTTCTCTGCTTCGACGCCAAGACCGGTAAGAAACTCTGGACGCACAGCTACGACTGCCCGTACCAGTCGAGCGACTACAAGGTCAGCTATCCCAGCGGACCGCGGGCGTCCGTTTCGATCGACGACGGCCGCGCCTACGCGGTGGGCACGCTGGGGCACATGTACTGTCTCGACGGAGAGACGGGCAGCGTGCTTTGGAGCCACGACCTCAACGCGGAGTACAAAATCCGTATGCCGATCTGGGCGATCTCGGCCTCTCCCGTCGTCGAGGGGGATCTGGTCATCGTGCAGATTGGCGGATCGGACAACGCCTGCCTGGTCGCATTCGATAAGAAAAGCGGTAAAGAGAGGTGGCGAGCGCTCAACGACCGCACCTCGTACGCCGCGCCGATCATGATCGATCAGGCGTCGCACCGGGTCCTGGTGGCCTACACCGGCGACAACGTCGTCGGCCTGAACCCCAAGACGGGCGAGGTGTATTGGAAGTATCCGTTCCCGCCGAAGAAGCGCACCGTCATCGGCATCGCCACGCCCGTCCTGCACAAGGACATGCTCTTCATGACGAGCTTCTACGACGGATCGCTGCTCTTGAGGCTGCGCCAGGACACGCTCACGGTGGAGAAGGTGTGGAAGCGCGTCGGCCCCGATGAGAAAAACACCGATGCCCTGCACTCGATCATCTCAACGCCGTACCTTTCCGGCGACTACATCTATGGCGTAGACAGTTATGGTGAGCTGCGCTGCCTCGACCTGAAGACCGGCGACCGCGTCTGGGAGAGCCTGGCGGCCGTGCCGAAGGCGCGATGGGCCACCATCCACTTCGTGGAAAACGGCGACAATGTGTGGATGTTCAACGAACGCGGCGAGTTGATCATCTCCAAGCTGTCGCCCAAAGGCTTCGAGGAAATCAGCCGGGCGAAGCTCATCGCGCCGACGATCGACCAGTTGCGTCGCCGCGGCGGCGTGTGCTGGTCGCACCCGGCCTTCGCCAACCGCCACGTGTTCGCCCGAAACGGCAAGGAACTGGTCTGCGCGAACCTGGGCGCCAAGCCGAACTAATGCGTTGACCCGGCTCATTTGATGACTGGCGGCCGATCGGGATAATCCCGGACTCGGACCCAACGTCGGCACGGAGACGCGCGCCATACATGGCCGCGCTTCGCTCGGCCATGCCACCCATCAGTTCAAGTGTGTCGCAGTACCAGTGTGCTGGGCTAGACCAGAGGGGAGGATCGTTCCGCTCTGTTGCCAACGGTCGGCAGGACGGTTCGTCGCGCGGGGGCACTGCCGCATTCACAAACAGCGAGCGATGGTCTAACGGCCACCGAATCGTGGAGGAGCGCGGCGACGGTCCTTGGATCGACCCGATGCGCGGGAGCGGAGCCTACCGGGCGCTTCTCTGGTAACCCCGACGCAATGGGTCTCAACGCGCAGGATCAATTCCTGCTCTCCTTGCCGTAGCGCGGTCCGTCGCCTCGCGGACCGGCGGCTCTGCCCCTGTACACAAGGCAAGACCCAGCAGCCCGCAAAGCGTGACGGTCAGTTTTGATCGCATGGTTTCACTCTCCTTACGCTTACCCCCTGCGAAGCCCCTGCGGGCGGGAGCGTAACCGCCATGATTGTAGCACCCAAAAACGGGGCGACCACCGCGCGGAACGGGTCGCGGGTCCGCGTCCGGTTTGTAACAAGATTCCTGAACCGAGCCCGGAGCGCGAGCGACGCGTGTTTCTTCCCGCCCGAGCCGCGTGGCTTTAGCCCGCGCGGACGCCGTCCCCGCTTGGGCGCCCGATGCCCTCGCAGCAAGCGTGGGCTGACACCTGCGTGTGGGGTGCTCCATGCCTTTAGCCAAACGGGAGCGCGAATCAGGTGACCATTCGAGTCCCCCACCTCTGAAGGGCCTGTCGATTTACTCGCCGACACGGAATGTCGATAGACGT